>NZ_JBHXRF010000004.1:0-553279 GCF_042717545.1 Rhodococcus sp. NPDC058639
CGGTCCCATTCCGAACCCGGAAGCTAAGCCCCATTGCGCCGATGGTACTGCACTCGACAGGGTGTGGGAGAGTAGGACACCGCCGAACACCCGTTACCGAAAGGGGACCCAATAATTGGGTCCCCTTTCGTGTTTTTATCGTGCTTTTATGAAAGGATTTTTTCTGTGTCCGACAACAACGGTGAGCGTCGATCCTTCCGGAGTGGAGGATCTACTCCCTGGTCGGGCCGGGGCGAAGGCAAAGAAGGCTCGCAGACCAATCGCGGCAACGACGACCGCAGGCAGAGCGGCGACAGGCGTGACGATTCCTCCGCCGGACGCGGCGACGACCGCCGGCCTCAGCGCAGCGGTGAACGCTCCTACCCGGATCGCGCACAGCGCGGCCGGAGTGAGGATGCGCGCCCCCGCCGAGAAGGCGATGCACGACCCGACCGCAACAACGACTCCCGGCCCCGCCGTGAGGGGGACGCGCGTCCACCCCGCAGCGACGACAGGCCCGACCGCGGCTACCGGCCGCAGCGCGACCAGCCGTCCGGCGACCGCCGGCGTGACGACTCACGGCCCAGCCGTAGTGGCGACTCGCGCCCGAACCGCGACAGCGATCCTCGGCAGAGCAGGGGTGACGACCGCGGACGGCAGTTCGGTGATCGGAACCGACCTTCGTCGGATCCGTCCCGTCGAGACGCCGGTCGCAGCGAGCGTCCGAATCGTCCCACCGGTGACCGCAGCCGCGACGACGCACGCGGCGGAGGTCGCAGCTACGGCGACGATCGCCGTGGAAGCGATGACCGCCGTGGAAGCGACGATCGCGGAGCCCGCAGCTACGGCGGCGATCGCCGCGGTAGCGAGGCCCCTCGGCGTCGTGGCGGCGAAGGCGGTTTCGGCCCGGCAGGCGGACGTGACGGTTCTGCCCCCCGGCGCGATGCTCGCCCCGACGAGCCGGACCTGCCCGAGAACGTCGAAGCCTCCGAACTGGACCCGGCGATCCGGCGCGATCTGCTCAGTCTCGACAAGCTGAACGCCAACGCCGTCGCACGTCACCTGGTGATGGCGGGAAAGCTCATCGACGACGACCCGCGCCTCGCGTTGGCGCATGCCCGTGCCGCACGTCAGCGTGCCGGCCGGATCGCAGTCGTCCGTGAGGCCGCCGGTATCACCGCGTATCACGCAGGCGAGTGGGCCGAGGCACTCTCCGAACTCCGTGCAGCACGCCGGATGTCCGGTGGAACAGCGCTTCTCGCCGTCATGGCCGATTGCGAACGTGGCCTCGGACGACCGGAGAAGGCCATCGAACTCGGGCGCAGCGAAGAAGCACGTGCCCTCACCGGTGACGAAGCCAGTGAACTGCGGATCGTTGTCGCGGGTGCCCGCATGGATCTCGGCCAGTACGACCAGGCCGTCGTGACACTGCAGACCTCCGATCTCGACCCGACCCGTTCCGGTACGCCCGCGGCACGGCTCTTCTACGCGTACGCCGACGCACTCGTCGCAGCGGGACGCGCGGAAGAAGGCGTGCAGTGGTTCCTGCACTCCGCCGAAGCCGACATCGAAGGTGTCACCGACGCCGAGGATCGGGTGGAGGAGCTCACCGGAGGAGACTTGTGACGTCGTCGAGCGGCGCCTTCGGCGACGCGGCGGCCGAGTACACCGGTGACTCTCTGCGTTCGCTCTACGATGTCCTCCTCCTGGACCTCGACGGCACGGTCTATCGAGGCGCGGATGCCGTTCCCGGTGCCCGCGAGGCGTTGACCGCCGGCGACAACCTGTTCTACGTCACAAACAACGCGAGCCGTCGCCCGAGCGAAGTCGCACGCCATCTCCGTGACCTGGGGTTCCCGGCGGACGACGCGTCGGTGGTGACGAGTTCGCAGTCCGCCGCCCGTCTGCTTGCGGAACAGGTGCCGTCGGGATCGCCTGTCCTGGTAGTCGGTACCGACGCGCTGGCCGAGGAGGTCGCCCGGGTGGGATTGAACCCGGTGCGCACCGCCGACGCAGAGCCCGTCGCCGTGGTCCAGGGACATTCACCCGAGACGGGGTGGCCGATGCTGGCCGAGGCGACACTCGCCATTCGCGCCGGCGCCTGGTGGGTCGCGACGAACATCGACTCGACGCTGCCCACCGAACGGGGACTGGTGCTCGGCAACGGGTCGATGGTCGCGGCGGTGCGTCACGCCACCGGCGCCGAGCCCGTCGTGGCAGGCAAGCCGGCGGCCCCCTTGCTCGAGGATGCGATCCGGCGTGGTGCCGCACAACGACCGTTGGTCATCGGTGATCGGCTCGACACCGACATCGAAGGCGCCAACGCCGTCGGCGCGGACTCCCTCCTTGTTCTGACCGGCGTCAGCACGGTCGACGACCTCTTGCGTGCACCCGTGGAGCAACGCCCCACCTACGTCGGTGCCTCGCTCGGGTGCCTCGACGCTCCGGCGTCACAGGTCCGGGTGATGCCCGGCGGGCACTGGACGGCACGTGTCGAGGACGGCGATCTGTATCTCGAATCCACCGGAGTGGCCGGCGACGCGATGGAGGTCCTACGCGGACTGCTCGGCATCGCCTGGTCGAACCCCGGTTTCGGTCGAGTCCGGCCGGTCGACGAGCACGCGCGCAGCGTGCTCGAGGAGTGGGGCATCGCTCCCTGAATCGGGTCGTGCCGTGTGCCGGTCGTGGCGTAGATGCACTAGCGTGGTCGGTGATGAGCACGTCTATTCCACGCCCGGGCGAACACGTTCCCGGCCCACGAGCAGCGATCGATCCCGACCGTATCCACGCGGAGGTCGATGCGTTGCTGATGCGCGCGCGCGACAGCGCGGACACCTCCGATACGGCCCAGGGGATCTCCCGCCAGGCCCAGCTGCTCGACCAGGCCCACGACGTTCTCGTGCAGGCGCTGGCGACCGTGGACAAGATCTGACGTGGCGCGCCGAGCACGGGTCGACGCAGAACTGGTTCGTCGCGGATTGGCGCGTTCGCGGGAGCACGCGAGCGAGCTGATCGCCGCGGGCCGGGTGTTGATCGCGGGCACCGTGGCGACCAAAGCCGCCACCGCCGTCGAGCCGAACACCCCGCTACTCGTCACCGAGGTCGCGGACGAGGTCTCCTGGGCCTCACGTGGCGCGCACAAACTTCTCGGAGCACTCGAAGCCTTTACCCCGCAGGGCCTGCAGGTTTCCGGCAAACGATGCCTCGACGCAGGTGCGTCGACGGGTGGATTCACCGATGTCCTTCTGCACGAAGGTGCCTCGGAAGTGGTCGCCGTAGACGTGGGATACGGGCAGCTCGTCTGGAGACTGCAATCCGATCCGCGTGTCCACGTGATCGATCGAACAAATGTGCGTACCATCGACGCGGATCTCATCGGAGGACCGGTCGAAGTGGTGGTGGCGGATCTGTCCTTCATCTCCCTGAAACTGGTGTTGCCCGCGTTCGTGCGTTGCGCGGCTCCGGGCGCCGATCTGCTTCCGATGGTGAAACCCCAGTTCGAAGTCGGCAAGGACCGCGTCGGTAGCGGCGGAGTTGTGCGAGACCCCGAACTCCGGGCCGAAGCGGTGCTCGACGTGGCGCGCGAAGCCCAGCGTGCCGGGCTCCGCACCCGGGGAGTGGTCGCAAGCCCGCTGCCGGGTCCGTCCGGGAACGTGGAGTACTTCCTGTGGCTGCGGGCCGGCGAACCGGGCGCCGAGGAGCTCGACCCGAACGTGATCGATCTCGTCCACCGCGCGGTACAGGAAGGACCACAGTGACAACATGGCCGGCGCAGCCGAACCCGGGGACAACAGGGCCGGCGCACCTGGACCCGGGGGCAACAGAGCCGGCGCAGCTTGACCCTGGGACCACTGCGCCGACGGGTCCCGGACGCACCGAACGCGAGATTCTGCTCGTCTCGCATGCGGGCCGCGACGAGATCGCGACCACCGCCCTGCGGGTCGCCAAGGTGCTGGGCGAGGCGGGCATCGGCCTCCGGGTACTCGAGGACGAGGCCGGCAGCAACGGGCTGGGAGTTCTGGCAATCCCCGGCAGCTTCATCCGCATCGTCGAACCCGGCCCCGACGCCGCCGCAGGCTGCGAGATGGTCATCGTGCTGGGCGGGGACGGAAGTTTCCTCCGCGCCGCCGAACTCGCACAGTATGCGTCGGTCCCTGTGCTGGGCATCAACCTCGGACGAATCGGGTTCCTTGCCGAGGCCGAAGCCGAACACCTCGAAGACGCACTACATCAGGTCGCCCACCGCGAGTACCGCATCGAAGAACGAATGACACTGGACGTGACCATCCGCGTCGACGACAGGATCGTCGACCGCGGCTGGGCGCTGAACGAGGCGAGCCTCGAGAACAAATCCCGGCTCGGGGTGCTCGAGGTCGTGCTCGAGGTCGACGGCAGGCCGGTGTCGTCCTTCGGTTGCGACGGGGTGCTCATCGCAACCCCCACCGGTTCGACCGCCTACGCGTTCTCCGCGGGCGGTCCTGTGGTGTGGCCGGAACTCGAGGCACTACTGGTGATCCCGAGCAACGCGCACGCGCTGTTCGCGCGCCCGCTGGTGACGAGTCCCGAATCGATCATTGCCGTCGAAACCCTCGCCGGGGGCCACGACGGGGTGGTGTTCTGCGACGGCCGGCGCACGCTCGAACTGCCCGCGGGCGGACGCCTCGACGTGGTGCGCGGCCGGCACCCGGTGCGCTGGGTACGGCTGGATTCGGCACCGTTCGCAGACCGGATGGTGCGAAAGTTCGAACTTCCGGTGAAGGGCTGGCGGGGAAGGAAGCTCTGAGATGCTCGCTGAGATCCGGATCGACAATTTGGGCGTCATCTCCGAGGCGAGCGCCCGGTTCCACGGTGGTCTGACGGTGCTGACCGGCGAGACGGGGGCCGGCAAGACCATGGTGGTCACGAGCCTGCACCTGCTGTCCGGGGTTCGGGCGGACGCGACACGAGTCCGCGTCGGCGCGAACCGTGCCGTGGTCGAGGGACGCTTCAGCGTCGACGACGGCGCCAGTCACGTCGAAAAAGAAGTTGCCCGGCTTCTCGAGGCCGCCGGTGCGCAGCGCGACGAGGACGGCAGCATCATCGCCGTCCGCAGCGTGGGCAGCGACGGCCGGTCCCGCGCCCACCTCGGGGGACGCAGTGTCCCGGTGGGTGTGCTCTCGGAGTTCACCGACCCGCTGCTCACCGTGCACGGACAGAACGACCAATTGCGCCTGCTCCGCCCGGGTGAACAGCGCTCCGCGCTGGATCGGTTCGGCGGCAAGGCGATCGTTCCGCTGCTCGACCGGTATCGCACGCACCGGCGTCGGTGGCTCGACGCCCGCGCAGAATTGCACGAACGTACCGAACGGTCGCGGGAGCTGGCGCAGGAAGCCGACCGTCTCCAGTACGGACTCGACGAGATCGAGCGCGTCGATCCGGAGCCAGGGGAGGATGCCCGGCTCGTCGACGACGTCCGTCGCCTGTCCGATCTCGATTCTCTCCGCGAGGCAGCGATGGGCGCGCACGCGGTGCTCGCCGGCCAGGACGCCGCCGACGGTGACGAAGCACGCTCCGCACTCGACTTGCTGGGTGAGGCACGCTCGCGCGTGGACGGCAGCGACGACCCGGCCCTTCGCGACCTCGGGCCACGCCTGGACGACGCCATCGCGGTGGTCACCGACGTGGCCGGTGATCTGTCGGGCTACCTGGGGGATCTCCCGTCCGACCCGGGCGCGCTCGAAACGCTGCTCACCAGGCAGGCCGAACTGAAAACCCTGACCCGGAAATACGCGGCGGACGTCGACGGGGTACTCGAGTGGGCGCGCGGCGCCCGGGAACGACTCTCGAGCCTCGATGTGTCCGCCGAGGCCCTCGACAAACTCGCCGCCGAGGTCGACGCCGAGGCCACCGCCACCGCGGAGGCCGCGACGGCGTTGTCGGCGGCACGCCACAAGGTGGCGGGGAAGCTCGCGAAAGCGGTGAGCAAAGAACTCGCCGGACTGGCGATGGGCCGCGCGGTGCTCGAGGTGCAGATCCGTGAACAGCAGGCCGCGGCGGCGGATTCCGCGCCGCTACCCATCGGTGACCGCGTCCTGCACGCCGGTGAGTCCGGCGTCGACGAGGTGGAGTTCCGGCTTGCCGCGCACGATGGCGCTCCGGCTCTGCCCCTGGCGCGCAGCGCGTCCGGCGGCGAACTCTCGCGCGTGATGCTCGCGCTCGAGGTGGTCCTCGCAGGCTCCGAGCGTGGCGCGACCATGGTCTTCGACGAGGTCGACGCCGGCGTCGGAGGCCGTGCCGCTGTCGAGATCGGCCGCCGGCTGGCTCGGTTGTCCCGCACCCATCAGGTCATCGTCGTCACCCACCTCCCGCAGGTCGCCGCGTTCGCCGACACGCACCTGGTGGTGGACAAGGTGGACGACCGTGCCGGTGTGGTGAGCAGCGGCGTGCGGATGCTGTCGGACGCCGAACGTGTCGCCGAACTCGCCCGGATGCTCGCGGGACTCGACGACACCGAAACGGGTCGCGCCCACGCCGAGGAGTTGCTCGCCGTCGCGCACGCCGAGCGGGCACTGTGATCGGCCCGTGGAAGCGGCGTAGCGGCGTCGTCTCGGCGCGCCTCCGATAACTGACCGGAACTCCGGAGCATCATCTTTGCCATGAAGATGCCGGCGCTGCTGTCACGTACCAACGAAACGTTGCCCGGAGTCAGCGGTATCGCGAGGGTCGATACGAACTCCGCGAAGCTGTTGCGCCGGGTCGGCCCCGGCGATGTGGTGGTCCTCGACGTGGTCGACCTCGATCGTGTCACCGCAGACGCTCTCGTCGAAGCAGGCGTGTCGGCCGTCG
Source organism: Rhodococcus sp. NPDC058639 (assembly GCF_042717545.1). Taxonomy (NCBI): domain Bacteria; kingdom Bacillati; phylum Actinomycetota; class Actinomycetes; order Mycobacteriales; family Nocardiaceae; genus Rhodococcus; species Rhodococcus sp. NPDC058639. Next base: position 6,805 of record NZ_JBHXRF010000004.1, read on the forward strand.
TCAATGCATCGGCCTCGATTTCGGGCCGGTATCCGAATCTGGGCCCCGAGGTGATCGTCGCCAACGGCATCCTCCTGGTCGACAACACCGGCGCCGAGACATTCAAGAAGATCAAGGACGGCGCCAAGGTCCGGCTCTACGAGGGTGGCGTATACGCCGGCGAGCGACTGCTGGTGCAGGGTGACGAACAGACCGAAGCCGAGATCTCCGATCGGATGATCGAAGCCAAGACGGGTCTCGTCGACCACCTCGAAGCGTTTTCCGGCAACACCATCGAGTTCATCCGGTCGGAGAGCCCACTGCTCATCGACGGCGTCGGCATCCCGGAGATCGACCTCGACCTACGCGACCGGCACGTCGTGGTGGTGTCCGACGGGCCCGGCCACGTCCAGGACCTCAAGGATCTCAAGCCGTTCATCAAGGAATATTCGCCGATACTCGTCGGCGTCGGACCGGGTGCGGACGCGCTCACCAAGGCCGGGTACCGACCGGATCTGATCGTCGGTGATCCGGACGGGATCGGCACGGCGACCCTCAAATCCGGTGCCGAGGTGGTGCTTCCCGCGGACCCGGACGGCCACGCTCCCGGTCTCGAACGCATTCAGGACCTCGGTATCGGCGCGATGACCTTCCCGGCGGCCGGAACGCCCACCGACCTCGCGCTGCTGCTCGTCGATCATCACGGCGCCGCGCTCGTGGTCACTGTGGGCAGCACCGTCTCGCTCGACGAGTTCTTCGACCAGGGGCGTCGCGACACCAACCCGTCGGCGGTCATGACGCGGCTCAAGGTCGGACCGAAACTTGTCGACGCCAAGGCTGTCGCCACGCTGTACCGCAGCCGCGTCTCCGGCGGCATCATCGCCTTGTTGATCTTCGCAGCGCTGATCGCGATCATCGCGGCGCTGGTCGTCTCCAATCTCGGGGGCGATGTTGTCGCCCTGGCCCAGGAATGGTGGGACAGCGCCGTCGACTGGGTCCGGGGCCTGCGCGCGTGATTTCGCTGCGTCACCACGCCGTCTCGCTGGTGGCCGTGTTCCTGGCCCTGGCGCTCGGCATCGTGCTCGGATCGGGACTGTTGTCGGGCAGCGTGGTCTCCGGCCTGCGGGACGACAAATCCGAGATGCGGCGCGAACTACAGGACGCCGAGGACCGGGCGGCCCGGCTCGACGGACAACTCGTCGCCGCCGACGGGTTCGACGCAACCGTCGCGCCGCGCGTGGTGCGCGATGCCCTCACCGACCGCACCGTCCTCGTCGTCACCACCCCTGACGCCGATCCCGCCGACGTCGACGCACTGGTACGCACGGTGGGGGACGCCGGAGGAAGGGTCACCGGCCGGCTCGCGCTCACCGACTCCTTCGTCGGCGCGTCCGGAGCCGACCAACTGCGCACCACGGTCACCAATGTCATTCCCGCCGGGGTGGAGCTGCAGACCGGCGCCGTCGATCCGGGCAGCCTCGCCGGGGACCTTCTCGGCGCAGTGCTGTTGGTCGACCCGGTGACCGGTGAGGCCCGCGGCACTCCGGAGGAGCGCGCGCTGGCCCTGACCACTCTCCGCAGCGGCGGCTTCATCGGCTACGACGACGGAGAGTCCGAGCCGGCGCAGACGGCGCTCGTCATCACCGGCGAACCCGCTGCCGGGAGCGATGCCGCCGGCGGAAACCGTGGGGCTCTCGTCGCCCGCTTCGCCGCCGCTGTCGACGCCCGTGGAGCCGGTGCCGTCCTCGCCGGTCGCCCGGGTGCCGCGGCCGGAAACGGCCCTGTCGCCGTGGTGCGTGCCGATGCGGCACTGTCCTCCGGGCTGTCCACCGTGGACAATCTCGATCGGGAAGCCGGCCGGATAACCACGATTCTCGCGGTCCGGGAACAGCTCGACGGAGGCGCCGGACGCTACGGCACCGGTCCCGGAGCGAGCGGCGTCACCGTCGGCTCCGCGGCGCGCTGAGCGCACACCGTCCGGCCCGGTGCACGTGTCTCAGCCGTCCGGAAATGTGACGTCCACAGCACCGGAGGGCGATACAGGCGAGTCGAGTACGCCCCGGACGCAGAAGGTGTTACCGTGAAGTTCCGTGGGTCGGCAGGCCCCAGCTGCATCACATCAGTCCAAAAGTCCTGCACCTGACGTCACGGGAGCTCTTTTGCCACAGTCACGCCTTTCGCGTACCGCTACCAAGCACATCTTCGTCAGCGGGGGCGTCGCGTCCTCGCTCGGCAAAGGTCTCACCGCGTCGAGCCTCGGAGCGCTGCTCACCGCCCGCGGGATGCGGGTCACGATGCAGAAGCTGGACCCGTACCTCAACGTCGATCCCGGCACCATGAATCCGTTCCAGCACGGTGAGGTCTTCGTCACCGAGGACGGCGCCGAAACCGACCTCGACGTCGGCCACTACGAGCGCTTCCTCGATCGCGATCTCAGCGCCGACGCGAACGTCACCACCGGCCAGGTGTATTCGACGGTCATCGCGAAGGAACGCCGCGGAGAGTATCTCGGCGACACCGTGCAGGTGATCCCGCACATCACCGACGAGATCAAACGGCGCATCCTCGCGATGGCCGCACCCGACAACGAGGGCCAGATCCCCGACGTCGTGATCACCGAAATCGGTGGCACCGTCGGAGACATCGAATCCCAGCCGTTCCTCGAGGCCGCACGCCAGGTCCGTCACGAGGTCGGCCGCGACAACTGCTTCTTCCTGCACGTGTCGCTGGTGCCGTACCTCGGCCCGTCCGGCGAACTGAAGACCAAGCCGACCCAGCACTCGGTCGCGGCGCTGCGCAACATCGGCATCCAGCCCGACGCTCTCGTCCTGCGTTGCGACCGCGATGTGCCGGCCACGCTCAAGGCCAAGATCTCGCTGATGTGCGACGTCGACCTCGCCGGGTGCATCTCGTGCCCCGACGCCCCCAGCATCTACGACATCCCGAAGGTGCTCCACAGCGAAGGCCTCGACGCCTACGTCGTGCGTCAGCTCGGCCTGCCGTTCCGCGACGTCGACTGGACGGTGTGGGGCGACCTGCTCGAGCGGGTGCACAACCCCCGCGAGACCGTCGAGGTCGCGCTCGTCGGCAAGTACATCGACCTGCCCGACGCCTACCTGTCGGTGACCGAGGCACTGCGCGCCGGTGGATTCGCGCACCGCGCCAAGGTGAAGATCCGCTGGGTCGCCTCCGACGAATGCGAAACCGAAGCCGGCGCCGAGAAGCACCTCGGTGACGTCGACGCCGTGCTGATCCCCGGCGGATTCGGTATCCGCGGAATCGAAGGCAAGCTCGGCGCGATCCGCTTCGCCCGTATCCGCAAGATCCCGCTGCTCGGCCTGTGCCTCGGCCTGCAGGGCGTCGTCATCGAAGCCGCGCGGTCCGTGGGAATCACCGATGCCTCCTCCACCGAGTTCGATCCCGACACCACAGCACCGGTGATCTCGACGATGGCCGACCAGGAGCAGGCCGTCGCCGGCGAAGCCGACCTCGGTGGCACGATGCGGTTGGGCGCCTACCCGGCCACGCTGAAGAAGGGTTCGGTCGTCGCCAAGGCGTACGGCTCCGAGCACGTCTCCGAACGGCACCGTCACCGGTTCGAGGTCAACAACGCCTACCGCGACGAGATCGCGAAGTCGGGACTGGTGTTCTCGGGCACGTCGCCCGACGGCCGCCTGGTGGAGTTCGTCGAGTACCCCGCGAGCACCCACCCCTACTTCGTGGCGACCCAGGCGCATCCCGAACTGAAGAGCCGCCCGACCCGCCCGCACCCGCTCTTCGCCGGGCTGATCGCCGCAGCACTGCAGTACAAGGCCGCCGAACGGCTGCCCGTCGACGTCCACGGCGGTGACCCGGCCGCCGCCGAGCCGGTCACGTCCGCGTCCGGCTCCGGCGACGCCGAGTAGATCGATGGCGCAGCGACACGAGTTCAGCACCCGGTCCAGCAGACGGATCTACACCGGCGCCATCGTGTCGCTGCGCGTCGACGAGGTGGTCATGCCCGGCGGGCAGACCGCCGAACGGGAAGTCGTCGAGCACCACGGCGCCGTGGCCGTGGTGGCCGTGGACGCACACGACCGGGTGGTGCTCGTCCATCAATACCGCCATCCGCTCGGCCGTCGGCTGTGGGAGCTACCCGCGGGCCTGCTCGACGCCCCGGGTGAGGACCCCCTCGACGCTGCACGCCGTGAACTCGCCGAAGAGACCGGGCTCGCGGCCGCCGAATGGGAAGTGCTCGTCGACATCGCGCTGTCGCCCGGATTCACCGACGAGTCGGTCCGGGTCTTCGCCGCATGCGGTCTCAGCGCGGTCGACCGCCCCGACCCTGTCCACGAAGAGGCGGACCTCGAGGTGGAGTTCGTCCCCCTCGACGAGGCCGTCGCCATGGCGTTGCGCGGGGATATCGTCAATGCCACGGCGGTCTCGGGCATCCTGGCGTTCGCCGCCACTCGCACCACCGGGGGAGCGTTCCTCCGCGCCCCGGACGCGGCATGGCCGGACCGACCGAGCGCGTTCGCCCGAACGCGCGCCGAACAGTGAGAACCTAGAGGGCGTGCTCGCTCGACACCTCGACGCCTATCTCGATCACCTCACCGTCGAACGTGGTGCTGCCCGCAACACGCTCACGGCCTACCGGCGGGACCTGACCCGGTACCTCGAGTACCTCGCCGAGCGCGGGGTCGGTGATCTCGTCGAGGTCGAGGAACAGCACATCGCCGATTTCGGGGTCGCGCTCCGCCGCGGCGACCCCGAAGCCGGTCGTCCCGCGCTCGCTGCCGGTTCGGTAGCCCGCGCACTGATCGCGGTTCGCGGCCTCCACCGGTTCGCCGCCGCGGAGGGCCACACCCCCGTGGACGTCGCGCGGTCCGTCACCCCACCGAGCCAGGGCAGGCGACTGCCGAAGTCGCTCACCGTCGACCAGGTCACCGCGCTCCTCGACGCGGTCGGTGGGGAAGCGGACGGCGCGCGCGGCCTGCGCGACCGGGCGCTGCTCGAAGTGCTGTACTCCACCGGAGCCCGGATCTCCGAAGCCGTGGGGCTCGACGTCGACGATATCGACACCGAGTCGCGCGCCGTGCTGCTGCGAGGCAAGGGAGGAAAACAGCGCCTCGTTCCCGTCGGGCGACCTGCCCTCGCCGCGCTCGACGCCTATCTTGTGCGGGGCAGACCCGCCCTCGCCGGCGGACACACGCCCGCGCTGTTCCTCAACGCGCGCGGCGGCCGACTGTCCCGGCAGAGCGCCTGGACGGTGCTGCGGGCCGCCGCGGAACGCGCCGGAATCGACTCGAATGTCTCCCCCCACACGCTCCGCCACTCTTTCGCGACGCATCTCCTCGACGGCGGCGCCGACGTACGGGTGGTACAGGAGTTACTGGGGCATGCTTCTGTGACGACTACTCAGATATACACGCTGGTCACCGTGGGTGCGTTGCGCGAGGTGTGGGCCGGCGCGCATCCGCGCGCGAGATGAGTTACACCGCGTGGCGGCGCGTGTCCGTGCGGTAAACGGGGGCACGAGGCGGTAGCGTTCCTGTAACGGAACGGCCGCCGGACCAGGGCTCCGGTGACATACAGACTCCGGTGAAACAGAGACCGGGTCGCCAGACAGGGGGAGTACCGAAAGTGGGCACACCTCAGCCACCCGCCACGGAAACCACACACACCCGAACACCCGCATGGGCGCTCGCGGCCACCGGGTCGAGGGACACGGAGTCCGCGCCGCCGGTCGCCGACGTCGAACTCGGACCTACCGGACGGCCGCGCCGGGCGATACCCGAACCTGTCCCGCTCTCCTCCCACGGTCCCGCGAAGATCATCGCGATGTGCAACCAGAAGGGTGGGGTCGGCAAGACCACCTCCACCATCAACCTCGGGGCATCGCTCGCCGAATGCGGCCGCCGTGTGCTCCTTGTCGATCTCGACCCCCAAGGGGCCCTGTCGGCCGGTCTCGGCGTCGCCCACCACGACCTCGACATGACCGTCCACAACGTTCTCGTCGACCCACGGGTCACCGCCGACGACGTCCTCGTACGCACACACATCGAGAACCTCGATCTCCTGCCCAGCAACATCGACCTGTCGGCCGCGGAGATCCAACTCGTCTCCGAAGTCGGTCGCGAGCAGGCGCTCGGGCGCGCTCTCTACCCTCTGCTCGACCGCTACGACTACATACTCGTCGATTGCCAGCCCTCACTCGGGCTTCTCACCGTCAACGCGCTGGCCTGCGCCGACTCGGTGCTCATCCCGATGGAATGCGAGTTCTTCAGTCTCCGCGGGCTCGCGCTGCTCAACGACACGGTCGCCAAGGTCCGGGATCGGCTCAACCCGAAACTGACGGTGGCGGGCATTCTCGTGACCATGTACGACTCGCGCACCCTGCACGGCCGCGAAGTGATGTCGCGTGTCGTCGAGGTGTTCGGGGATCTCGTCTACGACGCCGTCATCAACCGCACCGTGAAATTCCCCGAGACCAGCGTCGCGGGCGAACCGATCACGCGGTGGGCTCCTACTTCCGCCGGCGCGGAGGCCTACCGGGGCCTGGCGCGAGAAGTGATCCACCGGGCCGGCCGCTGATCCGTGTATACCGCCACCCCGGACACGGCCCCTCCGAAAGCCGCTCGTCCGGCTACCGTCGCCCGGAATCACATGCCGGACGCCCCGGAAATCCCTGCTGCGCCGGAAGTCCCGGCTGCCTCGGAGGCCACGGATACAGCAGCGAACGTGGAGACCTCGGCGACGGTCGCTGCGGAGCCGGACAGGCCCGCCGGCTTCCACCTCAGCCTCCGCAACTTCGAAGGCCCCTTCGATCTGCTGCTCAGCCTGATCTCCCAACGTCGGCTCGACGTGACCGAAGTAGCCCTCCACGAGGTCACCGACGAATTCATCTCCTACACCCGTCGGCTCGGACCCGAAATGGGTCTCGATCAGACCACGGAGTTTCTCGTCGTCGCTGCGACCCTGCTCGATCTCAAAGCGGCGCGACTGCTGCCGTCCGGCGACGTCGACGATCCTGAAGACCTCGCCCTCCTCGAAGCCCGTGACCTGCTGTTCGCGCGGCTCCTCCAGTACCGGGCCTACAAACTCGTCGCCGAGCAGTTCGCCGCTCTCGAAAGCGCCGCCCTTCGCCGCTACCCGCGCGCGGTCTCCCTCGAAGAATGCTTCGAGAATCTGGTGCCCGACGTCGTCCTCGGCGTCGACGCCCAGCGCTTCGCGGAGATCGCGGCTGCCGCGTTCCGGCCCAAGCCCGTTCCCACAGTCGGTCTCGACCACCTGCACGTGCCGACCGTGTCGGTACCCGAGCAGGCGGCTCTGATCCTCGCTGTCCTGGAACAACGCGGGGCAGGGGTCTGGGTAGGGTTCGACGACCTGATTTCCGAGTGCGAGCACGGACTGCAGATCGTCGCCCGGTTCCTTGCGTTGCTCGAGCTCTACCGGGAACGTGCCGTCACGTTCGAACAACCGGACCCGCTGGGACCGTTGCAGGTGGCGTGGACCGGGGAGAACGACGACGCCGCCATCGACTTCGAGGAGGACTACGGATGAGCCAGGACCACGTCGCGGATGCCGCCGCCGGTACCGCCGACGAGCGGGCCTGGGACGCGGAACTGCTCGAGATGGCCGACGACGAACTCGTCGCCGCGCTCGAAGCGCTGCTGCTCGTGGTCGACACGCCGGCACCCACCGAGCAACTCGCCGCCGCCATCGGAGTCACCACCGAACGTGCGGAGACCGCACTGCGCGGCCTCGCACACAGTCTCACCGCGCGCGGCTCCGGCATCGACCTGCGGATCGCCGGCGACGGCTGGCGCTTCTACACACGCCGCGACTTCGCCCCGTACGTCGAGAAGCTTCTTCAGGGCGGCGCACGCACGAAGCTCACCCGCGCCGCCCTGGAAACCCTGGCCGTCGTCGCATACCGGCAGCCGGTGACCCGTGGCCGGGTCAGTGCCGTGCGCGGCGTCAATGTCGACGGCGTGATGCGGACACTGCTCGCCCGGGATCTCATCGCCGAGGCGGGGACGGACCGCGAGACCGGCGGCACGCTCTACATCACGACGGATCTGTTCCTGGAGCGGCTCGGGCTGGCGTCGCTGCAGGATCTCCCGCCCGTCGGACCCCTACTTCCGGACGTCGATGTGATCGATGACATCTCTGAGAGTCTCGAGTCGGACCCACGATTTGAGAGAATGGGAAAGAACGCGCGTCCCGAGAAACTCTCGCCCGCGGAGTTCGATCCAGAGAATTGACAGGAATCAAGTGAATACACCCGCTCGCCGTGATGGCACACCGGACCGCAATCGTAGTAACCCCCGCGCCGCGAAGGCTCAGAATCCTCGCGCTCAGCGCTCCGACAATCGGACTGACGCTCGTCCCGATCGTCGCACCGACTCCCGCCCCGACCGCCGTACCGAAGGTCGTTCGGATTTCCGGACGGATCGTCGTACGGAAGGTCGTCCCGATCGTCGTACGGAGGGTCGTTCGGATCACCGGACCGATCGTCGTACCGAGGGTCGTTCGGATCACCGGACCGATCGTCGTACCGAGGGTCGTTCGGATTTCCGGACGGACCGTCGTACGGAAGGCCGTCCCGATCGTCGTACGGAAGGTCGTCCCGAGTACCGGACGGATCGTCGTACCGAGGGTCGTTCGGATCACCGGACCGATCGTCGTACCGAAGGTCGTCCCGAGTACCGGACGGATCGTCGTACCGAGGGTCGTTCGGACCACCGCCCCGACCGTCGTACCGCAGGTCGTCCCGAGTACCGGACGGATCGTCGTACGGAAGGTCGTTCGGACCACCGCCCCGACCGTCGTACGGAGGGTCGTCCCGAGTTCCGGAACGACGCCCGTACCGATCGTCGTACGGACTCTCGTCCCGATCGCCGGGTTGAGGAACGAACGGACGCTCGTCCCGATCGCCGCACCGACGCTCGTCCTGATCGACGGGCAGCAACCTCGACGCCGGACGCCGGCAAGAAACCCCACCGCAAGGGCGCCACGCTGAACAAGCGCGGCCGCCCGGCCGCGCCCAAACCGGCGGCCAAGCGGCCCGTGCCCAACCCGACGATCAGCAATGCGAAGCCCGCGCGGCATCAGCACAGCGATGCCGGTCCCACCCAGCTTCCCGCGGGTGAGGGAGTGCGCCTGCAGAAGGTGCTCGCCCAGGCCGGTGTCGCCTCACGCCGGGCCGCCGAAGAACTCATCGACGCCGGTCGTGTCGAGGTCGACGGCAAGATCGTGGTCGAACAGGGCCTTCGCGTCGACCCTGAGAACACGGTCATCCGCGTGGACGGAACGCGCGTGGTCGTGAAGAAGGACCTCGTGCATCTCGTGCTGAACAAGCCGCGCGGATGGCAGTCCACGATGTCCGACGATCTCGGCCGTCCCTGCGTCGGCGACATCGTCTCCGAACGCATCGCCGCCGGCCAGCGACTCTTCCACGTGGGCCGGCTCGACGCGGACACCGAAGGTCTGCTGCTGCTCACCAACGACGGTGAGCTCGCCCACCGGCTCATGCACCCGTCGTTCGAGGTCACCAAGACCTACCTGGCGACCGTCAAGGGCGAGTTGCCGCGCGGCGTCGGCAAGAAGCTCAAGGAAGGCATCGAGCTGGACGACGGCCCCGCCTCGGTGGACCAGTTCGCACTGCTCGAAGTCTTCAACGGCCAGTCCCGCGTGCGTCTCGAATTGCACGAGGGCCGCAAGCACATCGTCCGCCGGCTGCTCGACGCGGTGGGTCACCCGGTGATCCGCCTGGTGCGCACCAACATCGGTGCCGTCGCGCTCGGCGACCAGCGGCCCGGCACTCTCCGTGTGCTCGGACGCAAGGAAGTCGGCGGACTGTACGAGGCGGTCGGCCTGTGACCGGCTCCGCCCCGCTCGCCGGGGACGGCCCGCTGATCGTCGCGATGGACGGCCCGTCCGGGACCGGAAAATCCACGGTGTCCAAGCGACTGGCGAAGCACCTGAACGCGGCATACCTCGACACCGGGGCCATGTATCGGATTGCGACCCTGCACGCGCTGCGTCGCGGCACCGATCTGACCGATCCGGCCGCCATCGCGGCGGTCACCGCAGGCTTGCCCTGGTCCATCGGCACCGATCCGGCCGTCGAGGACATCCGCCTCGACGGTGAGGACGTCCGCGAGGTCATCCGCAGCGCGGAGGTCACCGCTGCGGTGTCCGCGGTCTCCGCAGTGCCCGAGGTGCGCACGCTCCTCGTCGAGGCACAGCGGCGACTCGGACGCGCCGCGGGCCGTGTCGTCGTCGAGGGACGTGACATCGGCACCGTCGTGTTCCCCGACTCGGACGTGAAGATCTATCTCACCGCCTCTCCGGAGGCCCGCGCCCACCGGCGCAACAACCAGAACATCGCCGAGGGACGCGGCGACGACTACGAGGCTGTGCTCGCGGCGGTACAACGCCGCGACCACCTCGACTCCACCCGCGCGGTCTCACCGCTGCGCGCGGCGGACGACGCGGTCGTCGTGGACACCAGCGATATGAACATCGACGAGGTGGTTGCCGCGCTCGTCGCGGTGGTCACCGAGCAGACGGGAGCGACGCTGTGAGCGACGACGTCACCACAGAATTCGCCGGAGACGGCACATGGTCGGAAGAAACCGACTGGGATATCGACCTTACCGACGGTGACGCCTTCGAAGAGTTCGTGCCGGTTCCGACCGTCGCGGTCGTCGGCCGACCGAACGTCGGCAAATCGACTCTGGTCAACCGCATCATCGGGCGCCGCGAGGCGGTCGTCGAGGATGTGCCCGGAGTCACCCGCGACCGCGTCTCGTACGAGGCGACGTGGGCAGGGCGCCGATTCATGGTGCAGGACACCGGCGGCTGGGAGCCCGATGCCAAGGGCATGATGCAGTCCGTGGCGCAGCAGGCCGAGGTCGCCATGCGGACCGCCGACGCGATTCTCGTCGTCGTCGACGCGACGGTCGGTGCGACCAACGTCGACGAGGCTGTCGCGAAGGTGTTGCGGCGCTCGAAGACCCCGGTGCTGCTCGTCGCGAACAAGGTGGACGACGACCGGGTCGAAGCCGAAGCCGCCGCTCTGTGGTCGCTCGGTCTCGGTCAGCCCTATTCGGTGTCCGCCACCCACGGGCGCGGTACGGGCGACCTGCTCGACGACCTGCTCGAGAAACTGCCCGCGACGCCGCGCGAAGGCACCGGCGGGGGAGGACCCCGCCGCGTCGCCCTGGTCGGTAAGCCGAACGTCGGCAAGTCGAGCCTGCTCAACAAGCTCGCCGGTGACGAGCGTTCGGTGGTGCACGACGTCGCCGGCACCACCGTCGACCCCGTCGACTCGCTCGTCGAGCTCGGGGGCAAGCCGTGGCGGTTCGTGGACACGGCGGGCCTGCGCAAGCGCGTCACGCACGCGTCGGGCGCCGAGTTCTATGCGTCGCTGCGGACACGCGCGGCGATCGAGGCCGCGGAAGTCGCGGTGCTGCTGATCGACGCGTCCCAGCCCATCACCGAGCAGGACCAGCGTGTCATCACGATGGTCGTGGAATCGGGCCGGGCACTCGTGATCGCCTTCAACAAGTGGGATCTCGTCGACGAGGACCGTCGCTACGAACTCGGCCGCGAGATCGAGCGCGACCTGTCGCGGGTGCCGTGGGCGGCGCGGGTCAACATCTCCGCCAAGACCGGTCGCTCGGTGCAGCGTCTCGTCCCGGCCATGGAGACGGCGCTCGAGTCGTGGGACAAGCGCATCTCCACCGGACGCCTCAACAATTGGCTCAAGGAGATCGTCGCAGCGACACCTCCGCCGATGCGCGGTGGCCGGTTGCCGCGGGTGATGTTCGCGACGCAGGCCGCGACGCGCCCGCCGACCTTCGTGTTGTTCACCACCGGATTCCTCGAGGCCGGGTACCGCCGGTTCATCGAACGGAAGCTGCGTGAGGAGTTCAACTTCGACGGCAGCCCGGTTCGCGTCTCCGTGCGCGTGCGGGAGAAGCGCGACCGTCGCAAGTGATCGGTCCGCGACCATGACACTCCAACGGACATAGGGCTCTGACCAGGCGATTAGCGTTTCCCGCCGTCCCTGTTGTAATCTCAACGAGCGCTCGAGAGAGCGCGGACGGGCTGTGGCGCAGCTTGGTAGCGCACTTGACTGGGGGTCAAGTGGTCGCAGGTTCAAATCCTGTCAGCCCGACCGAGGAATAGCATGTCAGAGGCGGTTTCGGAGAAATCCGAGACCGCCTCGACTGCGTTCGAGCCCCGGATGCCCCACTGAGCCGTGACGCGGCCAGACGCTCGCGGGTCGCGAGGACGGCGACCCTGCCCCGGTCGCCACTCGGCTTCGTGGACCGCTGCTCGACGTCGAAGCCGCGCTCCGATCCCAGCTGTCAGGGACGGCGATCGGGACCAGCACGCGTCTCGAGGGGTCTCGTGGAGCTCCGTGAGCCCATTTCCGGCACAACTACGTCAGCGTCCAGCGCGAAGCCAGAGCATCGCAGATGGCGCGTTGCTGAGATTCGTCCTGGTGGTGCGCGAGGAGTCCTTCGATGGTGAAAATGCCGATCATCACTTCGGCGTCCACGGCCGGGGCGGCGACTCCGGCCTTCTCGAGCTCGTAGCGGAACAGACTTCCGGTGATCGCATGGAAATTCTGATGCCATTCGGCGATGGCCGGTGAGTGCCCGACGCGGGCGTGCACCGTCGTCACCAGGTGACTCATGTCCGTGAGTTGTCCGACCACCCAAGCCAGCCGGGCGGCAATGGGCTCGCCGGCGACGTCCTGGTAGCGCGGCCACACGTCGGCCATGACCGCCGTGAGAACTGCGATCAAGACGTCGTCCTTGTTTCCGAAGTACCAGTAGATAGTGTTCGGCGCCACCCCGGCTTCCTTGGCGAGTCGGCTCATCGAAGTGGCGTCGTAGCCATCCTCGACGAACAGCCGCCGGGCGGCCGCCACGATTTCTGCGCGCTTCTCGTCGGCGGGTTGCGGGCGCTTGTTGCGTGCCATGGCGTGGTTCCCCTCGGACGGTCCAGGTCCCGTTCCTCGATGCCGTTCACGGCGCTGCTACCTTGTGTTGAATATCATTCAAGATACTCGACGGGGGAACACCTTGACTCACCCATACAGCTACGTCCGACACGACGTGACATTCCTGTCCGACGGGACACCCTGCGCCGCATGGCTGTATCGGCCCGATGGCGTCGAGAATCCGCCCGTCGTCGTGCTGGCGCACGGCTTCGCCGCGTTCCGCGAACTGCGACTGGACGCCTACGCTGCACGGTTCGCCCAAGCTGGATACGCCGCGCTGGTGTTCGATTATCGGCACTGGGGGGCCAGCGGAGGACAACCCCGCCGCATCCTCGACATCGGTCGACAGCACGCAGACTGGCGTGCCGCCATTGCCTACGCCCGCAGCCTGCACAACGTCGACACAACCCGCGTCGTCGGGTGGGGATCCTCGTTCGGCGGTGGACACGTCTTGGACCTGGCCGCCCAGGATCACGCGCTTGCTGCCGCGATCGTGCAGGTGCCCCACATGACCGGCCCCGCCTCGGCGTTCGCGCAAGCCCCCGCACTCCTCGCCCGCCTCGTCGTCGCGGCCGTGCGCGATCAGGTAGGGGCGTGGCTGGGCCGCCCGCCCCATCGGGTCAAGTCCATCGGCACACCCGGCGACCTCGCAATGATGACCTCCCCCGGTGCCTACGCCCTGGTCGAGCGAATGGCCGGAGACCAGTTCGAGAAACTACTGGCCGAGAATGATGTCGCCGCTCGTATCGCGCTCCGCGTGCCGTTCTACTCACCGGGTCGGAAGGCAGCCGACATCACCGCTCCGACGCTGGTTCAGCTCGCCACGAAGGACGACGTCACCCCGTATGCGAAGGCTCGGAAGATCGCGGCGCGCATCCCGCGCGGTGAAGTGCGGTCCTATGACTGCACGCACTTCGAACCCTATCTGGACCCCCACTTCGAGCAGATCGTGACCGATCAGATTGCCTTCCTGGACCGCCATGTCGGAGGCACCCGATGACACCGTCGACAACGCCCCGACCCTTCCCGCTGCGGTGCGCAGCCTGAAACTCGGTGCCGGTCGATCGGCGTGGCGGTCGTCGGCGATGTGATCGAGACGTTGATACCGTCCACTCCTGACCGTGATCGGGCTCGAACCGGCGGGACTTCACGCTGATGGATTCACGCGCCGCCGTACCGCCCCCGGGGTTGTTCCCGTCGCCCTCTTGAACGCCCGCGCGAAGGCGGCCTCGGAGTCGTACCCCGATCGCGCGGCGAGTTCGGCCACCGTCGCGCCCCTGCGCAACGCGACGGCTGCCGTTTCCATCCGCCATCGGGCGACGTACCGCATGGGAGGTTCCCCGACCAGTTCGGTGAAGCGCGCAGCGAACGCAGATCGTGACATCGCCGCCTCGCGAGCCAGCCCGGCGACACTCCACGGCCCCTCCGGAGCGCGATGCACCGCCGCGAGCGCGCGACCCACCTGCGGATCCTGCAGCGCCCCGACCCACCCGTCCCGCGCCGCGGGGTCGGACTCGACCCAGGTCCGGATCGCGAGGATCACGAGGATGTCGGCCAACCGGGTCAGCACTGCCTCGCCACCGGGCCGCACCCGGCGTGCTTCGTCCGCCATCAGCGCGAGTATCTGCGATGCGGTCCCCAGGCCCGAGTCGATCCGCAGGACCGGCGGCAGTAAGGACACCAGTCGCCGCGCGGTCGGATGGTCGAATTCGACGATGCCGCATACGAGCACGGTGGGGTCACCGCCCCCACCGTGCCGCAGAACCGAATAGTGATCGCCGATCATTTGCTGCGGGAGCGTGTCGACGCGACCGGTGCGGGCCGCGGTCGGCCCGCTGCGAATCAGGTGGCCAGTCCCGTGGGGTACCACCGCGAATTCGCCGGGAAGCATGCGCGCCGGCGGTGAGCCGGGGACATCGAGCCATGCCTCGCCCGAGACGACCAGATGGAAGCTCGAACTGTCGGCGAACGCCGGCATCTCCAGACCCCACGGCGCACTCAGCTCGGAGCGGCAGTAGAAACCCCCGCGCATCCGCAGCAGATGCAGTGCTTCCCCGAGGGGGTCCACCGGGGTCCACGGATATGCCGTCGCGCCCGTCGTGTTCGTCATAGGGCCACAATCCCGCCCTCGCGACCCGTTCGTCCAGTCGCGCCGGACGAACGGGCATAAAACCTGGGCTTCGGGGCATGGAAGGTCCTGAACCGGCTCCATAGCCTGGGTTTTGGACACAGAACTATGGACGCGAACGAGGAGGACAACATGAAAGTACTGGTGGTCGGCGCAACAGGAGGTTCCGGGAAAGCGGCAGTGACCGCGCTGCTCCGCCGTGGTCACGACGTCACCG
Organism: Rhodococcus sp. NPDC058639; assembly: GCF_042717545.1. NCBI lineage: Bacteria > Bacillati > Actinomycetota > Actinomycetes > Mycobacteriales > Nocardiaceae > Rhodococcus > Rhodococcus sp. NPDC058639. The sequence continues at coordinate 22,132 of NZ_JBHXRF010000004.1, forward strand.
TGTTCGTCCGGAACGACAAGGCACTGGGAGATCTCGCTGGGCGATCGACGATCGTCACCGGCGATGCCACCCGGCCGGAGGATGTCGATGTCGCGGTGCGCGGTCAGGACGCGGTGATCGTGACGCTGGGGATCAGTGAAAACCCCGTCCGCGTGCGGATGCGCGGACCGGCAGGGACGGCTCTCGATGTGCGCTCACGCGGCACGCACAACATCGTGGCCGCGATGGGACGCCACGACGTTCGGCGCCTCGTCGTGCAGACCTCGTACGGCGTGGGGGACACCCGCGGCAAACTGCCCCGGCGATACGCGTTGATGTTCCGGGCGCTACTCGGTCCGCAGATCGCGGACACCGAGAAACAGGACGCTCTCGTGCGTGAGAGTGATGTCCTCTGGACGCTCGTGCAGCCGGTCAACCTCACGGACGAGGGATCCGGTACGGCGACGACGTCCGACACAGGGGAGGTCGCCGGTTGGCACGTGGCCCGCGGTGCGGTCGGTGAGGTCCTCGCCGACGCCGTCGAGCGGCCGGACTACGCCGGAAAGACGATTGCGGTGTCGTGAGTGTGAAGAGACGGTCACGATGAGAAAGTGCCACGCCGCGGGTCTGTCACGGCGTGGCACTGCCACACCACGACCGAGCGTTTCCCGACACAGAAGGAGTTGGTGACCGTGCCCACCACACTGAATCCGTATCTCGGCTTCCGTGACACCGCGCGCCACGCGATGGAGTTCTACCGAGACGTGTTCGGAGGTGAACTGACGATCTCCACGTTCGGGGAGATGCAGATGGGAGACCCGGGCGATGAGGACAAGGTGATGCATTCGATGCTCACCACCGCCAAGGGAATGGTCCTGATGGGTTCCGATACCCCCGCGGCGACGGAGTACATTCCCGGCACCAACTTTTCAGTTTCCATCAGCGGTGACGACGAGGCCGAACTCCGCGGCTACTGGGACGGTTTGACCGAAGGCGGCCGAATCGACGTGCCGCTCGAGGTTGCGCCGTGGGGCGACATCTTCGGGATGGTCACCGACAGGTTCGGAGTCGACTGGATGATCGGCATCTCCGGGGCTTCCGGCTAGCGGGCATCGAGCTCGTGGACCAGTCGCGCGGGAGCGGTGACGCGGAAGGACATATCCAGCAACTCGGCGACCTCGTCCCAGTCCACGGTGGCGCTCTCGAGGTCGAACCCGATCCATCCCGACGGACCCATGTAGGCGGGGTGGTACGTGCGCGCGTCCTGAAGCAGCGCTTCCCGCTCGGAGGCGTCCGGCTTGAGGATCAGCGAGCGCGGGAAGCTTCGTCCGGTCTCTTTCACGGTTCCGCCGTACACCGCGAACGCCGTCTTCGTATGGAAGAAGGGACGTCCGTGTGAGATCTTCTCGCCGGCGCCGGGAAACGCCAATGCCAGCTCGCGCACCCGCGCGAGCAGCGGATCTTTCTCGTCGAACATGATCGGGTGCGACATGCGGGCAGCGTACCGCCGAGTTCGGGGTGGCAGCAGCGTTCCGCGGCAGGTCGAACGCTCGTCGTGTGGGCCGGCGCCGGGGGACAGCTGTGTCCGTTCAGCGGAGCACGGCGATGCCCTCGCGGAGCAGCGGGGTGACTCCGTCGCCGATCTTGTCGAAGCCTTCGCCGACCGTCTTGCCCTGCCGGTAGCGGAAGTAGATCCCCTCGAGGATCACCGCGAGTTTGTAGTACGCCAAGGCCAGGTGGAATGCCAGGTCGGACACGTCGCGTCCGCCGGCCGCGTCGTAGCGGGCGAGGAGTTCGTCGTCGCTCAGGAAGCCCGGCGCCTGCGAGACCGTGGAGACGGGGAACCCGGCGTCGAGCCGCGCGAGACGCTGGTAGACGAGCAGCAGCGCCACGTCGGTCAGTGGGTCGCCGAGCGTTGCCATCTCCCAGTCGAGGACCGCGGCCACCTCGTCGTGGTCGTCGACGAGGAGATTGTCGAGCCGGAAATCTCCGTGCACAATGCCTGCGGCACCGTCGTGGGGGAGTCGTGCGACGAGCAGTTCGTGCAGCTCGTCGGCTTCGGGCAGGTCCCTGCTGCGGGAGTTCTCGAGCTGGGTGGTCCAGCGTCGCACCTGCCGGCCGAGGAATCCTTCCGGCCGGCCGAAATCTCCCAGTCCGACCGCCTTCGGGTCGACGGCGTGCAGGGCTGCGAGGGTGTCGATCATGCGTTCCGAGATGGACCGTGCCCGTTCGGATCCGAGGGGGAGGAGTTGTTCGACGGTGCGGTACGGCGTTCCCTCCACGAGGTCCATCAGGTAGAAGGGCGCGCCGATCACGTCGGGGTCCTCGCAGAGGTGATGAGTCCGGGGGACCGGCACTGCTGTTCCGGTGAGGGCGGTCAGCACGCGGTGTTCGCGCGCCATGTCGTGTGCTGTCGCGAGGACGTGACCGAGCGGGGGGCGGCGCAGGACGAGCCGGTGGGACCCGTCCGTCAGCTCGTAGGTGAGATTGGAACGCCCACCGCTGATGAGCCGGGCGGAGAGGGGACCGTCGAACTGCCCGAATCCCACGGTTTTCAGGTGGGCGGCGAGCTTCTCGAGGTCGAGACCTGCGGGTGGGGCTGTGTCCGTCATCCGGATCCTTTCTGTTTCGACACACTATGGCGTGCAGCGGATCTCGGTGTGGGCGGAACGACTGTCAATCCTGGAAGAAATCCGGGTTAGACGGAAATCAAAAATTTACCGAATCGTGCGCCGTCGGAACACCCGCCTCGCCTCGCCACGCTGTGACGCCACCAGACCAACCCACCTACTACTGTCATCGCATGAGCGCCCTACACCCTCTCGATCGCAACCACCTCACCGCGGCACTCGCCGCGTTCGAGTCACGCCGGTTGCCCCTCGATGGCAGGCGCCATGCCGCCGTGGTCGTCGCCGTCCTCGACGACGGCACCGGGAATCCCGTGATGCCGCTGACCAAACGACCCGCACGACTCCGCGCGCACCCAGGACAGTTCGCCCTCCCGGGCGGGCGTCTCGACGACGGCGAGACCCCCGAGGACGCGGCGCTTCGCGAACTGCACGAAGAACTCGGCCTCGCCCTCGAGCCCGACGCGATCATCGGTCGCCTCGACGACTACGTCACCCGATCCGGATATGTCATGTCGCCGTTCGTGGTCTGGTCCGACACCGCCATGGCCGACCTCGTCCCGAGCCCCGACGAGGTGGACATCCTCTACGCGGTCACCGCATCCGAACTCGACGTCGCGCCGCGCTTCGTCGCGATCCCCGAGTCCGACAAGCCCGTGATCCAATGGCCCTTCCGCGGACATCTCATCCACGCCCCCACGGCAGCGGTGGTGTACCAGTTCCGGGAAGTGGCACTGCACGGCCGGCACACCCGCATCGAAGGACTCGAGCAGCCAGTCTTCGCCTGGCGCTGACGCCCCGGACGGAGACCCGGGACGAATGTGGAAGGGTATGAGAGACCGACGGTGAAGCCGAGAAAACTGCGAAGAACAAGGGATGACGCGACGATGACCGATGCGACCACGGGCGCCGGCACGGGCAGCGCCGACCGCATCCTCACCGTTCCCAACGCCCTCAGCTTTCTCAGGCTGCTCGGGGTCCCACTGTTCCTGTATCTGGTGCTCGTCGTCCACGCCGACGCCTGGGCGCTGATCCTGCTCATCGTCAGCAGCCTGACCGACTGGGCGGACGGCAAGCTCGCCCGACTGCTCGACCAGACCTCCCGCCTCGGCGCGATCCTGGATCCGATGGTCGATCGCCTCTACGTCGTGACCACCCTCGTCGCACTCGTCGCCCGCGACATCATGCCGTGGTGGATCGCCGCCATCCTCATCGGGCGCGAAGTCGTCCTCGCGCCCACCCTCGCCGTCTACCGACGCAGGGGACTGCCCCCGCCGGAAGTGCTCTACCTCGGTAAGGGCGCCACCTTCCTGCTGATGTTCGCGTTACCGCTGCTACTCGCCACGGTGGCCGTACCCGGTTCGGAACCCATCACGGGTCCGCTCGGCTGGGCGGCGCTGATCTGGGGCACCGTGCTCTACGTGTGGACCGCGATTCTGTACATCGCTCAGGCCGTCACCATCGCGCGGACGGTCCCGGTGACGGGCCGGCCCGAATGAGCCGCAAGTGGGAACGCGTGCGCCGCAACCCGGTGCCGTCGCTGCTGAAATCTCTCCTCGAGGACCATCTCGACCCGGGTTACGCCGCGGCCGCCGCCGACCGGCGCGCCGGACGACGACCGACCTCGCGCGCCACCGCCGGGGTATGGCTCATCGTCGGGGTCGTGCTCGCCGGCCTCGTACTGGGAACCGCGTACGCCCAGAACAACGCGGGGGAAGCGGGGACCGACCAGGCGCGCGCCGAGATCCTTGCGTCTCTGCGCGCGGGTGACGAGAGGAACGCCGCGCTCGTCGCGCGGCGTGACGAACTGACCCGGACGATCCAGGACCGTCGCGATGCTCTCTTCGCCGACGACACCGAAGGCGGCACCGTGCTCGATCAACTGCGCGCGGCGGAGGATGCAGCCGCGGCGCTGCCGGTCCGGGGTCCGGGACTGACGGTTACCCTCACCGATCCCGCGGCCCGCCCGAACCTGTCCGACTCGTCCCAGCAGACAGAAGGCCGCCCGACCGCAGCGGTCTTCGACCGGGACCTGCAGGCAGTGGTGAACGCACTGTGGGCGGCGGGTGCAGAGGCTGTGTCCGTCGGCGGGGTCCGGGTGGGTCCGGGCGTGACCGTCCGCCAGGCCGGGGGAGCGATGCTCGTGGACAACCAGCCGGTCTTCTCTCCGTACGCAGTCTCGGCGGTGGGATCTCCGGGCCGGCTTCAAACCTCGTTCGTTGTGAGCGACGCCTACCTGAGGATCGCCGGAATCGCGCAACTCTACGGGGTAGGTTTCACCCTTGCCGACGAGGACGAACTCGAACTCCCGGCCGCGCCGGCGCGAAAAATCGGATCAGCAGGGGAAGTGGGGAATCGGTGAATCGGGTCAATCATGCTCAGGCGCTGTATGCGGCGCTGGCGCTCGCGATCGGGATCGCAGCCGGCATCGTGTTCAGCCCCCAGGTTCCCGACATCGTGCAGCCGTACCTGCCCATCGCGGTGGTTGCCGCCCTCGACACGGTGTTCGGCGGTCTGCGCGCTTACCTCGACGACATCTTCGACGCGAAGGTGTTCGTGGTGTCGTTCGTGTTCAACGTCCTCGTCGCCGCACTCATCGTGTGGCTCGGCGACCAGCTCGGTGTGGGCACGCAGCTCTCCACCGCGGTCATCGTGGTTCTGGGTATCCGGATCTTCGGCAACGCCTCGGCGCTGCGCCGCAGATTGTTCGGTGCGTGACCTATGTCCGACGACACACGCGGTGACGAACACGAACTACGCGGCGGTCCCGAACGGGAAGGCCCCGAACCGGACGCCGTCGAACCGGATCAGGACGCGGACGGCCTGGCCTCGGCGGCGACGGCCCCGGGGCCCAAGCGGACCGCGCCGGTCTTCGCGGTGCTCGCCGCACTCCTCGTCTTCCTGCTCGGTACGGCGCTCGCCACACAGGTCAGGAACACCGGTACGGGCGACACCCTAGATTCGGCGCGCCCAGCGGATCTCCTGGTTCTGCTCGACAACCTCAATCGCAGAGAGGCCGCGCTGCGGCAGGAGATCACGGCACTCGAGCGCACACTCTCGAGTCTCGAGCGGGACGGCTCGGACGCCGCTCTCGCCGAGGCACGTGAGCGGCTCGACGACCTGTCGATCCAGCTCGGCACTGCGCCGGCGACCGGCCCGGGAGTCGTTCTCACGGTGAACGACCCGCGCGGCGGCGTCGGGGCCGAGGTCGTGCTCGACATGATCCAGGAACTGCGCGCGGCGGGCGCCGACACGATGCAGATCGCCGGTGCGGACGGCGAGACCGTACGCATCGGTGTGGATTCGTGGGTGACGGGCTCGTCGGGCGCGATCACGGTCGACGACACGCCGCTTCGTGCCCCCTATACGGTCACCGCCATCGGTGACGGACCGACCCTCGCGGCAGCACTCAACATCCCGGGAGGTGTCGTCGACGCCGTGGCCCGAGCGGGCGGCAGCCTCACCGTGGAGCAGTTTCCGCAGGTCGACGTGCCCGCCTTGCGGGAGATCAAGCCGCGCCAATACTCTCAGCCCGGATAGTGAATCCGACGTTCGCCCGGAACGTCGCCCCCGAAAGGATCTACCTTGAGTGAGTTCGAAACGCCCGGCGAGTTGCGCTACACGGCGGAGCACGAATGGGTGCAGAGGACCGGAGCGACAACCGCGCGGATCGGGATCACGGACTACGCACAGTCTCAACTCGGCGACGTGGTCTTCGTGCAGTTGCCCGAGCCGGGTGCCGACGTGACCGGAGGCGACTCCTTCGGTGAGGTCGAATCGACCAAGAGTGTCTCGGATGTGTACGCGCCCTTCAGCGCGAAGGTCACCACGGTCAACACCGACCTGGAGACCAACCCGGAACTGGTCAACAGTGCTCCCTACGGAGCCGGGTGGCTGGTCGAGGTGGAGGTGGACAGCGAAGGCGACCTCGACGGCGCCCTCGGAAAAACGATGGATGCGGACGGCTACCGCGGCATCACGGAAAGCTGACGGTCGCGGCATGTAACGTGGCCGCGACTACCTGCACCAGTGCCCCCGCACAGGGTACGGTCAGATATGGCGTGTGCCGTGTCGATTTTGATCGGGGCGAACGACTCAACGATCGCCCGGGAGTTCCCGGGCGATCGAACGGATAAGGAGAAACGGTGAGCGAGAACGGCAACGCGGGCTACGAGGAGACTCCTGCGGAGACTACTTCGGTGTTTCGCGCCGACTTCCTGAACGAAGCGGAAAGCGCCGGGGCCGGAACGGCTACGACCGACGCGCCCGTCTCAGGTGTCGAAGGGCTCCCTGCCGGATCAGCGCTACTCGTTGTCAAGCGTGGACCCAACGCGGGTTCGCGCTTCCTGCTGGACCAGCCGACGACGTCGGCGGGACGGCATCCCGACAGCGACATCTTCCTCGACGACGTGACCGTCAGCCGCCGGCACGCCGAGTTCCGTCAGGACGAGGGCGACTTCCAGGTGGTCGACGTCGGAAGCCTCAACGGCACCTACGTCAACCGGGAACCGGTCGACTCCGCGGTACTCGCCAATGGCGACGAGGTTCAGATCGGCAAGTTCCGGTTGGTGTTCCTGACCGGTCCTCGCGGTTCGCAGGGCGCGAGTAGCTGATGACCGCAGCCCACCAGTCGGCGCCGGCCGGCATGTCGATCGGGTCCGTACTCGATCGACTGCGGCCCGAGTTCCCGGACGTCACGATCTCGAAGATCAGATTTCTCGAGGCCGAGGGGCTGATCAGCCCGGAGCGCACTCCGTCGGGCTATCGCCGGTTCTCCATCGCGGACTGTGAACGGCTGCGCTATGTGCTCACCGCACAACGGGATCAGTACCTTCCGTTGAAGGTGATCAAGGAACAGCTCGAGGCGATCGACCGCGGCGCCGCGACGGTGGGATCGGTCGAGACGCGGCCCAAACGGCCCCGGCCGCTGGCAGTCGCCCGCGGTGAGGTTTCACCGGAGGACCTGCGCACCGACCGGGAGATCCGCGTCAGCCGCGACGACCTGTGCGAGCGGGCCGGTGTGGATACCGCGTTCCTGGCCGAACTGGTGGGGGCGGGCCTGGTGATACCGGGTCCCGCCGGGTTTTTCGACGACGACGCGGTGCTGCTCGCGCGCACCGCGAAGGCAATGGCCGAGTTCGGCCTCGAGGTACGGCATCTGCGCGCATTCAAGCTCGCTGCCGACCGCGAGGCCGGACTCGTCGCCCAGATCGCGGGTCCTGTCGCGAAGGGGCGCGATGCCGGGGCCCGGCAGCGCGCGGAAGAGATGGTGCGCGAACTCGCCGCATTGTCGTTGACGCTCCACACTTGCCTGGTGAAGGCAGCCGTCCAGGGAGCGCTCGACCGCTGACCGCTCCCGGCAGCGCCGACCGGCACCTGACGGATGTTGAGGAGCGCACTAGAATTCAGGCAATATCGATTCGGGTGGTACGCCACTGACGAGCAGCGGGACGGAGGCGCCGCGATGAGCGAGATGCGCGTGGTGGGAATCCGAGTGGAACAACCCCAGAACCAGCCTGTCCTGCTGCTCCGCGAAGTCGACGGCGAGCGGTACCTGCCCATCTGGATCGGCCAGAACGAAGCGACCGCGATCGCGCTCGAGCAGCAAGGCGTGGAACCCGCCCGCCCCCTCACCCACGATCTGATCAAGAATCTGCTGGACGCCTTCGGCCACGCACTCCTGGAAGTCCGCATCGTCGACCTTCAGGAGGGCACCTTCTTTGCCGATCTTGTTTTCGACGGCGACATGCGCGTGTCGTGCCGCCCGTCCGATGCCGTCGCTGTAGCCTTGCGCATCGGTGCACCGGTATTCGTCGACGAAGCGGTACTCACCGAAGCAGGACTGGTCATGCCGGACGAGCGCGAAGACGAGGTTGAGAAGTTCAAGGAATTCCTCGACAACATCTCTCCGGACGACTTCAAGGCGACGGACGGCTGAGCGGTCGTTCGTCGACCGGCGACGGACGCGTTGCGGCCCCGAGCAGCAGCCCAGTCCGACGCGAGTAGTGTCGAACGTTGCCTTTCCGGTGGGCGTGTTGCTGCCCCGCGCCCCACGCCGGAGCGTACGCTGGGTAAATCCGAATATGGATTACTTGGTGAGCCTGAGAGCGCTCGACGATCGGATGCGGTGGGGGAATCCGCCGGTCGGTCGTTGCGAGGTACAACAGGGCGCGCGAGAGGAAGTCACACAGTGCGAGATCGGCCGCAGGGACAGCATTCCAACGTTGACGCCGGCGACCGCGCGAGTTCGTCACCTACACCGCACGACGAAGAGATCCAGCCAGGGCTGTTCCCCGACGATTCGGTGCCCGACGAACTCGTCGGCTACCGGGTGCCCATCGCGTGCCAGATCGCGGGAATCAGCTACCGCCAACTCGATTACTGGGCGCGTACCAACCTCGTGGTCCCGTCGATCCGAGGCGCGGCAGGGTCGGGAAGCCAGCGGCTCTATTCGTTCAAGGACATCCTGGTTCTCAAGATCGTCAAACGACTCCTCGACACCGGTGTCTCGCTCCAGAACATCCGCGTCGCCGTGGATCATCTGCGCAGTCGTGGCGTCCGCGACCTCGCCAGGATCACACTGTTCTCCGACGGCACCACGGTGTACGAGTGCACGTCGCCCGAGGAGGTCGTCGATCTTCTCCAGGGCGGGCAGGGCGTCTTCGGGATCGCAGTCAGCGGCGCAATGCGCGAACTGACCGGAAGCATCGCCGACTTCCCCGCAGAGCGTGCCGACGGAGGCGACGTCGAAGAGCGGCCGGAAGACGAATTGGCGTCCCGGCGCCGCAGTCGCATCAACCGCCGAATCGGCTAGACGAAGATCACCCGCGAGGGTGGTGCGGTGTCGTCGATGCATGACCGTCGTGTTCTAGACTTGGGCTCGCGTCGCCGTCGTGCGGGAGAGTTCCGGACCTGATCCGGGCGCCGAAGGAGCAGCACCTCCCCGTCAATCTCTCAGGCATACAGGACCGTGCGAGCTACGACGTCTCTGGAAAGCGGTGGGAGCACCCACCCGCCCACGGGGAAACGCCCTCCACGGGCCGAATCTCTCAGGCGCTCGCTCCGCGAGCTCGCGACAGAGGGGGAGGAAACATCCCGTGCGACCACGCACGGTGGTGGACCTCTCCGATCAGCCTGGGAGCTGCGATGTCAGAAGATGTCACCTCGAACTTCGCCGACCGTCACATCGGTCCCGACACCGCGGGTCTGCGCCGCATCCTCGAGGTGGTCGGAGTCGACTCGCTCGATGCACTCGCCGCGCGGGCCGTCCCGGCGACCATTCTCGACGAGCGCGACGGTGCCGTCTCCGACGGGCTCGAAGTCCTCGACGCCCCGAAGTCCGAACACGACGTTCTCGCCGAGCTGACTGCTCTCGCCCGGAAGAACACCGTCGCGACCTCGATGATCGGGCAGGGCTACTACGACACGCTCACGCCACCCGTACTGCTGCGCAACATCATCGAGAACCCCGCCTGGTACACCGCGTACACGCCCTACCAGCCCGAAATCAGCCAAGGTCGCCTCGAAGCCCTGCTGAACTTCCAGACCATGGTCGCGGACCTGACCGGCATGGAGGTCGCGAACTCGTCGATGCTCGACGAAGCCACCGCAGCAGCCGAGGCGATGACACTGCTCCGCCGCGCGAACCGCAAGTCGAAGAGCAACCGGATCGCTGTCGACGCCGATCTGTTCCCGCAGACCGCCGCGGTCCTCGCGACCCGAGCAGAGCCTCTCGGCATCGAGATCGTCACGGCGAACCTCGTGGACGACGGCCTTCCCGAGGGCGACTTCTTCGGGGTCATCCTCCAGGTACCCGGAGCGTCGGGACGCGTGTACGACATCACCCCGATCATCGACGCTGCCCACGCACGCGGCGCGCTCGTCGCAGTGGGCGCCGACCTGCTGGCACTGACCTTGATCACCCCTCCCGGAGAACAGGGTGCCGACGCGTGCTTCGGCACGACACAGCGTTTCGGCGTTCCCATGGGATTCGGTGGTCCGCACGCGGGCTATCTCGCGGTGAAAGCGTCCGACACCCGCACACTGCCGGGGCGGCTCGTCGGTCTGTCGGTCGACGCCGACGGCGACCCCGCCTACCGCCTCGCACTACAGACCCGCGAGCAGCACATCCGTCGGGAGAAGGCGACGAGCAACATCTGCACCGCGCAGGTGCTGTTGGCCGTGCTCGCCGCGATGTACGCGTCGTACCACGGCGCCGAGGGGCTGACGGCGATCGCACGCCGCGTCGCCGGGCATGCGGATCACCTCGCGTCGGCGCTGCGTGAAGGCGGCGTGGAGGTCGTGCACGAGTCTTTCTTCGACACCGTGCTGGCCCGGGTCCCGGGCCGGGCCGACGAGGTGATCGGTGCCGCAGCAGCGGCAGGTATCAATCTCTACCGGGTGGACGCCGATCATGTCTCGGTGTCCTGCGACGAAGCCACGACGCCGGCGCACATCACCGCCGTGCTGGAGGCGTTCGGTGTCGCCGACGGACATCCGGGATCGGGTGGGGGCGCATCGCTCGCCGTGCCGGCGCGGACGAGCGCCTTCCTGCAGCACGAGGCGTTCACCCGCTACCGCACCGAGACCGCGATGATGCGGTACCTGCGGCGTCTGTCCGATAAGGACCTCGCGCTCGACCGCACGATGATTCCGCTGGGCTCGTGCACGATGAAGCTCAACGCCGCTGCCGAGATGGAAGCGATCACCTGGCCCGAGTTCGCGGGCTTGCACCCGTTTGCGCCGGCCGAGCAGACCGCCGGCATCCGGCGTCTCATCGCCGACCTCGAGGGATGGCTGGCGGCGGTGACCGGCTACGACGCGGTAAGTCTGCAGCCGAATGCGGGCAGCCAGGGCGAATACGCAGGATTGCTCGCGATTCGCCGGTACCACCTCGACCGAGGCGACGACCGGCGCGACACGTGCCTGATCCCGTCCAGCGCCCACGGCACCAACGCCGCGTCGGCCGTGATGGCCGGGATGCGCGTCGAGGTCGTGGCGTGCCGGCCGAACGGTGACGTCGACCTCGACGACCTGCGGGCCAAGATCGCCGATCACGCGGAGCGTCTCGCGGCGATCATGATCACGTATCCGTCGACGCACGGCGTGTACGAGGAGGACATCGCCGAGATCTGCGGGGCCGTGCACGACGCCGGTGGGCAGGTGTACATCGACGGCGCGAACCTCAACGCGCTGGTCGGGCTCGCCCGTCCGGGCAAGTTCGGTGGCGACGTCAGTCATCTCAATCTGCACAAGACGTTCTGCATCCCGCACGGCGGCGGTGGGCCGGGTGTGGGACCGATCGGAGTGCGTGCCCATCTGGCCCCGTACCTCCCGGGTCACCCGGCCGAGCCGGGCCTCGGCGGCGGCGGACCGGTGTCGGCGGCGCCCTTCGGCTCGGCGTCGATCCTGCCGATCACTTGGACGTATATCAAGCTGATGGGGGCGGAGGGCCTGCGGAAGGCGTCGCTCACCGCGATCGCCTCGGCGAACTACATCGCCCGTCGTCTCGACGAGTACTTCCCGGTTCTGTTCACCGGCGAGAACGGCATGGTGGCGCACGAGTGCATCCTCGACCTGCGGGGGATCACCAAGGCCACCGGTGTGACGGTCGACGATGTGGCGAAGCGACTGGCGGACTACGGGTTCCATGCGCCGACGATGAGCTTCCCGGTGGCAGGCACGTTGATGGTCGAGCCCACCGAAAGCGAGGACATCGCCGAACTCGACGCGTTCATCGACGCGATGATTTCCATTCGCCACGAGATCGACCGGGTCGGGGCAGGGGAGTGGCCCGCCGACGACAACCCGCTGCGCGGCGCTCCGCACACGGCGGAATGCCTGGTGGGAGAGTGGGACCACCCGTATTCGCGCCGGACCGCGGTGTTCCCGATGGGGAAGGCCCGCGCGAAGGTGTGGCCGGCGGTCCGTCGGATCGACGGTGCGCACGGTGACCGGAACCTGGTGTGCTCGTGCCCACCGTTGGAGGCGTACAACAGCTGAGCTGTCCGGGGCCGACGGGAGAACCCGTCGGCCCCGCAGTTACCTGGTTAATGTTCTGGACGGTACGGAAACCCTAGAAAACCCGAACAACTCGTCCTCACGCGACGGACCTCACCCCCGGCCCCGACTCAGGGGGCGGGTTCAGGAGGCGGGTTCAGGAGGCGGGTTCAGGAGGCGTCGGCGGTGAGTTCGAGGATCGTGATCTCGGGGGGAGTGCCGACCCGGACGGGTGGGCCCCATGCTCCGGTGCCCTGCGACGTGTAGATCAGTGTGTCGCCGAACCGGTCCAGTCCGGTCACCGTGGGATTGGCGAGCGAGACGAACGGGCGGAGCGGCCACATCTGGCCGCCGTGCGTATGTCCCGACAGTTGCAGGTCCACGCCGCGATCACGCGCTTCGAGGACATGCTTGGGCTGGTGCGCGGCGAGCACCACGACCGTGCCCGGTTCGACGCCGTCGAGCGCGGCCGACATGTCTGCGATGTGAGGTTCCGGAGCCGTGTAATCGTGAACTCCGGCAAGCGCGATCGTGTCGCCACCCCGCGTGAGAACGACGTGCTCGTTTCGCAACGTCCGTACCCCGAGGGTCTCCCAGTGGTCGAGCCAGGACATGCCGTCGTCCGCGTAGTACTCGTGGTTGCCACTGACACCGAAGACGCCGAGAGGTGCACGCAGGTCGCGAAGTGGTTCGAGGTCCTCACCGGCGAGGGCCACGGTGCCGTCCACCAGGTCGCCACCGAGGACCACCAGGTCGGGTTGCTGGGCGTTCACCAGGTCGACGACGCGGCGCACGAAGTCGGCACCGCGAGCGGGTCCGACATGCAGGTCGGTTACGAGGGCGACGCGGGTCCCCTCGAATCCGGCGGGGAGCCGGCGCAGGGGCACGCGGACGTCGACCACGCGTGGACGCGCGGCCTCGAACACGCCGTAGGTGACGGCGCCGACCGATGCGACGACGAGTGTCGCGGTGGCGATCCGGATCGCTCGACGCCGGGACGGGTCGGCAGGTTCGTCGGTGCGGGGCTTCGTGCGGTCACGGATGCGCCGGACGATCCGTGCCCCGAGAGCGAAGATGCCGATGATTAGGACCCCGAGCCCGAGGTACAGCACGACGGCGAGCCAGGTCCACCCGAGGAACCCGATCGAACGTGCCCACGACGGGTCGAGCGTCGTACCCACCGAACTGGCGGCGACGGCGAAGACCGCGAGCACTACGAGCGCGAGATCGGCGCCGAGCGCGGCGCGACCGGTCACACCCGGCGCGCGTACGAGCCGACGATGCAACCAATAGGTGATGAGGGCGAAGAAGATCGCCATGACAAGCAATCTGAGCACGGTCAGGAAGCCAACTTCCGGATGATGTCGACGAGGGCGGCGCCCTCGGTGGAGGGGACGGTCTCGAGCGTTCCCCCGGTGCGGTCGGCGACCGCTCGCAACGCGGAGAGGTCGGTGACGGGCTCGCCCAGGACGACGAGGTTCACGCGGACGGGTTTGTCGGGGGAGGCAAGCTCGTCGATCGCGGCGAGGAGACCGGCCACGTCGGTATCGCTGCTGTCGAGCACTGCGAGAACGACGTTCGGGCGGGTGGGGTCGTACTTGTCCACCGCGTCGCGGTACGCGGCGGACAGCGCGGCGCTCACGGGTTCGTCGTCGGTGAGGGTGACGGTGTCCAGTGCGCTGCCGAGCGCCGTTCTCTTCGCCGCGGTCAGGCCGTCCCGTTCCACCGCGATCCGGTATCCCGGCGCGTCGTCGGAGAACACGTACATGCCGATCACCGACGTGTCGGGTGAGCGGCGGACGAGGAGGTCGAGGGCGTCGCCGGTGTGGGCGAGGCGAGTGCCGTCGCCGTCCAGGGCCGACATCGACTGCGACGTGTCGACGACGAAGGTGACCTTGCTGGGCGGCACCGGCTCGATGCGGGTGCGGAGCAGTGCCTCGGTGACGACACGGGGGGCGGGAACGAGCGTCGAGTCCACGCGAGGAAGGCGAATGGCGTCGATGGGCGCGGGCACTTCGTCGCCGACCCGGAAGCCGTTCTCGACCAAGAGTTGCGTCTGCTCGGGCTTGCGCACGAAATCGACGAACTCTGCCGCCGCGCGCGAGAGGGTCTCGTCGACCCACGGGGCATCCACAACGGCAGCCGGGAAATCCGCAACCGGGGTCGCACCGACGGGCAGGTAACCGGACAAGCCACGGACCGCGTCGTCGTCGAGCGACGCGTACAACTGCTGCTCGACGACCGGCACCGCGTGGACCGGCGCCGACACGTCGGCCCGGGCGCCGAGCGCCGCGAGTGCGTCGGTCGTCGTCGGCCCGGCGGTCGGCCCGAGTGCATTGGCGCCGAGCGCCAGTTCGGTGACGGCGGTGACCGCGGCCGGGGACTCGGCCTGTTCGACGGTGAGCGGGCCGGTGCCGGCGCCCGTGACCGCCGCGGCGACTCCCTCGAGGGCGAGCGCGGTGGCGTCGGTGCGTTCGCCGGTGGGCAGCGCGAGCGCCAGCCGACCCCACGCTTCGAGGCCCACGGCGCGCATCGCAGCCGGGTCGCGCTGGAGCTGGGGGAGATCGTCCCATCCGACCGCTGAGCTCGTCAGCGCGCGGCCGAGATCGTCGGGAACGGCGAGCACGACCGGGGAGGTGGCGAGGGAGCGGGCTTGCCCGTCGACGGCGGTCGTGGCGCGTTCGGCGGCGCGGGAATCGAGGGGCACCCACAGGGCGGGCTCGGGCCCGAGTGCGGTGTTCCACGGCGTGTCCGAGCCGAGGCTCGCCGCGACGGGAGCCGATTCGGCGGCGAACACCTGTGCGGTCACGCAGTGGTCGCGGATGACGGGAGCGACGTCGGTGGTCCATCGGTCGGCGAGCGTGGTCAGTGTCGGAGCGATCAGGGGGTCGGCGGCGATCCGGAGTACGGCGTCGCCTTCGACACATGTTGCGGCGGCGTCCGCGCCCTGCCTGTCGATTCGTTCGCGTAGCTCGAACCAGCCGAACACGGCGACCACGAGCAGGACGATTGCCACGACCACCACGATCAAGCTTCTGCTGATGCCTCGCGCACCGTCGCCGCGATGTCTCCCGCTCACGTCTGGGTTCGCCTCGTTTCGTGGTGAATCCGGTCGAATCCGACCGGCTACAGCAGTCTAGTGATGCCGCCGAAGGTGCTGTACGCGGTGCAGCCCGTACGGTGCAGCCGTACTACGGGGCAGGGCCCCGGTCCTTCTCGGATCGGGGCCCTGCTGCGCGAAGCGGTTGTGCCGGTGCCGGCGTTCGATCAGGCGAACGTGGCCTTGTACTCGCGGCGGCGGCGGTGCAGGATCGGCTCGGTGTAGCCGCTGGGCTGCGTGGTGCCTTCGAGGATGAGTTCCTTGGCTGCCTGGAACGCGATGTTGTCGGCGAAATTCGGGGCCATCGGCCGGTAGGTGGCGTCGCCCTCGTTCTGACGGTCGACGACGGGTGCCATGCGTTCTAGGGATTCGATGACGTCGGCTTCGGTGACGACACCGTGGCGGATCCAGTTGGCGAGCAGCTGGCTGGAGATGCGCAGGGTGGCGCGGTCTTCCATCAGTGCCACGTCGTGGATGTCGGGGACCTTGGAGCACCCGACACCGTGGTCGATCCACCGCACCACGTAGCCGAGGATCGACTGGCAGTTGTTGTCGAGTTCCTCACGCTTCTCGGCGTCCGACCAGTTCGGGTTCTCGGCGAGCGGGATGGTGAGGATGTCGTCGAGCGTGGCCCGGGTCTTGCCCTTGAGCTCGTCCTGGACCGCGAAGACGTCGACCTCGTGGTAGTGGGTGGCGTGCAGTGTCGCCCCGGTGGGGGACGGCACCCAGGCGGTGTTGGCGCCGGCCTTGGGCTGGCCGATCTTCTGCACGAGCATGTCGTGCATGAGGTCGGTCATGGCCCACATGCCCTTGCCGATCTGTGCCTTGCCCTGCAGACCGGCGGCGAGGCCGGTGTCGACGTTCCAGTCCTCGTAGGCGGCAATCCACTTCTGCTGCTTCATCGCGGCCTTGCGCACGACAGGACCCGCCTCCATGGAGGTGTGGATTTCGTCGCCGGTGCGGTCGAGGAAGCCGGTGTTGATGAAGGCCACGCGCTCGGATGCGGCTTCGATGCAGGCGGCGAGGTTGACCGTGGTGCGGCGCTCCTCGTCCATGATGCCGACCTTGAGCGTGTTGGCGGGCAGGCCGAGGATCTCCTCGACGCGGCCGAACAGTTCGGTCGTGAAGGCGGACTCTTCGGGGCCGTGCTGCTTGGGCTTGACGATGTAGATCGAGCCGGTGCGGCTGTTGAGGAGCGGTCCGTGCTCGTCGTCGCCGTAGAGGCCGTGGGAGGCGCACAGGCTGGTGACGAGGGCGTCGAGGATGCCTTCGGGCACCTCGTTGCCGTCGCGGTCGAGGATCGCGGGGTTGGTCATGAGGTGACCGACGTTGCGGACGAACAGCAGCGAGCGTCCGTGCAGTTCGAGGTCGCTGCCGTCGAGCGCGGTGTACACGCGGTTCGGCGCGAGGGTGCGGGTGAGGGTCTTGCCGCCCTTGGAGAACGATTCGGACAGGTCGCCGCGGTTGAGGCCGAGCCAGTTGCGGTAGCCGATGACCTTGTCCTCGGCGTCCACGGCGGCGACGGAGTCTTCGAAGTCCATGATCGTGGTGACCGCGGATTCGAGGACGACGTCCTTGACGCCGGCGGCGTCGGTGCTGCCGATGGGGGATTCGGCATCGATCTGGATCTCGATGTGCAGGCCGTTGTTGCGCAGCAGCACGGAGGTGGGGGCGGCCTTGTCGCCGAGGAAGCCGACGAGCTTCTCGGGCTGGGCCAGCCCGGTGACGGTGCCGTCCGCCAGGGTGACCCGGAGTTCGGTGCCATCGATGGCGTAGTTGGTGGAGTCGACGTGGGATCCCTCTGCGAGGGGGACGGCCTTGTCGAGGAAGTCGCGGGCCCAGGCGATCACCTTGTCGCCGCGCACCTTGTTGTATCCGGTGCCCTTCTCGGCGCCGTCGTCCTCGGGGATGGCGTCGGTGCCGTACAGCGCGTCGTACAGCGAACCCCAACGGGCGTTGGATGCGTTGAGCGCGAAGCGGGCGTTGAGGACGGGGACGACGAGCTGAGGACCGGCCGTGGTGGCGATCTCACTGTCGATATCGGCCGTGGTGATCTGGAACGGCGCCGGAGTGGGGACGAGGTACCCGATCTCCTCGAGGAACGCCTTGTACGCGGCGGGGTCGTGGGGCTGCCCGGCGCGGTCGCGGTGCCAGGTGTCGATGCGGCTCTGAAGATCGTCGCGCTTGGCGAGCAGCTCGCGGTTCTTGGGAGCCAGCTCGTGGATGATCTTGTCTGCACCGTCCCAGAACGCGGCTGCGTCTACCCCTGTGCCGGGGATCGCTTCGTCGTTGACGAAGTCGTAGAGCACCTTTGCGATGTGGAGTCCACCGATTTGCACGCGTTCTGTCATTAGCCTCACTCTTTCCGGTTGCGGTGCGCCCGGGGCAGCGCCGCGGGTGCTTGCACGAAAAACTCCAGTTATGTTACCCGCCGGTAGCAGTAGGGGTGTCGGGTCGACACGCGCGCAGGGCGGAGCATCGATTGAGCAGTTCCTCACGGAGGTCCGCGGCGCGAGTGGTGAGCGCCGACTGCTCGCGGACGTACTGTGCGCGTCCGGCGGCAGTCTCGATAGCGACGGGCGAGTAGCCGTAGCCGCTCAGATCATACGGGCTGGCCCGCATGTCCAATTCGCGAGCCGCCGACGCCAACCGGAAACAGTCGAGCACCAGATCGGAGTCGACCAGCGGGGAGAGCTTGAAGCACCACTTGTAGAGGTCCATCCCCGCGTGAAGGCACCCGGGTTGCTCCCGGTCCATCCGGCTGTCCTGGGTGAGCGCCGAAGCGTTGCGCGGCGCGGCCTCCGGGGTGAAGAACCGGAACGCGTCGTAATGGGTGCATCGAAGCTGCATTGATTCCACCACGTCGTCCGTGCCCTGGTGGCCGAGCCGCAGCGGCACCGACGAGTGCCGAACGTCCTCGGTGCCGGTGCGGTACACCATCGCCCATTCGTGCAGACCGAAGCAGCCGAGCTGGGCCGGACGGGATGCGGTGGCCGCGAGCAGACCGGCGACGAAGTCGACCGTGCCGGAGCGGTGCGCAAGGACGGCGTCCCTGACCCGGACCGCGGGTACGCCGTCCACCTCGAGCCGCTCGTAGCCGGGATGATCCCGGTAGTCGCGGGTCGCGGCACCGAGCAGGATCGTCCCGTAACCGGGATGCCAGAACCGCAACTTGCCGGGCCGGTAGTTGTAGTAGGTGAACAGGAAGTCGTGCACCGGGTGCGTCTCGTCGGCCGCGCGCCGCTTCAGATGATCGGCCAGCAGGGCGTCCACCGCGGCGTGGTGGCGGTCGCGGCGACCGGTCCAGTCCGCCTCCACGAGCACGGTCGGGGCGGCACCGGGGGTGGGGTCGGTCATGGGGTGCGGCGCTCCGGGGGTTCTGCGACGCGGTGGGTGGCGTCGCGGACGGTACCGACGAACTCCTCGACGAGATCTTCGAGCGCCACGATGCCGATCACGGTGCCGCCGGCATCGACGACCCCACCGAGATGCGAATTGGTGCGGCGCAGCACCGACAGTGCCTCGTCGAGCGCGACATCCGGGCGGATCGACGGCAGCGGCCGGATGGTGTCGGCGGCGATGGCGGCGTCGGGACCGGCGTTCGGATCTCCGACGAGGTCGAGGACATCCTTGATGTGCACGTAACCGTTGATCGTGCCGCTCGGTGCCTGCGCGGGGTAGCGGGAGAACCCGGTCGCGATGACCGCCTGCTCGATCGCGCCGAGCGTGGTGGTGCCGCTCGCCGTGACCGGCACGGTCCGCACGGACGCGAGCGGGATCATGACATCGGCGACGGTGCGGTTGCTGGTGCTCAGCGCGCGGGTGAGGCGGCGGTGCTGTTCCTCGTCGAGCAGGCCTTCGGAACGGGACTCGCCGATCATCTCCGACAGTTCGAGGGCGGTGACGGTGACCTCGAGTTCGTCCTTGGGTTCGACGCGCATCAGCCGCAGCACACCGTTGGCGCACACGTTGTAGAACGCGATGAGCCACCGGGCCGGTCGCATGAACATCAGGTGGGCGGGGACGAGCAGCATGGCGGTGCGTTCCGGACCGGCGATGGCGATGTTCTTGGGGACCATCTCGCCGAGCAGAATGTGCAGCACCACCACCAGGCTCAGGGCGAGTGTGAAGGCGATGGGATGCAGCCACGCATCGGAGATCCCGACGAGGTGCAGCGGCTGTTCGATCAGGTGCGCGAGCGCCGGTTCCCCGACCCGGCCGAGCAGGATCGAGCAGATGGTGATGCCGAGTTGGGATCCGGCGAGCATCAGTGAGAGGTGTTCACCGGCGTCGACGACGGTCTGGGCGCGTTTCCGGCCTTGCGCGACGAGCGTTTCGAGGCGGTCCCGCCGGGCGCTGATGAGTGAGAACTCCGCGCCGACGAAGAACGCGTTGCCGGCGAGCAGTACGACGGTGAGGGCGACGGCGATCCAGTCGTTCATCGGGCGTCACCGTCCGGTGTCTCCGAGGTGTCCGTGTCTCCGAGGTGCCCGGTGTCCGGATGCCCGGATTCGGTATCGCCGGGTTCGGTGTCGTCGGGTTCGGTGTCGTCGTCCGGTTCGCCGGGGACGAGGAGCACCCGGTCGATCCGGTGACCGTCCATCTCGAGGATCTGCGCGTACCAGGGCCGGTGTTCCTCCCCGGGGCGGGCCGGCAGGACGATCTCGTCCCCGACGTCCGGGATGCGGCCCAGTTCGGTGAGGAACAGGCCTGCCAGAGTTTCGTAGTCCCCCTCGGGAGCCTGGTAGCCGGTCAGGTGGGCGAGTTCGTCGGTGCGGAGCAGACCCGCACACGACCAGCCGACGCCCTGCGGGTGCGCGTCGAGTTCCGGTTCGTCGTGCTCGTCGCGGACATCGCCGACGATTTCTTCGATGAGATCCTCCATGGTGACCAGGCCGGCGGTGCCGCCGTATTCGTCGACGACCAGCGCGACCTGCATGCCGTCGGAGCGGACCCGTTCCATCACGGCGTCCCCGTCGAGGCTGGAGGGCACGTTCGGAACCCGGCGGGCCAGAGTGTGGACCGGCGTGGTGGCCCGTGCGGCGGCCGGGACGGTGAATGCGTGCTTGACGTGCACGACACCGACGGTGTCGTCGAGGTCGCCGTCGACGACCGGGAACCGGGAATAGCCGGTGCGGTCGGAGCGATCGATCAGGTCGAGGACGGTGTCGTTCCGGTCCAGCGACTCGATGGTCACGCGCGGAGTCATCAGATCGGCGGCGGTGCGCTCCCCGAACTGCAGGGACCGGTCGACGAGCTGGGCGGTGCTCTCGTCGAGGGCACCGCTGACAGCGGACGCGCGGACCAACGAGCCCAGTTCCTGCGGGGACCGCGCCGAGCGCAGTTCGTCGGCGGGTTCGATGCCCAGGCGCCGCACGATGTAGTTGGCGCTGCCGTTGAGCCCGTTGATGGCCCACTTGAACACGAGGGAGAACCCGGCTTGCAGGCCCGCGGTGGCCCGGGCGGTGGCCAGCGGCCGCGCGATGGCGAGGTTCTTGGGAACGAGTTCGCCGAAGATCATCGAGAACGAGGTGGCGAGGATCAGCGCGACGATCAGCGACACGGTCCCGGACGCGGACTCGCTCAACCCGATCGCGGTGAGCAGCGGGTTGAGGAAGCGGGCGAGGACGGGTTCGGCAAGGTAGCCGGTGATCAGGGTGGTGATGGTGATGCCGAGCTGTGCTCCGGAGAGCTGGAACGACAGGGTGCGGTGCGCGTGCTGCACCTGCCGGGCGCGGAGGTCACCGCCTCGGGCTTCGGCGTCGACGGTGCTGCGTTCGAGGGCGGTGAGGGAGAATTCGGCCGCGACGAACAGCGCTGTCCCGGCGGTCAAGGCAACGAAGCCGACCAGGCTGAGGACGGACAGGATCACGGAAGTCACATCCGCTCCCGTGGGTGGTGAGTGTCGCCGGGGTGGTCACCCGGCTCGGTAGGGGAGCCCTCCGGACCGGCGGAGTCGGGCTCCGCAGTGGCTTCGGGTACTGACCTGCGGGAAGAGGGTGCCGCGGGCACCGGGTTCCTTTCGTCTGGTCCGGGACGGGAAGAGGAAGCGGCCGCCCGGACATCGTGTGAAAGTCCTCATTCTACTGAGAGGGATGCGGTGTTGTCGCCGCGGCGCCGAAGCGCACCCGATCGGCGGTGGGTGCGACGGTTCGGCAGCCGTCGGCCTACGGTGTGGGCGGGACCGCGGAACGGATCTGTGCTCGCGCCCTCGGACGAAGGAGTATCGACCATGACTGCAGGAACCCCTGGCGGACGTATCCCGAGCCGGTGGGAGGAGCTCACGGCGGCAGATCCGTCGCATTCGACCTGGTACGTGGAGCGGTTCCGGGAGTTGGCGGCACAGGGCCAGGACACGGCCGGTGAGGCCAGGCTGGTCGACGCCATGGTCGAACGCGGGGCGCGGGTGCTCGACGCCGGATGCGGTCCGGGCCGGCTGGGCGGATATCTGCATCGGGCCGGACACCAGGTGGTCGGAGTGGATGTCGATCCGGTGCTCATCGCCGCGGCGGAGGAGGACCATCCCGGTCCGCGCTGGCTGGTCGGGGATCTCGCGGAACTGGATCTGCCGGCGCGGGGGGTGACGGGCGCGTTCGACGTGATCGTCTGTGCGGGCAACGTGATGACGTTCGTGGCGCCGCAGACCCGGGATGCGGTCCTGGCGGGATTCGTCCGGCACCTTGCCGACGGCGGGCGTGTCGTGGTGGGGTTCGGTGCCGGTCGGGACTACGAGTTCGCGGAGTTCTTCGCCGATGCGGAGCGGGCCGGACTGACAGTCGACTTGCGACTGTCGACGTGGGATCTGCGTCCCTTCACTGAGGATTCGGGCTTTCTGGTGGCGGTGTTGTCGCGGGCGTCGTGACCTCGGGGGTGGGAGCCTCCGCCCGGGACAGCGCGACGGTGGTGACGAACATGACCAGCACCGCCGCTGCGACGAGGACCACGCCGGCGCCGCCGACCTGCAGGTGTTCACCGAGCACGACGACTCCGAGGAACATCGCACCGAGCGGTTCGCCGACGGTGAGGGCGGGGAGAGACGCGGACAGCGGCCCCACCTGAAATGCTCGTTGTTGCAGGTAGTAGCCGCCGACACCGGCGACGACGAGCATCCAGACCTGCCAGGACGTCAGTACCGCGACAGGCCCGTCCTCGAACAGGTCGGTGACGTGCTTGGTGAGGGCGGCCACGACCCCGTACAGCAGACCGCCGGCGGTGCCGAGCAGGGTCGCGCGGACGCCGGGGGTCAGCCGCGTCGCGTGGGCCGGGGCGGCGCCGAGCGCCGCGGCGACCGCGGTGACGGTGAGGACTGCGCCGAGGGGCAGCGCCCAGCGGGTGGCGGCCGCATCGGTGGTGCCGGCGGCGGGGTTGCCGACGATCAGGAAGATCGCCAGCGCCGCGCAGAGCGCTGCGGCGAGCATCCAGGTGCTGCGGGTGAGGCGGTAGCCGCCGAAATAGGCGGCGAGGGGCAGCGCGAACAGCAGTGAGCTCACCATCAGCGGCTGCACGACGAGCACCGAGCCGAGGGCGAGGGCCGCGATCTGGAAACCGTAGCCGGCGGTGTCGCCGACCGCGCCGGCCCACCAGCGAGGGTTGCGCAGCAGCGAGCTGAGCAGGTTGCCGGTTTCGGGGACGGCGGCGGCCGATCGTTGCTGGGCGACCCCGGCGATCGCGGTCAGCACCGCGGCGGCGAGTGCGCACGCCACGGATACTGCCGCGAGACCGGTCACGGCGAGGTCAGGCGCTGACTTCGCTGTGGTCGCCGCTCCACAGGGTGTGGAACTTGCCCGGCTTGTCGATCCGCTCGTAGGTGTGCGCTCCGAAGTAGTCGCGCTGACCCTGGGTCAGGGCGGCGGGGAGCCGTTCGGCGCGCAGCCCGTCGTAGTACGACAGCGACGACGCGAACGCGGGAATCGGGATGCCCAGCGTGGTGGCGGTGACCACGACCCGGCGCCAGCTGTCGATGCCCGCTTCGATGGCGTCACGGAAGTAGGGGGCGAGGATCAGGCTGGGCAGGTCGGGGTCCGCGTCGTAGGCCTCTTTGATGCGGTTGAGGAACTGGGCGCGGATGATGCAGCCGCCGCGCCAGATGGTGGCGAGAGCGGCGCGGTCGACGTTCCAGCCGTACTCGGCACTGCCCGCCGCGATCTGGTCGAATCCCTGGGCGTAGGCGACGATCTTCGACGCGTACAGGGCGGCGCGGATGTCCTCGGTGAACTGGGCGGCGTCGGTGGGGGCGGCGCCGAGCGTGCCGGAGGTGAGTCCGCGAGCGGCGGCCCGCTGGTCGCGGGAGCCGGACAGAGCGCGCGCGAAGACCGCTTCGGCGATACCGGTGACGGGCACACCGAGGTCGAGGGCGGACTTGACGGTCCAGCGGCCGGTGCCCTTCTGTTCGGCGGCGTCGACGATCACGTCGACGAGGGGCTTGCCGGTCGCAGCGTCGGTCTGGCGCAGCACCTCGGCGGTGATTTCGATGAGGTACGACTCGAGGGTGCCGGTGTTCCACTCGGAGAACACGTCGGCGATCGCTGCGGCGTCGTGGCCGAGCGCGTCGCGCAGCAGCTGGTAGGCCTCGCCGATGAGCTGCATGTCGGCGTATTCGATGCCGTTGTGCACCATCTTCACGAAGTGGCCGGCGCCGTCGGGGCCGATGTGGGTGCAGCAGGGGGTGCCGTCGACGTGGGCGGCGACGGTCTCGAGGAGGGGGCCGACGGCGCTGTAGGACTCGGCGGGTCCGCCGGGCATGATCGAGGGGCCGTTGAGTGCGCCTTCTTCGCCGCCGGAGATACCGGCGCCGATGAAGTGCAGGCCACGCTCGCGCAGCGCTGCTTCGCGGCGGATGGTGTCGGTGTAGAGGGCGTTACCGCCGTCGATGATGATGTCGCCCGGTTCCATCGCCCCGGCCAGTTCCTCGATCACCGCGTCGGTGGCGTCGCCGGCCTTGACCATGATGAGGACGCGGCGGGGCTTTTCGAGGGCGGCGACGAATTCTTCGATGGTTTCGGTGCGCACGAACGTGCCGTCGGAGCCGTGCTCGGCGAGCAGCGCGTCGGTCTTGCCGATGCTGCGGTTGTGCAGGGCGACGGTGTATCCGTGGCGGGCGAAGTTACGGGCGATGTTCGACCCCATGACGGCCAGGCCGGTCACGCCGATCTGGGCTTGGGGTGTCGCGGTGTGTTCGACGGTCATGGGTACAGCTTCCCCCGAAACGGGGTGGGATCGAAATCGGCGCGGGCTCAGTGCGCGAGCAGGCGGCTCAGCTCGGTGAGCCACGGTACGGCGACGGCAACGGTGGGCACCACGAGGATCGCAGCGGCGGCGATGTAGGCGCCGGCGGAGATACGCAGGTCGGGTCCCGGATCGGCGAGGCGCCGCACCCGTAGCACGGTGCTGGGTCCCCCGGCGGCCAAGGCACCTTTCGGGGTGGAAGTGCCGGCGCACGCGACCAGTGCCCGGGCGAGGGGTGTCGGCCCGGTCACGCGGACTGCGGAGTCGTCGGCGAGCATCTCCACGAGTGTCTGCACCGAGCCGAGGGCGGAGCGGGACCGCACCCAGCGGGGGAATGCTTCGTACACGGCGGTGAACGCCTCGAGGACGAGGTCGTGCCGGGCCCGCAGGTGCGAGTGCTCGTGGCAGAGGATCGCGCGGAGTTCGGCGTCGCTGAGATTGTCGAGCGTGCCGGCGCTGAGCACCACGCGGTGGCGCAGGCCGGGAAGGCAGTACGCGATGGGGTCGGCGGAGTCGAGGATCCGGACGTGCGGGTGGCGTCGGACGACCTCGCGGCTGTCGCGGTTGTCGAGAAGGTCGACGAGCATGCGGTGCCGGGACCGGCGACGGCGGGTACGGACCGCGACCCGCAGCACGGAGTAGATCAGGCGCGCACCGATGAGCAGGGTCAGGGCCAGCACCGCCATGTAGGTCAGCCACAGCGGCACACCGAGGGCTTCGATCTCGCGGAGCGGTTCGGTGGTGGGCCGGCCGTCGGCACCGGGGACGAGGAGCCGGCTGGCGATGGCCAGACCGGAGCTGAACGCGGACAGGACCGCGGCCAGCGCGATCGCCTGCCAGAGCACGAGCGCCGCACGTGGGTTGCGGTGCGGCCAGGTGGCGCGGGCGAGGAGCCCGGGCACCGGACCCGCGAGAAGCAGCGCGAGTATCCCGAAGAACAGCGCTGTGGGGGCGTTCATGGCATCGAGTGTGTCAGCTCGCGCGCCCGGAGCCGTGTTCGCCCAGCGTGGTGGTGGTGCCCGAGTGCTGGGCTTCGAGTTCGGCGAGTGCGGCGCGCAGTGCTTCGGCTTCGTCGGCGCCGACGCGGCCGACGAAGTGGACGAGGGCGGCGGCGCGGCCGGCGGTTTCGTCGGCTTGATCGAGGGCGTCGACCATGAGATTGGCGACGAGTTCGTCGCGGCCGTGGACGGGCATGTAGCGGTGGGCGCGGTCGTCGCGCTGCTGCACCACCAGGTTTTTCTTCGCGAGCCGTTGCAGCACCGTCATGACGGTGGTGTACGCCAGGTTGCGGCGGGTGGACAGGGCTTCGTGGACCTGCCGGACCGTCTGGGGTTCGGTGGAGGACCACAGGTGGTCCATCACTGCTCGCTCGAGTTCGCCTAGTGCTGCCATGATCCGATTCTACGGATTTCTCCGACGTTTGTGCGTACTACCCCGGGTCGTAGCCTTGGCAGGGCTGTGATCAGGGAGTTTCGGTGGTTCCGGGGGTGTGGTCCGGGGCCACGGGACCCCCGACTGCCCCGTAGACGTGCCGGGTGCCGATCGGGATGATCAGCGGTCGGCCGGACACCGGATCCTCGATCACCGAAGCGTCGAGGTCGAACACCTCGGCGAGCAGTTCGGCGGAGATCACCTCCGAGGGCGGACCGGAGCGCACGATGCGGCCGTCCTTCATCACCACGAGGTGGTCGCTGTAGCGGACGGCGAGGTTGAGGTCGTGCAGGACCATCACGACGGTGCGGCCGAGTTCGCTGTGCAACCGGTCGACGAGGTCGAGCACTTCCACCGAGTGCGCGAGGTCGAGGTAGGTGGTCGGTTCGTCGAGCAGCAGGATGTCGGTGCCCTGCGCCAGGGCCATGGAGATCCAGGCGCGTTGGCGCTGACCGCCGGACAGTTCGTCGACCGGCCGGTCGGCGAGGTCGGCGATACCGGTGCGGGCGAGCGCGGCGGCGACTTCCCCTTCGTCGTCGGAGGACCATTGGCGCAGCCAGGACTGGTGGGGGTGCCGGCCGCGGGCGACGAGGTCGGCGACGGTCAGTCCTTCGGGGGCGAGAGGAGCCTGCGGCAGCATCCCGAGGACGCGGGCGACGTCGCGGGTGCGCATCGTGGTGATGTTGTGGCCGTCCAGCAGGATCTGCCCGGTGCGGGGCTTGAGCAGTCGGCTCAGCGACCGCAGCAGGGTCGATTTGCCGCAGCCGTTGGGTCCGATGATGGTGGTGATGACGCCGGTGGGGATCTCCAGGTCGAGGTCGTCGATGATCAGCCGATCCCCGTAGCCGAGCCCGATGTGTTCGGCGACCAGACGGGTCGCCGGGGCGGCCTCGGGGTGTTCGGTGTCCGAGGCGGCGGGGGTGTGGGTGTCGGTCACGCGGAGACCTTCCGGTTGGAGCGCACGAGCAAGTACAGCAGGAACGGGCCGCCGAGCGCGGAGGTGACGAGACCGACGGGCAGTGGCACCGGCAGGATCGTACGGGCGATGAGGTCGGCGCCGACGACGAGCAGCGCCCCGGTCAGTGCGGACGCGATGATCGGCGGCCCCGCGGACTTGACCAGACGGACTGCGATCTGGGGGGCGGCGAGCGCGACGAACCCGACGGGTCCGGCTGCGGCGGTGGCGACCGCGGCGAGGGTGCAGGCGGTGATCAGCAGCAGGGCCTGCTGTGTTTGCAGCGGCACCCCGAGGGAGCGGGCGGTGTCGTCGCCGAGGCGCAGCGCACCGACGGTGAACGAGGAGACGGTGGCCCACGCGCCGAGGACGAGCAGAACCAGGGCGGCCGGGGCCACCTGGTTCCAGGAGACGCCGTTGAGTGATCCGGTGAGCCACACCTGAGCGCGGGAGACGTCGTTGATGTCGGCGGAGACCAGCATCCAGTTGGTGAGGGCGAGCAGCATCGCGTTGATGCCGATGCCGATGAGGACGAGCCGGAACCCTTCGACACCGTTGCGCCAGGCGAGCAGGTAGATGACCGCAGCGGTGAGCAGGGCACCGGCGAGGGCGGCCAGCGGCAACCCGAGGGTGGCGAGGATGCCGACGACGGAGCCGCCGCCGGTGAGGACGATCAGGGCGACCGCGGCGGCGCCGGCACCGGCGGTGATACCGAGGATGTCGGGGCTGGCGAGGGCGTTACGGGACAGCGACTGGGTGATCGCGCCGGCGACGGCGAGGGCGGCGCCGACGACGATCGCGCCGACCGCCCGGGGGAGTCGCAGGTCGAAGACGATGAATCGGTCGAGGCGTGCGCCGCCGCCGAAGAGCACCTCGATGACCTGGGGAACCGACATCGGGTAGTCGCCACGTCCGAGCGACACGCAGGTGAGCAGGAAGGTGGCGACGGCGATCAGGGCGCACACCAGCACCATGCGGCCGCGCCAGACCACCGAGAACGGTCCGATGCGGAATGCGTGCCGGCCGGGCACGGCGGTGGAGATCTGGATCGGGGAGCGGCGCCGCGCGCCGTCGACCGGGGGTGCGGGGGACGTGGGGGTCTCGGTGCCGGGCGTGGTGGTCACAGGGCCACCAGCTTCCGCCGTCGCACCAGGGCGATGAAGAACGGCGCGCCGATGAGTGCGAGCACGATCCCGACCTGCAGTTCGCCGGGGCGCACCACGATGCGCCCGATCACGTCGGCGAGTACGAGCAGGACGCCTCCGAGCAGTCCTGCGTAGGGCAGCAGCCAGCGATAGTCGGGGCCGGTGATCGCGCGGGCGATGTGCGGGACGATCAGGCCGACGAAGGCGATCGGGCCGCAGGCTGCGGTGGCCGCACCGGTGAGAACGGTGATGGCGCCGATGCCGACGACGCGGGTGAGGACGATGTTGGTGCCGAGCGAACGGGCGACGTCGTCGCCGAGGCTGAGCACGTTGAGCGACGGTGTCCCGGCGATGGCGACGACGAGACCGGCGATCAGGAAGGGCAGGACCTGCCAGAGCACGTCCATGCCGCGTCCGGCGACGGAGCCGACCACCCAGAATCGGTAGCCGTCGAGGCTGGTCTGGTCGAGCAGCACGATGGTCTGGATCATCGCCTGCAGGAAGAAGGCGACGGCGGCGCCGGCGAGGGCGAGGCTCAGGGGGCTCGAGCGGCCGTTGCCGACGGAGGCGAACCCGAACACGACGATGCTCGAGAGCAAGGAGCCGGCGAAGGCGAACCACAGGTATTGGGCGGGGGTGGTCACCCCGAACAGGTAGATCGCGAGCACGACCATGAAGGCGGCGCCGGCGTTGATGCCGAGCAGGCCGGCGTCGGCAAGGGGATTGCGGGTGTGGCCTTGAATGAGGGCGCCGGCGACGCCGAGCGCGATGCCGACGATCAGGGCGAGCAAGGTGCGGGGGATGCGCAGCGAGTGCACGATCAGGTCGGTTTCGGTGCCGTCGTTGACGGCGATCGCGTGGTACACCTCGGCGAAGGACATGGGCCGCGCTCCGACGGCGATGCTGGCGAGCACGACGAGCACCAGGAGAACTGCCAGCACGGCGAGACCGAGGAGTCGTCGGCGGCGCATCGCGGGGAGGCTGGTGTCGGCCGGTCGGGGTGCGAAGCCGTCGTGGACAGCGGCCTTGACGGTGACGGTTTCGGTGCCGCGCCGTAGGAGTGCGGCCCGGGCGCCGACCGGTGCGGCGGTGAGGGTGTCGCGGGTGACCAGTCCGAGCCACTGTTTGCCCAGGCTCTGTCCGGTGCGGCCTTCGCGCAGACCGCGGTTCCACCACAGCACCGTCCCGGCGATGAGGACGGCTGCGGTGCCGAAGACGATGCGGTCGGCCTGCCCGCCGCCGTGTGCGTCGCCGAGGGTGTCGACCACCAGGGCGCCGATGGCGAGGGGGAGGGCGACGAGTGCGAGGTCGAGGAGTTCGGCGGCGACGCGACGCCCCGTGGTGGGCGGGGCGGTCGGGGTGGACGCCGGTGGGGCGGCGTCGCGGTGGGGGGTGGTGGTCACGTGCGCGGGGTGCTCCTCGGGAGGGATCGCGAGTGGGACTGCGGATCTAGGAGTTAGGTTACGGAATCCTATGTGACGGCGGGAGGGGTGCCCGGGGTAACGGGAACGTGGGGGGTTGCGCACTCCGGCCCAGACTGTAATGGTTAGCCTTACCTAAGTAACGGGCCCGTCGATCAGGAGGTCGGATGACGACTCTGCTGCTGCCGTCACCCGCGGCCGCTCCCACCCCCGTCCGCGCGTTCGACGACACGCGCCGGCGACTGGAATCACTCGCTCCGGGAACGCCGCGCGTGTACGCGGTGGCGTGCGTGGACGAGGAACCGCGGCGACGCTGGTGGTACCTCGGGGGCATGGAGCGCATGCACCGCATCGAGTTGCTCTATGCCCGGGCGCTCGAAGACGTCGAGGATCCCCGCATCGCTGCAGAGCAAGTTGCCGCCGCGCTCATCCACGCGGTGACCGGACGCGTGCTCGCCCCGTATGTACTGGAAGGCCGCGTGTGGGATCCGGGACTCGACAATCTGTGGCTGCACCAGGACAGCGACGGCTGCATCGACTGGGCGGGTGTCGCCGACGACACGCTGCGGGTCCTGCCGGACGATCGCGCCGCCAGGTCCGACGACGTGGTGGTGCTGCCGTGCGAGGAGGCGATGGCCGTGTGGACGGCGCATCGCGCCGTCACCGCCCTGACCGCGGTCCACGCCGCCGTGCGCCGCTGTGCACCTCTCGACGGCCCGCGATTCTGGGCCATGGTGGGACGATCCGTGGTAACCGGTGCGGCACAACTCCCGATCCTCGGCGGCGGATCCCGGCGGGTCGCCGCCCGCCGGGGCCAGATTCTCCTCGACGCGTTCGTCGCCGCCGGGTTTCCGGTCCGAGGTCTTGTGAAATAAGGGCAGGCTTCCCTATAGTGGTGATGTTCGCGCAGTAACGGACCGCGCCGGAGTCCTGAGGGCTGCAGTGATTCCCGGGTCCATCCCGACGGCGGGTCCCACGAGCAATCGTGGGACCCGCCGTTCTGTGTATCCAGTTGTGTGTACGCCAGGGGGTGGGTGCCGGCGAGACGCACCGCGCAACCGAAACACGCGACGTGACCGAAAACCGCGATGCCCTACCATCGTTCGGTGGCCACCGGCGCCCGGATCCACCGGACGCGGCCCCGCACGCAACGGAGAGACCGCATGACCGACCAGCCCCGGCTCGACCCCACCTCGCTGCACGACCCGGCCGCCGCCACGGCGCTCAACGCCAACGGGTTCGGCGCCGCCCTCGGCCTCGAATTCCTCGAGATCGGCCCCGATCGGGTGGCGGCGCGCTGGACGGTGACCCCGAACCAGCACCAGCCGTTCGGCATCGTGCACGGTGGTGTGTACTGCGCGGTGATCGAGACACTCGCGAGCGTGGGTGGCTCCGCATGGTTCGGCGACCGCGGCACCGTCGTCGGAGTCAACAACAACACCGATTTTCTCCGTGCCACCCGCGAAGGTGTTCTCACCGCGATCGGCACCCCCGTGCACCGCGGCCGCACCCAGCAGCTCTGGAAGGTGACCATCACCGACGAGCAGGACCGCCTCGTTGCCCAGGGACAGGTGCGACTCGCGAACATCACCGACGCCGCGCATCTCGGCAGCTGACCGCCGGAGAAACCCATGTGGCACCAGGATTCGAGTCACAAAGGCTCTCGGTAGCGCTCCGCGACCGTCTGCGCCCGGCTGCGCAAGGAGGCGCGAAGTTCCGGCGGTGTGAGTGCCTCGGCCTGGGTGCCGAGTTGCCACAGCGCCCACTCCGCGTGCCGGAGGTCTTGAAACGTGACTTCCAGGCGCAACCGGCCGTCGGCTTCGGGTTCCTCGGTGCGGACGGCTTCTGCCATGTCCAGCAGGTCATCTCGTCGCGCCGCGTCGACTCGTACATCGACGGTGATGTGGTCCTCGGACAGGAACTGCGCGCAGCGTTGTGCCCAGATGCGTGCCAGGTCGATCCGATCCGGACGCTCCGCTGGTTCGGGCAGTTCGTGCGCGGCGACGATCCGAGATATCCGCAGGGTCCTGTCGGTGCCGAAGTCGGTGCCCAGCAGGTAGCCCTTGTCTCGCACCGTGACCAGACCGATCGGGTCCAGGGTGTACCACTGCGGCGGCCGGCCCGTGGGCGCGTAGCGGATGCGCAGCTTGCGTCCGCCGAGGACCGCATTCCGGACCGCGGTCAGGATGGGGTCCGGCACCTCGTCCCGGGTCGAGCGGCGGGAGAGGAGGTCGGTCTCGGGGTCGACGAGCAAGCGTTGGGCGGCATTGTTCGCGGCGATCCGATGGCTTTCGGGGAGTGCGTCGACGACCTTCCGCAGGGCTGACGCGCGAGCGGTTCCGAGTCCGAAGACCGGCTCGCCCGACCCGGAACCGGCGGCGAGCAGAGACAGCGCTTCGTCGTGGTTCAGCCCGGTGAGCTGGGTCCTGAACCCGGGGAGCAATGAGAACCCACCGTGCCGACCCCGTTCGGAGTACACGGGGACACCCGCTGTGGAGAGCGCCTCGATGTCGCGAAGGACGGTGCGCACCGAGACCTCGAGTTCACCGGCAAGGACATCGGCTGTCAGCCGGCCGCGCTGACGCAGCAACAGCACCAGAGACACCAGCCGGTCGGCCCGCACACACCCGGACGTTACCGAATACCTGACACAAGGTGTCGTGATTCAGCGGAAGGCTCCATGACGCGACGCCGCACCGGCGCGTCGCGGGACAGGACGCGCCCCGCAGGATCCGAATGGAGCCGAAGTGACAATCGAGCGAACGGTCCTCTGCACGAGAGTCCATGGCACCGACGGCGCCGGCAGCAACCGAGAGGGGTGACTGCTGGTGCCGGGTCTGAGCACGATCGGCGTCTACGGCTTCGACGTGACGTCGTTCCTGGAACGACTGCGACGAGCAGAGGTGAGCATGCTGCTCGACGTGCGTCAGCGTCGCGGCGTCCGCGGACCCGACTACGCCTGGGCGAATTCGCATCGCTTGCAGACCTCGCTCGCCGCGAGCGGCATTGCATACCGGCACCACCTCGAACTGGCACCGACAACGGAGTTGCGTGAGCTTCAGTACGCCGAGGACGCCCTTCAAGGTGTCGGCAAACGCACCCGGCGCGAACTCGCCACCGGTTACGTCAGCCGCTACACCGCCGAGATCCTCGATCCGGCCGACCTCGAGGCGATTGTGTCGGTGCTGCCGAGCGCGGGAGCAGCCGCATTGTTCTGCGTCGAACGCGATCCCGAGGCATGTCACCGTTCCTTGATCGCCCGACGGCTCGTCGAGCAGCACGGCTTCACGATCGAGCACCTGCGGCCGTCGTGAGTGGCGTCGACGGGTCAGACGGAGCCGAGCGCATCCTCGTCCACCCGTGAGTCCTCGGCGAACCAACTGCTCGCCGGCGGATTGTCGAGGTGCCACCGCACCGATTCGGCCACCCGGTGCTGTGGATCACCAGGACACCAGCCGAGAAGCTTCTCTGCCCGGCTCACCGATGCAAGGAGATGCTGCGCCGGTGCTCCCATGATCGCCAGATCGGCGGGCAGTACCGACTCCGGTACCCGTACCGGCTCCAGCATGGAGCCGGCTGCCTCGATGATCTGTTCCAGCCACGCGACCATCGGCACCGTCGTGGGCTCGCCCAGATTCACCGCCATGCCGTCCGCGGCCCGGGTATCGAGAGCGGACAGTACGCCCGTGGCGACGTCATCGACGTGGACGCGGGTCCACAGCAGGTTTCCGGCGCCGACCGGGATGTGCTGCCGTCCGGCACGGATACGGCGCAGCACCGGTTCCTCCCGGCGCTGCGGATCGTGTGGTCCGTAGACCATGGGCAGACGCAACACCACGGCACCTCGCGGGAGCCACCGCTCCTCGACATCGAGCTTGTCGTAGGCGTCCGGGATCCCCGGCATCTGGGCCCCGCGGTAGGGATAGCGCTCCCGGCGCAATTCGGAGTCCTCGGTCAGAGGCACCGCGGATTCGCAACGCCCCAAGTTGAAACCCGTGAACGCCTGGTATACGTCCACGCTGGACAGCACCACCGTCGGCACCGTGGGCACCACCGGCAGGACGGCATCGACGTGGTCGGCTGTCAGTGCATAGGTGTCGACTACGGCGTCCGGACCGAACCGGCGAACATCGTCGGCGTGACGACCCAGGGTGAGGCGATCGACCCGTAGGTGATCGACCGCCACCCAGGGGGACGGCTCGTGGTGTCCGCGATGGACAACCAGCACCCGATCGCCGCGCTCGTGGAGTCTTTCCACGATGCGCCGGCCGATGAATGTCGTACCCCCGAGAACCAGAACCCTCATGTGCTGCCGTCCCTTCGGCGCCCCTGATAACCACCAGGTTCCGGAAGCAATAGTGTCGAAGATAGCCAGATCGGAGTGCCCCCACCCGCGTTCGCGTGTAACCAACGGTTGGCGGGGATCTGCACCGGGGCCGGACGTCACGGCAATCGTCGGTAAGCGCCGAGAGTGAATCCGCCCGAGGTTGCCGATATGCCGACTTCTGTAGCGGACCAGGAGTGGTGCTCCGAGCGGACGTTTGCCTCACAGGCGCGGTCGGTGCGACGCCGCCTGCGTTGCCCGGTCCGAACCCGTCACCCCTGGGGCAAGGGAGATCCCACCTCCCGCCGCCGACTGCGGAGAAGGCCGCAGGCGGCAGGAGGTGGGGTCATGTCAGATTCCTGCCGTGTTTGCGCCCACGGCGCCGGCGACACGCCACAACGCCGTGTTGGTGTGCCTCGCCGCGTCGAATGTCTCCGCCGCCGGAGTGGTGGGGAGATCCGAAACGTTCCCGCCCACCTTGGCCAGGACGGCTCGCGACAGGAGATAGTTCTCGTCCACGACCTCATCGAGCGTCGGTACCGGTGCGGGACGCGGGATATCGGCGTGGACCGTGTGCCGGTAGAGATTGATCTGGTACGGCCAGTTGTCGCGAGTATCCCACTGGGAGACCAGAACATAGAGCTCGTCCAGCGTGGAGCCGGCGAGGACGTACCCTCCGTAGCATTGGGCGAGAGTGTTGTTCCGGTCCAGGTGCTCCTGGTCGTGCGGCACGTGACGGACCACGGTCGTGGTCGGAGCCTCCCCGATATGGGACGTCGGCCCGTTGCGAAGGCCCTTCACGTTGACGCGGATGTCCGGTGCGGTCTGGGTATAGGTGAGCAGCCATTGGCCCTGGACCAGGCGGAGATTCATCTCCCGGACCTTGGTCCCCGCCGGGAAGATGTCCGAGCATCCCCGGTTCCATCCCCAGTCCGTGCCGTTCCACCCCCAGCCGGACCACTTGGAGCGGTCCGCCACCTCGTTGGGGCGGCAGCGGTACAGATGGACGTTGGAGCCGCCGTCCACCAACCACTTGTTGCCCATGATGTAGACCCAGCCATCGGTCCCCATTTCCCAGGTGATGCCCATCTGGAAAGCACCCTCGTGATGCCACTCGCGCTGTCCGGCGGGACCCGCGTGAACCCAGGTCTGGCCGTTGTCGTCGGAATACTGAATCTCCGTCCACAGGACCTCCGAGAGGGACCGGCAGATCGTCACGAACAAGTAGATGCGGGAGCCGATGACGAGGAGGTCCGAAGGCAGGACCGTGGCGAAGCCGCCATTGGTCCACGGGGCCCTGTCGTGGGTGTACGGCCACAACTGGCGGGCGTACGAGCCGCCGATGGCCCCATGGAACGTCAGACCGTTCGCGTACGCCGCCGGGGTCTTCTCGTTCGTGAGGAGCATCACCGGAGACCGCCACCCGGGGCCACCGACGCCGGCCTGGTCGAAGGTGTCACCCAGGACGACAGCCTGGCTTCCGTTGGGGAGGCTGCGGGCTATGCCCAAGTCTGTACCGCCGACACCGTACTGCGTCGACGACGTGTTCGGCCCGGTCACCGGTCCTATCTTGGTAGTCGTTCCGGGTACTGCGTTCTGTTGGGAGGGAGACGGGACCGGCTCCGCCGTAGCCGTAGCCGTCGACGAGGGGGACTCTGTGACCGTGGGGAAACTGCCCGACGAGGGGTGCAGAGGAGTTGCTTTTCGCATGGTGGGTGCCTCAATTCGATGACCGAATGGATGGGGTACCCCGACGTATGAGGTGTCGCAGGGACTCCGGCCGGCGTTAACACGTCGGGAGGTCGAGACCGACCCGACGCAATTCCGACACCGTGCTGTGTCCTCTTTTGTCGCGCTTAACGCTCGATTCCGCAATACCGGTGGTGCCTCGTCCTTTTCGAACTCGGACCCACACCACCGGGCTGGTGTCCGCGAACGCTGTTCTCGTCCATCCGGTAGGCAAGTCGACGTAGTGCTGCTCGCTTCGGGATGGCGAGCACAGCAGGGCGGCCTGCATATCGACAAGGGTGGGCGCCCGACGCTCATCTTTGAGCTTGCGGTTGCCGCAGGGGACTTCATCCGCGCCACCCGCGAAAGAGTCCTCACCGCGATCGGCACCCCGTGCATCGTGGCCGCACCCAGCAGCTGTGGAAGGTCGGCGCCCGTCTCCTCATTGCTCGGCACTTCCCTTGTCACCGTTCACGGACACCACGTCCTGTACAGATGTGGAGTCCCGCCGGAGGAGATAGTGCAAGGGACTCCCTGAGCGCGAGTACCGCTCGTACCGTCGTCGAGGAAGAAGTCAAAGAAGCCATCCTCCACTTGGCGTTTTACGCCGGCTGGCCGAACGGGGTCAGCGCGATCACCGTTGCCGAGCAGGTCTTCGGCGGAGCCTGACGTCCGGGTCGGCGACCTCGGCGTCGAGGTCGCGCGACACTCCGCGATCCAGTAGAGCCCGGTCAGTCGATCTCCTCGACCACGCTTGTGCCCGCTTCCGGACGCGATTCCCACGCCCAGCTCTCGTGAAGACGTACGCGGCCGTCACCGAGCAGTTCGATCCGGCTGTCGCAGACTCCACTCGCGGTGATGCCGTCGACACCGAGGTGGACATAGCGGAAGTGCAACCGCTCGCCCGCACGCGTTCCGACGAGGAAACCACGCGCCACCTCTCCGCCCTCGTATTCGGCCCAGACAACAGCGTCGTCCTGGTGGTAGCGAAAGCGGGTCGCGCCACTGACCTGCCCGGTGGGTGAGTTGCTGACACCGGCAAACACCCTGCCGTCCAGGCAGATGGTGGATGGCGAACGGTGCGCTGCGTCGGCAGTGGTCATTCCGGCACCCTATCCACGGCCCTCCGACACCCACATCAGGGCGTCGGTCGGCTCAGGGATCTGCACGCGGTCACGATTGTTCATATCGCGCAGACCCCCAGCGGCCCGGCGTACCATGCCCCCATGACGGTGGTCGCGATCGAGCACTTGGTCAAGACGTTCGGTCCGACCCGGGCCCTCGACGGCCTCGACCTGACCGTCGAAGCGGGCGAGATCCACGGATTTCTCGGCCCCAACGGCTCCGGTAAATCGACGGCCATCCGCGTGCTGCTCGGACTGTTGCGCGCCGATTCGGGACAGGTCCGATTGCTCGGTGGCGATCCGTGGCGTGACTCGGTGTCGTTGCACCGGCGCCTCGCCTACGTGCCCGGCGACGTGAACCTGTGGCCCACCCTCACCGGCGGCGAGGCGATCGATCTGCTCGCCGGGTTACGGGGCGGACTGGACGAGAACCGCCGCGCGGACCTTCTCGACCGCTTCGAACTCGACCCGACGAAGAAAGCCCGCACCTACTCCAAAGGCAACCGTCAGAAAGTCGCGCTTGTTGCCGCGTTCGCGTCGGACGTCGAGTTCTACATCCTCGACGAACCCACCTCCGGACTGGACCCACTGATGGAATCGGTGTTTCAGGACTGCCTCGGTGAGATGTCCGCCGCCGGGAAGACGGTGCTGTTGTCGAGCCACCTGCTCGCAGAGGTCGAAGCGGTCTGCGATCGGGTCAGCATCATCCGGGAGGGCCGCACCGTCGAGACCGGAACCCTCACCCAGCTACGGCACCTCACCCGCACCTCGATCACCGCCGAAACCGCCCGTCCCGTCACCGGACTGCCCGAACTGGACGGAGTGCACGATGTCCGTATCGACGGTGTGCACACCCGCTGCGAAGTCGACACCACCGCACTCGACGCGGTGCTGCGCCACCTGCTGACCTTCGGGATCACCTCGCTGACGTCCACTCCACCCACCCTCGAGGAACTGTTCCTGCGTCATTACGGTGACGAACGGGTCCGCGAGAACGAGCGCCACCGGCGGGCCGAACCAGGAATGTCTCCGCGATGACGACGGCGGCCGCCGCGGCCCCGACGACCGGGGCCGAACGATTCGCCGGTACCGGGCGGCTCGTCCGACTCGCGTTGCGGCGCGACCGCATCCGGTTACCGGTGTGGCTGCTCGCCCTCACCGCGATCCTCGCGTTCTCCGCAACCAGTGTGGCGGGGCTGTATCCCACCGTCGCCGAATTGCGGGGTTTCGCTGCCGCGTCCGCGGCGTCCCCGGTGACGCTCGCCGTCAACGGCCTTGTGTCCGGCTACAGCATGGGCGCTGTAGTCGCCAGCCAGATCGTCATGCCGCTGGCGCTGGCCGCCGCGCTGATGACCACACTGCTGGTGGTGCGGCACACCCGCCAGAACGAGGAAACCGGCGCGGCCGAACTCATCGGGGCAGCGGTCGTCGGACGCCGGGCGCTGCTCGCCGCCGCGCTGCTCGTCGCCGTGGGTGCCAACCTCACGCTCGGTGTTCTCAGTGCGGCCGTGCTGACGATGCAGGGATTACCGGCGGGTGGATCGATAGCGCTCGGTGCGAGCGTCGC
Organism: Rhodococcus sp. NPDC058639; assembly: GCF_042717545.1. Classification (NCBI taxonomy): domain Bacteria; kingdom Bacillati; phylum Actinomycetota; class Actinomycetes; order Mycobacteriales; family Nocardiaceae; genus Rhodococcus; species Rhodococcus sp. NPDC058639. The sequence goes on from NZ_JBHXRF010000004.1 coordinate 60,757, forward strand.
GGCCGCCGGTATCGCCTTCGCCGCGGTCGCCGCAGTCACCGCGCAGGTCACCGACAGCGCCCGCACCGCCAACGGGCTGGCCGGTGCCGCCCTCGGCGTGGCGTTCCTGCTGCGTGCGGTGGGTGACATGACCGGAACGGTCACCGGTGACGGCACCCGCGTGGAAAGCGGATGGCCCACGTGGCTTTCGCCGATCGGCTGGGCCGAGCAGATGCGGCCGTACGACACCGACGACTGGTGGGTCTTGGCACTGCCGATCGTGTTCTCGCTGGTCCTCTGCGCCGTCGCCGTCGCGCTCACCGGGCGCCGCGACATCGGGTCCGGGCTGGTACCGACCCGGCCCGGCCCGCCCCGCGCGTCCCGGGCACTACCCACAGCGCTCGGATCGGCGTGGCGGATGCAGCGCACGATCTGGTTCTGGTGGGCCTTCGGGATCGTCGTCCTGTCCCTGGTGTACGGCGTGATCGCCGACCAGGTCGACGACCTCCTCGGCGACGGCGAGCAGGGCAGTGATGTGCTCACCGACCTGGGCGGCGGTGTCACCGATCTGATCGACGCCTACTTCGCGGCGATCTTCGCGATGATCGCAATCGCGGTCGCGGGCTACGCCGTCCAGGCGCTGCTGCGGATGCGCAGCGAGGAAACCGCAGGACGGCTCGAACCCGTTCTCGCCACCGCGCTCTCCCGGCCCCGATGGATGCTCGCGCACGTGGGTGTCGTCACCGCAGGGATCGTGGCCCTGCAAGCGCTTACCGGAGCGGCGATGGGTCTGGCCCACGGCGTGATAGTCGGGGATGTGTTCGGACAGGTCGGGCGGCTGACCGGGGCGGCGCTGGTCTTCGTACCCGCAATCCTGGTGGTCGCCGCCGCAGTGGTGCTGTTCATCGGGGGAGTGCCTGCCTGGTCGTCCGGACTGTCCTGGGCACTGCTCGCCTTCTGCCTCGTCGTCGGATTGTTCGGTCCGCTCCTCGGGGTGCCCGACACCGCCCGGGACGTGTCGCCGTTCACGCATGTGCCGGCGGTCCCGGCCGCGTCGGTCACGGCCGGTCCGCTGGTCGCGCTCTCGTTGATTGCCGTGGCTCTCGGTGCGGGTGGCGTGATGCTGTTCCGCCACCGCGATCTCACCACGTCGTAAGAACTCGCGAGCAGGTCCGACACGGGAGCGCCGAGGTCGGCATGCGGCGACGTCACGACTCGGACAGCGCCGGTGCGGCACGCTCGGCGCGGCGGTAGCGGGCCAGACTCAGACCGCCCAACACGACGGCGACGACTCCCAGCACCACGGCGAACAATGCGCCGACGACCCCGTTGCCGGTATCGGGACCACCGGCGGCGTTCGCGCCGTGCATCCCACCGACAATCACACCGATCGCTCCCGTCGCCAACGCCACGACGATCCACGAGAGGCTGGGAGGTGTTCCGGAGCGGCGGGAACGCCTCAGGGCCACCGCGCCGGCGACCACGCCGACCAGCGCGAGCACGGCTGCGGTGGTGGGTACCGCCCGCCCGACGCCGAGTTCGTAACCGGCGGCAACGATGGAGGTGGGATCCGGAAGCGGGGCAACAGAAACCTCGAATACGGACATGACGATCCTTTCGGTCGGACGGGTATCCCGTCGAGATGGGGCACCTTCGATCGTCGTGCCCCGAGGCCGGCAGGTCATCGGCCGACGGGCGTCGGCGACTACGGCATCGGGCGTATGCCGCGCGCATCGATCCGCAACCGCCGACGTAGGCGACCGAGCCGCAGACCCCGGGTGCTGCGGGCGCGGGAAACCTATGATCACTGCATGCAGGATCGCGCTGCGTCGTTCCGCCTGCCTACCCGCGTTCAGGACCTGCTGTTGGCGCTGTTCATCACCGTCATGCAGGTTCAGGGCACCGTGGTGCGCAACAGCGGGCAGCCCGAAATCGTGCTGCGTCCCCTGTCCGACCTCGGGAACCTCGGCTACCTCCTGTTGATAGTCCCCGGCGCGGCCCTCGTCGTGCGCCGCGCCTGGCCGGTCGCCGTGTTCGCGATCACCGCGTTCAGCAGCGTCGTGTACTACGGCCTCGATTTCCCGGACGGGCCCGGGTGGCTCGCCCTGTTCGTCGCCCTCTACACCCTCACCGCGCACGGCGACGGACACCGCACACTCCGGCTGGCCGCCGTGGGCATCGTGGTTCTGTCCGCGGCGTGGCTCATCGCCGCGGCCGACATCGAGCCACCCGCCGCCATCGGCTGGGTCTACTTCCGCATCGGCGCGTCGGTCATGAGCGCCGCTCTCGGTGAAAGCGTGCGAGCGAGAAATCAGATCGCCGCGCAGGCACTCGAACGCGCCGTGGTGGCGGAACGCACCCGTGACGAGGAAGCCCGCGCCCGGGTCGACGCGGAACGGCTGCGGATCGCACGCGAGGTACACGACACCGTGGCGCACGCCATCGCCGTCATCAACGTCCAATCCGGTGTCACCGCACATGTATTCGACAAACGACCCGAGCGCGCCCGCGAAACCCTCGAGGTGATCGAGCAGACCAGCGCGCGGGCACTGGCGGAGATGCGCGCAATCCTCGAAGTACTCCGAGACGACAACTTCGGAGACGACAGAACTGCCGGCGGGGGAGACACCGACGGGCGGGCCCCGAACCCTGGACTGGCACAGGTCCAGGACCTCACCGACCTGGCGCGCGACGCAGGCCTCGATCTATCCGTCGATGCGCCGTCGCCTCCGCAGCCGGTACCCGCTGCGGTCGGAACCGCCGTGTACCGGATCCTGCAGGAATCGATCACGAACGTGATCCGTCACGTCGGAGCGACCCGCGTGACGATCACCGTCACCTACGGCGCAGACACCGTGGAAGTGCGCGTCGTCGACGAAGGCCGAGCACTCTCGGCCACCCCCGCGGTCTCGCCGCTCTCGACCACGCGCCGGGAGAGTGACCGTCCGGAGCAGCAGCAGAACAGACGCGGGTACGGCCTCGCCGGGATGCGGGAACGCTGCCGGCTCCTGGGAGGGCACCTCGACGCGGGTCCCCGTCCGGACGGCGGTTTCGCTGTCACCGCGTGGCTTCCGCTGACTTCGACCGAAACGGCGGCCACATGACCGGCGAGGAAGACACCTCCGGCGACGGCACAATCAAGGTGCTGCTCGCCGACGACGAGCAATTGGTGCGGTCCGGGTTCCGGCTCCTCCTCGACACCGAGGACGACATCACGGTGGTCGGGGAGGCCACCACCGGCACCGAAGCGGTAGCGAAGGCCTATGCGCTGCGGCCGGACGTCGTCCTCATGGACATCCGCATGCCTAACCTGGACGGCATCGAAGCGACCCGGGAAATCACTACCGCCGGCCTGGGACATGTACGCATACTCATCCTGACGACCTACGACACCGACGCCTACGTGTTCGAGGGCTTACAGGCCGGTGCCAGCGGTTTCCTGCTCAAGGACGCCGGTCCGGCCGAACTCCTGCATGCCATCCGCGTGATCGAGGCTGGCGACGCGCTGCTGGCACCGCGCATCACCCGCCGCCTCATCGGCCGGTTCACCACCCGGCAGGCGGCGGACAGGGCCGGGGAAGATCGGCTCTCCGTCCTCACCGAACGCGAGCGCGAGGTTCTCGCACTGGTCGGGGAGGGTCTGAGCAACCAGGAGATCGGTGCTGCCCTGTTTCTCAGCCCGGCCACCGCCCGCACCCACGTCAGTCATGCCATGGCGAAACTCGGCGCCCGTGACCGCGCACAACTGGTGGTCATCGCCTACCGGAGCGGACTCGTCACCCCGTAAAGCAACGACGCGTGTGACGCCCGGAGGATCATCCCGCTTCGCGTCGCGCGACAGCCTCACGTTCCTCGGCCGCGTTCTCCTCGGTCCGCAACCGCTGGATCGCGAGCCGTCCGAACACCTGCTGCTCGGTCGCCGCCATCTGGTTGCGCCCGCTCGAGAAGAACGCCTGTGCCCACGACAGCAAGGTCGACACCTTCGACGAGAATCCCACCAGGTACAGCAGATGCACGAACAGCCACGCAATCCACCCGAGGAACCCGGTGATCTCGAGTTTGCCGACCTTCGCGACCGCACTGAACCGTGAGATCGTCGCCATGCTGCCCTTGTCGAAGTACCGGAAGGGCGCACGCTGCGCGGGATCCTGTCCCTCCTCCACCGAGGCGATGATCTGCTTCGCGGCATACTTGCCGCCCTGCATCGCGACCTGAGCGAGACCGGGCAGCTTGTCGAGCGACATCATGTCGCCGACGACGAACACGTTCGGGTATCCCGGCAACGAGAGGTCCGGCAGCACCTCCACCCGGCCCGCCCGGTCGATGCCTGCCCCGGACTGCTCGGCGAGTTGCTTGCCGAGTGGGCTGGCAGCGACACCTGCCGACCACACCTTGCACTGCGATTCGATGCGCCGTTCGGTGCCGTCCTTCTCCTTGACGGTCAACCCGTCGGCGTCCACGCCGGTCACCATCGCGTTGAGCTGGATCTGCACGCCCAGGCCCTCGAGCGTCTGGCGGGCCTTGCGGCTGAGTTTGCCACCGTAGACCGGAAGGACGTCCGGTGCGCCGTCGAGCAGGACGACCCGCGCTTCCGTGGAGTCGATGTGCCGAAAGGCATCCCGGAGCGTGCGCCGCGACAGTTCCGCGATCTGCCCGGCGAGTTCGACTCCGGTCGGTCCCGCACCGACCACCACGAACGTGAGCAACCGCGCCCGCTCGTCGGGGTCGTCGGACAATTCGGCCTGCTCGAATGCGCCGAGAATGCGGCCTCGCAATTCCAGCGCATCGTCGATCGTCTTCATCCCGGGCGCGAACTCGGCGAAATGATCGTTACCGAAGTACGACTGGCCGGCACCTGCCGCCACGATGAGGCTGTCGAACGGGGTGACGGTGCGCCGGTCGAGGAGTTGCGAGGTCACCGTCTTGTTCTCGAGGTCGATCGTTTCGACGTCACCGAGCAGAACCCGCGCGTTCTTCTGCTTACGCAAGATCATCCGCGTTGCCGGCGCGATGTCGCCCACCGACAGAATGCCCGTGGCCACCTGATAGAGGAGCGGCTGGAACAGATGATGGGTGGTACGCCCGATCAACGTGACGTCTACGTCGGCGTTCTTCAGGTCCTGGGTACCGAACAATCCACCGAACCCGGACCCGATGACGACGACACGATGACGAGACTCACCCGATTGGACATTCATGCATGCTCCTTCGCTGTTGTCGGCACGACTATCCATGGGTACCCCCACGGCAGCCCTCCGACGCGGGTGGGACTGCATCCAGTCTCGCAGTTGACAAGCCGCAGCACAGGGGGATCGCGCCGGAGCGCAGGCGCGCCGGGCGGTCAGTGCGGGCGGGGTGCCGAGTCGCCGAGCAGTCCGTACACCGGGTTGTGCTGCGCGGCGTGCCGCACCGCGTCGCCGGTCGCCGACGTATAGATCTGCACCGTCTGCAAGGACCGATGACCGAGCAACTGCTGCAACTCGACCATGGTGGCCCCGCTGTCGGCCAGACTCGTCGCGAACGTGTGCCGCAGCGCATGCGCCAGCGCTCCGCGTTTACGTTCGGACTCGATGCCGGCGCGCCGGTAGAGGCGGCGCACCCGGTACTGCAGGGTGCCTCGGGTGATGCGCTGTCCGTCGCTGCCCACGAACAACGGATCGGTTCCCGGGTAGCGCTCCCACACGGCCGGATCGTCGCGATCGCCGCGCACCTGCCGCCGCGGTGCCGGGAACCGCGCGTACCGTTCCTCGAGGTAACTCGAGACGATGGCCGTCCAGCTGTCTTCGAGCGGAATCTCCCGTTCGATGGCTCCCTTGCCCAGCACCCGCAGCACCGGTGTGCCCGCTCCGCCGAGAATGCTGCCCACGTCGAGGCGGATCAACTCGTCCGAGCGGATGCCGGTGAGCAGCAATGTCGCGATCAGCGCGAGGTCGCGTTGCGGCCACTCCCGCGACGATTCCGCCGGACGTTGGGCCTCGACGGTGACGGTCTCGACGAGCTGGTGAATCGCGCTGGGGGAGAATGACTTCGGTGTGTGCTGGGGTTTCTTCGGTTGGGTGATCGAGGCCATCGGGTTGCCCTCCGACACCCCCTCGGAGACCAGGAAATTGCAGAAGTTGTTCCACACCGACCACGCGCGGCGCACCGAGGCCGGCTGCCGCTCGGCGGCGAACGCTGCGAACGCCGAGCGCATCGCGCGGATCGAGATGTCGCCGACTGTCAGGTCGGCGGGCGGACGTTCCCGCAGCTCACCGAGGTGTGTGCATACCGCGTGCAGGTCCAGGCGGTATGCCTTCAGGGTGTGTGGGGACCGTTTCGCGGTCTGCAGCGTTTCCAGATACGACGAGACCCACTCGAGCAGACCCGGATCGTCCCGGCTCGTCATTCCCACGCCCTCCTTCGGCCACCCTGTCGTACGCATGTGCGATTCCAGTGTGACAGGAGGGGGTGACGTGGCTTATGGGCATGTGACAGAAGTCCGGATCATCCATCCCGCCGATCCGGCCGTGACGGACCGAGCGATGAGCCCACAGCCCTCAGGGTCCGGTGCTGGAACCGATCGACGATCCGCCCCCTTCGCTGGAGCCCGAGCTCCACTCCGGGCCGAGGACCAGCGCGCCGGTTGCGCCGAGAAGGTCGGAATTCAGGTTGCAGATGCTTACGACCGCATAAACACCTCTCGGGATGTCCTGGAAAGTTCCGGACACCACGTTGTCACGGTTGGCACCTCGCAGCGGCTGTATCGCCGTGATCGCGTCGGCGTCGCCGAGTTCTTGGAGCAAGGCGAGAACGTCGATATCGGGGTTACCGACGAGGTAGTCGAGCAATACCGGTCCGACGACCGGCGCAGCCCGAACCGCGTCGACCACTGCGGTGGTGCAGGAGCCCGGCAACGTGAGCGACCCGATGAGTGGCACCCGCGGCACATCGGTGGCCGTGTAGGTGATCGACAGCCCGTCGACCTGGACGGAGTAACCGATCCCACGGGCAATCGCCACTGCCGGAGCGGGTTCAGCGGGATTCGCGTCGACCAGCGCCGGAACCGCGAGAGAGGTTGCAGACGCAGTCGCAAGGACGAGAACTGTTCGTGCCAGAAAGTGACGAATCATCGCTGCATCCCTTACGTCGGATCGCTCGATACCGTGTCGCTCAGCAATGCTAGCCGCGCATCTCTCCGTCAGCACGGTGAAATACACTCAGCGTGTCTGCTCTCCGATCGGTGTGATCGAAGCGAATGTCTCGCGATGCCGGACGATTTCGCGTGCAGTGGCCTAGGGGCTTGCGGCCGGCACCCGAGTGCCTCACGCTCTCGGAGCGGGCGAATCCTTGCTTCCCTCATGGAAACTCCCGGAAGCGGTCTTTCCTTCTTCGACGACGGGTGACTTGATGACCACCGGCGCCATCACCATCGTCGGACTCCGGTCGGCGTCCGGCACCTGTTCTTCGTCGGGCACGGCAGTACGTGTCGGCGCGCGACGACCGTAGGCAATCAGGACGACGGCGATCAGCACCGCGAACACCATCGGGTATGCGGATTGGACCAGCGTGCGCACCAGTGGCTCACCCGGGATCATGAAGATTCCGATCGCGACGACACCGTCCGGGTAGGAGCGGTACCACGCGCACAACGGCACCGCCGCAGCAACGGGAACCAGATAACCCCACCATCGGCCCCACCGCACCGCCTGGTCGAGGCACAACACGAGCAGCGGCACCACCCACACCCAGTGATGACCCCACGAGAACGGCGAGACCATCGGCGCGGTCAATCCGCACACGGTCAGGCTCAGCAGATGGCGACCGTGCCGATGGGCGAGCTGCGCGGCCCACAGCCCGGCGACGGCGACTACACCGGCGCACAGCAACCACAGCCACATCGGAGGTTCCTGCGTGTGGAGCGCCCGCGCGAGGAGCCCGCGCACCGATTGGTTCGCCGGTGAGGAAATCAGCCCGATTCGGTCGGAGCGAATGATTGCCGAAGTCCAGAACTGCCACGCATCGGTGAAGATCATCACGAATCCCGCCACGATCGTCGCGGCAAACGTCACGGTCGCAACCACGGCGGCACGCCACTGTCGCACCACCATGAGATACGCGATGAAGAACGCGGGTGTCAGTTTCAGGCCCGCGGCCAGGCCGACGCCGATCCCACGCAGGCGGCTCTGCTCCGGGCGGGACAGATCCCAGAGCACCAAGACGAGCAACACCAGGTTGATCTGCCCCAGCCACACTGTCATCCGCACCGGTTCGATCCAGGTGAGCGCAACCGCCGAGCCCACGCTCACGACCCGCATCCGGACCGAATCCTCGTAACCGAGCGCGCGCCAGCTCAACCGGACCGCCAGGTACAACAGCACCAGATTCACCAGGTTCACCGCGATGGCGGTGCCCGCCACGGAGAGCAGTGACAACGGCACGAACATCAGCGCAGCGAACGGCGGGTACGTGAACGGCAACGAGTCGAACAGAACGAAGGAGTACAACGGTTCGGGGCTGCGCGCGGTCAGGCCGCCATGCCGGTACACCAGCGCGTCGACCCCGTTGCCGAACAAGCCGTAGTAGTCGGTGAACCCCAGCAGCCGGTCGTGGGCGACGAACGCGACGCCGGCAACGATCACTGCCGCAACCGGCCACCACCTCGGCACTCTCGATCCTGCTTTGTGTATCCGACTCCTGTCTCGACTCCCCATGGATCGAACCTAGGGGGAGGAGACCGGCAGGTGCCGTACCGACACAGCGTGAGGCCGGAGTTTGCGGCTTGCCGACAACGGCGTCGGGTAGGGGTTGCCGGTCGCTCTGTCTCCGACGTGCGGGCGATGGGTCAGTCGCCGCGGACCGGCAATCGCCGCGGGCCCGGACCTTCTTTGGCAAGCACATCGCCAGGGTTGGCCAGCGGACAGATCTTCAGGCTCAGGCATCCACACCCGATACACCCTGCGAAATCGTCCCGGAGTTCGGTCAACGCGTCGATACGGCGGGTCAACTCGTCGTGCCACAACGCCGACATCCGTGCCCAATCCTCGGCGGTCGGCACCCGGTTGTCCGGCAACGAATCCAATGCCGCCTTGATGTCGTCGAGCGACACCCCGACGCCCTGCGCGATCCGGATGAACGCCACTCGCCGCAGTGTGTCGCGCCGGTACCGGCGCTGGTTGCCGGTCGTCCGTCGACTGTCGATGAGCCCCCGCGACTCGTAGTAGTGCAGCGCCGAGACGGCCACACCCGACCGAGCGGCCAACTCCCCGGGGGTCAACCACACGGCAGGAGACATCGTGAACCTTCCTGCAATCGGGATTGCACGCGTCGATCTGGGTGCACAGTACCCAAATATGAGGTGCGACGGCAGCGCTCGGCGGGCACGGCAACGGCTCACCCGTATCGGCGTCCGGGTGAGCGGGGGGATGCGATTGTGCCGGTCTACTTACGCCAGAACAGGTGGTGGGTGACGCCGCTCGGGCTGGGAACGACGTCGTGATGGAACCTGTCGTGCAATTCGTCCGGTGACTCCCACAGGTGCAGGCCGGACCCGAATTCGAGCGGTGCCACTGCGATATGCAGGGTGTCGACCAGGTCGGCGTCGAGGAACTGGCGGACCGTGGTGACCCCACCGCCGAGTCGGACATCCTTGCCGTCCGCGGCCTCGCGCGCTCGAGCGAGGACATCGGACGGTTCGCCACCGACGAAATGGAAGGTGGTGTCGGAAAGCGTGATGGAGGGGCGGGGGTGGTGGGTCAGGACGAATACCGGAGTGTGGAAGGGCGGTTCGTCGCCCCACCATCCCTGCCATTCGTCGTCGGGCCACGGACCGCCCTTGGGCGCGAACTTGTGACGACCCATGATCTCTGCGCCGATGTTGTGGGTGAAGTCGCGGGTGAAGTAGTCGTCGATGCCGCGACTGCCGCCGGGATCGGTGCGGTTGGGCCAGCTGGCGGTGGCTCCGGCCCACTCGAACATGCCGCTGTGGTCGAGACCGAAGGGGTTCTCGAGGGTCTGATCTTCTCCCGCGGCGATTCCGTCGCTCGAGACGGTGAAGTTCTGTACTCGCAATAGCTGGGACACACTGTTCTCCCGTGTCGTCTCGGATGGATTCGCAGAGGTAGACCGGGCGCAGCGGGCAAACTCATCGGACGATGCTCACCGGAGGATGGGGGACAGGGACTGTGCCCCGGTGAGGTCCGCGAGGTGAGGGGAGTGGAGCGCGAGGATCGTGCCCCGGTCGGCCGGGGAGCGTCGACAAGATCAACCGAGGAGGATGCGCTGAGGTCGACGATCGCGTGTCCGGTGCAGAGGTGCCGGCAGGCTCGCGCGAATGTAGTCGCACATTCTCAACACGGAAACGGTTGTGCAGCAGTAGTATTCATGGATAACGGTGATTATCCATCAAAACTGAACAGGGTAGACGAGGCGCATGTCCGGTTTCCGGACCCCGGGGGACGGGGGGCTTTCGCGGGTCCGTGTGGTGCGCTGCACGCATGCTCGGCAGGTCTGGCGGACGTCCGTTGTCTCTGCGGTCGGTGCCGGACGGGCTTGTGCGGGAGGACCGCGGCGTTCTCGTGTACAGGGGCATGTCGGGTATCGACCTCGAATGCCGATGGGTCCACGAATCCGCGGGCCGGCCACCGGGACGACCCCGGATCCATGTGTCGAAGCGAGCCGAGGCGGGCGGTGAATGAAGCCGCTCGATGGTGCATCACGAGACGGTGTGGGAGGCGGGCGTGCCGGAAACGGCACGGGTCGCCCGGTAGGCGTTCCACTCCCTTCGGGGGCGGGCCTGATCCGCGTTACTTGACATAATGTAGATTATCGGCGAAATAACGACCTGCGGAAACGGACGCACGCGGCCTTCGGCGACCGCCGGTGATGTTGCGTATCGCTACGCGTCACGTGCGACGTCGTCGCTCATTGCTCGCTTCGCGCCACGCGACTCGGCGCGGTTCTGGCCTCTCGCAAGTCGGCGCCGATCCTCGGATCGAATCGTCCCCGACGGCTGTGTGACTGGCGATCGGGTCTCGGCCCCGCTTCGCCTGTCCGATTCGAACATGCGGACGACGGGAATGCCGGCGACCCTCCCCGCTCCCATCCTGCCGGGTGGACATTAAAACGTCACAGTGACGTTTTAATGTCCACCCTCCCTTGCCGTATTTCACCGCCTCTAAGGGTCTGTGCCGTAAACGCACCAGGGCGATATTCGAGCAGATGACTGCGTCCGAAACATTCTGTGCCTACTGTCGCCCTGAGATACACCCTCTGGACCGTGTCACGCTCGGCCCGAGGGGCACCCGTCGAAACGTCACGTGACGAGCCGTGGAATGGGGAAGTCTACCCGTGCAACGAGTGACAATCGGCCCTCGTCGGCCCGCGATCGGCGGCCGTAAGCTTGGGCAACTTTCACCCGAGGAGAAGCCGTGAGCCACGAAGTGAAGATGATCGTCCTGTCGACCGATGACCTCGACGAGTCGATCAAGTTCTACAGCGAGGGCCTGGGAATGAGACTGAAGTTCCGCGACGGCACGCATTTCGCCGCGCTCGACGGTGGTGCGGTCACGATCGCACTCGCGACATCGGTCGATCATCCGATCCACGGACAGGTCGTCGTGGGTATCAAGACCGACGATGTCGATGCCGCTGCGAAAGCCACCGAAGAAGCCGGCGGCGGCATCGTGCAAGGTCCGTACGACGACGCGCACGAGCGCCGCGCGGTGGTGTACGACAACAAGGGCAATGGATTGGTGTTCTACAGCCCGTTGAATCGTTGATCGTGAATCGGAACCATTGATCAAGAATCGTTGATCGTGCGTTGACCCGTCGGGGGGATGCGGCCGGGTGCTTCGAGGGGTCTTCCTCGGAGCACCCGGCCGCAGCGGTTCCTCCCCGCTCCTACTCCCCTGCCGTGCGTGCCATCATTCACCGGTAATAGCCAGCGAATCAACCAATTTGCGTAGTGAGTGCAATTCCTCAGTCAGCTCGGCAAGCACCGTCAGGTGCCGCGACAGGTTCCCCGAGGTCAAGCCGAGCTCTTCTTTCAGAAATACGAAATCGACGGACTTGGCCTGAGACAGCACTGCCAGCACCCCCAAGCGAACTCGCTGGTGCACGACGTCATCGAGGCCACTGGTCGGATGCGTCATCGCCTGCCTCGATCCCTCAACGCCACCGCCACCACTCCAAGGAGCGAGACCGATCCTGCAGCCGCGATGTTGGGGAGCAGCCGCCAGGGCTCATTGGGTGCCTTTCCTCGGCTTCTCCTCGGTGGTGTCGCTCAGACCCACTGCACGAGTTGCCACACGAGGCCGTTCGGGTCGGCGAACTGACAGAACCGCTCCCCCCACGGCTCGGTCTCCGGTGCCGTGACCACGGTGGCACCGGCGGCGGCGATGCGGGCGTATTCGTCGTCGAGAGCATCGACGACGAAGGCGATCAGCATGCCCTGGCCGGCGGGACCGGCGATCGAGGCGGGTGTGAAGGTGTCGAGTCCGGTGCGCAGGAAGACGACGTTGAATCCGGCGTCGGGGTGGGTCAGGGACACGAAGCCGTCGGCGGACATCGCTTCGGTGAAGCCGAAATGGGTGGTGGCGAATTCCGCGGAGGCCGCGGGGTCGGCCACGTTCAGGGACAGGGCGGTGTCGGTGATCTTCACGGGAACCTCCAGGTGACGGAGACGAGGTGGTGTTCGGGGGGATGGAAACCAAAAACATTGTGCAGTGTATAGAGTAGCTCGTACCCGACCTGCGGAGGAGAGGTTTTCGATGGCTCGCGAACTACTCGACCTGTTGTGGCGGGATCACCCCGCAGCCCCGCAAGGAGGCGCGCGTGGACCCCGGGCGAAGGTGACCACCTCACAGGCCGTCGACACTGCGATCGCTCTGGCCGACACCGAGGGGCTCGAGCACCTCACCGTGCGTCGCCTGGCCGCCGAACTCGGCATCTCCGGTATGGCGCTGTACACACACGTCGGTTCCCGCGACGACCTGCTGGTGCTCATGGCCGACTGCGCGCACGACCGGCAACCGCGCGCGCCGTACGCGACCGAGGATTGGCGGGCACGGGTGCGTCAGGTCGCCGACGCCGACCTGACCCTCTACGGCGAACACAACTGGCTCCTCGATGTCGCGGACCAGCGAGTGTCGTTGGGGCCGGGGACGATTGCGAAGTACGACCACGATCTGCACGCCTTCGACCACACCGGCCTCGGTGACGTAGACCGCGACGCGGCGCTGACCTTCGTGGCGGATTTCACCCGCGCCGCGGCGCGTGCCCGCCGGCCCGATCCCCGCGCAGCGGACATGGCCGAGGTGTGGTCCGCGTGGAGCGAGCGTCTTGCGGTCTATGTCGGGAACAACTTTCCGCTCGCGCGGCGGGTCGGCGCGGCGGCAGGTGCGGTGCTGAACACTTCGTACAGTCCCGGTGCGGCGTGGGAGTTCGGGCTCGAGCGCCTGCTGGACGCGCTCGACGTCCTCGTCACGACCGCGTCGGACGATCCTGGGCCAACCGTGTAGCAGATTGCTACACTGGGAGGAACGGTAAGGCGCGTCGCGCGAAGGAGTACGTCATGACGAACGTCGTCGACAAGGTGACCAGGTTCTCGTCGGAGCTCGTCGACGCGGCCGCATCCGAAGGTGAACGGGAAAACCGTTCGGCCCGTCAGCAACTCGAACACTGGGCGCGCGTCGGCCGCGAGGTGTCCAACCAACGGCAGGTCGCGCGACGCCGCGTCGAGGCCGCGCTCGCCGGGCGGCTGCCGCTGCGCGAACTCTCCGACGAAGAAGGCGTGGTGTTCAACGCCGAGATCGCCGCGGCCCTCGAAGAGTCCCTCGCCACCGGTCATCACGTCACCGATCGCGCCGCGCGGGGCCTCGCGTCGGTGGTGCTCGACGACCAGGGCCGCGTCGTCAAGCACCTGCCTGACGGTACCCAGATCGTTCTGTGAGGCGACTCGATCTCGTCGTCGGACCCAACGGATCCGGAAAAACGACGTTCGTCGAGCAGCGTCTCGCTCCCCTGCTGCCCGGCAGCGTGTTCGTCAACGCCGATGTGATTGCCAAGCAGCGATGGCCGGACAGCCCCGAGGAACACTCCTACGAGGCCGCGCAGATCGCCGCGACCATCCGCGACACCCTCATCGACCAGGGTGAATCGTTCATCGCCGAGACGGTGTTCTCGCATCCCTCGAAACTCGACCTGATCGACCGGGCGCACCGCGCCGGGTACGTGGTGGTGCTGCACGTGGTGCTCGTGCCCGTCGAACTGTCCGTCGCCCGTGTCGCCGAACGCGTGATCGAGGGCGGTCACCGCGTTCCCGAAGAGAAGATCCGCTCCCGCTTCGAGCGGGTGTGGCCGCTGGTGGCGGACGCGATCGACCGGTCCGATCACGCGACCGTCTACGACAACACCGCCGCGGATGTCACCCGCATCGCGGCGCGTTTCGTCGACGGTGACCCGGTCGGTGAGGTGGCGTGGCCGTCGTGGGCGCCGGCGGCGCTGACCGGAGCGCAGACCGCACCGACCGCCCAGACCTGACGGAAAGCCGGCCCGGGTGTGCCGAGGCGCGGCTCACCGCCGCGATCCGGTACCGATGCTCGGGTACCGCCGCCCTCGCCGCAGGTGCGCGTCGCTCTCCTCGAGTCGGGCGCAGAGCACCGCGGCGATGGTGTCCACCGCCGGCGGTGCCACCATCTCGTGGTGTTCGACGTCGAGACGGTATTGGTGCAGCGTCCCGTCGACGAGGTCGTGCCACGCGGTGACGGCCGGCACGGAGGTCGACGACCGCAGGGCGGTGAAGAACAGCGCGTCGCCGAGGAAGGTGTCCGGGGAATGACGCCGCACAGCGCGGGTGGCCGCGGCCGACCCGAGGTGCAAGCGTTCGAGATGGCGCGGTGTCAGTCCGGTAGGACCGCCGAGACTGTCCTCGAGCAGGTCCAGCGCATCGTCGTAGCTGGGGTCCGGCCCGCCGTTGGTGACGACCCCGAGATCGCGGAGCATGTCCTTGACCGCGACCGGCGCCGAACCGCCGGGGACACCGAGATGGCTGTCGATCAGCGCGAGGGTGTCGACGGGGGCTCCGCCGCGTTGCAGTTCGACGGCGACGGCGTGCGCGACGACCCCGCCGAGGGACCAGCCCAGCAGGTGGTAGGGACCGTCCGGCTGCGCGCGGCGGATCTCGTCGGCGTAGCGGCGGGCCAGCGCCGGGATCGATTCGACGATCTCCCCGGTGCTCAGCGCCGGCAGTTGCAGGCCGTAGACGCCGCGCCCGCCGAGCCGTTCGGTCAGCCCGGTGTACGCCCAGGCCAGGCCCGCGGCCGGGTGGACGCAGAACAGCGCCGGTCCGGTGCCGGTGCGGAGCGGGACCAGGATCCGCAGCGCGTCGTCGACGGTGTCCTGCTCCCCCGGCGCGCGCAGATGGGCGGCGAGGCCGGCGACGGTGGGATGGGTGAACAGCACCTGTAGCGGGATCCGCCGGTCGAGGCGGCGGGACAGGTCCGGTACCAGCCGGGTCGCGAGCAATGAACTGCCGCCGAGGGCGAAGAAGCTGTCGTCGACCGAGACCGTATCGAGCCCGAGGTGTTCGGCGAAGACGTCCGCGATGGTGCGTTCCAGGTCGTCGGCCGGGGCGCGGTGTGCACCGGAGATGCCGGCGAACTCGGGGACCGGGAGCGCACCCCGATCGAGTTTGCCGGCGGGCGTGAGGGGGATCTCGTCGAGCGGGATCACGGTGGTGGGCACCATGTGCGCCGGGAGGCGGGCGGCGGCGAAGTCCCGGAGTGCGGCCGGGTCCGGTGCGGGGACGGTGGTGGCCCGCACATAGCTGACCAGCACGGTTTCGCCGGACGGTGCGGTGTAGCCGAGGGTGTGGGCGAAGTCGATGTCGTCGCGGGCGGTCAGGACGGTGTCGATCTCCCCCGGTTCGATGCGGAACCCGCGCACCTTGATCTGGAAGTCGGAACGTCCCACGTAGTCGAGCCGGTGGTCGCCGGTCCAGCGCACGATGTCGCCGGTGCGGTACATGCGGGCACCGGGACGGTCGCTGTACGGGTCGGCGACGAACCGGGTGGCGGTCAGACCGGGGCGGTGGTGGTAGCCGCGGGCCAGTCCTGCGCCGGCGACGTAGAGTTCCCCGGCCACGCCCACGGGAACGGGCCCGAGCCGGGCGTCGAGGACGGCGGCGGTGGCGCCGCGGGTGGGACGGCCGATGGTGACGTGGTCGCCGGCGTTCAGCGGCTCCCCGAGCGACGTCATGATCGTCGCTTCGGTGGGGCCGTACGCGTCGATCATGCGATGTCCGTCGGCCCAGCGCGTCACCAGTTCCGGTGGGCACGCCTCCCCCGCGACGAGCAGTACCTGCAGGTCCGGGACCTGGGCGGGGTCGAGGGACGCCAGCGTGGTGGGTGTGACGAACGCGTGCGAGACGCGGTGGTGCCGCAGCACGGCGGCGAGGTCTTCCCCGCCGTACACCTCGGGTGGCACGAGCACGAGGGTGGCGCCGGCGCACAGCGCCATCATCTGTTCGAAGATCGACGCGTCGAAACTCGGTGAGGCCAGGTGCGAGACGCGGCTGTCCGGTTCGACCCGCAGATGGTGCCGTTCGTCGGCGGCGAGGTTACCGAGACCGCGGTGGGTGACGGTCACTCCCTTGGGCCGGCCTGTCGACCCGGAGGTGTAGATGAGGTAGGCGGGATGGTCGGGGCGCAGGGGTGCGGCGCGGTCCGCGTCGGTGACCGGGCCGGTGCTGCGGTGCGCCAGGTCGTCGCGGATCTCGTCGTGGTCGAGGACGAGCCACTGCACCGTGCGGGGCAGGTGCTCGAGGTGGGCGGCGACGGTGACACCGAGTGTGGCGGCGCTGTCGTCGAGCATGTAGGCGATGCGGTCCGCCGGGTACGTCGGGTCGACGGGGACGAACGCGGCGCCGGTGCGGGTGGTGGCCCACACCGCGGTGATCTCCTCTGACGAGCGCGGCAAGGCGAGCGCGACCACGGTGTCCGGGGCGGCTCCCCGGTCGAGCAGCACCCGGGCCAGCGCGGCGGAACGGGCCTCGAGATCCCGGTAGCTCAACGCGGTGTCGCCGTCGACGAGCGCGGTGCCGGCGGGGTTCGCCGCGACGGCGTCGTCGAGCAGGTCCGGCCACAACCGTGCCGGTCCGCCCGCCGGACCGGTGGCGGGCACCAGTGCCGCCCGTTCGGAGTCGGTGAGCAGGTCCAGGTCGCCGACGGGGACGTCGGGATCGGTGGTGACGGCGTCGAGGAGCCGGATGAACCGGTCCGCGAATCGGGTGACGGTGTCCTGATCGAACAGGTCGGTGGCGTAGACGAATGCGGCGTCCATGCCGCCGGCCGGGTCGGCGGATTCCCCGATGAGCAGTTCGAGGTCGAAGTTGCACGACTGCGGGTCGAGTTGGACACCCTCGACGGTCAGGTGCGGCAGTTCGAGCGCGGGCCGTTCGGTGTTGTGGAATTCGAGCGAGACCTGGAACAGCGGGGAATGCGCGGTCGAGCGGCCCGGTTCCACCGCCTCGACGACCCGTTCGAACGGCAGGTCGGTGTGGGCGAACGCGTCGAGGTCGTCGTGGGTGACCGTGTCGAGAAGGGCGGTGAACGGTGCGGCGCCGGGGATCCGGGTGCGCAGCACGACGGTGTTGACGAACATGCCGATCAGGTCGTCGAGTGCGCGGTGCCCGCGCCCGGCGATCGGAGACCCGATGGCGATGTCGTCGCTGCCGGACAGGCGGGCCAGCAGCACGGCGAGGGCGGTGTGCACGGTCATGAACAAGGTGGTGCCGTGCGCGGAGGCCAGCCGGGTGAGCCGTGTGTGCAGCGCGGGATCGATCGGGAACCGCACGACGTCGCCGCGGAACGACTGCTGGGCCGGCCGCGGCCGGTCGATGGGCAGGGTCAGCACGTCGGGCAGGCCGGCGAGGGTGGTGCGCCAGTACTCGGCCTGCGCGGCGGCGAGGGACTGCGGGTCGGTGGGGTCGCCGAGCCGGTCGAGTTGCCACAGCGTGTAGTCGGGGTACTGGACGGGCAGCGGTGTCCATGTGGGGCCTTCGTTGCGGCTGCGGGCCTGGTAGGCGCCGAGCAGGTCGCGGGCGAGCGGGACGGTGGAGGCGCCGTCGGCGGCGATGTGGTGCACCACGAGCACGGCGAGGTGTTCGTCGCGGTCGAGGGCGAACACCCGTGCCCGGAACGGGATGTCGACGGTGACGTCGAATCCGGTGGAGAGGAAGTCGGCGACGGCGCTGTACACGGTGTCGGCGTCGGCCGGCACCACGTCGACGGTCAGGGGAACGTCCTCGGCGTCGAGGATGCGTTGCCGCGGCCCGGCGGCGGAGGCCGGGTAGACGGTGCGCAAGCTCTCGTGCCGCGCGATGACATCGTGCAGCGCGGCGCCGAGCGCCGCCGGGGACAGGTGGCCGCTGAGCCGGATGGCGAGGGGAATGTTGTAGGAGGCGCTGCCGGGGTCGAACTGGTTGAGGAACCACAGGCGTTGCTGCGCCGGGGACAGCGGGATGTGGTCGGGGCGGGGCCGCGGAGTCGGGCCGGCGGTGTCGCGGCCGGGGGTGGTGTCGGTGTCGAGTCGGGTGGCGAGCATCCGCACGGTGGGGGCTTCGAACAGGGTGCGGACGGCGATGTCGCGGCCGAGCCGGTCGCCGAGGCGGGCGACGGCGCGGGTCGCGATCAGGGAGTTGCCGCCGATGTCGAAGAAGTTGTCGGTGACGGAGATGCGCTCGAGGCCGAGAACGTCGGCGATCTCGGCGGCGATGGCGGTTTCGAGGTCGCCGTGGGGTGGCTCGTAGGCGCCGACGGCGCTCAGGTCCGGGACGGGCAGGGCACGACGGTCGAGTTTGCCGACCGGGGTGAGCGGGATCGTGTCGAGGACGGTGACGGCCGTCGGCACCATATGTTCCGGAAGGAGCTGTGCCAGATGGGCTTTGATGTCGTCGGGGTCGATGGTGCTGCCGGCGGCGGGGTGGACGTGCCCGACGAGCACGGTGTCGCCGCTCGGTGCGGTGTGTGCGACGGTCACCGCGAACGACACCGCGGGATGGGCGGTCAGGGCAGCGTCGATCTCGCCGAGTTCGACGCGGAATCCGCGGATCTTGACCTGGAAGTCGGCGCGGCCGAGGTATTCGAGCGCGAGCCCGTCGTCCGGATCGCCGGTCCACCGGACGATGTCTCCGGTGCGGTACATGCGCTCCCCCGGCGTGCCGTACGGGTCGGCGACGAACCGGGAGGCGGTCAGCGCCGGCCGGGCGTGGTAGCCGCGGGCGAGTCCGAATCCGGCCAGGTACAACTCCCCCGCGACACCGTGCGGGACCGGGCGCAGCGCGGGATCGAGCACCACGGCGTGCACTCCGCGCAGCGGGCCGCCGAGAGTGAGCGGGTCGTGGGGGCCGAGCGGGTCGCTGATCGCGGCCATGACCGTCGTCTCGGTGGGGCCGTACCCGTTGACGAGGCGGCGGTGCGGCGCCCAGGTGTCGCGCAGTTCGGGGGGCCACGCTTCACCGCCGACGGCGAGGTCGACGAAGGCGGTCAGGTCGGCCGGGTCGAGGGACGCCAGCGCGGCCGGGGTGAGGAACCCGTGGGTCACGCCGGTCTCGCGCAGCAGGCGTCCGAGTTCGGCGCCGCCGTACACGTGCGGAGGGATCACGACGAGGGTGGCACCGGACCCGAACGCGAGCAGGTATTCGAAGATCGACGCGTCGAAACTCGGGGACGAGAAGTGCAGCACACGGGCGCCGGGTCCGGCGCGGAACCGGTCCTGCTGCTCGCGCGCGAAGTTGTCGAGACTGCGGTGGGTGGTGAGCACCCCTTTGGGGCGGCCGGTCGAGCCGGAGGTGTAGATCACGTAGGCGGCGTGGTCGAGGCGCAGCGGCACGGTCCGGTCCCGGTCGGTGATCGGCGCCGGATCGGTGGCGGCGAGCGGTCCGATCAGCGCGGGGTCGTCGAGCACCAGCCAGCGGACCGTGCCGGGCAGGTCCGCGACGTGCGCGGTCGTCGTCAGGCCCACGGCGGCACCGCAGTCGTCGAGCATGAACGCGATCCGCTCGGCCGGGTAGCGGGGATCGACCGGGACGAACGCCGCGCCGGTCTTGGTGATCGCCCACAGCGCGACGAGGGATTCGACGGAGCGGGCGATGCCGAGCGCGACGAAGTTTTCCGGCCCGATGCCCTCGTCGAGCAGGACCCGGGCCAGCCGGGTGGAGCGCTCGTCGAGGTCGCGGTAGGTGACGGTGCGATCGGTGCCGCCGGGGGTGGGGTCGAGCACCGCGACGGTGTCGGGATGCGCGGCGGCGGTGGCGGTGAGCAGGTCGGGAAGGGTGGCGACGCTGCCGCCGACCGGTCCGTGGACCGGGGTGAGGGTGCGCCGTTCGGTGGTGGTGAGCACGTCGATGCCGGTGGCGGGTGCGGTCGGGTCGCCGGCGAGGGCGTCGAGGGTGTGGGCGATGCGGTCGGCGATGGTGGTGATCTCGGCGCGGTCGAACACCTCCGGGAGGTACTTCATCCGCAGGTGTACCGCGTCGTCGGTGTGGACCACGACGCTGAGCGGGTAGTGCGCGGCGTCGTGGCCGGTGATGTCGGCGACCCGGATGCCGCCGATGTCGGTGTCGCGGTCGAGGCCGGCGCGTTCGACCGGGTACGACTCGAACACGGTGAGGGTGTCGAAGCGGGCGGCGGCACCGACGTGCCGGTCGAGGGTGCTCAGGTCGATGTGGTGATGGTCGAGCAGCGCGGTCTGTTCGGACCGGACCCGGTCGACGAGGCCGCCGATGGTGTCGCCGGGGCGGACCGCGACCCGGACCGGCACGGTGTTGATGAACAGGCCCACCATCGATTCGATGCCGGGGACCTGGGGTGGACGGCCGGAGACGGTGGCGCCGAACACCACGTCGGTGCGGCCGGTGAGCGCTCCGAGGACGAGCCCCCACGCGGTCTGGACGAGGGTGTTGACGGTGACGCCGCGTGCCACGGCGATCTCGTCGAGGCGTGCGGACAGCGTCGGGTCGAGGTCGATGTCGAGGTCTTCGGAGATGCCGGCGCCGTGGGCGGACCGGTGCTGCGGGGCGAGCAGGGTCGGTTCGTCGAGACCGTCGAGGGCGTGCCGGTAGGCGTCGATCGATGCGGCCGGGTCGCGCTCGGCGAGCCACTGCAGGTAGGTGCCGTAGCTGTGCGGACGGTCCAGGACGGCGGGGTTGCCGTCGGTGGCGTAGAGCACCAGCAGTTCGCGGATCAGGACGGGGGTGGACCAGCCGTCGAGCAGCAGGTGGTGGTTGGTCAGGGCGACCAGGTGCCGGTCGGGGTGGGTGCGGATGACGGTGGCGCGCAGCAGCGGCGGGTGCGTGGTGTCGAAGCGGGTGTGCCGGTCGGTGTCGAGCAGTTCCTGCGCGGCGGCGTCGGGGTCGGGGTCGGGGTCGTCGGTGGTGTCGACGACGGTGAACGGGACGTCGACGTGGGTGGGGATCACCTGCAGGTGGCCGTCGGGGCCGGTGCTGAACGCGGCCCGCAGGTTGGGGTGCCGGTCGAGGAGTATCTCGAGGGCGCGCCGCCACCGGGCGGGGTCGAGGGGGCCGTGCAGGTCGAGGACGAGTTGGACGATGTAGGCGTCGGGGTCGTCCCCGGCGAGCAGCGCGTGGAACAGCAGGCCGGTGTGCAGCGGCGCGGTGGGCCACACCGTGTCGAGGGGACCGTAGCGCTGTTCGAGGTCTTCGATAGTGCCCTGTGGCAGCCGCACCAGCGGCAGGTCGGACGGGGTCAGTCCCCCGGTGTGCGGGCTGCGGGTGTGCCGGGTCAGCGCGGTGGCCGCGGCGGTGAACCGGTCGCTCAGGTCGGTGAGGTCGGCGGTGTCGAGCAGGCCGGCGGGGGCGGACCAGTGCGCACGCAGGACCGGTCCGTCGGGGGTGTCGACGGTCACGGCGTTGATGTCGACGACGGCGGCGGCCGGCATGTCGGGGTCGTGGGTGCCGCCGTGCGGGAACCCGGCCACGGGCAGCCACGGGATGTCGGTGGCGCCGCCGGTGCCGGCGGTGGGACGTCCGAGGTAGTTGAAGCTGATCTGGGGTGCGGGGTGGGCGGCGAGGTCGTGGCCGGTGTCGGCGTCGAGATAGCGCGACAGCCCGTAGCCGATGCCGTGGTCGGGGACGGCCGCGAGGTGTTCCTTGACGGTCTTGACGGCGCGGCCGGCGGCGGGACCGGCGGCCAGTGCGTCGTCGAGGTCGATGCCGGACAGATCCAGACACAGCGGATGGATGGTGGTGAACCAGCCGACGGTGCCCGACAGGTCGGCGCCCGGGGCGGCGGCGGTATCGCGGCCGTGCCCTTCCAGGTTGAGCAGCACGCTGGTGGCGTCCTCACCGCGGTCGCGTCGCCATCCGGTCACGGCGAGAGCGACGGCGGTGAGCAGGGCATGGTCGACGCTGCCGTGGAAGGCGGCGGGCACGGTGGTGAGCATCGCGTCGGTGACGGCGGTGGGCAGGTCCGCGACCACGGTGGTGACGGTGTCGTTGGTGTCGCGGGCCGGGTCGAACGGCCGGCGGCCGAGCGGCGGATCGTCACCGGTGAGCATGTCGCGCCAGTAGTCGATTTCGGCGCGGCGCTGCGGATCGTGGGCGGCGTCGACGAGGGCGTGCGCCCAGCGTCGTACCGAGGTCCCGGCCGGGGGTGGCAGCAGCGGCCCTGCGGGGTCGTCGTGGGCGGCGACACCCCAGGCGGCGGCGAGGTCGGGTACGAGGATGCGCCACGACACGCCGTCGACGGCGAGGTGGTGGACGACGATCAGCAGCCGTCCGGCGCCGCTGGTGGCGTCGAACCACACGATCTGCACCACGTGCCCGGCGGTCGGGTCGAGACGGTCTGCGGCGGCGTCGAGTTCGGTGGCGGCGAGGGCGAAGAAGTCGTCGGTGTCGGCGGCGCTGGTCACGGGGACCCGGTGGACGACGGTGCCGGCGGTGACAGCGCCGGGTGGGTCGACGTGCAGGCCGTATCCGGCGGGTGAGGCCGGGTCGGGGACCAGACGGGCCCGCAGCATGTCGTGCCGGTCGAGCACGGCGTCGACGACCGCGGTGAGTGTGGCGTCGTCGAGCCCGGTCGGCAGGCGCAACAGCACCGCCTGGGAGTACCGGTCGAAGTGGCCGCCGCGCTCGAGCATCCAGTGCACGATCGGGGGCAGCGGCAGCGCGCCGACTCCCCCGCCGGGCAGTTCGGGGAGCACCGCGGGGGCGTCGGTGGTGCCGGCGACCGCGGCGAGACCGGCGGGGCTCTTGTGCTCGAACACGGCGCGCGGCGTGAGGTCGAGGCCGAGGGCCTTGGCGCGCGACACCAGTTGGATGGACATGATCGAGTCGCCGCCGAGGGCGAAGAACGAATCGTCCACCCCGACGGTGTCGAGCCCGAGGACCTGCGCGAACAGATCGACGAGGGTCCGTTCGACGCCGGCGGTGGGTGCGCGGCCGGAACTGGTGCGGTCCGCGAAGTCGGGCGCGGGCAGCGCCCGCTGGTCGAGTTTCCCGGTCGCGGTGACCGGCAGCGAGTCGAGGACGACGAGGGTCGCGGGCAGCATGTAGGCGGCCAGATCGGTCGCGGCGCGGTCGAGGGTGGCGGTCACGTCCAGGTCGGTGCCGGTTTCGGGGACGACGTAGCCGACGATCCGGTCGGTGCCGGACCGGTCGTCGGTGTGCACGACGGCGATGGCGCGGGCGACGCCGGGGCAGCGCAGCAGCACCGTTTCGATTTCGCCGAGTTCGATGCGGAACCCGCGCAGTTGCACCTGGAAGTCGCTGCGCCCCAAGTACTCGAGGTCACCGTCGCGGGTGCGGCGGGCACGGTCGCCGGTGCGGTACAGCCGCGCCCCGGGCGGGCCGTACGGGTCGGCGACGAACCGGGCTGCCGTCAGGTCGGGACGCCCGAGGTAGCCGTGGCTCAACTGCTCCCCCGACACGTACAGCTCTCCCGCCACGCCGGGCGGTACCGGGTGCAGCCGCGCGTCGAGCAGAGGCAACCGCAGTGCGGGCAGCGGATCGCCGATGAGGCTGGCGGTGGCGGTGGCAGCGCGGTGCCGGTCCAGGGGCAGCGCGGTGACGTGCACGGTGGTTTCGGTGATGCCGTACATGTTCACCAGCGTCGGGGCGGTGTCGTCGTACCGGCGGTACCACCGCTCGAGCTGCGCCAGGTCGAGGGCCTCGCCACCGAAGATCACCCGGCGCAGCGGCAGGGGCGCACCGCCGGCGGCGCGGTCGGCTTCGATGAGCTGATAGAACGCCGTGGGGGTCTGGTTGAGGACGGTGACCTGCTCGCGGCGCAGCAACTCCAGGAAGTCCTGGGGGGCGCGGGCGGTGTGGTAGTCGACGACGACGAGCCGGCCGCCGTGGGCCAGTGCCCCCCACAGTTCCCAGACCGAGAAATCGAAGGCGTAGGAATGGAACATCGTCCACACGTCGCGGTGATCGAACCCGAACATCTCCCGCGTGTCGTTCAGCAGGGTGACGACGGTGCGGTGCGGCACGACAACGCCTTTGGGCCGGCCGGTCGAGCCGGAGGTGTAGATGACGTAAGCGGTGGATTCGGGGTGCAGCGGACCGTGCCGGTCGGCGTCGGTCAGGGCGGTACCGGGCAGCGCCGCGAGCTCCGCGTACACCTCCGGGGTGTCGAGGTAGATCGCCGGTGCGGCCGTGTCCGGCAGTGACGCGGCGTGATCACCCGTGGTGACGGTGCACACCGGTTGCGCGTCGCGGTAGAAGTGGGCGAGTCGCTCGGCCGGGTAGGTGACGTCGACGGGCAGGTAGCCGGCCCCGGTGTCGAGCACCGCGAGGAGCGCGACGACGAGATCGGAGGTGCGGGGCAGCGCGACGGCGACGAGGGTGCCCGGCCCGGCGCCGTGGCCGAGCAGCAGCCGCGCCAGCCGGTGCACCCGCTCGTCGAGGTCCCGGTAGGTGAGGTCGCCGTCCGCGGCGGTGACGGCGACGGCGTCGGGGTCGCGGTCGGCGCCGCGGCGGAACAGGTCCATGAGGGTGTCGGTGCCGGGGACGCGAGGTGCGTCGGCGCGGTGCGGGTGTTCGCCCGGGACGAGCAGGTCCACATCACCGACGGGTCGTTGCGGGTCGGTGGTGACCGCGTCGAGCAGCCGCACGAACCGGTCGGCGAAGTCGGCGACGGTGTCGGCGTCGAACAGATCGGTGGCGTAGGTGAATCCGCCGGACATCCCCGACACGTCCGGCTCTTCCTGCAGGGACAGTTGCAGGTCGAATTTGGCGACGGGCAGGTCGGTGTCGAGTGCGTCGACGGTCAGTTCGGGCAGGTCGAGGTGGGCCCGCTCGTTGTTCTGGAACTCGAGGACCACCTGGAACAGTGGGGAATGGTCGGTGGCGCGGGTGGGAGCGAGCGCGTCGACGAGTTTTTCGAAGGGCAGTTCGGTGTGCCCGAACGCGGACAGGTCGATCTCCCGGGTGCGGTCGAGGTGGTCGGCGAACGACAGTCCCCCGGAGATGGGGGTGCGCAGCACCACGGTGTCGACGAACATGCCGACGAGGTCGTCGAGGGCGCGGTGTCCGCGGCCGGCGACGGGGGTGCCGACGGCGATGTCGTCGGTGCCCGACAACCGGGCCAGGAACACCGCGAGCGCGGCGTGCACGGTCATGAACACGGTGGCGCCGTGCGCGGCAGCGAGGGCGGAGATCCGGCGGTGCAGGTCGGCGTCGAGGGTGAACCGCACGATGTCGCCGCGGTAGGTGCGGTGCGCCGGGCGGGACCGGTCGGTGGGCAGGGGCAGCAGTTCGGGGAGGTCGGCGAACGTCTCGCGCCAGTAGTGGAGTTGGGCGGCGGCCAGGGAATCGGGGTCTGTGGGGTCGCCGAGCAGTGCCTGCTGCCAGAGCGCATAGTCGGCGTACTGCACGGTCAGCGGCGCGGCGGACGGCGCCGAGCCGCGGGTCCGGTCCAGATAGGCGCCCATCAGGTCACGGGCCAGCGGCGCCATCGACGCCCCGTCCGCGGCGATGTGGTGCACCACCACGGCGAGTACGTGCACGTCGGGGTGCTCGGTGCCGGGGTGCTCGGTGCCGGGGTGCTCGGCGTCTGAGGCGGCGTCCGGGCCGTCGGGGAGCACGCGCAGCAGTCGCACCCGCACCGGCACGGCCGAGGCGACATCGAAGCCGGCGGAAACGAACTCGAGCAGCGCGCCGGGCAGATCGGCGGCGGTGATCGGCACCGGGGTGGGGTCGGCGAGGACCCGGCCGGTGTCGGTGACCACCTGCTGTGGGCCGTGCTCGTCTTCCGGATACCAGGTGCGCAGGATCTCGTGCCGGTCCAGGACGTCGCCCACGGCGGCGATCAGGGCGGGCAGATCCAGGCGGCCGGTCAACCGGATCGCGAGCGGAATGTTGTACGCGGCGGAGTCGGTGTCGAACTGGTTGACGAACCACATCCGTTGCTGCGCCGGGGACAGCGGGAGACGCTCCGGGCGCGGCCCGGCGGTGAGCGGCACCCGCCCGTGGCCACCGTGATCATCGAGGACACGCACCGCCAGCGCCCGCACCGTGGGTGCCTCGAACAGCGCCCGCACCCCGGCGTCGGTACCGAGCGCGGTGTTGATGCGGGCGACGACACGCGTCGCGATCAACGAGTTGCCGCCGAGATCGAAGAAGTTGTCGTCGATCGAGATGCGGGGGTGGCCGAGGACCTCGGCGACGATGCCGGCGAGGACCCGTTCGAGGTCGGAGGTGGGCGCCCGGTAGTCGCCGCCGGTGGCGGCGAGGTCGGGGACAGGCAGCGCGCGCCGGTCGAGTTTCCCGACCGGGGTCAGCGGAATCTCGTCGAGCACCACGACGGTGGCCGGCACCATGTGTGCCGGGAGGGACGCGGCGAGGTGGGTGCGCAGGGTGTGCGGGTCCGGGTCGGTGGCCGGTTCGGGCAGCACATAGGACACCAGCACGGTGTCGCCGCTCGGTGCGGTGTGCCCGAGGGTGTGCGCGAACACCACCTCGGGGTGGGCGGTCAGTGCCGCGTCGATCTCGCCGAGTTCGATGCGGAACCCGCGTACCTTGACCTGGAAGTCGGAGCGGCCGAGATATTCGACGGTGCCGTCGGAGCGCCACCGCACGATGTCGCCGGTGCGGTACATTCGCTCCCCCGGTGCGCCGTACGGGTCGGCGACGAACCGGGCGGCGGTCAGGTCGGGGCGGCGATGGTAGCCGCGCGCGACGCCGGCACCCGCGATGTACAGTTCGCCGGCCACACCGGTCGGGACGGGGCGCAACCGGTCGTCGAGCACCACCTGGTGGAAGCCGATGGCGGGGCCGCCGACGGTGACGGTGTGCCCGGGTTGCAGGGGCGCGCTGACGCTGGTTTCGATGGTCGCTTCGGACGGGCCGTAGCCGTTGAACATCTGCCGGCCCGGCGCCCACCGGGTCACGAGATCCGGGGGGCACGCCTCCCCCGCGACGACGAGCACCTGCAAGGTGTCCAGGCCCGCGGGGTCGAGTGAGGCGAGGGCGGTGGGCGTGAGGAAGGCGTGGGTGACCCGTTCCTCGCGCAGCAACCGGGCCAGTTCGTCGCCGCCGTACACGTCGGGCGGCACGATCACCAAGGTGGCGCCGGCGCAGAACGCCTTGGTGAACTCGAAGATCGAGGCGTCGAAGCTCGGGGACGCCAGGTGCGAGACGCGGGCGGTGTGGGTCAGCGTGAAGTGGCTGCGCACCTCGGCGTGCAGGTTGGCCATGCCGCGGTGGGTGACCACCACGCCCTTGGGGCGACCCGTCGATCCGGAGGTGTAGATCAGATACGCGGGGTGGTCGAGATGCAGCGGCGCGGTGCGGTCGAGGTCGGTGACGGGCGCCTCGGAGGTGTCCTCGATGCGGCGCCGCACCCCTGGATCGTCGAGGATCAGCCACGGCACTGTGTCGGGCAGCGCGGCGGCGTGGTCGGTGGTGGTCACGCCGACGGCGGCGGAACAGTCCGCGAGCATGTAGGCGATGCGGTCGGGCGGGTAGGCGGGGTCGACGGGGACGAACGCCGCACCGGTCTTCGTCACCGCCCACACCACCGCCGCCGACTCGATCGAACGCGACAACCCGAGGGCCACTACCGATTCCGGTCCGATGCCGGAGGCGATGAGCAGCCGGGCCACGCGGGTGGACCAGTGGTCGAGTTCGGCGTAGGTCACCTCGCGGCCGCGGAACGACAGGGCCACCGCGTCCGGCACGATGGCCGCGATCGACGACAGCAGTTCCGGCCACGACTGGGGGGAGACCGGCGGCAGGCCGCGGGCGGGTGCCAGCGCGGCGAGTTCACGTCCGGTGACGATGTCGATGTCGCCGACCGGGACGGTGGGGGTGGTGCCGATCGTCTCGACGATCCGCACGAACCGGTCGGCGAACGACGCCACGGTGGTCTCGTCGAACAGGTCGGTGGCGTAGGTGAACGCGGCGCGGATCCCGGCGGGTCCGTTCTCGTCGGCGGTTTCGGCGATCGACAACTGCAGATCGAAGTGCGACAGTCCCGGCTGCAGGTCCAGCACCGAGGCGGTCAGCCCCGGCAGGTGGACGTCGGGCCGTTCGGTGTCCTGGAACTCGAGCAGCACTTGGAACAGCGGTGAATACGCCGTCGACCGGGGTGGGTCGAGGACTTCGACGAGGCGCTCGAACGGGACGTCCGCGTGCCCGAAGGCGGCGAGGTCGGCGTCCCGGAGATGATCGAGCAGGTCGGCGAACGTGTCGGTCTCGTCGACGTGGCTGCGCAGCACGACGGTGTTGACGAACATCCCGACGAGGTCGTCGAGGTTGCGGTGGCCGCGTCCGGCGACGGGGGTGCCGACGACGATGTCGGTGGTGGCGGCGAGCCGCGCGAGCAGCACCGTGAGGGCGGCGTGCACGACCATGAACACCGAGGCGTCGTGGCTGCGGGCCACCGCCACCAGCCGCCGGTGGGTCGCGGCGTCGACGGTGAACGGCACCTGCGCGCCGCGCAGGCTCTGCTGCACGGGGCGTGGCCGGTCGAGCGGCAGTTCGAGTAGTTCCGGGGTGTCGTCGAGGGTGGTGTTCCAGAACTGGAGTTGCCGGGCGGCGACCGAGGTGGGGTCGTCCTCGTCGCCGAGGATGCGGTGCTGCCACAGGGTGTAGTCGGCGTAGTGCACGGGCAGCGGGGCCCACTGCGGTGGCTGCCCCGCGCGGCGGGCGGTGTAGGCGGTCATGATGTCGCGGGCCAGGGGGCCCATGGAGAACCCGTCGGCGGTGACGTGGTGCACCACCAGCGCCAGGATGTGTTCTGTCTCGGAGACGGCCAGCACCCGGATGCGGGTGGGGATTTCGGTGGCCACGTCGAAACCGGTGCCTACGATCCGGGCGATCTGCGCGGCGGGGTCCGCCGCGTCGGGGGTGCCGTCGAGCGGCACCACCGCGAACTCGGGTGGGGCCGCGGCGGCGGGCACCACCACCTGCACGGGACCGGCGTCGGTGAACGGGTAGCGGGTGCGCAGGGATTCGTGCCGGGCGACGACGTCACTCACGGCGTGCCGCAGCGCGGTGAGGTCGAGGTCCCCGGACAACCGGAGGGCGACGGCGATGTTGTAGGCCGGTGAGCTGGTGTCGAACTGGTTGATGAACCAGATGCGCTGCTGCGCCGGGGAGAGCGGGATCGGGTCGGGCCGGGGGCCGGCGACCGGCGCGGGCCGGGTGGCGGCGGCGCGGTCGGGGGCGCTCAGGTGCGCGGCGAGGTCGGCGACGGTGGGATGGTCGAACAGGTCCCGGATCCCGACGTCCGTGTCGAAGGTCGCGGCGAGCCGGGCGGCCAGGCGCATCGCGAGCAGCGAGGTGCCGCCCAGGTCGAGGAAGTTGTCGTCCGCGCCGACGGTCGGGCTGCCGAGCAGGTCCGCGAACGCCGCGGCGACGAGTTCTTCGTGCGGGGTGCGCGGCGGCCGGTACGGAGCGGTGGCTCCGGTGCGTGCCGGTTCGGGCAGCGCGCGGCGGTCGAGTTTGCCGTTGGGGCCGACGGGGAGCCGATCGAGCACCGTCAGCGCGGCGGGCACCATGTAGCCCGGCAGGCGGTCGGCGGCGAATGCGGTCAGGGCCGCGGTGTCGACGGCGCGGTCGGGTCGCGGCACGACGTATCCGGCGAGTTGGTCGTCTTCGCGCCGGTAGACGACCACGACGGCCTGCGCGACATCGGGGTGGCTGCGCAGCACCTGCTCGACTTCACCGAGTTCGATGCGCAGACCGCGCACCTTGACCTGGAAGTCGGTGCGGCCCAGGTACATCAGGGCACCGTCGCGGCGCCAGGTGGCGAGGTCGCCGGTGCGGTACATGCGGCTGCCGGCGGGTCCGTGCGGGTCGGGGACGAACCGTTCCGCGGTGGGGGCGGGACGGTCGAGGTAACCGCGGGCGAGCTGGATGCCGGCGAGATACAGTTCCCCGGCCGCACCCGGCGGGACGGGATGCAGGCGCGCGTCGAGCACGTAGGTGCGGGTGTTCCACACCGGGGTGCCGATGGGTACCGCGCCGGTGTCGGCGGGGCCGGTGGGCCACGCGGTGACGTCCACGGCGGCTTCGGTCGGCCCGTACAGGTTGTGCAGCGCGGCGCCGGGCAGCGCCGCGCGGGTGGCGGCGGCGGTGGTGGCGGGCAGGGCTTCCCCGGAGGCGAACAGCAGGCGCAGCGACCGGCCGCGTCCGGCGGTGACGGCGTCGACGAACACCTCGAGCATCGACGGGACGAAGTGTGCGACGGTGACCTGCCGTTCGTCGATCAGTTGCAGCAGGTAGGCGGGGTCGCGGTGGCCACCGGGGTCGGCGAGGACGAGATGCGCCCCGACCTGCAGCGGCCAGAAGAACTCCCATACCGACACGTCGAACGTGGCGGGGGTTTTCTGGACGACGGTGTCGGCGGCGGTCAGCGGGTACGTGTGCTGCATCCAGCGCAGCCGGTTGACGATGGCGTCGTGCGCGACGGCGACACCTTTGGGCCGGCCGGTCGAGCCGGAGGTGAACAGCACGTAGGCGAGGGTGTCGCCGGTCGGGTCGGGCCGGTGCTCGACCGTGGGTGCGGTCGCGGGTGCGGTCGTGGTGTCGAGGGTGTCCAGGTCCAGGACGGGGGTGCCGGGCGGGAGGGTGAGGTGGTCGCGGCCGCGGGTCAGCACCGTCACCGGGTGCGCGGTGTCGAGGACGTAGCGCAGCCGCTCGGGCGGATGGTCGGGGTCGAGCGGCAGGTAGGCGGCACCGGTCTTGACGATGGCGTACATGCCGACGAGCAGGTCGAGCGAGCGGGGTACGGCGAGCGCGACCACCTGTTCGGGTCCGGCACCGCCGTCGAGGAGTACATGGGCGAGGCGGTTGGCGGCCGTGTCGAAGTCGGCGTAGTCGAGGGTGTGGCCGCCCGCCGTGACAGCCGGGGCGTGCGGGGTCGCGGCGACTTGCGCGGCGAACAGTTCGCCGAGTGTCGCGTCGGTGCGCGGCGCGGTGGTGGCGTTCCAGTCGTGCAGGATTCGGGTGCGGTCGGTGGGGGTGAGCAGATCGACGTCGCCGACGGGGGTCGCGGGCGTGGCGACGAGCGCGGCGAGCAACCGCACGAAGCTGTCGCCGAAGGCGACGGCGGTGTCACGGTCGAACAGATCGGTCGCGTACGACAGGGCCCCGGCGAGGGTAGCGGGGGTGCCGTTGTCGCCGGGTACATCGCTCAGGAGCAGATGCAGATCGTATTTGGTGGTGGCGGTGTCGATTTCGGCGATGTCGATGGTCAGGTCCTGCAAGGCGAGGTGCGCGGTCTCGTTGTTCTGGAATGCGAGCATCACCTGGACCAGTGGTGAGTACGCCTCCGAGCGGGCGCCGGCGAGGGTGTCGGCGAGGGTGTCGGCGAGCCGGTCGAACGGCAGGTCGGCGTGCGCGAACGCGTCGAGGTCGTCGTCGCGGATGGCGGTGAGCAGGTCACTGAATGCCCGGTCGCCGCCGATGGTGCTGCGCAGGGCGACGGTGTTGACGAACATGCCCACCAGGTCGTCGAGGGCGGGGTCCCCGCGACCGGAGACCGGGGTGCCGATGGTGATGTCGTCGCTGCCCGACAGGCGCGCGACCAGCACCGCGAGGGCGGCATGCACGACCATGAACGGGGTGGCGCCGGCGGTGCGGGCGAGCGTGTCGACCGCGCGGTACAGCTGCGGGTCGAGGTCGAAGCGGACGGTGTCGCCGCGGAACGATTGCCGCGGCGGGCGGGGCCGGTCGGTGGGCAGGGTCGTCAGTTCCGGGGCACCGGCGAGCCGGTCGCGCCAGTAGTCGAGTTGCGTCGCCGCCCGCGACTGTGGATCGGCGGGGTCGCCGAGCAGCCGGTCGAACCACAGGGTGTAGTCGGCGTACTGGACGGGCAGCGGTGTCCACGCCGGGGCGGCGCCGTGGATGCGGGCGGCGTAGGCGGAGACCAGGTCGCGGGCCAGCGGCGCCATGGACGCGCCGTCCGCGGCGATGTGGTGCACCACCACCGCCAGCACATGGTCGTCGTCGGGGGTGGTGAGCAGGCGGATCCGCACCGGCAGGTCGGTGGTGACATCGAAACCGGCGGTGGTGAATTCGGCGACGGCGGCGTCGAGGTCGGCGGCGTCGATCGGGACGGCGGTCAGGTCCGGCCCGAGGTCGCCGGTGGGCACAACCTGCTGGATCGGTCCGTCGGGGGTGGCGGGAAAGACCGTGCGCAGCGTTTCGTGCCGATCGAGCAGGTCGGTGACGGCGGCGGTGAGCGCCGCGGTGTCGAGTGGGCCGGCCAGGTGCAATGCCACCGGGATGTTGTAGGCCGCGGAGCCGGGGTCGAGTTGGTTGACGAACCACAGTCGCTGCTGCGCGGCCGATACCGGGATCCGGTCCGGCCGCGGCCCGGCGATCAGCGGGATGCGGTCGGTGGGGGCCTCGCTGATCTGCGCGGCCAGGGTGTGCGCGGTGGGCGCTTCGAACAGTGTCCGCACTCCCAGGTCGGCGCCGAGTGCGTCGTTGAGCCGTGAGATCACCCGGGTGGCGATCAGCGAGTTGCCGCCGAGGTCGAAGAAGCTGTCGTGGACGCCGATGCCGGGGACGCCGAGTTGGTCGGCGAACACCTGTGTGATGGTCTCCTCGGTGGCCGTCGCCGGTGCCGTGCCGGCCGGGCCGGCGGTTCCGAACACCGGTTCCGGCAGGGCGCGGCGGTCGAGTTTGCCGACCGCGGTGAGTGGGATCTCGTCGAGTTCGACGAGCGCGGCCGGCACCATGTGGGCGGGCAGGCGGCGCGCCAGGTGCTCGAGGAGCGTGTCGTGGTCGACGGTGCGGCCGGGTTCGGGCAGCGCGTAGGACACCAGGACGGTGTCGCCGGACGGGCCGGTGCGGCCGAGGGTGGCGGCGAACGCGATGTCGGGATGGTCGGTGAGGGCGGTGTCGATTTCGCCGAGTTCGATGCGGAACCCGCGGATCTTGACCTGGAAATCGGAGCGGCCCAGGTATTCGGCCGTGGGGGCGCCGTCGGGGGTGGGCCGCCATCGCACCATGTCGCCGGTGCGGTACATGCGGCTGCCGGCGGGGCCGTGCGGGTCGGCGACGAACCGGGTCGCGGTCAGCCCCGGTTTGCGGTGGTAGCCGCGGGTCACGCCGGGTCCGCCGACGTAGAGTTCGCCGGTCACCCCGGTGGGGACCGGGCGTAGCCGCGCGTCGAGGATCACCTCGTCGACGCCGCACACGGGCGTGCCGATGGTGATCGGTTCGCCCGGGACGAGCGGGTCGGTGATGTTGACGACGATGGTGGTTTCGGTGGGGCCGTAGGCGTTGAACATGCGCCGGCCGGGAGCCCACCGGGCCGCCAGTTCCGGCGGGCAGGCCTCCCCCGCGACGGTGACCGCCTGGCAGCCGATCCCGGCCGGGTCGACGGAGGCCAGTGCGGCGGGCGTGGAGAAGGCATGGGTGATCCGCTCGTCGCGCAGCAACCGGGCCAGTTCGTCGCCGCCGTACACGTGGGCGGGGATCACCACCAGGGTCGCGCCGATGGCGAACGCGGTCATGTATTCGAAGATCGAGGCGTCGAAGCTCGGTGACGAGAAGTGCGAGACGCGGGCGGTGGGCTCGGGGGCGAGCCGCGAGTGCAGTGTCACCGACAGATTTGCCAGGCCGTGGTGCGGAACCACGACCCCTTTGGGGCGGCCGGTGGAGCCGGAGGTGTAGATCAGGTAGGCGGGATGGCCGGTGCGCAGAGGTGCCCGGCGGTCGATGTCGGTGAGTGCGGTCGCGTCGGTGCCGGCGATGCGGGCGCGCACGGCGGGGTCGTCGAGGACGAGCCAGTCCACGTCGTCGGGTAGCGCGTCGCGGTGCGCTCGTGTGGTCAACCCGAGGACGGCACCGGAATCGCCGAGCATGTACTCGATGCGGTCGCGGGGATAGGCAGGGTCGATCGGCACGAACGCGGCACCGGATTTGGCGACCGCCCAGATCGCCGCGACGGATTCGAGGGACCGGCCGATTCCCAGCGCGACGTACCGCTCCGGGCCGGCACCGGCCGCGATGAGCATTCGCGCGAGCCGGCTGGACCACTCGTCGAGTTCCCGGTAGGTCAGCGCGTCGTCTCCGCAGGCCACCGCCACCGAGTCGGGCACGATCGCCGCGACGCCGGTCAGGATTTCGGGCAGGGTCTGCGGGGAGGTCGCCGGGCGGCCACGTGCGGGCAGGAAGCCGTCGAGTTCGTCGTCGCCGACGACGGGAAGATCACCGAGCGGGGTTGCGGGGGCGGTCACGGCGGTATCGAGGACGCGGGCCAGGCGGGTGACGAACCCGCGGGCGGTGTCCTCGTCCACTGCCTCGGGCCGGTACCGGCCGTGGACGTGCACCCCGCCGCCGCCGGCGGTGAGGTGCAACGTCAGCGCGGTGGTGTCGGGCTGCGGGAGTGCTGCGGACGAGTCGGTGAGGCCGACGGCCACGGGGACGGCCGCGCCGGTGAGCACCGCGGGGTCGACGTCGGCGTGGGTGGCGGCGTCGCGGACGAGTGCACGGATCCGGTCCAGGTACTGCTCGAACGGCACGGTGGGGTCGACGTCGCTGCGCAGCGGCACCACGGTGGTGTCCGTGGGGGCGCCCACGAGGGTGTCCCGGCTGCCGGTCAGGACCGAGGTGACCACCGACGTCGCGGCGTACAGCACGGACTCCGGGTCGGCGTGGTCCCGGAGCATCTGTGCGGTGCCGGGGGCCACGGGCAGATCGGTGTCGAACTCGGCAACCCCCGTATCGGCAGCTGCGGAGTCCGGGCCGGCGGCTGCGGGCCGCGGCAAGGCGAGATGGTCGGGGGTATCGGCGAGGACGGCCTGCCAATAGGCGGCGGCCGCGGCGGAGCGCGCACGCTGGGCACCGATCGCTGCGGTCTCCGGATCGATCCGGTCGACGGGAGTGTCGCCGTCGGCCTGCAGGAACGCCGTGAGCAGTCCCACGAACCGGTGATGGTGCGCACGCAGTTCCGGTTCATCGTACCGGTGCGGATTACCCCGGAAATCGATGAAAGTCGTTGCTGGGGTGCCACTTTGGTAGATGTTGACGAGCAGGTCCTCGACCGGCCCGGACGTCATGATGTGGAATTCGCCGCGCAGGTCGCCGAGCACGATCTCCTGCCGGAAGAGCATCACGTTGATGGTGGGACCGGCGTAGGCGTGCGGGGCGGTGGTGCCGGATTCCCGGCGGATGTCCTCGATGCTGCACCGCTGGTGGCGCAACGCCCCCGTCAGTTCCAACTGCACGCGCCGCACCAGCGCGGTGCGGGTGCCGTCCGGGTCGATGTGCAGGTGCAGGGGTGCGGTGTTGACGAGCATGCCGCCCGAGCGCCGGGCCGCAGCGGTGGTGCGGGCGGAGACCGGCAGGTTCACCACCACATCGTCGGTGCCGGTCATCCGCGCCAGGTAGCACCCGAACGCGGCGACCACCGCGGCGGTGGACGACGATCCGGCGTCCTCGTCGACAGCGGTCAGGGCGGCCACCAGGTCGTCGGGCAACGGGATGCTCGACAACAACGACACCGGGGCGAGCGGGCCGGTACGGGTAGCCGGCGACGAACCGTCCTCGAGGCCGGCGACGCGCTCCATCCAGTAGTCCCGGTCGGAGGCGTACCGGGAGGAAGCCCGGTAGTCGCGGTCCCAGTCGTAGAGGGTGCGCAGGTCGGTGGCGCGCGACGGTTCGGGATCGCGCCCCTCGACGGCCGCGGTGTACAGCGCGGCGATGCGGTTGACCATGGTCATCGCGGCGTAGCCGTCGAGCGCGACGTGATGGATTCGGCCGTACCAGAGATAGCGGGCATCGCCGACCCGCAGTAGCGTCATGTTCACCAGCGGGTCGTGCGCGAGGTCGACCGGACGGGAGTAGTCCGCCGTCATCCACCGGTGTGCCGCGTCGAGCGGGTTCGGGTCGGCACGGAAATCGACCAGTTCGATCGGTTTCGCTGCCAAGGTCGGGTCGACGTACTGATACGGCTCGCCGTCGACCTCCACGACCCGGAGGTAGGCGGACTGGAACTCGCCCCCCGCGACGTACCCGGCCTGCCGTACCAGGTCGATGTCGAGTTCTCCGGGCAGATCGACGTACTGGGCGATGCAGATCGGCACCTCGGGTGCGAGTTGCTGCGCGAACCAGATCGAACGTTGTGCGGACGAGAGCGGAAAAGCATCGGGTGGTAGCTGCAGACGACGCTGTCGCAACGACATGTCCCCTCCGAGAGCGATGTTGGCGTAAACGGCGCGCCCCCGACATCGCGTCGGGGCCGATGCTCGTCGAACCTCTGTCGCCGAGACGGCCCCCGTTCATGTTCCCGGTGTGACCGGGAGCACTCCTCCAAGTTAGACCAGGATGGCGACGGATTGCCCGCATTCCGCAAGAGGTATCCGGAAATACATCGGATACAGAATTCGATCTTGGATGCGAACGAAAAAACCTTTACCGAGCATTTCCGCGACCCTGTGAAAACAATTACTCGGAGTTTCTCCGAAGCGTGCCGGCGATGCACTTGATCTTCGGAGTGCGGCAAATGTCCCGAATGCTCGGAGATATCAGCGAAATCCCCCGGGGCGGCGGGGTGAATCCTTATCCTCAGGATTTGGTACCCCCGTACGCGTCAGGAATTGTCCCCGCTGCCGCGTACGTCCGCGTCACGCAGTCCCGCCTCACCGTGTCCCCGGGCCGTCGCCCGTCGGCCACGCTTGCTCGCCGCCTTCCCACACGACTTCTCACCGCCGACCCGAAGGAGCATCAGATGCCGCGTCGCCGGACCATCCGTATTCTCGGCGCCCTGTTCGCCACCGCACTGGCCGTCACCCTGCCCGCGCAGGCCGCTGCCGAGCCCGCTCCGCCGGGCCTGCCCCTCGACCAGCTGCGCGCCGCTGCCGCACCCGACCCGGATGCCCTCCGGGCCGTGGACGACATGCTGGGCGCCGGAACGGGGTCGGCGCTGTTCGCGCCGCCGCCGCGCAACACTCCGCAGCCGTTCATGCAGCCCGCCCCCACCCTCGGACCCGGCTGCGGTGGCGGCATCGTGCCGTACGCCATGACCACCGGCTGGGTGCAACCGGGCCCCAACGTGAACCCGGACGTGCAGATCGGGCAGCTGAAGATCTTCGTCGCACCGACCATCCCCGTCACTCCTGCGGCCGCCGACCTCAAATTCGTCTGGCTCAACATGGAGACCTTCCGCGGCGGCATCGAGACCCTCGACGACAAGGCCGGCGGGGTACCGCAGCTGTCGAAGACGGTCAACACCGGCACCGGCCCGGTGCTGGCCAGCCTCTTCGGTTCGATCAACTACACCAACGGTGCGTTCTGCCAGGTGGTGTTCACGATAGGCGGGTTCTTCGCCTGAACTCCCGGCCGGGCGGGTCCGCTCAGCGGATCCGCTCGGCGTCCCGGGCGAGAGACACCAGATCGGTACACAACCGGCCCAATTCCGTCGCGTCGGCGCCCTCGGTGACCGCGGTGGCCACATCTTCGGCGGCGCAGCGCACCAGATAGGCGCGGTCCGCCAGCGACTCCACCTCGGCGGCGGTGAGTACCACCGCGTCCTCGGGCAGCCCCGCCTCGCGGGTGGTGTTGCGTTGCTCGTACGCGCGTTGCCGGCACGATTGCCGGCAGTAGCGGCGGCGCCGGCCCGTCCCGATCTCCGGGACCGGTCGTCCGCACCACAGGCAGCTGCCCGGCGGACGGGTGCGGTCGGTCATGTCCGGACACTTTACCGACGCTGCGGAGGCGGCCGGTAATGTGGTGTATCCGGCCTCGAGGCGGGCCGCGGGAACGGAATCGGCCCCGTCGACGTTGACATGAGGTGAACGTTGATCCCGCGTGGGCGCCCGCCTGCAAGGCGGACCCACCAGCGGGTGGAGCACACAAGAGAGGACACCACCATGGCAGATCGTGTACTGCGAGGCAGCCGGCTCGGCGCGGTGAGCTACGAAACCGACCGTGACCACGATCTGGCGCCGCGGCGGATCGCGCGCTATCGCTGCGACAACGGGGAAGAGTTCGATGTTCCGTTCGCCGACGAAGCCGAGATCCCCGGCACCTGGATGTGCAAGAACGGGCTGGAAGGCACCCTCGTCGAGGGCGTGGCACCCGAGCCGAAGAAGGTCAAGCCGCCGCGCACGCACTGGGACATGCTGCTCGAACGCCGCTCCGTCGAAGAACTCGAGGTCCTGCTGCAGGAACGCCTCGATCTGATCAAGGCGAAGCGCCGCGGCGCCTGACAGGCCCGGCAGCACCACCTCCGAATGCCGTTGCGGGAATTGTTCCCGCAACGGCATTCGCCTTTCTGTATGCGGTATCGGCCGGCACGGTTTTCCGTCCCGGACGCAATTGCATTGCCGGAGTGGCACAAATCCATCAATTGTCGGCACCTCGTTCGCCTGCATGCAATCATGAGCGAATACCAACCGACGAGTCGGGCACCGTCGAACACTTCACGATCCGACCCCCACCCCGGGGGTTGCACAGGGGTGAGCGCACGTGAACGACAGGCATACCGCGGCGGAAACGACGACCGCACCGACACCGGAAACCGAACTCGACGCTCTGCGCACCGAACTCGACCGAGTCGACCGCGCACTGCTCGACGACGTCCGCGACCGGCTGGCGCTGTGCGCTCGCATCGCCGAAATCAAACGGCGCCACAACATCGCTGTGCTCCAACCCGGCCGGATGCAGGCCGTGCATAGCCGCGCCCAGGACTACGCGCACCGTAACGGACTGTCCGGCGACTTCGTCGAAGCGCTCTACACCCTGCTCATCGGGGAAGCCTGCCGGCTCGAAGACGACATCGTCGCCGCCGCAGGCGCCGACGCCGGTCCGCGCCCGGCGCGCTCCGGGGACCCCCAGATCTGAGGCCGCCATGTCTGCGCCGCCACCGACCCGAACCCTGTTGGTCGACAACTACGACTCGTTCACCTACAACCTCTACAGCCTGCTCTCCCGCGTCAACGGAGTTCCCCCGGTCGTGGTCACCAACGACACCGTATGGGACGAACTGGGGCTGCATCGGTTCGACAACATCGTCGTCTCCCCCGGACCGGGACGCCCCGATCGGGCCCGCGACTTCGGGATCAGCGACCGCATCCTCGCCGACTCCGGGCTGCCGGTCCTGGGTGTGTGCCTCGGCCACCAGGGGCTGTGTCACCTGTTCGGCAGTGCCGTGGTGCCCGCGCCCGAGCCGGTGCACGGCCGGATCAGCCGGATCGTGCACGACGGCACCGGTCTGTTCGCCGGGATTCCGTCCCCGTTCGACGCGGTCCGCTACCACTCGCTGATCGCCGAGCACGTCCCCGACCAGCTCGTCGCCACGGCCTATACCGACGACGGGCTGCTGATGGCGGTCGAGCACCGGCACCGGCCGCTGTGGGGAGTGCAATTCCACCCCGAATCGATCTGCACCTGCTACGGCACCGAACTGCTCGGCAACTTCCGGGACGCCACCCCCGCCCGGACTCCGATCACCGTCACCGCACCGCCGCCGGAACCCGCTCCACCCCGATATGTGCTCGACACCCGGGTCCTCGACTTCCACCCGGCGCCGCACGCCGTCTACGAAACGCTCTTCGCCGACGACCCGCACAGCTTCTGGCTCGACGGCTCCGTCACCACCGAGCCCGGCTCCCGGTTCACGGTGATGGGCGACGGCTCCGGCCCCCGCGCCGAGTTCGTCACCTACAGCGTCGCCGAAACCCTGGTGCGCGAATACCGTGCCGGCGCTCCCGTCGCCGAATACCACCGCACCTTCTTCGACCACCTCGATGCGCGGCTCGCCGAGCGGCGCATCGCCCCCCGCGACGATCTGCCGTTCGCGTTCGCCCTCGGATACGTCGGCTACCTCGGTTACGAACTCAAAGCCGACGCCGGCGGGCAACTCGTGCACACCTCTCCGATCGCCGACGCCTCGATGGTGTTCGCGGACCGCGCGGTCGTCCTCGATCACGAGGCGGGCCGCTGTTATCTCCTGGCGTTGTCCGACGAACCCGACGACCCCGCGTCCGTCGCCTGGTTCGACGCCACCGCCGCCGCGCTCGCCGCGCTCGCCGACACCGACGTCGTCGCCCCGACCGCGGAGCCGTTGCTGCGTGACGAACACGATCTGCAGATCCGGTTGCGGCACACGCCGGAGCACTACCTCGACATGATCGGGCAGTGCCAGAGCGAGATCCGCAGCGGCGAGACGTACGAGGTGTGCCTGACCAACACCGCGACCGTCGACCGCAGCATCGACCCGCTGCGCACCTACCGGATACTGCGGAAGATCAGCCCCACCCCGTACAGCGCGTTGCTGCACTTCCCGGAGGTGGCGGTGCTCAGCGCCTCCCCGGAACGGTTCCTGCGGATCGGCGCGGACGGCATCGTGGAGTCGAAACCGATCAAGGGCACCCGGCCCCGGGGCCACACCGCTGCCGAAGACGCCGCACTGCGCGACGGGCTGCTCGTCAGCGAGAAGGACCGCTCCGAGAACCTGATGATCGTCGATCTGGTGCGCAACGACCTCTCCCGCGTGTGTCGGCCGGGTTCGGTGCACGTGCCGAAACTCTTCGACATCGAAACCTATTCCGCGGTACATCAACTCGTCTCCACCGTGCGCGGGACCCTGCGCCCCGACGTCACCGCCGTGGACTGTGTGCGCGCCGCGTTTCCCGGCGGGTCCATGACCGGCGCACCGAAGCTGCGCACCATGGAGATCATCGACAAATTCGAGGACGGCCCGCGCGGGGTGTATTCCGGGGCGATCGGCTACCTGTCCCCCACCGGCACCGCCGACCTGTCGATCGTGATCCGCACGATGGTCGCCACCGACCATCAGGTCACCTTCGGCATCGGTGGCGCGATTGTCGCGCTGTCGGACCCGGACGACGAACTCGAGGAAACGCTCGTCAAATCGCTGGTGATGCGGCGCTGCCTGGCCGAGACCGACGCCGCCCGCGCCGACGGCAACGCCGCGCTCCGCGCCCGACCCGACGGCACCGCGCCGTGACCGCCGTCGGACCCGGTCCGGTCGTCGTGGCGGGGGGCCGTGGCGCGGTCGGTGCGATGCTCGCCGCGGCGCTGTCCGGCGACGGCCACCGCGTGCTGCTCGTCGACCCCAGCGGACCCGCCGCGGCCATCGGCACGGCCGGCGCCGCGGCGCTGCCCGGTGACATCGCCGCGCCCACCCGGGACGTCGCGGCGGCGGTGCGCGCGGCGCCGACGGTGATCCTCGCCGTCCCCGACGCCATCGCCGTGGCGGCGCTCCCCGCCCTCGCGGGGTTGCTGCGCCCCGAGGCGCTGCTGGTGGAGACCCTGTCGGTGAAAACCCCGTTCGCCGCGGCGCTGGGTATCTGCCTCCCGGACCGGGAGGCGCTCGGCATCAATCCGATGTTCGCTCCGGAGCTCGGGTGGGACGGACGCCCCGTGCTCGCCGTGCGGCACCGGGACGGCCCCGCAGTCGGTGCGTTCGTCGACGCGGTAGGCCGGTGGGGTGCGCGGGTCGTGGAGGTCGGCGCCGACGATCACGACCGCGCGACGGCAACCACCCAGGCGCTGACCCACGCGGCCGTCCTTGCATTCGGCGGCGCCCTCGACCGGCTGGGACCGCCGACGGCCGCGGCCGCCGCCGCTCCCCCGCCGCACGTGCTGTTGCGGGCGCTGCTCGCCCGGATCGCATCCGGCACGCCGGCGGTCTATCACGACATCCAGGTCGCCAATCCGTACGCTGCGGACGCCCGCCGTGCCCTGCGCGCCGCCCTCGACGAACTCGACGCGGCCGAGGACCCGGACCGGTTCGCGGCGCTGACCGCACGCGCCTGCCGCGCCCTCGGCGACGACCGCGAGCAGTACCGGGCACTGTGCGGGGAACTGTTCGGCCTGCTCCCGTCGGACCTGCACGAACCGGACGCCGTGCGAAACGGGGTGTCGCCATGACCGACCGCGAGGCAGCGAAGACACGGGCCCGGCTGCGGCCCCCGGAGCTTCCCGACCACGACAGCGGCGACCCGGTCGCCGCCGCGGTGATCCGCGGCCTGACCCGGTCCTGGCCGCGGCGCGCCGCGGTGAAGAAATCCGAACCCGACCTGGACGCGCTGTTCGAACCCGCGCGCGACGATTTCCCCGACACGCTGCTGCCGTTCCACACCCATCCCCGGTACCTCGCACTCGATGAGCCCGCCCAGGCGCGGCTGCGGGCGTGGGGGTGGATCGCCTACAACAAGAACGTCATCGACATCGAGCAGTACGTGGTCAATCCCGGTTTCGGGCTGATCACCTCCGACGTGTTCGGTCTCGCCCCGCCGGACACCGTGGTCGTCGGGGTGATGCAGGCGATGGTCGACGAGCAGTACCACACCCTCATGCACCAGAACGCCAACGCGCTCA
The DNA here is from genome assembly GCF_042717545.1 of Rhodococcus sp. NPDC058639. Classification (NCBI taxonomy): domain Bacteria; kingdom Bacillati; phylum Actinomycetota; class Actinomycetes; order Mycobacteriales; family Nocardiaceae; genus Rhodococcus; species Rhodococcus sp. NPDC058639. The sequence continues at coordinate 103,541 of NZ_JBHXRF010000004.1, forward strand.
CCCGCCGCCGCCGCGGCTGGGCATTGCCCGACGCGGTGCTCCCCGCCTGCCGCACCCTGCGCGCGCACCGCGCGGAGTTGCAGAGCACCGTCGATCCGCGGCACGCGGCGCTGGCGCAACTGGCGTTCACCGCGGTCGCCGAGACATCGATCAGCGCCTATCTCGCGCTGTTCACCGGCGACGAGACCGTGCAGCCGGTCAACCGTGCCACGGTCGCGGTCCACCGGCGCGACGAACTGTGCCACGCCACCCTCACCGGGGAACTGTTCACCACGGTGTTCACCGAGTTGGACGCCGCGGACCGTGAGTTGCTGTTCGACGCGCTCGCCGCCGGGGTCGATGCCTTCACCGGCGGTGACATGACGACCTGGGCGGCGATCGTCGCGCACGAACACGTCCCCGGCGGCCGGGAACTGATCGCGGACACCGCCGCGGCGACCGCGCATCAACCGGTGGTGCAGGACTGCAGCGCGATCCGCCGCCTGTGTGCGTCTGTCGGCGCCGGCGACGAGTTCGACGCGCACCGTGCTCGGCGAGGCCGGTCCTGACCGTGCGGGACCGGTTCCGTCCCAGCGGTGGCAGGGCCGGTGGTCAGTTGCGCTGCAGCAGCGCCCGCACCCGGTCGTAGCGGCTGCGCAGCCCCCACAGCGTCACCCGCAGCAGTGCCTCCTGCACGATGTTGCCGCTCATCTTCGACTCCCCGATCTCCCGTTCGGTGAACGTGATCGGTACCTCGGCGACAGCGAACCCCGCCTGCAGCGTCCGCCACGCCAGATCCACCTGGAAGCAATAGCCGTGGGAGGCGATCGCGTCGAGATCGAGGGTTTCGAGCACCTCGCGGCGGTAGGCGCGGTATCCGCCGGTGATGTCGCTGACCTTCACCCCGAGTGCGAGACGCGAATAGATGTTGCCGCCGCGCGAGAGCACCTCGCGGTGCCACGGCCAGTTCACCACGACGCCGCCCGGCACGTACCGGGAGCCGAGCACCAGATCGGCGCCCGCGTCGATGCGCTCGAGCAGCAGATGCAGCTGTTCGGGGGCGTGGCTGCCGTCGGCGTCCATCTCCACGAGCACCGTGTAGGCGCGGTCCAGTCCCCACCGGAACCCGGCGATGTACGCGGCGCCGAGCCCGTTCTTCTCGGTGCGGTGCATCACGTGGATGCGGTCGTCCGCGGCGGCGAGGCCGTCGGCGATCGCACCGGTGCCGTCGGGGCTGCCGTCGTCGACGATCAGCACGTCGGTGCCGGGCAGGGCGGCGTGCAGCCGCTCGACGATCCGACCGATGTTGTCGCGCTCGTTGTACGTCGGAATGATCACCAGGGTGCGGGCGCTGGGTGCGCTGTCGTTCCCGGCCGGCGTCGCCGATGCCATCAAAGGTCCTCCCTGTCGAACCGGCCGGGGGCCGGTGCTCCTGCGGTGCCGGGCGCGGGGTCTGCTTCCGGACCGGCATTCTGACGTCGGCTACGCACGAGGGCGACACCGGCGGCGACCACGGCACCGACACAGAGCACGAGCTCCGGGATCGGTCCGAGCCGACTTGCCAGCGTAACGTCTGCGCGCAACGGCACCTGCGCCACCAGGGCTGCGGGCTCGAACAGCGGGGTGCGTTGCTGCACCGATCCGTCCGGATCGACGATGGCGCTGACCCCGCTGGTGGCGGCGACCACGACGGTGCGGCCGTGCTCGACCGCCCGCACCCGCGACATTGCCAGCTGCTGATACGTCATCTCGGTGTCGCCGAAGGTCGCGTTGTTGGTGGGCACCGCGAGCAGTTGCGCGCCCGCGTCCACCGAATCGGAGAACGCCCGGTCGAAGGCGACCTCGTAGCAGGTCGCCACCCCGATGGTGATGCCGTCCGCGGTGACTGCCCCGTCCCCGTCGCCGGGTACGAAATTGCCCGCGCGGTCGGCGTACTCGGAGAACAAGCGGAAAAACGAGCGGTACGGCAGATACTCCCCGAACGGCTGGATGATCCGTTTGTCGTGCTGCTCGCCCGGCCCGGCTTCCGGGTCCCACACGATCACCGAGTTGCTGGTGGTGCCGTCGTCGTTGCGCAGCACCGTGCCGACCAGGATCGGCGCCTGCACCGCTGCCGCCGCGGCCGTGATGTCGCGGGCGGCGTCGGCATTGCGCAGCGGGTCGATGTCGGAGGCGTTCTCCGGCCAGATCACCACATCGGGTTGCGGCACCGCGCCGGCGCGCACGTCCGCGGCCAGTTCCAGGGTCCGCGCCACATGATTGTCGAGCACCGCTTTGCGTTGTGCGTTGAAGTCGAGGCCCAGTCGCGGCACGCTGCCCTGGATCGCCGCGACCGTCACCACCTGCGAGTCGGCGGGATCGGTGCGCAGCAGCGGCCACACCGCCAGCGCGGCCAGCGGCGCGAGCGCCGCCCACGCCGCGGCCCGTACGGCGCCGCGCCGGTCGAGGCGGGCACCGTTGCTGCGCACGACGGCCAGGGCCAGCGCGGCGAGACCGGTGCCGGTCAGCGCCACCGCGAACGACACGAGCGGGGCACCGCCGAGCGCGGCGAGGGACACGAGCACCCCGTCGGGCTGCCCGAACGCGAGCCGGCCCCACGGGAATCCGCCGAACGGTACCGACGCGCGCGCGAATTCGGTGGCGCTCCACGCTGCCGCGATCCACAGCGGCGCCGCGGGCAGGGTTCGCAGATGCACTGCCAGTGCCCCGAACAGGCCGACGAACACCGCCTCGGCGGCGGCGAGCGCCAGCCACGGCAGCGGCCCCACATAGACCCCCACCCACGGCAGCAGCGGCACCAGGAATCCGAGTCCGGCGAGATAGCCGTATCCGAAACCGGCGCGGCGCCGCATCGGTTGCGCCGTGAGCACGGCGGTGAGCAGGGCAATGCCGACCGGCGCGAGGAACCACAGCGGTCGCGGCGGGAAACTGGCGAACAGCAGCACCCCGGCGAGCAGCGCTGCCCCCATCCGCAGGCCCACCACGGTGGCGGTTCGCCCCCGTGTCCTGCCGACCGGTGCGGTCACCGTGCGTACACGACGCGGCCCCGGTGCACGCTGCGCACCAGTACCGGATCGTCGGTGCCGTCGGCGAGGTCGGGCAGCGGCGCGACCCGCGAGCGCGGATCGGTCGACCATCGCTGCACGCTGTCCTTGGGGGCGGAGATCACCAAGTCCCCCGCCTCCCACAGCGCGTACGACGCCGGGGCACCCGGATCCAGAGTTCCGGCCATCCCGTCGCGCACCCCGCCGGCGCGCCACGCGCCGCGGGTCGCGGCGGCGAACGCGGCTCGTGGTGAGATGCCGCTTCCGGCGGTGCGGTGATGCACAGAGGCGCGCAGCATCTGCCAAGGCCGGGGCGCGGTCACCGGCGCGTCGGAACCGAACGCGAGGGACATCCCGGTCGAGGCGATGGCGGCGAACGCGTTGAGGGTCGCGGCGCGCGCCGCACCCAGACGCTGGGCGTACATCTCGTCGGGTCCGCCCCACAACGCGTCGAACATCGGCTGCATGCTGGCGATCACCCCGTACCGGGCGAGCCGTTCGGCTTGTGGGCCGGTGATGGACTCGACGTGCTCGAGGCGGTGTCCGCGCGCACCGACCGCCGGTCCGCCCAGTTCTGCGGCGACCGCGTCGAATGCCGCCACGGTGGCGGCGACGGCGGCGTCCCCGATGACGTGGAATCCGGCCTGGATGCCGGCGGTGGTGCAGGCCCGCACGTGGTCGGCGAGTTCCTCGGTGCTCAGGTACGCGGTGCCGTGGCAGTCGGGGAGGTCCGCGTACGGTTCGGTGAGCCAGGCGGTGCGCGAACCGAACGCGCCGTCCACGAACAGGTCACCGCCGAGCGCGTGCGCACCTGTCGCGGCGAGCAGGGCGGTGGCGTCGTCGGCGGTGCGGACCGCTTGTCCCCAGTAGCCGCGCACCTCCACGGGATGGTCGGTGGCGAGCAGTTCGGTGAAGTCGTCGCGGCCGGAGATGTCGGGGCCGCCGCATTCGTGGACGGCGACGATGCCGTGCGCGGCGAAGTCGTCGAGCGCGGCGCGGCGGGCCTGGGCCCGTTGCGGTGCGGTGAGCCCGGTGCGGGCCGCGGCCCGCACCGCGTGGTGGGCTGCGGCGGTGACCGGGCGCTGCGGGTGGTAGCCGCCGAGAGTGTCGAGCGAGCCTGCGGCGACGCGCAGCGCCGAGGAGGCCGCCGCCGAATGTGCGTCGATCCGTCCGAGGTAGACGAGGCGGCCGGGTGCGGCGGCGTCGAGTTCGTCGGTGGTGGGCGGGGTGGGATCCGGCCAGCGGGTTTCGTCCCAGCCGTGGCCCCAGATCACCGCGTCGTCGCAGCCGGCGGCGTACTCCCCTACCCGGCGGAGGACGTCGTCGCGGTTCACGGCGCCGGTGAGGTCCAGTCCGGTCAGGGCGAGCCCGTGTGCGGTGACATGCACGTGGGTGTCGACGAATCCCGGTGCGACGAAGGCACCCTCGAGGTCGACGATCTCGGCGTCGGGGTGCAGGACCCGTCCGGTACGGTCCTGCCCGACCCACACGATCGTTCCGTCCGTGACGGCCATCGCGGTGGCGTCGGGTGCGCTCGCACTGTAGATGCGGCCGCCGACGAAGAGCTGGGTGTGCGGTGCTGGACTCACAACTGCCCAGTCTGCCCCGTCACGGGCGGCGGGGCTGCCGCGGGGTCTCGACGATCTCCCCTTCGAGGATCTCGCCGTCCACCACGTCCGGCCGGGTCGTGCCGGCCGGACCGCGGCCGGCGCCGCCGGGCAGATGGGGCGCCGCCCCGACGACGGTGTTCTCGACGACCTGACCGTCGACGACCACCAGGCGTTGTCCGCGCCAGGTGGCGGCGTGGGTGCGGGCGGTGCGGGCGGCCACGGCGCGCACCACCGGGCGGAGCAGTGCGCGGCTCGGCAGCAGCAGCACGATGCCCAGGACGGTGGTGATCAAGCCGGGAAGCAGCACGAGGCCGGCCCCGGCGCCGATGAGAGCGCCGTCGGTGAGCACCTTGTCGGGTGAGCCGGCGGGCGGGAGTGGGCCGCTGCGGAGTCGGCCGAGTCCGCGCAGCGCGCGGCGCCCCTGGGCGCCGAGCACCAGATATCCGGCGACGTTGACGGCCAGGAAGATCAGCACGGTGGCGAGGGCGCCGACGGTGGAGCCGAGCCAGGCCAGCACAGCGATCTCCGCGGCGACGTAGACGACGAACAGCAACAGGTACACGCGGGGTCCTTCCGTACGCCGGGTCCGGCGCGATGATCTCTCGGGCGAGGGACTGTTGTGTTCAACGTACGAGAAGCCGAGTTTGCTCCCGCCCGCCGCACAGACGCGGAGCCGATCCGGTCGGCGTGCTCGTCCCATGATCGAATGGCGCGCATGGATGTGGGCGACTGGGCCGTGCTGCTGGCCGCGGCGACGGCCGCCGGATGGGTCGATGCGGTGGTCGGCGGCGGCGGGCTGATCTTGTTGCCGGCGCTGCTGCTGGTCGCGCCGCAGTTGGCACCGCAGGCGGCGCTGGGCACCAACAAGCTCACCGCGATCTTCGGGACCGGCGCGGCGGTGTGGACCTTCGCGCGCCGGATCCCGTTGCGGTGGTCGGTGCTGGCGCCGGCCGCGCTGGTGGCGGCGCTATTCGCCGGGGCGGGCGCCGCCGCGGTGTCGCTGATCGACCGCGAGGTGTTCATCCCGATCGTGATCGTGGTGCTCGTCGGGGTGGCGGTGTTCGTCGCGGCCCGGCCCAAGCTCGGCTCCGAGACGGAGCAGCACCGCCCGAGCGCGACACGCATCGTGACGGTGATCGTCGGCGCGGCCGCGGTGATCGGGTTCTACGACGGCATCCTCGGCCCGGGCACCGGCACCTTCTTGATCCTCATCTTCGCGGCGATGCTCGGCAGCGAATTCGTCAAGTCCGCCGCGATGGCGAAGGTGATCAACCTCGGTTCGAACCTGGGCTCACTGGCGGTCTTCGCGATCGGCGGGCACGTGTGGTGGACCCTCGGGCTGACCATGGCGGTGTGCAACGTCGCCGGGTCGATGCTCGGCTCCCGGATGGCGTTGCGGCGCGGTGCCGGGTTCGTGCGGGTGGTGCTGCTGGTCGTGGTGGTCGCGATGGCGGTGCGGCTCGGCTTCCAGCAGTTCGGGTGAGACAGTCGCTACGGTAGGCCGGTGACCGGTGTGGACGACGATTTTCTGGCGCTGCCGCTGCGGGCCGCCGCCGATGCGGCACTGTCGGTGGCTCGGGCCGCCGGCGCCACGCATGCCGACGTGCGGGTGCAGCGGGTACGCACTCACTCACTGACGCTGCGCGACGGAGCGGTGCAGGCCGCGGTGGACGGCACCGATTGCGGGCTCGCGGTGCGGGTCCTCCTCGACGGCACGTGGGGGTTCGCGTCGCACCCGGTGCCGGGACCGGCGGGGGCGGCGGACGCGGCGGCGCGGGCGGTGGCGGTCGCCCGGGCGGTGCGGCCGCTGAACCGGGACCGGGTGCAATGGGCGGACGAGCCGGTGTATCGGGACGCGGTGTGGACCTCCGCGTACGAGATCGACCCGTTCGCCGTGCCCACCACCGACAAGGTGGCGCTGCTCGGCGATTTTTCCCGCCGGTTGCTCGACGCGGACGGCGTCGACCACGTCACCGCCGGCGTGGAGCAGGTCAAGGAGCAGACGTTCTACGCCGATCTGGCGGGATCGTCGATCACCCAGCAGCGGGTGCGGGTGCACCCGCAACTCGAGGCGATCACCGTGGACCGCCGGGCGGGCACCTTCGAGTCGATGCGCACCCTGGCGCCGCCGGTCGGGCGCGGCTGGGAGTACCTGAGCTCCGACACCCACTGGGACTGGACGGACGAACTGGACCGGCTCCCCGGCCTGCTGGCCGAGAAGGCGCAGGCACCGTCTGTGACGGCCGGTCCGACGGACCTGGTGATCGACCCCACCAACCTGTGGCTGACCATCCACGAATCGGTCGGGCACGCCACCGAGTACGACCGGGCGATCGGCTACGAAGCCGCGTACGCCGGCACGTCGTTCGCGACCCCGGACCGGCTGGGCACGCTGCGGTACGGCAGCGACGCGATGCACGTGACCGCCGACCGCACCACCGCGCACGGCCTCGCCACCACCGGATTCGACGACGACGGGGTCGCCGCCCAGTCGTGGGATCTGGTGCGCGACGGGGTGCTCGTCGGCTATCAGCTCGACCGGGCGTTCGCGCCGAAACTCGGGGCGGCGCGATCGAACGGCTGCGCCTACGCCGACTCCGCCCACCATGTGCCGATCCAGCGGATGGCGAACGTGTCGCTGGAACCGGACCCCGTCGTCGATCGCAGCACCGCCGACCTCATCGCCGGTGTCGAGGACGGCCTGTACATCGTCGGGGACCGGAGTTGGTCGATCGACATGCAGCGCTACAACTTCCAGTTCACCGGTCAGCAGTTCCACCGGATTCGCGGGGGCCGGCTCGTCGGGCAGGTCCGCGACGTGGCGTATCAGGCGACCACCACCGAGTTCTGGGGTGCTCTCGAGGCGGTCGGCGGGCCGTCCACCTGGCGGCTCGGCGGCGCCATGAACTGCGGGAAGGCGCAACCGGGCCAGGTCGCCGCGGTCAGCCACGGTTGCCCGTCGGTGCTGGTCCGCGGCGTCAACGTGCTCAACACCGTGCAGGAAGGCAGCCGATGATCCCCGCAGCGGATCTCGTGGAGGCGGCGCTCGCCGCGTCGACGGCCGACGAGACGATCGTTCTGGTCGACGACACCGAAGAAGCAGCGCTGCGGTGGGCGGGCAACTCGATGACCACCAACGGATCGACGCGTGCGCGGACGGCGACGGTGATCGCGCTGCGGCACACGACGGCCGGCACCCGGTGCGGCATCGTCACCGCGCCGCTGGTGCACCGCGGTGAGGTGACCGCGATGACCGAGGCCGCCGACGCCGCGGCCCGCACCGCCCCACCGGCCGGCGACGCCGTGCCGCTCGTCGCCGGCGACGGGACACCCGCCGACTGGGACGCACCGGCCAGACGCACCGGTATCGACGTGTTCGATCCCGTGATTGGTGCTCTGGCAGACGGTTTCGACGGATCCGACGCGCTGTACGGATTCGCGGAGCATCGGGTGCGCACCACCTGGCTCGGGACCTCGACGGGTCTGCGGCGCCGCTGGACCCAACCCGACGGGTCCATCGAGATCACCGGCAAACGCGGCGGACTCGACGGCGCCAGCGCGTGGGTCGGGGCGGGCACCACCGATTTCACCGACGTTCCGATGGACCGTTTGCTCGAGGACCTGTCCCGGCGGCTGGATTGGGCCGCGACGTCGGTGTCGGTGCCGGCGGGGCGTTACGAGACGGTGTTGCCACCCTCCGCGGTGGCCGACCTGATGATCTCTCTGATGTGGTCGATGGAGGGCCGCGGCGCGCACGAGGGTCGCACGGTGTGGTCGGGTCCGCGCGGCACCCGCCTCGGCGACACACTCACCGGCCTGCCGCTGACGCTGACCTCCGATCCGGCGGCGCCGGGCCTGCAGTACGCGCCGTTCGTCACGGCCACCACCTCGACAGATCCGGTGTCGGTGTTCGACAACGGGTTGCCCGCCGGCCGGGTCGACTGGATTCGGGACGGCACGGTGCACGCGCTGGCCTATCCGCGTGCCACCGCCGCCGAGTTCTCCGCCGAGCCCACCGCGCCCGGCCACAACCTGTTGCTCACCGGCGGTACCGGCGGGTCCCTCGACGACATGATCGCCGGGACGGAGCGAGGATTGCTGCTCACCACGCTCTGGTATCTGCGCGAGGTCGACCCGGCGAGCCTGCTGATGACCGGACTGACCCGCGACGGGGTGTACCTGATCGAGGACGGGCAGGTGCGGGCCGCGGTGGACAACTTCCGGTTCAACGAGTCCCCGGTGGCGCTGCTGGGCCGGGCTACCGAGGTCGGACACACCGAGCGCACGCTGCCCCGCGAATGGAAGGACTGGTTCACCCGCACCGCGATGCCGCCGATGCGGATCCCGGATTTCCACATGTCGTCGGTCAGCGCGGCGCGCTGACCTCCGGTACCGGCGGGGCCTACGGAGCCCCGCCGGGCCGGTGCTGGACGGCCGGCCCGGCGCTAGAGCAGCTCGGCGAGCTGGGCGCCGATGTCCTCGGGGGCGACGGTCGGTTCGAACCGCGTGACGACCGCACCGGCGGGGTCGACGAGGAACTTGGTGAAATTCCACTTCACCTCGTCGGTGCCGATGGCCTCGGGCCGAGTCGTGCGGACGTGCTCGAACAGGAAACCGTGATCGGGCCCGAAGTCGCCGGGCGCCGCGCTGCGCAGGTACCGGTACAGCGGGTCCGCGTCGTCGCCGTTGACCTCGACCTTGCCGTAGACCGGGAACGTCACGTCGTAGGTCAGACTGCAGAATTCCTGGATCTCCGCGTCGGTGCCCGGTTCCTGCTCCCCGAACTGGTTGCAGGGGAACCCGATGATCTGCAGTCCCTTGTCGGCGGTCGCGCGGTGCAGCGCTTCGAGGCCTTCGTACTGCGGCGTCAGACCGCACTTGCTGGCGACATTGACGATGAGCAGATACGAACCGGCGTACTCACCGAGCGAGACGGCGTCTCCCTCGGCGGTACGAACGGTGAAGTCGTGCACGGTCATGCGGTCTCCTGGCGGATCTGATGCAGCGAGTCGGAATGCAGGGCGGGCGGAACAACATCGGTGTCGAACAAGATCGGTTTCGAACAAGATCGGTGTCACAGCAAAACTACGACACCCTGATCACGTCACCGCTGTGTCCGATGTCACGGCAGGATTCCGGTCGCTGCCGAATCCCAGTCACGGCAGCGTGCGACGGAACCGCGCGGGACTGCCGACATACAGCGAATCGGCGCCGCAGTCGCGCGTGACGAGAGAATTGGCGCTCACCACCACCCCGGGACCGATGGTCACTCCGGCAGGATCACCGTGCCCGAGCCGATCCACGAGCCGTCACTGCGTGTCGGTGGTTCCGGTGTCGGGATCGAGGGAACACGCCAGCCCCACCGTCCCGGTGCGGCCGCGGCGCAGCACACTGGCCCCCACGGTGAGCCGACCGAGCAGGCCGTACTTCCGGGCGATCACCGAACGCGCATGGGCGGTCTGCTCGGCGTCGAGGATCACTCCGGTGCCGGGGACCGCTGCCGACTTCACGTTGCCGCGGGCGTCGCACACCGCCAAGGTCAGCCGCGGGTCGCGCCGCAGCCTGCGCACCTTGTAGGCATCCGCGGCCGTCCACACCAGCAGGCGGTCGCCGTCGGGTGCCGCCCACACCGCGGTGCCCACCGGAGTCCCGTCCTTCCGGAAGGTGGTGAGCAGGATGTACTTGGCCTCGGAGAGCTCTGCGAACGAGGGGCGCTCGGAGCGAGTTTCGGACATGGCCGACACCCTACGGTCTTTCCCGGCCCGGACGCGCACCGACAGCGGACCGGCCACCGCGGAAGCTGTGGTCGTCGATCGCACGACGATCTAGCCTGGTGGCATGCCCGACACCGAGGTCGAAGTCCACTTGTCCGGTGGCGTAGTCACCGCAGCGCAGTTGCGTGCGCTGGCGGAACTCGCCGACGCGCACGGCGGCGGCGAACTGCACCTGACCGAGCGGGCACAGATCCTGTTGCGCGGCGACGCCGAACCGATCACCGCGCGGCTCAACGCGATCGGACTCACCGTCGACGCGCCGACCCGACCCCGAGTCCTCGCCTCACCACTGAGCGGGCGCCTCGAGGGGCACCGCGACATCCGTCCCCTCGTCCGAGCCGTCGCCGCGCGGATCCACGCTTCCCCCGACCACGCTGCCCGGGTCTACGGCATCGACGACGGCACCGGCGACATCGTCGCGCTGGCCCCGCACGTCGCGGTCCTCGCGCGACCCGACGGGCGAATGGCGTTGGTGCGCGACGGTATCGACACCGGCCTGCGCATCGACCCGGACACCGCCGCCGAGATCCTGCTCGCCGGGACCCCACCCGCCGGGGAACCCGATGCGGCGGAGCCGTTGCCGCCGCCGCCGCCGGCTCCGATCGGGTGGCTGGACCAGACCGACGGCGCGGTCACGCTGGCCGGCGGTCTCCCCGGTGGGGTACTGCCGGCACGTCTCGCCGAGTTCCTCGCGGCGGTGGAACAGCCGGTCGTGGTCACCCCGTGGCGATCGGTGCTGCTGTGCGACCTGGACGAGTGGACCGCCGAGCAGGTGGTGCGGGTGCTCGCCCCGATGGGACTGGTGTTCGACGCCCGGTCCCCGCAACTGGACTGACCGGCGCCGGAAGTGCCGGCCGATCCCCCGGAACGGGTCCGCCGAGGCCTTTCGCCGCCTACCGTGAAACGGGTGACCCGCGCCGACCGTCCTTCCGGGCCCCGCGAGCCCGGCACCGCTGACGACACCTACGACGTGATCGTGGTCGGAGGGGGCCCCGCCGGCGAGAACGCCGCGCAGTACGCCGTCGCCGGCAGCGACCGCACCGTGGCGCTCGTCGAACACGAACTCGTCGGAGGGGAATGCTCCTACTGGGCGTGTATGCCCTCCAAGGCGCTGCTGCGCCCGGCTCAGGTACTCGCGACGGCGCGGCACATGCAGGGTGTCGGCGACAAGGTCAGCGCACACGGTGTCGATGTGCCCGCCGTCCTCGTCCGCCGCGACGGCTTCACCAACCACCGGGACGACAGCGGGCAGGTTGATTGGGCCCGCTCGGCAGGCATCGATGTGGTGCGCGGGCGCGGCTGCCTCGCCGGGGAACGCACCGTCACCGTCACCGATGCCCACCCCGATCAGCCCCGCACGCTCCGCGCCCGGCATGCGGTGGTGCTGGCCACCGGCACCGTCGCCGTGATTCCCGATACGCCCGGGCTGCGTGCGGCGTTGCCGTGGACCTCGCGCGACGCCACCAACCTGCTGGAGATACCCCGCCGTGTGCTGGTGGTCGGCGGCGGTGTCGTCGCGTGCGAGGCCGCCACCTGGTTGCGGCAACTCGGCGTCGAGGAGCTGACCATGGTGGTGCGCGGCTCGCGCCTGCTGCCCCGCGTCGAACCGTTCGCGGCCGACATGGTCACCGAGTCGCTCCGCGCCCACGGCATCACGGTGCGTCACCACGCGGCGATCAGGCAGGTCAGCCGACCGGACGTGCGGGAAACCGGCATCGGCCGGATCCACGGCGGCCCGGTCACCGTCGACCTCGACGACGGCAGCACCCTCGACGTCGACGAGATCGTGGTGGCGACCGGCCGTCGCGCCACCACCGCCGCGCTCGGGCTCGACACGGTCGGTCTGTCCGCCGACGCGGCCGTCACCGTCGACGACCATCTCACCGTCGAGGGTGTGGACGGCGACTGGCTCTACGCCGTCGGCGATGTCGCCGGTCGCGCCGCGCTCACGCACATGGGCAAATATCAGGCGCGGGTGTGCGGCGACGTGATCGCCGCCCGCGCCGACGGCCGCCCCCTCGGTGGGCACCGCTACCGGGCGAGCGCCGACCATCACCAGGTCCCGCAGGTGATCTTCACCGACCCGGAGATCGCCGCGGTGGGTCGCACCGCCGATCAGGCCCGCGCCGACGGTTTCGACGTGGAGGTGCTCGAAGCGGACATCGACGTGGCCGGCGCCGCGTTGTCGCGCGACGACTTCACCGGCCACGCCGCGATGGTCGTGGACCGCGCCACCGATACTCTCGTCGGGGCCACCTTCGTCGGCACCGACGTGAGCGAACTCGTCCATGCCGCCACCGTCGCCCTCGTCGGGCACGTAACCCTCGACACGCTCTGGCATGCGGTGCCGTCCTACCCGACGGTCAGCGAAGTGTGGTTGCGGCTGCTCGAATCCCGACGATCCTGAAACACGCTCAGCCGCAATCGTATTCATCCAGGACCGCTCTGCCGTCCCGGTCGTCGCCTCCGGGCCGTTTACCGCCGGCGTCCGCGGGTAGACGTCCCGGCAGAGAACCGTCACGCAGCAATCCTGCACGACACCTCGAGTGAGGAGGCGACCGTGATCGACATCAGCAGGGCCGTCGGCAGCGCCGGTCAGGCGGTGAGTGGCCTGGTCCGCCGCGCCGCCGACCGACCCGTCGACGCCGGACGACCGCAGACGGTGACCGTCGCTGCGCCCCGCGCGCAAGTCATGCAGTTCTGGCGAGATCCCGACAATCTGACCAGGCTGTTCGGCGATCGCGTCCGGGTGGAGACAGCGGAGGCGAACCGGCTGCAGTGGCACTGGGACACCGGCGGAGAACCCATGACCTGGGACACCCGCGTCGACGTTACCGAGGAAGGACTTGCCTTCGTCGGTGAGGACGACGCCGATTCGCCGGGCCCGCGTCTGGTGCTGGCCGTGGCCGACGCCCCTCGTGGGCGCGGAACCGAGATGACCCTGCGTGCCGACACCCCCGCGCCCGAGCTCGTGACGGGAGCGCTGACCTTCACCGCGCTGTACCGGGCCCGGGCCCTGATGCAGACCGGTGAGATGCCCACACTCCACGGAAGTCCGAGCGCACGCGGCACGGAAGGAGACCGGTGATGAAGGCTCTGTGCTGGATGGGTGTCAACGACCTGTCCGTCGAAACGGTCGACGACCCGGGGTTGGTCAACCCGCACGATGTGATCGTGCGGGTACGCTTGACCACCACCTGCGGTTCCGATCTGCACTTTCTCGGTGGGTACCTGCCCGGGATGCGGGAAGGCGACGTCATCGGTCACGAGTTCATGGGCGAGATCGTCGAGACCGGCCCCGAGGTGGCGTCATTGCGGGTCGGTGACCGCGTCGTCGTGCCGTCGTTCATCGGGTGCGGCAGTTGCCCGTACTGCGCGGACGGGATGCACGCGATGTGCGACACCACGAACCCGAACGCCGCCATGCAGCAACCTGTCCTCGGCTACCCGACCGGTGGGATCTACGGCTACACCCACCCGTTCGGCGGCTACCAGGGTTCCCACGCCGAGTACATCCGCGTGCCCTTCGGCGACGTGAACTGTTTTCCGGTGCCCGACGGTGTGAGCGACGAACAGGCGCTGTTCCTGTCCGACGCGGTGCCCACCGGCTACATGGGCGCCGACTTCTGCGACATCTCGCCCGGCGACACCGTTGCGGTGTGGGGTGCGGGAGCGGTCGGGCTCATGGCCGCCGCGAGCGCGAAGATCATGGGCGCCGAACGCGTGATCGTGCTCGACAGGTTCCGCGACCGGCTCGATCTCGCCGAGAAGAAGGTCGGCGCCGACACGGTCGACTACACCGTCGCCGACAGCGTCTACGAGACGTTGCGCGAGCGCACCGGCGGGCGCGGGCCGGACGCGTGTATCGACGCGGTGGGCATGGAAGGGCACGGTACCGGCGTCGGCCAGGTCTACGACAAGGTGAAGCAGGCGCTGCGTATGGAGTCCGACCGCGCGACTTCGCTGCGGGAGGCGATCCTGGCGTGCCGCAAGGGTGGTGTGGTCTCCGTCCTCGGCATCTACGGGCTGACCGACAAGTTCCCGATGGCCGCACTGACCAACAAGAGCCTCACGCTCCGCACGTCGCAGCAGCACGGCCAGCGCTACATGCCGCAGTTGTTCGAGCACGTGACGGAGGGCCGGCTCGACCCGAGTTGGCTGATGACCCACGACCTGCCGCTGAGCGAGTCGGTGCGCGGCTACGAGATGTTCAAGAACAAGGAGGACAACTGCCTGCGGGCGGTGTTCCGCCCCTGAGCTGATGCGGCGTCGTACTCCATTGTGTGTGACGGCCCCTCGGTCGGCCGCCCGGCAGGTCTCGACCAGGCGGAGGATTTGCCCTAGACGTCGGTGGACATGACGTTGGTGGACATGCTGTGCAGTATGCCGGGTAGCTGCCCCAGCGTGGCTGCGGGCAAGTCGCGAACCGTTTCCTCCGCGAGGGTGACCCACAGCTTGCGGATCTGCTCGACAAGCGCCTTGCCGCTGTCGGTCAGTGCCACGCGGGTGGCGCGTTTGTCGGCCGGATCGGGGGTGCGCCGGATGTGGCCGGAGGCCTCCAGCTTTCGACTCATCAGGGTGACGCTGGGCGGCTCGCAGCCCAGCGCCTCGCTGAGCTGAGCCTGGATCATCGGGCCGGTCCGGTCGAGTTCGAGCAGCACAGCCTCTTGACCGGCGTGCAGGCCGAGCGGGGCCAGCAACTGCGCAGCCCGGGCACGGTGTCGCAGACTCAGCAGGCGAATTGCCTGATTGAGGGCTTCGGCGTACTCGCGATCCATAACCACACTCCTTGACAAACCCATTCGTTATGCGCATAAGATTATGCGCATAACCATCATGCAACTCTACACAGAATCGAGCAGTCGACATGACGGTGAAGGTTGCGATTTTCTGCTATAGCTCGACGGGCACTGTTCACGCCTCCGCCGAGGCCATCGACCAGAACCCCAGAGGGCATCGGCATCGCGACGCCACCCGCTCGGTGCCGGTCGCCCAGCTCGACGACCTCGCCTGGGCCGACGCGTACCCGTTCGGCACGCCGACCCGGAAGCAATGACGAATACCCGCGCCGACAGCGCGATCGAGCCGAACACCCACTCGGCCCGGCTCGTTCCGGCGCTGGCGTGCGCTTGCCAATTCATGGTCGTTCTCGACGTGTCGATCGTCAACGTCGCGCTACCGGCGGTGCAGCGGGACCTCGGGTTCACCGACACCGGACTCGTCTGGGTGGTGAACGGCTACGTCCTGGCGTTCGCCGGATTCATGCTCCTGGGCGGGCGCGCAGCCGACCTTTTCGGTCACCGCCGCGTGCTGGTGGCCGGGCTCGCCCTGTTCTCCCTGGCCAGCCTGGTCGCGGGCCTGGCGACCACCGCGGAGGTACTGGTCGCCGCCCGCATCGCGCAGGGTCTCGGTGGCGCACTGCTGGCCCCGGCCACCCTCGCCGTGATCAACACCTGTTTCCCGGAGGGGCCGCAGCGCGCCCGAGCCTTCGGAGCATGGTCCGCCTCCGGTGGCGTCGGCGGCATGGTCGGTGCGGTTGCCGGCGGTGTGCTGACGACCGGATTGTCCTGGCGGTGGGTGTTCCTGATCAACGTACCGGTCGGGGTGGTGCTGATCGTGGTGGCGACGACGTCGCTGACCGCGCAGCCCGGTCGCCGCGAACCGCTGGATCTGGCCGGTGCGATCACCGGTACGGCCGGGCTCGCGGCACTGATCTACGGCGTCATGCAGACCGCCGACCATTCGTGGGGATCGGCGCAGGTGCTCGTCCCCGTCGGGGCCGGCATTGTCCTGCTGCCGATCTTCCTGGTAGTGGAGAAGCGTTGCGCCGCGGCACCGATGATGCCGCTGCGGCTGTTCGGCCACCGCAGCGTGGCGGTCGGCAACGCGATGTTGTTCCTGTTCGGTGGCATCGCCATCGCGATGTGGTTCTTCACCTCCCTCTTCATGCAGAACGTGCAGGGCTACAGTGCGCTCGACGCCGGGCTGGGGCAGACGCCCGCCGCGGTCGTGTTCGTGGTGGTCGCACGGTTCGCCGTCGGCCGGCTGCCGAAAACCGGCGTGCGCCTACTGACATCTGTGGGGTGCGCGTGCTTCGTCGCCGGGTTCGCCTGGCTCTCGCAGGCGGGCGTCGGCAGCCACTACGTGGCGAGCGTCCTGGGCCCGACCCTGCTCGTCGCGATCGGCATCGGTCTGGTCTTCCCGACGTTGATGGCGTCGGCGACCGCCGGCGTCGAGCAGCGCGACATCGGTATCGTCGGTGGTCTGGCCAACACGGCGGGCCAGGTCGGCGGTTCGGTGGCATTGGCGGTGTTCGCGACTGCGGCTGCTGTCCGCGCCACCTCGCACAGCAGCGGCAGTTCCTCGCCCGAGGCTCTAGCCTCCGGGTACGAACTGGTCTTCGCCCTGGCGGTCGGCGTCGCCCTGGCGATCGCCTCGGTCAGCGTGCTGTTGCCCAGGCGGCAGCGGAGCTGACCGCGACGACCGGAGACATCCATCGCCGACATGAAGAGCCCCCACAGGAAATCGCGACACGACGGCCCCGAGATCACCGCGAAATGTAGAGCCGCTCGATCGGTCTGGTTCCGTCGGACATGATCCAGTCCGCGGGTCGCCGCTCGAGCAGTGTCCAGCCGGTGCGCTCGTACAGTGCGATCGCCGTCGTGGACTGCTCGATGACGTCGAGTCTCAGGACGCCCCGCTCGCGCGCCTTTCCCAGCAGACGTTCCCCGACGTGCGACCCCCTGGCATCCGGTCGCACGAACAGCCGGGATACCCACACAGCGTCTTCGCGCCCGACCAGAGCGAGGTGTCCGGCGATCCGCCCCGCCTGCTCGGCGATCCACGCGGTGTCGAGATCCGCGGGGCTCAGCCACTCGACCGGATCGTCGGGCCAGCGATGGGGGTAGCCGTCCGCCGTGTGAACCTCGGACAGCGCCTCGACGCACTGTGCGAGGTCTCCCGGGCGACGGAGACGGATATTCACCGGCCGAACGCTACCTCTGTGCATCCCCGGCTGCGAATCGCCGGCGGGCGGCGCTGCACGCCGATAGGCTGCTCCCGCAGGCACTTCGGGGGCTTCCGCGCCTGCGAGACCGGATCGGCCGGAGCCCTGGCCCCCACGCTCCGGCCCACTGACACGAACGGTGGCCGACGATGCATCTGACGCACCCGATCGGTCGCGGCCTGCACCGGCTCTCACGCCGGATGTATCGCGGCGGGCGGCCGGGCCCGGTCACCCGCATCATCAACCGGCTCACCGCACTGCAGTACTCGGCGGGTGTGTTGTCACCGCGCTACACGATGACCCTCGAAGTGGCCGGACGTCGCACCGGCCGCCCGGTGATGCTGCCCGTCGTGGTCGCCGCCTACGGCGGCGACCGGTATCTGGTGTCCATGCTCGGCTCCGACGTCAACTGGGTGCGCAACGCGCGGGCCGCCGACGGGCGCGCCGTACTGCACCGCCGCGGAAGCCACGCCGTGGCACTCGAGGAGATCGCCCCGGGCGAGCGGGCCCCCATTCTGCGCCGCTACCTCGACATCGCCCCGGGTGCGCGGCCGCACTTCCCGATCGACCGGCGCGCGACCCCCGCCGAGTTCGCCGCCGTTGCCGACCGGTACCCGGTCTTCCGGATCCACGCCGTCTAACGCGGCAGTCGCCGCCAGATCGCCCGTGGCAGCAGCCGCATCCCGAAGAACACCGGACGCAGCAGGGCGGGCACCCACACCTCACCGCGACCGCGGCCCAGGGCGCGCACCACCGCGTCGGCGACCTGCGGTGGGGTACTCGAGAACGGTGCCGGACTCATCCCCTCGGTCATCCGGCCGATCACGAATCCGGGCCGCACCAGGAGCAACGACACTCCGCTGCCGTGCAGCGCGTCCGCCAGCCCCGACGCGAACCCGTCCAGACCTGCCTTCGCCGAGCCGTACACGTAGTTCGCGCGGCGCACCCGCACACCCGCCACCGACGAGAACACCACCATCCGTCCCGATCCCTGCGCACGCAGCAGGCTCGCCAGCCGGGTCAGCAACGCGACCTGCGCCACGTAATCGGTGTGCACGATCGCCGCCGCGTGCGCGGCATCGGTTTCGGCGCGGGCCTGGTCGCCGAGAATCCCGAACGTGAGTACCGCGAGATCGATCGGCCCGTGTGCGGCAACCAGGTCGTCGAGCATCTGCTGGTGGGTGCCGAGCGCGTCGGCGTCGAATTCCGCGGTGTGCACGGCGACGGCACCGGCGGCCAGCACCGACTCCCGGGGTCCGGCCAGGTCGTCGGCGCGACGCGCGGCAAGAATCACGGTGCGCCCCGGTGCGAGCCGGCGAGCCACCTCCACTCCGATCTCGCTGCGGCCCCCGAACACGACGACGGTTCCCTGTGCGCTGTTCATTCCGCCAGTGTCGCGGGAACAGGTTGCGCAGGTGTCGCCGGGTCCCCTCGTTCCGCGGCGGCGGCCCCCGGCCCTCTAGGCTTCCGGGCATGGTTCACACCCCCGACGCGCTCGGCGACCGTGCCCTGCAATTCCTGTCCGAATACCACCTCGGCACCCTCACCACGCTGCGGTCCGACGGCACCCCGCACGTCGTCGCGGTGGGATTCACCTGGGATCCCGACGCGCGGGTGGCGCGGGTGATCACCAACGCCGGGTCGCAGAAGGCCCGCAACGCCGCCCGCGGCGGCTACGGGGCGGTGTCGCAGGTCGACGGGGGTCGCTGGCTCACCCTCGAAGGTCCCGCGCGGGTCCGCGACGACGCCGACGCCGTCGCCGAAGGGGTCTCCCGCTACGCCCGCCGGTACCGGCAGCCGCGGGAGAACCCGACCCGGGTGGTCGTGGAGATCGCCGTGGCCCGCGTGATGGGGTCGGTGCTGGACTGACCGGCGCGCACGGTCTCAGGCGGGCAGCACCGTCAGGCCGTGCGGCCGCAGATTCACCGACTCGCAGCCGTCTGCGGTGACCACCACGATGTCTTCGATGCGTGCCCCCCACTGTCCCCGGAAATAGATGCCCGGTTCGATGCTGAAGGCCATGCCCGGCTCGAGCGTCTCGGTGTTGCCCCCGACGATGTACGGCTCTTCGTGAACCGACAGGCCGATGCCGTGCCCGGTCCGGTGCACGAACACCTCCCCGAGCCCTTCGGCGGCGAGCAGATCGCGCGCGGCGGCGTCGACCGCTTCGGCGGTGACCCCGGGGCGCACCGCGTCGACCGCGGCCTGCTGCGCCGCTTCCAGCACCGCGATCTGGGCGGCGATCGCCGGGTCGGGCTCGCCGATGCTGTAGGTGCGGGTCGAATCGGAGTTGTAGCCGGGCTCGACGGGACCGCCGATGTCGATGACCACGATGTCGCCGGGTTCGATGACCCGATCGGACACCTCGTGGTGCGGGTCGGCGCCGTGCGGGCCCGATCCGACGATCACGAATGCCGCCTCGGTGTGCCCCTCCTCGAGGATCGCGGCGCTGATATCCGCGGCGACCTGCGCTTCGGTGCGACCGGCCCGCAACCACTCCCCCATGCGGGCGTGCACGCGGTCGATGGCGGCGCCCGCGCGGCGCAACGCGTCGATCTCGTCGGCGTCCTTGAGCATCCGCAACTGCCGGATCACCGGGGTGGCGAGGACCGGGGTGCCGCCGAAGCGGGCGGCGAGCGGCACCAGATGCAGCGCCGGCATCGCCTCGGCGACCGCGACCGCGGACGCACCCGGCAGCAGCTCGGCGACCAGCGCATACGGGTCCTGTCCGTCGACCCAGTCGCGGACCGGCACGGCGAGTTCGGCGACCGCCGACTCGTTGAGGGACGCCAACTCGAGGCGCGGCACCACCACGGTGGCAGCCGACCCGTCGGTGGGGATCACCAGGCAGGTCAGGCGTTCGAACGACTCGGCGCGTGAACCCACCAGGTACCGCAGGTCCGGTCCCGGGGTGATCAGCAACGCGTCGAGCCCGGCGGCGGCCCCCAACTCGGCGGCGCGAGTCAGGCGTGTTCCGTAGCGGGCGGCGGGAAATCGGGAGTCGGCGGTGCTCATGATCCCCAGCGTATCGGTCGCGCCCGGATGGCAGGATGTGGTCCGTGACCCCATCCGAGACGTCCCCGCCGCCGACCGCCCCGCAACCGGTGGTGCTGCTGCTCGACGGTGCCAGCCTGTGGTTCCGGGCCTTCCACGCGTTGCCCGAGTCGATGACCGCGCCGGACGGCACGCCCGTCAACGCGGTCCGGGGTTTCGTGGACATGGTCGCGTCGCTGATCCGCCGGCACCGGCCCAGTCGCCTGGTGGTGTGCCTGGATCTGGATTGGCGCCCCGCGTTCCGGGTCGCCGCGGTGCCGAGCTACAAGGCACATCGCGTCGCGGCCGGGTCCGACGGCACCGTCGAAGAGGTGCCGCCCGCATTGCTTCCGCAGGTCCCGGTGATCCTGGACCTGCTCGCCGCCGCCGGGATCGCCACCGGCGGCGCCGCCGGATTCGAGGCCGACGACGTGCTCGGCACCCTCGCCGCGCAGGAACGCACCGACCCGGTGATCGTGGTCAGTGGTGACCGCGACCTGCTGCAGGTCGTCACCGACACACCGGTGCCGGTGCGGGTGCTGTACGTGGGCCGCGGGCTGGCGAAGGCGGAACTGTTCGGTCCCGCCGAGGTCGCCGACCGCTACGGTGTTCCGGCCGACCGCGCCGGCGTCGCCTACGCCGAACTGGCCGTGCTGCGCGGCGACCAGTCGGACGGGTTGCCCGGCGTCAAGGGCGTCGGCGAGAAGACCGCCTCCGGATTGCTCATGCAGTACGGATCGCTCGCGGCGGTCCGCGCGGCGGTCACCGACGAGACGTCCCGGCTCTCGCAGGGCATGCGGGCGAAACTCGCCGCAGCCGCCGACTACCTCGACGCGGCGCTTCCGGTGGTGCAGGTCGCCACCGACGCGCACGTGCAGATGTCGCGGCCCGACGTGTTGCCGCCGGCCCCCGCCGACCCGGACCGGCTCGACGAACTGGCGCGCCGCTGGGGTGTGGAACGGCCGGTGACTTCGCTCGTCGCGGCGCTCGCCGGACAGTGACCCGCGGCGGCCCGGTCAGTTGGGGCGGCTGACCTCGTAGGTGCCCGCGTCGTCGGTGAAGGTCAACGTCACCGAGCGGTACTGGCCGTCGACGGTGACGGTGCACGTGAAACTGTTGCCCGCCTCGACTTCCTGCCCGGTCGGACAGGACACGTCGCCGACCTCGGTGGCGCCGTACGACTCGGTGAGCACCTTCGCCACGCCCGCCTCGGCGGCTGCCGCGTCGAGGGTGGTCTTGGCGCCGAGGGTCGCGACTGCGATCACCGCGCCGATGACGAGGACGAGCGCCACGACGCCGATGATGATCAGCGGCATTTTCGATTTCCTCGGCGGCGGAGTGGGCTGGCCCCACTGCTGCGCGCCGGCGGGCGGTGGCCCCCACTGCTGTCCGGCCTGCGGCGACGGGGGCTGGCCCCACTGCTGCGCCCCTCCGGGCGGCGGACCCCAGCCGAGAGTCGCGGCCGGTCCGGGCTGCGGTGCGCCCCACCCCGGCTGTCCGGGCTGCGGCCCCCAGCCCTGCGGGCCGGGTTGCTGCGGAGACTGTTGCTGGGGCGCCGGGACTGGACTCCAGGGCTGCTGCGGCGGACCGCCGGGCGGTCCCCACTGCCCCGCGGAAGCACCGGGCTGGGCGCTGCCCGGCTGCCACGGCGACGGGCCGGGATTCGGCTGGGCGGGTTGCTGTCCCCAGCTACCGGGCGGGGGCGGTGGTGCCCAGGATTGTCCGCCGGGAGCGGCGTCCCACGCCCGGCCGGAGGCCGGGTTCGCCCACGGATCGGCCGGTCGGGACGGTTGCTGTCCGTCCGGGTCCTGCGGTTCGTTCGGCCCGGTCATCGTCGCCTCCAGCTGCCCTTCACGTGTCGTCTCACCGTAGCGCCACCGGACCCTGTGGCACCGGTACGGCAGCGCGTATCAAATCACACCACCCGGACCGGTCGCGCCCCGGAGGGTCGCGGCGCCGACGCTCACGCCGCGGCCGGATCGATGGCGACCACCCCGCGCCGGATCGCCCCCACGGCCCGGCCTGCGGTACGCACCAGTTCCGGGTCGTCGGCGCAGGTCCGGACCTGGTCGAGGATGTCGATCAGCTGCCGGCACCACCGCACGAAATCGCCCGGGGACAACTCCCGGCCCGCGACGTCGGCCGCGATCAGCGCCTCGGCGAGCGAACCGGAGTTCGCCCAGGTGTACGCGGCGGTGACGAATCCCAGGTCGGGTTCGCGGGTGGGCGGCAACCGGTGCCGCACCTCGTCGGTCCGCAACGTGTCGCACATCCGGATCGTCTCCGCGAGCGCGGTGCGGATCGGCCCGGTCGGGCCACGCACGGTGACCACGTCGTCGGTGCGCGACTCGTAGATCACCGACGACGCCACCGCCGCCAGTTCGGCCGGGGACAGCCCTGCCCAGATGCGGTGCCGGAGGCATTCCGCGACCAGCAGGTCGGCCTCGGCGTACACCCGGGCGAGCCGGTCGCCGGCGTCGGTGGTCTCGGGGTCGTCGCCGCCGGTGAGGTAGCCGCGTTCGGTCAGGAGCGCGACGATCCGTTCGAACGTGCGCGCCAGCGAATCGGTGGTCGCCTCGGCGCGGCGCCGCTGCTGCTCGGTTTCGCGCAGCAGACGGTGGTACCGCTCGCCGAGCCGCGCCAGCGACTCGAGGTCGGGATCGTTGCGCGCCGGGTGGCTGCGCAACCGGCGCCGCAACGCGTCGATCTCCCGGTTGTGTCCCTTGGTTTTGCCGCGCTTCGGGCGGCGCGGTGCCGACAACCCCTTGGACCGCAGCGCCGACGCGATGTCGCGGCGACCGCGTCCGGTGCGATGGTCGATGTGCCGGGGCAGCCGGAGCCGTCCGAGGACTTCGGCCGGTGACGGGAAATCGCTCGGCGACAACCGTCCGGACCACCCGTCGGTGGTGACGACCGTCGGACGCGGGTCGGTGACGTCCTGATCGGGGATGACGACGACGGCGAGCCCGGTGCGTTTCCCTGCCGGCACGGTGATGATGTCGCCTGCCCGTAACCCGACGAGCGAGGCCACCGCCGCCTGGCGGCGGTCCTGCCGGCTGCGTCGTTCGTGCTCACGCTCGGCGGCGGTCAGATCCGCGCGCAAGGTCAGGTAGTCGAGGATCTCGCTGTCGGCGCCGCCGAGTTGTTCGCGCAGCTTCGCCAGCGTCGCCTCGTTGCGTTCGATGCCGCGGGTCAGGCCGACCACCGATTTGTCCGCCTGGAACTGCGCGAACGACATCTCGAGCAGTGCCCGGGACCGGTCCACTCCGACCGCGTCGATGAGGTTGACCGCCATGTTGTAGGACGGCCGGAACGAACTGCGTAGCGGGAAGGTGCGGGTGGACGCGAGACCGGCGACGGTCGTCGGCTCGACACCGGGCTGCCACAACACCACGGCGTGGCCCTCGATGTCGATGCCGCGGCGCCCGGCACGGCCGGTGAGCTGTGTGTATTCACCGGGGGTCAGCTCGGCGTGGGTTTCGCCGTTGAACTTGACGAGTTTTTCGAGCACCACACTGCGGGCCGGCATGTTGATGCCCAGCGCGAGGGTTTCGGTGGCGAACACCGCGCGTACCAGGCCCCGGACGAACAACTCTTCGACGGTGTGCCGGAACGCCGGCAGCATGCCCGCGTGGTGCGCGGCGATACCGCGTTCGAGGGCCGTGCGCCACGTGCTGTAGCCGAGGACCTCGAGGTCGGCGGCGGGCAACTCGCGGGTGTGCTCGTCGACGATCCGGCCGATCTCGGCGGCTTCCTCGTCGGTGGTCAGATGCAGCCCGGACCGCAGGCACTGCAGTACGGCGGCGTCGCACCCGGCGCGGCTGAACACGAACGTGATCGCCGGCAGCAACCCGTCGCGGTCCAGCCGGGTGATGACGTCGGGGCGCGGCAGCGGACGGAAGTTGCGTGACCCGAAGCCGCGGCCTCCCCGGCCCTGCCATCGGTCCGCGCCGTCGGCGCTCAGCCGGCGGCGCACCGCGGCGAGCAGTTCGGGGTTGACGACGATGCCGCGGCGGCGTTCACGTCTCGGCAGGTCGGCGGGTTCGGCGGTGGTGTCGAACAGGTCGTAGATCCGTGGCCCGACCATCATGTGCTGATGCAGCGGGATGGGTCGCACCTCGTCGACGACGACGGTGGTGTCGCCGCGCACGGTGGTCATCCAGTCCCCGAATTCCTCGGCGTTCGAGACCGTCGCGGACAGGCTCGCCAGCCGCACGTCCTCGGGCAGGTGCAGGATCACTTCCTCCCACACCGCGCCGCGGAATCGGTCGGCCAGGAAATGCACCTCGTCCATCACCACGTGCGTCAAACCGATCAGCGAGGTCGACGACGCGTAGATCATGTTGCGCAGCACCTCGGTGGTCATCACCACCACCGGCGCATCCGCGTTGATGGACTGGTCACCGGTGAGCAATCCCACGGCGCCCTTACCGTGCCGGGCACACAGATCGGCGTACTTCTGGTTGCTCAGCGCCTTGATCGGAGTCGTGTAGAAGCATTTGCTGCCGCCCTGCAACGCCAGGTACACCGCGAACTCGCCGACCACGGTTTTCCCCGCGCCGGTCGGCGCGCACACCAGCACCGAATGGCCGTCCTCGAGCGCGCGGCACGCGTCCTGCTGGAACGGGTCGAGGGGGAAGTCGAGTGAGGCGGCAAAATCGGTGAGCCGGGGGCCGGGGCCCTGCGGGACGACCGGTTCCACGCGCGGGTTCTCACTCACAGGGTGTCCGAGTAGTCGGGCCGGGCCGGGGCGGACGGTTCGACCGGTGCCGGTGCCGGGATGGTGGAACCCTCGTCGTCGTCGAGGTCACCCCAGCCTTCCGCGCGACGACGGCGCGCACGGCGCCGGTCGGTGATCCGGGAGACCTGGATGGCCACTTCGAGCAGCAACGTCAGCGCCATCGCCAGGGCGATCATCGAGAACGGATCCTGGCCGGGGGTGGCGATCGCGGCGAACACGAACATCGCCATGATCAGGCCGCGGCGCCACGCCTTGAGCTTCTCGTACGGCAGCACACCCACCGCGTTGAGGGCGACGATCACCAGGGGAATCTCGAAGGACACCCCGAAGATCACCAGCAGATTGATGATGAAACCGAAGTATTCGGAACCGGACAGGGCCGTGACCTGCACGTCGTTACCTACGGTGAGCAGGAACGACAACGCGTGCGAGACCACCAGGTAGGCCAGCACCGCGCCGGCGACGAACAGCACCGCCCCGGAGACGACGAACCCGATCGCGTACCGCCGCTCCTTGCTGTACAGGCCGGGAGTGACGAACGCCCACAGCTGATAGAGCCAGACCGGGCAGGCCATCACGATGCCCGCGGTCATCGCGACCTTCAACCGCAACATGAACTGTTCGAACGGGCCGGTCGCGAGCAACCGGCAGGCCCCGTCGGTGCTCAGGTCCGCGCGCGACGACGGCGGTAGCGCACAGTACGGTCCGCGCAGGATCTCACCGAGGCTGTCGAAGCCGAACACGCCGCGGCTGTACCAGAGGAACCCGAGGATGCTGGTGAGGAGCACCGCGGCGACCGCGATGAGCAGCCGCGTGCGCAGTTCGTACAGGTGCTCGACCAGCGACATCGTGCCGTCGGGATTGGTCTTGCGCCGACTGCGGCGGGGATCGAACGGGATGCGCACGGTGCGGTTCTCAGCTCCTGATAATGGCCGCCGGGGTTCGAAATCCGGGCCCCTCGGGACCAGCGGAACCGGGACACCCGTGTGGGTGCCCCGGAGGGGAGAGCACGGTCAGTAGGACCGCGGTTCGCTGTGAGGCGCGGTCTGCTGCTGCGGCGGAACGACGGTGGGCTCCACCGGCTGCGGCTGCTGCACCGGCGGCAGGGGCTGGACCTGCGGCTGCTGCGGCGCGGCGGAACGCGCGTCGTCGTTCTGCATTTCCTTGACTTCGCTCTTGAAGATTCGCAGCGAACGACCCAGACCGCGTGCGGCGTCGGGCAGCTTCTTCGAACCGAACAGGATCACCACGACCAACGCGACGATGGCCCAGTGCCACGGGCTCATTGCACCCATTTACAACCTCCACAAATCGGCTGGTGTCGATACTACCGGACCCGTACAGCCCGTTTTCGCGGGTGAACCGAATCCGCAGGGAGTTTGCAGAAGGTTCACACGAACGTTTCCTTTCGGCGCGGTCACGCGGGCCGTCCCGCGTCGTCGAGCGCCGCATACGCCTCGAGGGCCTCACCGGCGCGAGTCCGCACCGCGGACACCAACTCCGCGGGCGCGAGGACCGTCACGCCGCTCCCCAGGCCCACCAGCAGCCGCACCATCCAGTCCCGCGACGCATATCGCAGTACCGCCTTGCAGCTACCGTCCGGGAACACCTCCACGTCGGTGAGCGGGTAGTAGTCCAGCAGCCATGCGTAGCCCGGTTCGAGACGCAGCCGGGCGGCGGGCAGCGCGGGGTCGCCCTCGAACAACTCCAGGTGCTCGTCGCCGCTCAGCGCCTGCTGCGGCGGCTGCGCCGCCTCGGCGAGCACCGTCGCCTCGTCGATGCGGTCGAAGCGGAACAACCGCACTCCCTCGGCGGTGCGGCACCAGGCCTGCAGATAGGTGTGCTCGTCGATCAGCACGATGCGGATGGGGTCGACGACACGTTCGGACACGGTGTCGCGGGAGGCCGAATAATAGGTCAGGTGCAGCGCCCGGCCGCGGCGCACCGCATCCCGCACCCGTCCCGCCACGGGATTCTCCGTGACCGCGGCACCGGCGCCGTCCGAGGTGTGCGCGGTCGCGGCGGTGCCGGCGGCCGCTTCGATCTTCGCGATCGCCGATTGCGCCGCCGCGGGTTCCACCACACCGGGCATCTCCAGCAGCGACCGCAGCGCGACGAGCAGCGCGGTCGCCTCGGTGGAGGTCAACCGCAACGGCCGGTCGATGCCGGCGGTGAACGTGACGACGATGCTGTCTTCGGAGAACGACAGGTCGATCAGATCACCGGGTCCGTACCCGGGCAGCCCGCACACCCACAGCTGGTTCAGGTCGTCCATGATCTGTTTGGGAGTGACCCCCAGGTCGCGGGCCGCCTCCGCCGCACTGATCCCCGGGTGCGCCTGAAAATAGGGCACCAGGTTCAGCAACCGGGCCAACCGCCCGGACAGTCGTGCACTCATGGTGCGTCGTCCCCCTCCGTGTCGTCCCCCTCCGTGGCGTCACCGACCACCCGTGCCAGGATGCGTTGCACCTCGGCCCGCAATTCCGCCGGTTCCAGCACCAGCGCGTCGGCGCCCTGCCCGGCGATGATCCGCCCGATCCATTCCCACGACCGCACCGGCACCTCGAGAACGCTGCCGTCGCGGGGGGCACTGCCGTCGTGGCCACCGATCTGCCGCTGCTCGATCTCGTCTCCGAGGCGGCGCAACTCGTAGGCCTTCCCGGCCGCCACCCACACCCGCGCCGAGCCGGAGATCTCCCCCTGGCTGGTGGTGGCGAGCACCCGGGCCCGCAGGTCGATTCCCGCCGGGATCTGTACCGCCCCGGCCGGACCGATCGCGGTGACATCGTCGCCGATGCGGGAGAGCCGGAACGTGCGCGGCGCATCCCGATCGCGGTCGTGGCCCACCAGATACCACCGGCCGTGCACCGTCACCACTCCCCACGGGTCGACGGTGCGGGTGGTCCACGGTTCGGTGGGCGAACTGCGGTGCGAGAACCGCACCGCACGCCGCGCATCGATCGCCGCGAGCAGTTCCTGCAATGCCGGTTCCGAACCGCGGGCCCGCGCCGGGATCGGCGCGACCGTCCCCGGATCCACGTCGACCTGCACCCCCGCGGCCCGCAACTTCAGCAACGCGCCCTGCGCCGCCGAGGTCAGTTCGGGCGACTCCCACAACGCGGACGCCACCGCGACCGCGGCCGTTTCCTCACGAGTCAAGTCGATTTCGGGCAATTCGTACGCGTCCCGGTTGATGCGGTAGCCCTCGACGGTGGAGAACCGGGACGGCATCCCCGTCTCGAGCGGCACCCCGAGATCGCGCAGTTCGTTCTTGTCGCGCTCGAACATCCGGCTGAACGCCTCGTCGCTCGCGCACTCGGAGTACCCGGCCACCGACGTACGGATCTTCTCCGCTGTCAGGAACTGCCGGGTGGACAGCAACGCGATGACCAGATTGACCAGCCGTTCGACTTTCGAGATCGCCACGGCCCAACCCTAATGCCCCACCGCCCCGGCGCCGCCCCGGAATGTTCCACCGGAGAGCGCAGAACCGTCACATCGACGCGATGAGCCGCTCCACCCGCTCGTCCACGGACCGGAAGGGGTCCTTGCACAACACGGTGCGCTGCGCCTGATCGTTGAGCTTGAGATGCACCCAGTCGACGGTGAAGTCGCGGCCCGCGGCCTGCGCCGCGGCGATGAAATCGCCGCGCAGTTTCGCCCGGGTGGTCTGCGGCGGGGTGTTGACCGCCGCCTCGACCGCCTCGTCGTCGGTGGCGCGTGCCGCCAGGCCCTTGCGTTGCAGCAGGTCGAAGACCCCGCGGCCGCGTTTGATGTCGTGATACGCCAGGTCCAGTTGCGCGATCTTGGGATCGGACAACTCCATGCTGTACCGGTCTTGGTAGCGCTGGAACAGTTTGCGCTTGATCACCCAGTCGACCTCGGTGTCGACCTTCGCGAAATCCTGCGATTCGACGGCGTCGAGCACCCGTCCCCACAGGTCGACCACCTGCGAGACGTACCGATCCGGTGTGCGGGTGTCGAGGTACTCCACCGCACGCGCGTGGTATTCCCGCTGGATGTCGAGGGCGCTGGCCTGCCGGCCACCGGCCAACCGGACCGGTCGCCGACCCGTCAGGTCGTGGCTGACCTCGCGGATCGCGCGGATCGGGTTGTCCAGCGCGAAGTCGCGGAACTGCACCCCCGCTTCGATCATCTCCAGCACCAGTGCCGCCGACCCCACCTTGAGCATCGTGGTGGTTTCGGACATGTTCGAATCGCCCACGATCACGTGCAGGCGGCGGTACTTTTCGGCGTCCGCGTGCGGCTCGTCGCGGGTGTTGATGATCGGGCGGGAGCGGGTCGTCGCCGACGACACCCCTTCCCAGATGTGCTCGGCGCGCTGCGACAGGCAGAACGTGGCGGCCTTCGGGGTCTGCAGCACCTTCCCGGCCCCGCAGATCAACTGCCGGGTCACCAGGAACGGCAGCAGCACATCGGAGATCCGGGAGAACTCCCCCACGCGTGCGACCAGGAAGTTTTCGTGACAGCCGTAGGAGTTGCCCGCGGAGTCGGTGTTGTTCTTGAACAGGTAGATGTCGCCGCCGATGCCCTCTTCGGCGAGCCGCTGCTCGGCGTCGACAAGCAACTCTTCGAGCACCCGCTCCCCGGCATGGTCGTGTTCGACGAGCTGGAGCAGGTTGTCGCACTCGGCGGTGGCGTATTCCGGATGCGACCCGACATCGAGATACAGCCGCGCACCGTTGCGTAGGAACACGTTGGAGCTGCGCCCCCAGGACACGACCCGCCGGAACAGGTAGCGGGCCACCTCGTCCGGACTGAGCCTGCGGTGCCCGTGAAAGGTACACGTGACGCCGAACTCCGTCTCGATACCCATGATTCGTCGCTGCACACTTCGACAGTACCGCGCGGGTCCGACCACCATGGGTCGCAACGACATCTACGGTCAAGGTGTGACCCTTCGCGAGCGCCGCCGGTCCGCCGACCGGGCCCTGTTCCACCGCAGCGGAGCGCTGCGCGCCTCCCCCGCGGATCCGTTCTTCCGCGACCTGGGGCGCGCTGCGAACCACAGCGTGCTGTGGATGGGGTGCGCCGCGGTGTGCGCGGCCGCCGGTGGACGCGCCCGGCGTGGCGCCGTCCGGGGCCTGTTGTCGGTCGCCGCGGCCAGCGGCCTCGCCAGCGGCGTCCTCAAACCGCTGTTGCCGCGGCGGCGTCCCCCTGCGCGCACCGACCCGAAGTTCTCCCGCCGGATCGTGCCGACCCCGCGGTCCTCGTCCTTCCCGTCCGGGCACGCGGCATCGGCCGCGGCGTTCGCGACCGGGGTCGCCCTGGAATCACCGGTCGCGGGTGCCGTGCTCGCCCCCGTCGCCGCGGCGGTCGCCTACTCCCGTGTGCACACCGGGGTGCATTGGCCCAGCGACGTGGTGGTCGGCGCCGCGGTCGGTGCGGCGGTGGCGTTGTCGACGCGCCGCTGGTGGGCGGTGCGCGACGACGAGCCCGCCGCGGTCCGCACCGAGGTCGCCGCCCCCGCCCTCGACGGCGGCGACGGCTTGCTGCTGGTGGTCAATCCGGGTGCCGGGAGCAGCGACGAGACCGCAGAGTTGTTGCGGCAGGGTCTTCCCCGCGCCGAGCAGGTCGCGCTCGGCACCGACCCCGACCCGGCCGGTCGACTCGACACGCTCGTCGCCACCCACCGGCCCCGGGCATTGGGCGTGTGCGGCGGCGACGGCACCGTCGCCGCGGTCGCGGCTGCGGCACGGGCACACGACCTGCCGTTGGCAGTGTTCGCCGGGGGCACCCTGAATCATTTCGCGCGGGATCTCGGCTCCGACGACCACACCGCCACCATGCGGGCGGTAACCGGCGGGCACGCCATCGCGGTCGGACTCGGCGAAGTCACCGTCACCGGCGCGGCCGGCACCAGCACCCGAGTGTTCGTCAACACCGCCGGCATCGGCGGTTATCCCGACGCGGTGCGGCTGCGGGAACGATGGGAACCGCGCATCGGCAAGTGGCCGGCGGCGGCACTGGCGATGATCGAGGTGTTGCGGACCGCGGAACCGATGCGGGGCCGGCTCGACGGCGCCCCGGCGGCCTGGTGGCTGCTGTTCGCCGGAAACGGCCGGTACACACCCCGTGACCAGGTGCCGATGTCGCGGACGGCGCTCGATACGGGCACTCTCGACGTCCGGTATCTGAGCGCGGACCGCCGCTGGTCGCGGGTACGGATGCTCTACGCCGCAGCCACCGGGACGCTGGGGGCGTCCCCGGTGTACCGGCAGTACGACACCGCCACCCTGACGGTGCGCGTCGACGGACCCGCGGTGGCATTGGCCACCGACGGAGAAGCGCCCGGCGACGGCACCGTCTTCGGTTTCCGGGCGCTACCGTCCGCGTTGCGGGTGTACCGGCCGCCGGCCGATCAGTCCGTGCCCTGACTCGACGTGCTGTCCGGGCCGGAGTCGGACTCGCCCGCACCGGACTCGCCGGTGCCCGATTCGCCGGTGCCGGATTCGGTACCGGTACCGGTACCGGCGGGCAGCAGTGCCTCGAGCGCAGCCCCGGAGATCCGGCGGAACGCCCGGCGTGGCCGCGCCCTCTCGAGCACCGCGACCTCGAGTTCACCGCGGCCCAGGGCCCGCGGCGTCGCGTCGTTGCCGACCGGCTGCTGCAGGGCCCGCACCGCCACGCCCACGGCGTCCTCGAGCGACAACCCGGGACGGTACGACGACCGCAATGCCGTGAGGATCGGTTCGGTATTGCCCCCCATCACCACGAACTGCGGTTCGTCGACGATCGAGCCGTCGTAGGTGATCCGGTACAGCTGCGACACCTCGTCCCCCTCGGCCCGAGCCACCTCCGCCACACAGATCTCCACCTCGAACGGCTTCGGCTGATCGGTGAAGATCGACCCGAGGGTCTGCGCGTAGGCATTCGCGAGCGCCCGCCCCGTCACATCCCGCCGGTCGTACGAATAGCCGCGCATGTCGGCGTGCATGATGCCGGACCGGCGCAGGCTTTCGAACTCGTTGTACTTGCCCACCGCGGCGAACCCCAGCCGGTCGTACAACTCGCTGATCTTGTGCAGCGCCTTCGACGGGTTCTCCGCGACGAACAGCACACCCTCGGAGTAGATCAACGCGATCACGCTGCGGCCCCGGGCGATGCCCTTGCGCGCGAGCTCCGAGCGGTCGCGCATGATCTGCTCGGCCGACGCATAGTAGGGAAGCGTCACAGGTCACCTCCAGCGGTACGTTCGGCCACGATCTCCCGGGCCAGCGCGGACAACGTTTCCTCGGGCACCTCCACGGCGCCCGCCGCGGTGATCACCACCGCGGTCGGATAGATCCCGCGGGTGGTGTCCGGACCCCCGGTGCCGGTGTCGTCGTCGGCCGCGTCGTACAACGCCTCCACCGCGTTGCGCAGCGCCGCCGGCTCGTCCGCCTCCGCCCGGTACAACTTCTTGAGCGAGGACCGGGCGAACAACGATCCGGACCCCACCGCGTGGTATCCAGCCCGTTCCTCATACCTGCCGCCGACCACGTCGTACGACACGATCCGGCCGGCGCGCGTCGCGTCCGTCGCATCCAGATCGAATCCGACGAGCAGCGGCACCACGGCCAGGCCCTGCATGGCCGCACCGAGGTTGCCGCGCACCATCGACGAGAGGCGGTTCGCTTTGCCGTCGAAGGTCAGCGGTACGCCCTCGATCTTCTCGTAATGCTCGAGTTCGACCGCGAACAGCCGCACCAATTCGACCGCCAGCCCGGCGGTACCGGCGATACCCGCCGCCGAGTACGAATCGGTGACGAACACCTTCTGCACGTCGCGGGAGGCGATCATGCTGCCCATGGTGGCCCGGCGATCCCCGGCGATCAGTACGCCACCGGCGAAGGTGAGCGCGACGATCGTGGTGCCGTGCGGTGCCATGTCCACCCGGTCAGCCGCTTCGAACCGGAACCGGTTCTCCGGGAGCAGCTCCGGAGCGTGGATCCGCAGGTGATCGGAAAACGAGGACAGAGGTGACGCGAGGTGCAGCCGGGGCTGCACCTCGCGAGAAGAAAACGACGACCGGTCCGCTGTCACTGGCCACCCTTCTGTACGTATGCCCGCACGAAGTCCTCGGCGTTCTCCTCGAGCACGTCGTCGATCTCGTCGAGAAGATCGTCGGTATCCGAAGCGAGCTTCTCGCGACGTTCCTGACCGGCACCGCCGTCGCCGACGCCCTCGTCGTCGTCTCCGCCGCCACCGCGTGTGGTCTGCTCTTGCGCCATAGCCGCCGACCTCCTCCTGTATCCGTGCGATTCCCGTCACCGGTCGACGATCGGTGTGGCCACCGCTACTTCAGACCCCCACCCTACCGAGCCGCACCCTTCCGGGGCGGCGACACGACGAGGCTCGCGTGCTCACCGTCCCGGTGGGCCGTGGTCAGTGCGTGAGCTGATCGACCAGTTCGGCGGCCGACTGCGCATTGTCGAGCAGTTCCCCCACATGGGCGCGGCTGCCCCGCAACGGTTCGAGGGTGGGGATGCGGACCAGCGACTCCCCACCGAGATCGAAGATGACCGAATCCCAGCTCGCGGCGGCGATGTCGGCACCGAACCGGCGCAGGCACTCGCCACGGAAGTAGGCCCGGGTGTCCGACGGTGGGGTGTGCACCGCGTCGAGCACCTGCTGTTCGGTGACGAGCCGCTGCATCGACCCCCGCGCCACCAGCCGGTTGTAGAGCCCCTTGTCGAGTCGCACGTCGGAGTACTGCAGGTCCACCATGTGCAGTCGCGGCGCCGACCACGCCAGGTTCTCGCGTTGCCGGAATCCCTCGAGCAACCGCAGCTTCGCCGGCCAGTCCAGCAGATCCGCGCACTCCATCGGGTCGCGTTCGAGCAGGTCCAGCACCATCGCCCACTTCTCGAGAATGTCGAGAATGCGCTTGTCGTCGGTGCCGTCGTGGAACCGCGCGGCCCGCTCGTGGTAGATCCGTTGCAGCGCCAGCCCGGTCAGCTCCCGGCCGTCCGTCAGCGCGACGGTCTTGCGCAGCGTCGGATCGTGGCTGATGTGGTGCACGGCGGTCACCGGACGGGCGAGCTGCAGGTCGCTCAGGTCCACGCCCGCTTCGATCAGGTCGAGCACCAATGCCGTGGTTCCCACCTTGAGGTACGTCGACATCTCCGCCAGATTGGCGTCGCCGATGATCACGTGCAGCCGCCGGTACTTGTCGGCGTCGGCGTGCGGTTCGTCCCGGGTGTTGATGATGCCGCGCTTGAGGGTCGTCTCGAGACCCACTTCCACCTCGATGTAATCGGAGCGCTGCGACAGCTGGAACCCGGCCTCGTCGCCGTTCTGGCCGATCCCGACCCGGCCCGACCCGCAGATCACCTGGCGGGAGGCGAAGAACGGCGTCAGGCCCGCCACGATCGACGAGAACGGCGTCTGACGTGCCATCAGGTAGTTCTCGTGGGTGCCGTACGAGGCGCCCTTGCCGTCGACGTTGTTCTTGTACAGCTGCAGTCGCGGTGCGCCGGGCACGCTCGACGCGTGCCGGGCGGCAGCTTCCATCACCCTCTCGCCGGCCTTATCCCAGATCACCGCGTCGAGCGGGTCGGCCACTTCGGGGGCGGAGTATTCGGGGTGGGCGTGGTCGACATACAGCCGGGCCCCGTTGGTGAGGATCATGTTCGCGGCGCCGACCTCGTCGGCGTCGATCACCGGGGCGGGACCGTTGAACCGGCCCAGATCGAAGCCGCGGGCGTCGCGGAGGGGGGATTCCACCTCGTAGTCCCAGCGGGTGCGCTTGGCGCGTGGCACCCCTTCGGCGGCGGCGTAGGCGAGCACCGCCTGGGTGGAGGTGAGAATCGGGTTCGCTGTGGGGTCGTGAGGCGAAGAGATCCCGTATTCGACCTCGATACCGATGATCCGCTGCATAGCGTCGAGCCTAGGCGATGCGGGTGCGTGCGGCGTCGGGACGCCGATCCGGTGAGCCGAGGGCCGGTGCCCGCACGTGGCGGGCACCGGCCCTCGGTGCCGATCGGGACTGTCTGTGTTCCTACAGGTACTGACCGGTGTTCGACTCGGTGTCGATCGCCCGGCTGGCGCTGGCGTTCTTGCCGGTGACCAGCGTGCGGATGTACACGATGCGTTCGCCCTTCTTGCCCGAGATCCGGGCCCAGTCGTCCGGGTTGGTGGTGTTGGGCAGATCCTCGTTCTCCGCGAACTCGTCGACGATCGAGTCGAGCAGATGCTGCACCCGCAGACCCGGCGCGCCGGTCTCGAGCACCGACTTGATCGCGTACTTCTTGCCGCGGTCGACGATGTTCTGGATCATCGCGCCGGAGTTGAAGTCCTTGAAGTACAGGACTTCCTTGTCGCCGTTGGCGTAGGTGACCTCGAGGAAGCGGTTCTCCTCCGACTCGGCGTACATGCGGTCGACGACCCGTTCGATCATCGCCCGGATGCACGCGGCGCGGTCGCCGCCGAATTCGGCGATGTCGTCGGCGTGCACCGGCAGGGTCTCGGTGAGGTACTTGGAGAAGATATCCAGTGCCGCTTCCGCGTCGGGCCGCTCGATCTTGATCTTCACGTCCAGTCGGCCGGGCCGCAGGATCGCCGGGTCGATCATGTCCTCACGGTTGGACGCGCCGATGACGATGACGTTCTCGAGCCCTTCGACGCCGTCGATCTCGCTGAGCAACTGCGGCACGACGGTGGTCTCCACGTCGGAGGACACCCCCGACCCACGGGTGCGGAAGATCGAATCCATCTCGTCGAAGAACACGATCACCGGGGTGCCCTCGGACGCCTTTTCCCGCGCCCGCTGGAAGATCATCCGGATGTGCCGCTCGGTTTCACCGACGAACTTGTTGAGCAGTTCGGGGCCCTTGATGTTGAGGAAGAAGGACTTGGCGTCCTTGGAATCCTCGCCACGGGCCTCGGCGATCTTCTTCGCGAGAGAGTTCGCGACCGCCTTGGCGATCAGCGTCTTTCCGCAGCCGGGCGGTCCGTACAGCAGCACCCCCTTCGGGGGCCGCAGCGAGTACTCGTGGAACAGGTCCTTGTGCAGGAACGGCAGTTCCACCGCGTCGCGGATCTGCTCGATCTGCCGGCCCAGGCCACCGATGTCGCCGTAGTCGACGTCCGGGACCTCTTCGAGCACCAGGTCTTCGACCTCGGCCTTCGGCACGCGTTCGAAGGCGTATCCGGCCTTGCTGTCGACGAGCAGGGAGTCGCCCGGCCGCAGCTTGAAGTTGTCCGGCCCGTCGGTCTCGTCGGTGTTCGTGGTGCTCGCCGGGTCGAGGGTGCGGGCCGCCGCGGCAGCCAGCGGCGCGGCCAGCCACACGACGCGTTCCTCGTCGGCGTGCCCGACCACCAGTGCGCGGCGCCCGTCGTCGAGCAGTTCGCGCAAGGTGGTGATCTCGCCGACGCGCTCGAACTCGCCCGCTTCGACGATGGTCAGGGCTTCGTTGAGCCGTA
The DNA here is from genome assembly GCF_042717545.1 of Rhodococcus sp. NPDC058639. NCBI lineage: Bacteria > Bacillati > Actinomycetota > Actinomycetes > Mycobacteriales > Nocardiaceae > Rhodococcus > Rhodococcus sp. NPDC058639. Next base: position 140,155 of record NZ_JBHXRF010000004.1, read on the forward strand.
CGGTCTGCCCGGGACGGAAGTCGTCGAGTTCGAGATTCGGCGAAACCGCCACCCGCATCTTGCGGCCCGAGGTGAACACGTCGACGGTGTGGTCGTCGTAGGTCTCGAGCATCACTCCGTAGCCGCTGGGCGGCTGTCCGAGCCGGTCGACTTCCTCCCGCAGCGTGATCAACTGCTGCCGGGCGTCCTTGAGGGTCTCGAGCAGCTTGCCGTTGCGCACGGTGAGGGACTCGAGGCGAGCTTCGAGGTCGCGTACCCGATCGGACGGTTCGGCGAGCATGCGGCGCAGCGTGGCGACCTCCGCGCGCATTTCTTCGATCTCCCGTGCCGCCGCAACCGCATCCGGATTCTGTGAGTTCATGAGCGACTCCCTCCACTGTGGTCATTCCACGCTACCGGGCGTTGGCCGAATGTGTACGACGACACGAATTCGTCGGGTACCGAACAGGTGTCGGTGTGCTCGACCGGTACATCCCCGACACGCAGCCAGTGCTGTTAGGCTTTCCTAACTATCTTTTTTTGCCCCGTGTCCCGAAAGGACCTCCCCCGTGACCACCCGCACCCTGTGGACCGCCGCTGCCGTGGCCGCCCTGGCACTGCTGCCCGCCTGCTCCGATTCGTCGTCGGATACCGACACCACCGACACCACCGCCACCACAGCCACGAGCACGAGCACCACCACCGCGACCACTGCCGCCGCGGCCCCGGTCGACGCCGCGGTCCTGCAGCAGTCGGTGGACGTGTTCTTCGACCCCGCCGCGAGCACCGACGACCGCGTCGCCGTCGTCGAGGACGGCGACGAGCACCGCACCGAACTCGACCAGTTCACCGGCGTGCTCGCCGGCTACCCGCTCACCGGCACCGTCGGCGAGGTCACCGTCGTCGACGACGACACCGTCACCGCGGACACCGAGGTCGCCGGACCGCACGGCGGCGCCCCCATGCCCCTTCAGTTCAGCCTCACCGACGACGGCCGCTGGGTCCTCGACGACGACGCCGCCTGCTCGATCCTGGAAATGGGCCGCATCACCTGCAGCTGAGTACGGCTGCCTGTGGGGTTGACAGACCGATCGGAGGCAGTAAAGCTATTCGCTTAGATTCTAAGCGAATAGGTGAGATGGATGGCTCGACGGACCGACGCAGACCTGGCGCAGTCGACGCGCCGGCACAGCACGGCCACGGTGCTGTACCACCATGCGATGGCCGAGCGGCTCGGGCTCGGGCCCTCCGACCACAAGTGCCTCGACCTGCTGCTCCAGCACGGCGAGCTCACCGGCAGCCGCCTTGCCGCGATGACCGGGCTCACCACGGGCGCCGTCACCGGAGTCGTCAACCGATTGGAGTCGGCCGGCTTCGTGCGCCGCCGTCCGGACCCCACCGACGGACGACGGCAACTCCTGACGCCCGTCCCGGAGCGGGTCGCGGAGCTCGTTGCCGTCTTCGAGGACAACGGCCCGGCTCTCGACCGCCTCACGGACGGCATGACCCCGGACCAGGTCGACGCAGTGCTGACCTTTCTGTCCCGGGCGACCGATGAGCTCGAGGAGCGCACGACCCGCCTCCGTGGCCTTGCGCTCCTCCGAGGCGCAGGCCGCGCCGGGCCCACCCACCCGCGGCAGGCGAAGGAGGAAGCCCGATGACGGTCGTCACCCGAACTGCGGATGCGAGGCTGAACGAACTGTTCGACCGGATGTGCGCCGCCTGGACAGCAGGCGACGCGGCCGCCTACGGGGCGTGCTTCACCGAGGACAGCGACTACGTCTCCTACGACAGCACTCACGCGCGCGGTCGGAAGGACATGGTCGACAACCACGACCGGCTGTTCAGGGGCGTCCTGAGCGGCTCCGCACTCGTCGGCCGCGTCGAGTCGACCCGTTACCTGAGTCCCGACGTCGCGCTCCTGCACGCGACCGGCTCCGTGCTCATGCCCTGGCGGGCCCACTTGCCGAAGCGGCGGCTTTCGCGCCAGACGCTCGTCGCGGTGAAGGAGGACGGCGCCTGGCGGATCGCCGCGCTGCACAACGGGCGGGTCAGACCGGTCGGCATCCCGGAGCCGGGTTCCATGCCGTCCCGGATGTCCCGGGCGATGACGGCGGTGGCCCGGGCTCTCGGGATCGGTCACCACCTCGGCGAGCGTTGAGTACGGCTGCAGCCGACCCGGCTGTCGGCTCGGCCGCGCCCGGACGCCGCAGGGTCAGCCCTTGCCGGCCCGGCGCTGCGGCTTCGGGGTGACGGTGCCCGCGGCGAGCTTGCGTGCCGACACCAGGAACGCGGTGTGTCCCTGCATCCGGTGCTCCGGCCGCACCGCCAGCCCCACCACGTGCCAGCCACGCACGATCGACTCCCACGACCGGGGTTCGGTCCAGCACGTCTGCTCCCGCATCGCCTCGACCACCTTCGACAACTGCGTCACCGTCGCCACGTACACGATCAACACCCCGCCGGGCACCAGTGCATTCGCCACCGCCGGCAGCGCATCCCACGGCGCGAGCATGTCCAGCACCACCCGGTCCACCGGACCGTGTGCCTCGAGGTCGTAGTCGGCGACATCCCCGATCGTCAGATCCCAGTTTGCGGGCCGCTCACCGAAGAAGGTCTCCACGTTGCGCACCGCGTGTACCGCATGGTCCTCGCGCACCTCGTACGAGATCACCTTGCCCTCCGGGCCGACTGCTCGCAGCAGCGAACACGTCAGGGCCCCGGACCCGGCGCCCGCCTCGAGCACCCGCGCACCGGGGAACACGTCGCCTTCGTGCACGATTTGCGCCGCGTCCTTCGGGTAGATGACCTGCGCGCCGCGCGGCATCGACAGCACATAGTCGACCAGTAGCGGCCGCAACGCCAGGTACGGGGTGCCGTTGGTCGAGGTCACCACCGAACCCTCGTCCGCGCCGATCAGGGCGTCGTGCACGATCCCGCCGCGATGGGTGTGAAACTCCTTGCCTTCTTCGAGCACCACGGTGTATTTGCGGCCCTTGGCGTCGGTCAACTGCACCCGGTCCCCCACCTGGAAGGGTCCGCTGCGCCCGAGTCCGCCTTCTGCCATCACCGTGTCCACCTTCGTCCGATCACCGCGCCGACCTCGGCGCGCGGGACCCCGCATGGTGCCGGTCCCGGCTCTCTAGCGTGCCAGGTCGCGCCCGGCGGCCGACCACGCCCCCCACCGATCACGCCCTCACCGGCGGCGGCGCACCCGGTGTGTGCCGCGCGGCGCCGCGGCTGCCATCATCGGATCCGGCGCCCGGTTCCCACCGGGCGCCGTGCCGTCCCATCCCCACAAGGAGTTCCTGCAGTGAGCGCCGCCGCGTACTACGTCCCCGTCCCCGCCGATCCCGGGGCCGATCCCGACGTGAGCATCGAACGTTTCCGGCCCACCGAGCACACCGTCAGCACCTGGGGACCCGATCTGCAGCACGGCGCGCCGCCCTCCGCGTTGCTCGCCCGCGCGCTCGAACGGCACCGGCCGCGTCCCGGCACCCGATTGACGCGCATCACCGTCGACCTGCTCGGTCCGGTTCCGCTCACCGACCTCGAGGTGCGTACCCGGATCGACCGGCCGGGCCGCAAGATCGAACTGGTCGTCGCCGAGCTGTGGGCCACCGCCCCCGACGGCACCGCCCGGGCCGTCGCGCGGGGCACGGGCTGGCGGCTCGAGACCGTCGACCTGCCCGACGTGGCACGCACCTCGGAGCCGCCGCTGCCGCCGGTCGACACCGTCCCCGCGGGCTCGGTCGGTCACCCGGCGTGGTCAGGCGGGTACATCTCCACCCTCGAGTGGCGGGTCGTCACCGAATTCGGGGTGCCGGGTCCCTCCGCGGCGTGGGTCTGTGCCGCGCTGCCGCTGGTGGAGGGCGAAACCCCCACCGGGCTGGACCGGCTGATGACCGTCGCCGACGTCGCCAACGGTGTCGGCTCCAAGCTCGACCCCACCCGCTGGCTGTTCCTCAACACCGAACTGACCGTGCACCTGTTCCGCGCTCCCGACCCCACGTGGGTCGGGATCTCCGCCGAGACGTCCGTGGGTCCCGACGGCGTCGGTATGACCGCCGGGGTGCTCTACGACGAGGCCGGTGCACTGGGCCGCATCGCCCAGAACGTGCAGGTGCGGCCCCGCTGACGCGGGACCGCACCTGAGGCCAGAAAACGGGATGTGCCCGCCGGTAGTTTTCTTCCGGAGAGCTATTCGGCGGCGCGCATCGCGCGGCACGACCGGATGTTCGACGCCAGGATCGCGCGCGCCCCGATCTCGGCGAGACGATCCATCACCGCGTTGTGGTCCTTGCGGGGCACCATGGCCCGCACCGCGACCGACGAGTCGTTCGCCAGCGGGGAGATCGTCGGGGACTCGAGTCCCGGCGTGACCTGCACCGCCTGCTCGAGCAGGTGCTTCGGGCAGTCGTAGTCGAGCATCACATACTGCTGCGCGAAGACCACGCCTTCGAGCCGGGCGATGAGCTGATTGCGGGCCCGGTCGCCGCGATCGGAACCTTCCCGCTCGATGAGCACACCCTCCGAATCGCACAGCGACTCACCGAACGCCACCAGATCGTGCTGCCGCAGCGTGCGACCCGACCCGACCACGTCGGCGATCGCGTCGGCCACCCCGAGCTGGATGGAGATCTCCACCGCCCCATCGAGCCGGATCACGGTCGCGTCGAGACCGCGGGACTCGAGGTCACGGCGCACCAGATTCGGGTACGACGTGGCGATCCGCAGCCCGTGCAGGTCCTCTACCGTCCAGTCGCGGCCCTTGGGGCCGGCGTACCGGAACGAGGACCGCCCGAACCCGAGCGAGAGCCGCTCCGCGACGGGCGCACCCGAATCGAGGGCCAGGTCACGGCCGGTGATCCCCAGATCCAGCTCACCGGACCCGACATAGATTGCGATGTCCTTCGGGCGCAGGAAAAAGAACTCGACGTCGTTGACGGGATCGATGACCGTCAGATCCCGCGAATCGGTGCGGCGCCGGTACCCGGCCTCCTGCAGAATCTCGGCGGCAGACTCGGACAACGAGCCCTTGTTGGGAACTGCGACGCGCAGCATGACGAACGTCCTTTCGGAAAGGGAGGGAAGAATCGACGAGGTCCACGGGCACGGACGGCAGCCACCCCGAAGCGGCGGCGCCGGCCGTCACAGATGCTTGTAGACGTCCTCGAGCTTCAGACCGCGCCCCACCATCAGAACCTGCACCCAGTACAGCAACTGCGAGATCTCCTCGGAGAGCTCCTCATCGGACTGGTACTCGGCGGCGATCCATACCTCGCCGGCCTCCTCGATCACCTTCTTGCCCTGCGCGTGGACACCGGCGTCCAACGCGGCGACGGTGCCGGACCCCTCAGGACGGGTCACAGCACGTTCGGACAGCTCGGCGAACAGGGAATCGAAGGTCTTCACAGGGGTTGATTGTTTCATGCCGCGCCGCTCCCCCCGAATTCAGGACACCACCGCGCCCGACGCGCGGCTCACCACCCGAGGTTCCGGGCGCTGACGAACCGCCGCGTCGCCCCGCTGATCGGATCGGGGAACTCGAGCGCGCGCGCCAGCAGCCGCAGCGGATCGGTGAAGTCGTCCGGGTCGCGGCGCCGGAACACCGGATAGAAGTTGTCCCCCACGATCGGGATCCCCAGCGCCGTCAGGTGCATACGCAACTGGTGCGTGCGCCCGGTGCGGGGGTGCAGCCGGTACCGGGCCCGATCTCCGCGTTGCTCGAGCAGTTCGACGCGGGTCTCGGAGTTCGGTGCGGTGAAGCTCTGCACGGCGGTCAGCTCACCGTGCTGCTTGTCGATGCGGGTGCGCACCACCTGCGGGAACGCGAGGTCCGGCCGGAATCCAGCGACCGCCTCGTACTCCTTGGCGACCAGGTGCCGCTCGAACAGTTCCTGGTAGGGCCGCCGCCAGCGCGGGTCGGTGGTGCACAACAGCACACCGGCGGTCATCCGGTCGAGCCGGTGCACCGGCACCAGATGCGGCAGGTCCAACTCCCGGCGCAGCCGCACGACCACCGTTTCCCGGATGTGGGTGCCCCGCGGGATCGTCGCCAGGAAGTGCGGTTTGTCCACGACCACCAGTCGCTCGTCGCGGTGCAGCACCTCCACCGGAAACGGCACCGGCACCTCCGGCGGCGGGTCGCGGTAGAAGTACACGAACCGGGTCGGCTGATAGCGGGTGCCGGCGTCCACCGGTCGGCCGTGCTCGTCGACGAGTTCACCGGCGCTCATGCGGGCCTGCCAGTCCTCCCCCGGATGTCGGGACTGCAAGAACTCGACGATGGTCGCCGCGTCCGTCTCGGCGGGCATACGCAGCCGGTCCGGGCCGAGGCCGTCCCGCACCGGCAGCGGGGCTCCGCGCACGTCAGGACCCGACAGGATCCGGGACGCACCCCGCGCACACCAGCGTCAGGTCGCGGCCGTCGCGATCGGGATGATTGCGGTACCGCGACGTCGGCGTTCCGCACTCGGTGCACCGGCCCAATACCGTTGCCGCCGGGCTGAATTCGACGTTCATGCGGCCGTCGAACACGTACAGCGAGCCTTCCCACAGCCCGTCGTCGCCGAATGTCTCGCCGTAGCGCACGATTCCGCCGTCGAGCTGATAGACCTCTTCGAAACCGCGGTTGCGCATCAACGCCGACAACACCTCGCACCGCACCCCGCCGGTGCAATAGGTCACCACCGGACGGGACTTGAGATGGTCGTAACGGCCGCTGTCGAGTTCGGCGACGAAATCGCGGGTGGTCTCCACCTCGGGCACCACCGCATTCCGGAACCGTCCGATCTCCGCCTCGAACCGGTTGCGTCCGTCGAAGAACACCACCTCGTCGCCGCGCTCGGAGACCAACTCGTGCACGGCGCGTGGCGACAACGGGGTGCCGCCGTCCACCACACCGTGTTCGTCGACCTTCACCTCGTCGGGCACCCCGAACGTCACGATCTCCGGGCGCACCTTGACCGACAGGCGCGGGAAGTCGTGGCCGGTGCCGTCGGACCACTTGACGTCGGTGTCCTTGAACGCCCGATAGCCGCGCAGTCCGCGCACGTAGCGCTTCACCGCGGCAATGTCCCCACCGACGGTGCCGTTGATGCCGTGTTCGGAGATCAGGATCCGGCCCGTCAGCCCCAGCGACGACGCGAGGCTGTGCTGCCACAACCGGATCGCCTCCGGGTCGGGCAGCGGCGTGAACGCGTAGAACAACACGATCTTGGGAATCGCCATGTCAGCGCGATCCCGATCCGTGCAACTCACGCAGGTCCGCCACCGTCAGACCCTCGAGTGTGGACCGGAACACCCGGCGCGGCGACCCGGGCACCTCCACCAGCGACGGCACGACCAGCACCGCGCAGCCCGCGGCCTCGGCGGACGTCGCGCCGGTCGGGGAATCCTCGATTGCCAGGCACTGCGCCGGATCGACGCCGAGCAGTTCCGCGGCCCGCTGGTACGGCGCCGGGTCGGGTTTGCCCGCCGGCACCTCGTCACCGCACACCGTGTGGTCGAAGCGGTCCCGGCCGAGCGTCTCGAGCGCGACGTCGCACAACCGACGGCCGGTGTTGGTCACCAGCACCTGCCCCAGCCCCGCCTCGCGTACCGCATCGAGTGCCGCCTGCGCGCCGGGTCGCCACCGCAGACCCTGGGCGAACAACCCGGCCATGTACGCGTTGAGCCAGTCCTCGGCGGCGGTCTGCTCGTCGGGGGTCGGCTCGAGACCGAGACCGGCGAACGCCCGCCACACCGACAGGTCGAGCGGTCCGCCGATCGTCGCGCGCCGGGTCTCCTCACTCATCGGGCCACCGAGATGCAACGACAACTCGCGCATCCCGATGTCCCACAACTGCTCGGACTCGAGCAACGTGCCGTCCATGTCCCACAGCACCGCCTGCAGCCGGGCAGTCCCGACCAACGGTGCAGCGCAACCGGATTCGAGCTGATCAGACATTGAAATACTTGGCCTCCGGGTGGTGCAGCACGAACGCGTCGGTGGACTGCTCGGGATGCAACTGCAATTCCTCCGACAGTTCCACGCCGATACGTTCGGGCTCGAGCAATTCGACGAGCTTGATGCGATCCTCGAGATTCGGGCACGCGCCGTACCCGAACGCGAACCGGGCCCCGCGATAGGCGAGCTTGAAGTACTCGGCGATCTCGTCGGGATCCTCGTCGGCGGCGGTCCCGCCCCCGGCGAACGCCAGTTCCTGCCGGATCCGGCGATGCCAATACTCCGCCAGTGCCTCGGTGAGCTGCACGCCGATACCGTGCACCTCCAGGTAGTCGCGGTACGCGTCCGCCGCGAACAACTCGTTCGCGAAGTCGGCGATCGGCTGCCCCATCGTCACCAGCTGGAACGGCCACACATCGACCTGCCCCGACGCGAGCGCATCTTCCCGGGACCGCACGAAGTCGGCGATGCACAGGAACCGGGACCGCTGCTGCCGCGGGAACGTGAACCGGAACCGCTCCGGCGCGTCCGGGCGAGGCTCGGTGAGTACCACCACGTCGTCACCCTCGGACACCGCCGGGAAGTAGCCGTACACCACGGCGGCGTGCTGCAAGATCCCCTCGGTTGCCAACCGGTCCAGCCAGTACCGCAACCGCGGCCGGCCCTCGGTCTCCACCAACTCCTCGTAGGTCGGGCCGTCGCCGCCCCGCTGCCCACGCAGACCCCACTGTCCGAGGAACAGCGCGCGCTCGTCGATCAGCGACGCATAGTCGGCCAACGGGATGCCCTTGACCACGCGGGTACCCCAGAACGGCGGGGTCGGCACCGGAAGATCCGCCGCGACATCGCTCCGCGCGGGCACCACTACCGGTGCCTCCTCCGCCTTGCGCTTCTCCGCGATCCGCTTGCTGCGATCGTGCCGCTCCTTGCGCTCGGCGGCCTTCCGGGCCTCTTCCAGCGCCTCCGGGCTGTCGGGTGCCGGGGCCTCGCCCCGCTTGACGGCCATCACCTTGTCCATCAACGACAAGCCCTCGAACGCATCGCGCGCGTACGACACCTGGCCCTCGTAGACCTCCGCGAGATCGTTCTCCACATAGCTGCGGGTCAGTGCCGCGCCGCCGAGCATCACCGGGAACTGCTCCGCCACCCCGCGGGCATTGAGTTCCTGGAGGTTCTCCTTCATCACCACGGTCGACTTCACCAGCAGACCGGACATCCCGATCACGTCGGCTCTCTTGTCGACGGCTGCATCGAGAATCGTGGCGATGGGCTGCTTGATCCCGAGGTTGACCACCTCGTACCCGTTGTTCGACAAGATGATGTCGACCAGGTTCTTGCCGATGTCGTGCACATCGCCCTTGACGGTCGCCAGCACGATGCGGCCCTTACCGTCGGCGCCGGTGGACTCCATGTGGGGTTCGAGGAACGCCACCGCCGTCTTCATCACCTCGGCGGACTGCAACACGAACGGCAACTGCATCTGCCCCGACCCGAACAGTTCACCGACCGTCTTCATCCCCGACAGCAACGTGTCGTTGATGATCGTCAGCGGCGGTGTCGTGGTCATCGCCTCCGTCAGATCGTCCTCGAGGCCGTTGCGCTCACCGTCGACGATGCGCCGCTCGAGCCGCTCGAACAACGGCAGCGCTGCCAGTTCCTGCGCACGCGACTCCCGAGCCGACGCCGCCGACACACCCTCGAACAGTTCCATCAGCTTCTGCAGGGGGTCGTATCCCTCGCGGCGACGGTCGTAGACCAGGTCCAGCGCGACCTGCCGCTGCTCCTCCGGGATGCGTGCCATCGGCAGGATCTTCGACGCATGCACGATCGCCGTATCCAGCCCCGCTTCGGTGCACTCGTTCAGGAACACCGAGTTGAGCACCTGCCGGGCCGCCGGATTCAAACCGAACGACACATTCGAGATACCGAGCGTGAAGTGGATTTCGGGGTGTCGCCGGTGCAGCTCGCGGATCGCGCCGATCGTCTCGATCGCGTCGCGGCGTACTTCCTCCTGCCCCGTCGAGATCGGGAACGTCAACGCGTCGACGATGATGTCTTCCGGCGCGAGCCCCCAGTTCTCTGTCAGATCGGTGATCAGGCGCTCGGCGATCCGCACCTTGTGCTCTGCGGTACGGGCCTGACCCTCTTCGTCGATCGTCAGCGCGACCACCGCCGCGCCGTGCGTGACGACGAGCTGCATGATCCGCTGGAACCGCGAGCCGGGACCGTCGCCGTCCTCGTAGTTCACCGAGTTCACCGCGCACCGGCCACCGAGATGCTCGAGACCGGCCTGGATCACGTCCGGCTCCGTCGAGTCGATCATGATCGGCAACGTCGAGGCCGTCGCGAACCGAGACGCCAGTTCCGCCATGTCGGCGGCACCGTCACGTCCCACATAGTCGACGTTCAGGTCCAGCATGTGCGCGCCGTCGCGAATCTGGTCCTTCGCGATGTCGAGGCACTTCTGCCAGTCCGCGGCGAGCATCGCCTCCCGGAACGCCTTCGAGCCGTTCGTGTTCGTGCGCTCGCCGACCATCAGGATCGAGGCGTCCTGCTCGAACGGCACCGCCGTGTAGAGCGACGACACACCCGGCTCCGGCACCGGCGTCCGCGGGGCGGGCGTCACCTCACGCACCGCCGCGGCCACCTGCCGGACATGCTCGGGAGTCGTGCCACAGCATCCGCCCACGAACGCGAGCCCGTAGTCGGCGACGAACCCGGCCAACGCCGACGCCAGTTCCTCCGGCCCCAGCGGGTACTCCGCGCCGTTCGGCCCCAGCACCGGCAGCCCCGCGTTCGGCATCACCGACACCGGGATCCGCGCGTGCTGCGACAGGTACCGCAGGTGCTCGCTCATCTCCGCCGGGCCGGTCGCGCAGTTCAGCCCGATCAGGTCGATGCCCAACGGCTCGAGCGCTGTCAGCGCCGCACCGATCTCCGAACCGAGCAGCATCGTGCCCGTGGTCTCGACCGTGACATGGGTGACGATCGGCAGTCGCCGGCCCGCCTGCTCCATCGCCAGGCGGCTACCCACGATCGCGGCCTTCGCCTGCAACAGGTCCTGGCAGGTTTCCACCAGGATCGCATCGGCGCCGCCGTCGATCATGCCCAGAGCCGCCTCCGCGTAGGCATCCCGCAACACCGCGTAGGGCGCATGCCCCAAACTCGGCAGCTTGGTACCCGGCCCCATCGAGCCGATCACCATCCGGGGCATCCCGTCGTCGCTCGGGCCCATCTCGTCGGCCACCTCACGGGCCAGACGGGCGCCACGTTCGGACAGGTCACGGATGCGGTCGGCGATGTCGTAGTCGGCGAGATTGGGCAGGTTGCAGCCGAAGGTGTTCGTCGAGACCACATCTGCGCCGGCCTCGAAATACGCCCGATGGATCCCCCGGATCACATCGGGCCGAGAGTCGTTGAGAATCTCGTTGCACCCCTCCAAACCGCGGAAATCGTCGAGCGAAAGGTCCGCGGCCTGCAACATCGTGCCCATCGCCCCGTCTCCGATGACAACGCGCCGCTTCAACGCATCGAGCAAGACAGAGTGCAATGGGGTGGACATGCCCACCAGACTAGTGGGCGGACGAACCGGCCCGGGTCGTAGGCTGGACGAGTGAATGCACGCGAGAATTCCGACACCCCGGACCAGGACGTACCTGTCCTCCGTGATCCGGTGCTCGTTGCCGCGTTCGAAGGATGGAACGACGCAGGCGACGCCGCCAGCGGAGCCGTCGAACACCTCGAACTGATCTGGGACGCCGAACCCTTCGCCGAACTGGACTCCGAGGACTACTACGACTACCAGGTCAACCGCCCCCAGGTCCGGCTCGTCGACGGCGTCAGCCGCGAACTCGACTGGCCCGCCACCCGCCTGTCCGTGTGCGCACTCCCCGGCAGCGACCGCGACATCGTGCTGCTCCGCGGCATCGAACCCAACATGCGCTGGCGCAGCTTCTGCGACGCCATCATCGAACTCATCGACGACATCGGCGTCCACACCGTCATCCTCCTCGGCGCACTGCTCGCCGACACCCCCCACACCCGGCCGGTCCCGGTGACCGGCACCGCGTACAGCGCCGAAGCCGCCAAACGCTTCAACCTCGAAAAATCACGCTACGAAGGACCCACCGGGATCACCGGCGTCCTCCAGGACGCCTGCGTCCGTGCCGGCATCCCCGCCGTGTCCTTCTGGGCAGCGGTGCCCCACTACGTCTCGCACCCGCCCAACCCCAAAGCCACCGTCGAACTCCTCCGCCGCCTCGAAGACATCCTCGACGTCGAAGTTCCCCTCGGCGAACTGCCCGTCCTCGCCGAAGAATGGGAACAGGCCGTCACCGAGATGACCGACGACGACGAAGACGTCGCCGACTACGTCCGCGGCCTCGAAGAACGCGGCGACGCCGAAGCCGAATCCGACATCACCGACGACATCTCCAACATCGACGGCGACGCCATCGCCGCCGAATTCGAGCGCTACCTGCGTCGACGCGGTCCCGGCGGACTCGCCCAGTGAGCGCCCTGCGCGCGGCACTCCCGCGCGCGGCGCTCTACACAGGCGGCTTCCTCGGCCCGTTCGGCGGCAGCGTCGTCGTCTCGATGCTCCCCGAGATGGGCGCCGACCTCGGTGTCACGGCCGCCACCGCGGCCACCTCCGTGACCGCCTACCTCGGCGTCTTCGCCGCCGCCATGTTGTTCTCCGGCACCCTGGGTGCCCGCTGGGGCCGGGCCCGCACGGTCCGCCTCGCCTACCTCGCCTACGCGGTGGTGTCCGTCGCCGCCGCGCTCGCCCCCACCCTGACCGTGCTGCTCGGTGCCCGCATGCTCCAGGGCGCGGCCAACGCCTTCACCACACCGCTGCTGCTCGCGGCCCTCGCCTCCCTGACACCGCAGAATCGGCTCGGGCGCGCATTGGGTCTCTTCGGTGCCCTGCAGGCCGCCGGGCTGACCTTCGCGCCGCTCGTCGGCGGGCTCGCCGCCGAGATCGACTGGCGATGGGCCTTCGTGGTGCTCGCCGCGGCCGCACTGGCACTCGCGTGCATCGGCCTACCGGGCACCGTCGACGACGACACCACCAGCGAACCCGCCCGTCTCCGCGACGCGCTGCGTCCCCGCATCGTCCGCATCGGCATCGTGGCGCTGCTCGGCTGGGGTGCGATCGGCGGCCTCAACTTCCTCCTCGCCTTCCGTGCCGAGGACGTGTTCGCCCTCACCCCGTCGGAGCGCGGCGCCCTGCTCACCGTGCTCGGGTTCGCCGGCATCCTCACCGCCCGTCGCGTCGGGATCCTCGTCGACCGAATCGGCGCGCGGCGCACCGTCCTGATCGGCTCCTTCGCCGGCGCAGTGCTGGTGGTCACCGTCGGCACCGTGACGAACCTCACGATCGTCGCCGTCGCATGGTTCCTCGCGGGCGTCGCCTCGCAATGCGTGCTTGTCGGTGTCAATGCCGCCGTCCTGGGCGATCCCGGGGCCAACCGCGGCGGCGCGGTGTCGGTGGTGCAGGCCTTCCGGTTCGGCGGTGGTGCCTTCGCTCCCCTGGCACTCACGCCCGTGTACTCGGCGGATCCGACTGCTGCTTTCCTCGTTCCCGCGGTGCTGCTCGCCGTCGTCACCCCGCTCGCGATCCCTGCGTCGCCCCGATCTGACAGTTCCGACAAGGACGGGGTGAGGTCTTCCTGATCGGCATGTAACGCCCCGGCAGCCGATCCGTCACCGACGCGGCCGACCCTCGAACCATGACATCGACCCAGCCCCAACCGGAGACACCGCGTCGGCGGCTCCTCGTCGTGGGCAACGGCATGGCAGGTGCACGCACCGTCGAAGAGGTCCTTGCGCGAGGTGGACGAGACCTCTTCGACATCACCATGATCGGCGACGAGCCGTACGGCAACTACAACCGGATCATGCTCTCCCACGTCCTGTCCGGCGAAGCAACCGCCGACGACGACGATCTCGTGCTCAACCCCATGAGCTGGTACCGGGAGCACGGCATCACCCTCTTCGCGGGTGACCGCGCCGTCCGCCTCGACCGGTTCGCCAAGACGGTCACCTGTGAATCCGGCCGGGTGGTGGGCTACGACGTGCTCGTCGTCGCCACCGGATCGTCGACCTTCTTTCCCAACATGGACGGCCTGCGCGAAGCGGACGGCCGCCTCGGGCGCGGCGTGTTCGGTTTCCGCACCCTCGCCGACACCAACGGCATGCTTCAGATGGCGGAGTCCCGCGACGACGTGTCGGCGGTGGTCGTCGGCGGCGGACTGCTCGGGCTCGAGGCCGCGTACGGGTTGCGCATCCAGGGACTCGAGGTGACGGTCGTGCATTCGCCCGGGCACCTGATGAACCAGCAACTCGACGAGCGCGGCGGCCGCGTCCTGCGCACCGAAATCGAGAAACTCGGGATCACCGTGCACACGGGTACACGCACGATCGGAATCGAGCGCGACGGCCACGGCGACGTGGTCGGGGTCCGATTCGCCGACGACACCGTCGTCCCCACCGACATGGTGGTCGTCGCGGCGGGTATCCGCCCCAACACCGAATTCGCGCGTACCGGTGGTCTTCTCGTCGAGCGCGGCCTGGTCGTCGACGACCAGCTGCGCTGCGAAGACGAATCCAGCGTGTACGCCGTCGGGGAATGCGTGCAGCACCGCGGAGAGGTGTACGGCCTCGTCGCGCCGGTGTGGGAGCAGGCCGTCGTACTCGCCCAGCATCTCACCGGCACCGATCCGAACGCCGCGTACGAGGGCTCGCGCACCACCACGAAACTCAAGGTCGCCGGTATCGACGTCGCCGCGATGGGCGTGAAGGGACCCGAACGCGAAGACGACGAGTTCGTGCAGTTCTACGATCCGCGCAGCGGTGTGTACAAGGCCGTCGTCGTGCGTGACGACAAACTGATCGGCGCGATGCTGCTCGGCGACATCGGCCGGGCGTCGATGCTCGGACAGGCCTTCGACGGAATGATCGAGGTCCCCCAGGATCGCGCGGCACTGCTGTTCGACATCGGGGAGCCTCAGGGCGCCGACGTGGCGGCAGATCTGCCCGACAGCACCCAGGTGTGCAACTGCAACGGCGTCACCAAAGGTGACATCGTCGCCTGTGTCCACGGCGGAGCGGCCAGCCTCGCGGATGTCTGCGCCACCACCCGGGCGGGCAAGGGCTGCGGATCCTGCAAGGCGCTCGTGGGTGACATCGTCGCGTGCGCGGCCGGCGGCGCGCTCGCCGAGGACCCCGCCGCGAACTGGTATGTGCCGTGCATTCCGCTGACCAAACCCGACCTGATCGCCGCGATCCGCGAGCACGACCTGCGCGCGGTGTCACAAGTGTTCGCGGAACTCGCGACCGGAGGCCGGGAGGATGCCTCCGCGAAGATGCCACTGGCGTCGCTGCTGCGCACGCTGTGGGGCCCCGACTGGGTCGACGAGCGCGGCGCGCTCTACATCAACGACCGTGTGCACGCCAATATCCAGCGGGACGGCACGTTTTCGGTGGTGCCTCAGATGAAGGGCGGGGTGACCACGCCGGATCAGTTGCGCCGGATCGCCGATGTCGCCGACAAGTACCGGGTGCCCATGGTGAAGCTCACCGGCGGTCAGCGGATCGATCTCCTCGGCATCAAGAAGGAAGATCTGCCGAAGGTCTGGGCCGATCTCGACATGCCGTCGGGCTTCGCCTACGGCAAGAGCTTTCGCACCGTGAAAACCTGCGTGGGCAGCGACTTCTGCAGGTTCGGTCTGGGCGACTCGACGAGCCTGGGTATCGCACTCGAGGAACGCTTCCAGGGGCTCGAGACACCGGCAAAGCTCAAACTGGCCGTGGCGGGGTGTCCCCGCAACTGTTCCGAGGCGTTGTGCAAGGACCTCGGGGTGGTCGCCGTCGGCGACGGGCGGTGGGACATCTACGTCGGCGGCGCCGCCGGTGCACATGTCCGCAAAGGTGACCTCCTCGCGACAGTGGACTCCGCCGACGAGGTGCTCTCCGTGGCGGGACGGTTCATCCAGTACTACCGCGAACACGCCCACTGGCTCGAGCGGACCTACGCCTTCGTGCCGCGCATCGGCCTGGGCCGACTACAGGACCTGCTGATTCGAGACGAGGAGAACATCGTGGCCCTACTCGACGAACGCGTCGAGGTCGCCGTCGCCGGCTACCGTGATCCCTGGCTCGACCGTTCGGACCCCAAGTCTCCCGCGCAGTTTGCGCCGTCGCTGCCGTTGCTGCCCCTCCCCCAGGTCCCCGTTCGATGACCGCCGTGGACGACAGCGCCGTCGTAGACCTCGGACCGGTCTCGGATCTCACCCGCGGCGAAGGGCGCACGTACACGGTCGACGGCCGGCAGATCGCCGTGTTCCTGCTGTCCGACGGTTCGGTCCGCGGGACCGATGCCGTGTGCCCGCACAAGGGCGGGCCGTTGGCCGACGGGCAGATCGACCACACCGGCGTGGTGTGCCCGCTGCATCAGTACGCGTTCTCGTTCGAGACGGGTGCGTGCGCCGCACCCGGGATCGGATCGGTACGCACCTACGCGGTACAGGTGAACGACGGCCGAATCCTGCTGTCACCGTCCTTCTCGGGATCGCGGTAACACTCCTGCTATCGTCCGTTCCCTTCGAGGGAAGGGGCCACAGTGGGGTGCGTCGTCGTCGAACACGAGTCGGTCCTTCCCGCCGCGATCACCGCAGTCTGGGCCCGCATCACAGATCCCGGCGGTATCAACGACGAACTCGCCCCCGTGCTGGCGATGCGCATGCCGCGTGCGGTCCGGGGCCTTTCCATCGACGAGGTGCCGGTCGGTGTGCGCCTCGGCCGTGCACCGCTCCTGCTCTTCGGGGTACTGCCGGTCGAATTCGACGACCTCACCGTCGCTGCCGTCGAACCCGGTCGCCGTTTCCACGAGAAATCCAGCATGGTGCTCCTGCGCCGCTGGGAGCACGAACGCGAGCTACAGCCGCTGCCGTCCGGCGGAACCCGCGTCCACGATCGCCTCACGTTCGAGCTGCGCGCGCCCCTGTCGCATGTACCGATCGCCGCCGCCATGGCGCACCGCGTGGTCGCGGGACTGTTCGCCCACCGCCATCGCAGGCTCGCTCGCTACTTCCACCAGCCCTCGATGTAAGTGCGGGTGATGGGGGCGTTGGTGAATGGCGGGATCGAGACGAGTTGTGGTGGAGATGGCGGATTTTCCTTTTATTACCTTATTCCGTCCGTTCCAGAATATCTTTCAGTGCTGCGCCGATCGGTCCCTCCGGTCCGACCGAACGTCGGGTGTGCCCTACTCCCACCTCGTCTTCCTTTCCTGCGTCGGATCCCACTCCCCCGGAACGGCATCGGATCTCGCCTGTCCTTCACCCACGCGCTCCCCTGGCCCGCCGGCCCGGAGTCGTTCCCGTCCACCTCGTGAAAGCTACCGTGAAGCTCGACGCGTCGGAATACCCCAGGCGGTGCGCCACCCGCTCGACCGAGAGCCCCGCAGCGAGAAGTTCTTCGGCCACTGCGCTGTACGTCTCCGCCACGACCTCTCGGTACGACGTTCCTTCCTCGTCGAGCCTCCTCCGCAGCGTTCGCACGCTGAGCCCCAACTCCCCCGCCACACGCTGTTGCGTCGCACCCGACGACGCGGCACGAAGCAGGATCTCGCGGACCCGGAATGCGGTTCCACTGCGGAATCGTCGCCGCTGAAGGAGTTCTGCGCACTCTTCGAGCAGTAACGCCGACGCAGCCGCGCTGGCGGTGGGCATCGGACGTTCCACAGCCGCCGCGTCCACCACGACCGTGTGCGGCCCGGACACAGGCACCACCTCGTAGCCGTGTTCGCGCACCATCGGTGCGATGCGACCGAACAGCGACTCGTCGACTTCGATCCGCCGCACCTCGACCGGGCTGCCCCACAAGGCCGTCCAGTGCGCCAGGATTCCGGACAGGTCGCGTTCGAGAAGGAATCCCCGTACATCGCGCGGAACCTCACGGTCGTCGAGCGAGAAGCGCACCTCGCCGTCGGTGTACGCCAACGTCGCCCGCGAGAATGCGTACGACAGGTCGAAGTAGCGCGTCCCCACCTCGATTCCCTCCCGGACGGTCGCACAACTCATCAACGCGTATCCGTAGATGCCGTGCACGGCTGCCTGATACGACGCACCGAGCGTGAACCCGCACCCGGGTGCATCGTCCAGCGCCGCCACCAGATTCCGGATCAGCGCAAGTTCCTGTTCGTCCGTGATCTCGCTCGTGGGATCCGCCAGTCCCTCGGCCGGTAAACCGGTGCCGCGGAGAACCAGATGCGTGTCGATACCGCGCTCCCGGGCGAAGTCCACGAGAAGCCGTGCGCTGGTCGCGGCACGGCGAGGGACCACGGTTGTCACGACGTGCCATCATCGGCCACGTGGCCGAAATTCACAAGAAACAGCCGCTTTCGGCATGGATCTCCGGCGCTCCGCTTTCTAGCGTGAGCACACGGCAATACCCGCTCGAGAGTTAAGGACGGCAACACATGACCCGAGGTGCACAGGGCAAGCGCGTCGCGATCACCGGTGGCGCACGCGGTATCGGACGATCGACCGCGGAGGCTCTTCTCCGTGCCGGCGCACAGGTCGTCATCGGGGACATCGACACGGCCCTGGTGGAGGAAACAGCTGCCGCGCTGACCGCACGATTCGGTTCGACCGTCCTCGGGTTGCCACTCGACGTCACGGACCGCGGCTCGTTCGAGCAGTTTCTCGATCTCGCCGCAATCGAACTCGGCGGACTCGACGTCGTGGTCAACAACGCCGGCATCATGCCGACGGGACGGTTCCTCGACGAGTCCGACGCAGTGTCCGACCGCCAGATCGACATCAACGTGCGGGGCGTGATCATCGGGTCGAAACTCGCGGCCGCGCGCTTCACCGAGCAAGGGCACGGGCACATCGTCAATCTCGGGTCCATCGTCGGCATCGAGGGCGCACCGGGGATCGCCGTGTACTCGGCAACCAAGCATGCGGTGATCGGTCTGGGCTCCGTGCTGCGGCAGGAACTCGCCGGCTCCGGCGTCACGGTCTCGACAATCGCGCCGGGATTCGTACGCACCGAACTGATTGCGGGCATCAAGCCCAACGCGCTGATCCAGCGCGTCGCGATGGTGGGTCCCGAGGACGTCGCACAGGCGATCACCGGGGTGATCGGCTCGGGCCGTTCGGGTCTGCGCTACGTGCCCCGGACCGCAGGAGGCATTCTCGCCGTCCTGCGCCTGATGCCGGAGGCGGCCCGGCACCGGATCTCCGGTGCGTTCGGACTGCAGTCCGTCGTTCTCGAATCGGACGAGAACGCCCGTGCCGCCTACCGGAATCGCACCGAATCCACCCCCGCTCCCACTCCCGTCACCGACAGCGAGACGCAGCGACAGGTGCGGTGATGCCGGTGCGTTGCCGGCCGCGGATCAGTCCGCGGTCGGCAACGCGCGCAGCGACGTGACGGTGGCATCGAGTGCGCGAGCCGCTTCGGCGCCCTTCGTCACGAAGTGCCGGGTGTAGTACGAGACGTGCTCGTCGTGCTCGTGGAAGTGGTGTGGGGTGAGCACCACGGAGAACACCGGGACATCGGTGTCGAGCTGGACGCGCATCAATCCGTCGATGACGGCGGTGGCGACGAAGTCGTGACGGTAGATCCCGCCGTCGACCACCAGTCCTGCCGCGACGATGCCGGCGTACCGCCCGGTGCGCGCCAGACGTGCGGCGTGCAGGGGGATCTCGAATGCTCCGGGGACCTCGAAGTAATCGAGGTTCTCGGCAGACCATCCGAGCGAGACGATCTCGTCGGTGAACCCGGCCTTGGCCTGGTCGACGATGTTGCGATGCCATGTGGCCTGGATGAATGCGATCCGGCCGGCGCTGTCAGTCATGCGAACGACGCTAGCGCATCGATTCTTCGTGTTCCTCGAGGGCACCGGGTAATCCATCACATCGGAAATTCGATTAAAGGCCTTTTCCGTCGTGCACAGAGTGACTACTGTGGTGGATGTGACACAACAGGACTCCGTGGCCACCATCGAGAATCCGGCCGGACCGCGACCCGAACGCCACATCGACATCTACCGGCGAGCCGCCGCGGGCCTCGAGGCGTGCCTGCCGCTCGGATGGAGTCTGAGCGCCGACCGGTCCCGCTCCCCCGAAGCACCCAGGAGGCTCCTCGTCACCGCACCCGACGGTGAATCGGTGTCCTTCGCCGTCATACCGTCACGCGGAGTACTCAGCGGCGACGTCGCGCGCATCACGGCCGAATTGACCGAATCCGACCGGGGATTCGTCTGCGCCCACTATCTGTCCGATCCGGTCCGCCGCCAGCTCGACCAGCACGGCATCTCGTATGCCGACGCCACCGGCAACCTCGCTCTCATGGCGGCGCGCCCCGCTATCTGGGTGCGTAACCGCGGCGCCGACGCCGATCCATGGCGCGGTCCGGGCAGACCCTCCGGAGTGCTCACCGGTGAACCGTCCGATCGGGTGGTCCGCGCACTGGCGGACCACGAGGGCGAGATCACCGTTCCCGAGCTGATCAAGCTGTCGGGAGCGTCGACCGGCGCCACCTACCGCGTCGTCGAGGTTCTGGTCGAACGCGAACTCATCCGCAGGATCCCCCGCGGTGCGATCACCGAAGTGCGATGGGAACCGATGCTGCGTGCGTGGGCCGACGACCGGAAGGTCTGCCCGACCCGCCGTTTCGCGGCCCCGGACGGCGTGGCAGCGATCCGAAACCGGCTTGCCGAGCACCTCGACATCCCCTACGCGCTCACCGGAGTGGGAGCGACCGATTACGCCGAACCGGCCCTCGTCGAGGTCTACGCCGACGATCCCGACGAGTTCGCGGCCGTCCTCGGTCTGCGCCCGGTGGATCGGGGAGGCGATGTCGTCGTCGCGATCCCCTGGTCGCCCGTCGTGTTCGATCGCATGGACCGTCGTGGAGGATTGCGGCACGTCGCACCGTCACACGTCTACGCCGATCTGCTGACCGGCCCGTTCCGGAATACCGATGCGGCGGAGCACCTGATCACACAGCTGACCGCAGACGACGCCCGGTGGCGGCGCCCGATCCGCTGACGGCGGCGCGCCCCTTCCATTGCCTCCGGGAGGCAGTCCGTGAGGTGTACGGTTCGGTGAGGGCGGCTCCCTGGCGGACAGGTACCGCCCGGAGCCGTGAACCCGTTGACGACGACCCCGACTGCAGGAGGTACGGACGACATGGAAACGGTGTCGACCGTGGGAGATCTGCCCCCGGCCCTCGGCTCGGAGGCATTGCGGCAGCGTTTGGAGGGCCGCCGGCCGGCGGTATTCCTGGATTACGACGGCGTGCTCACACCCATCGTTCCCCGCCCCGAGGACGCGGTGTGGTCCGACAGCATGCGCCGGACCGTGCTCGCTCTGGCGGACCGATGCTCCGTCTGCATCGTCACCGGGCGCGACCGCCAGGTCGTGCAGCAGCTGATGGGTGTGGACGACCTGATCGTCGCCGGAAGCCACGGATTCGACATCTGGAGTCCCGAGCAGGGACCGGTCGTACACGAGGCACTCACCGACTTCACGGACCTGATCACGGAAACGACCGCCACCCTGCGTGAGAGGCTCCACGGTCTCGACGGTGTGTCCCTCGAAGCCAAACACGCGTCGGTCGCCGTGCACTACCGGCAGGCCGCACCGGATACCCGCGCCCGCGTCGACGAGATCATCCACGAACTGCGCGACCGGAACAGCGATCGACTCACTTTGGTCCCGGGGAAGATGGTGTACGAGTTCACCCCGGCGATCGACTGGAACAAGGGCAAGGCCGTTCTGCACCTCATCGACGTCCTCGGGCTCGACTCCGACGACATCGTTCCGCTCTATCTCGGCGACGACATCACCGACGAAAGCGCGTTCCGGGCCCTGCGCGGCCGGGGTATCGGCATCCTCGTGGGCCGCCCCGACGACCCGGAGATGGCAGGCCGCACCACGGCCGCCGACTTCGTGCTCGACTCGGTGCAGGACGTCGAAAAGTTCCTGTCCGGCCTGGCCCGCTGATCCGTCGCCCACCGCAACTCGCCTGGAGGTAAGCGTGTCCGACCCGGAGTTCACCCTCGAATACACCAACTTCGACGCGGACGAGGAAGGACTCCGCGAGGCGATGACATCCACCGGCAACGGATACTTCTGCACCCGGGGCACCGCTGAGTGGGAGGACATGGGCGAAGTCCACTATCCCGGCACGTACTCCCACGGCTGCTACAACCGTGAGACCACCATCATGGGTGGTCGCCCCGTCCTCAACGAGGATCTCGTCAACCTCCCCAACTGGCTCGTGCTCAAACTGCGCATCGAGGGTGAGGACGCGATCCGGCTGTCGAACGTCGAAATCCTGTCGTACCGGCACATCTACGACATCCGCACCGCCACGGTGATTCGGAAGTTGCGGTTCCGGGACCGGAAGGGCCGTGAAACCACCCTGCACAGCCGGCGGTTCGTCAGTATGGCGCACCGGCACCAGAGCGGCCTGTCCTGGACCATCACCGCCGAGAACTGGTCCGGACGCATCGAATTGGTCTCGGCGCTCGACGGGCGCATGACCAACCGCGCGGTGGCGCGTTACCGCGAACTCGAGGGTCGCCACCTCGATCCCGTCTCGCCCCGAACCTTCAGCGCCGACACGATCGCCCTGAAGGTGCAGACCCGGCAGTCCGACATCTACATCGCGCAGGCTGCCCGCACGCAGGTCTTCTACGAAGGCGAGCAGGACTGTCTCGACGTCGAACGCGACCTGTACCAGATGGAGGACTACATCCAGCAGGTACTCACCTTCGACGTCACCCAGGGCACGCCCATGCGGGTCGAAAAACTCGTGGCGATGTTCACCGCCCGCGACGATGCGATCACCGAGCCCCTCGCCGCGGCGGGTCGCCATGTGGTGCGCTATCCGGGCTTCGACGAGGCCTACGTCGAACACGAGGCCGCGTGGGACGAGTTGTGGGACATCTGCGACATCCGGGTGCCCCGCGAACCCCGCGTCCAGATGCTGTTGCGGTTGCACGTGGCGCACGTGCTGCAGGTGTGTTCGCGGCACACCGCACGTCACGATGCAGGCGTGCCGGCGCGGGGACTGAACGGCGAGGCGTATCGCGGGCACGTGTTCTGGGACGAGTTGTACGTCTATCCGTTCCTCGACCTGCGCATGCCCGACGTGACGCGAGGGTTGATCGGCTACCGGTACCGCCGGTTGGGCGAGGCACAGGCCGCGGCGCGGGAAGCCGGTTACGACGGTGCGATGTTCCCGTGGCAGAGCGGTAGTGACGGCACGGAGGAAACCCAAACCGTTCACCTCAATCCCCTGTCGGGACAGTGGGACCCGGATCTGAGCCGCAATCAGCGCCATGTGAGCGCCGCCATTTTCTACAACGTGTGGCGGTACTACCAGGCGACCGACGACTTCGATTTCCTGGCCGATTTCGGCGCCGAGTTGATGCTCGAGATCGCGCGGTTCTGGTCGTCCATCGCCCAGTACAACCCCGAACGGGACCGCTACGAGATCCACGGTGTGATGGGCCCCGACGAATTCCACGAGCGCTACCCGGATGTCGAGGCAGCGGGACTGAACAACAACGCGTACACCAACGTCATGGTCGCGTGGATTGCGGGCAAGGCACTCGACGTGCTCGAGCGCCTGTCCGCGAGTCGCCAGACGGCGCTGCGCGCCCGCCTGCGCGTGACCGACGACGAGTTGGAGACGTGGTCGCAGATGACCACCAAGATGTACGTGCCGTTCCACGACGGGGTGATCAGCCAGTTCGAAGGATACGAAGATCTCGAGGAACTCGACTGGGACCACTACCGGCGGAAGTACGGCAACATCCAGCGGATGGACCGCATCCTGCGGGCGGAAGGCAGGGACCCGAACCGGTACAAGGTCTCCAAGCAAGCCGACACGGTGATGTTGTTCTTCCTGTTCGACTTCAACGAGTTGCAACCGTTGTTCGCGCGACTCGGCTACGACGTCGACCGCGCACTCGCCGTGCGGACGGTCGAGTACTACGACCAGCGGACCTCACACGGGTCGACGCTGAGTTTCCTCACCTACGCAGGCGTGCTGGCGGCGTTCGATCCGGAGTCGTCGTGGGAGCGGTTCATGGTGGCGCTCGAGAGCGATGTGAGTGACCTGCAGGGCGGCACCACCAAGGAAGGCATCCATATGGGGGTGATGGCCGGAACGCTGGACCTCGTGCAGCGCTACTACGTCGGCGCCCGTATCTACGGTGGCGCGTTGATGTTCCGCCCTCGCCTGATGGACCGGCTCGACGGGGTGTCGTTCTCGATGCGGTATCGCGGCACTCCCCTGCGCGTGCGCATCGTGGGCGACAAGTTGACCGTCCTCGCCGAGGTCGAAGGTTTCCGGGTGCCCGTGCGGGTGGGTGTCGGCGACAACATCGTCGAACTCGGGGCGGGCGCGTCGCACGTGTTCCATATTCCGCCGGTGCCGGCGGTGCCGGCGGCACCGGATCACCACGAGTTGCCGGCCTGACCGGACCACGGGAGCGACGATGAGTGAGCACGGTCTACGCGGCGCGATCTTCGATGTCGACGGGGTGCTCGTCGACTCGCCACACGAGCACGCCTGGCGAGAGAGCCTCCGGGACCTGATGCTCGGCGAATGGGCGCCGATCCGCGACAGCAGCTCGTGGTCGGAGGACGCATTCACGCCCGTGGTCTACCAGGAGGTGATGTCGGGCCGGCCGCGCATGGAGGGCGCCGGTGCCGCGTTGCGGTACTTCGGGATTCCGGACGACGACGAACATCTCCACACCTATGCGGACCGCAAGCAGGATCTGCTGATCCGCTTGATCGACGACGGCAGATTCCGGGCGTACCCGGACGCCTTGCGGTTCGTGCTCGCGATCCGGGCCGCTGGTGTCCCCATCGCCGCAGCGTCGTCGTCGAAGAACGCGTTCCGATTTCTGCGGGCCGTCCGGATGGATGTGTTCGCGCGGGACGAGGGCCTCGACACAGCCTCCATCGACGAGGGCGCCACGCTGAGCGACATGTTCGACGCAGACCTCTCCGGTCGTGATTTCGCCCGCGGGAAGCCGGATCCCGAAATATTTCTCACCGCTGCCGCCGAACTCGGCGCCCCGGCGGAAGCATGTGTGGTCGTCGAAGACGCGGTGAGCGGAATCGAAGCAGCCGAAGCCGGACACATGCTGTCGATCGGGATCGCGCGCGCCGACGACGAGCGCGGCCTCGCCGAAGCCGGTGCCGACCTCGTGGTCACCTCACTCGATCAGGTCGATGTCGCTCGTCTCGTCCGCGGTGAGCCCGTCTTGCGGCGTCCGGAAACAGATCTCGCCTGAACGGGTTGTCCGCGGGACCCCCGTTCAGGACGAGGATCGCACGGCGTCCGTCCCGCGCCACTTCCACTGGGTGACCTCCGGCATGTCTTCGCCGTGGGTGCGGATGTAGCGGTGATGCTCGGCGAGCGTGTTCAGCAGGTCTTCGCGGGCATGCCCGGCGATGGGACGGATGCGGTCGACCCGGTCGATGACGTCCTTCGCGAGATGGAATCGGTCGATCCGGTTGAGGACGCACATATCGAACGGTGTCGTGGTGGTGCCTTCTTCGATATAGCCGCGCACATGGATGTTGTCGTGGTTGGTGCGGCGGTAGGTGAGGCGGTGAATCAGCCACGGGTATCCGTGGTAGGCGAAGATGACCGGCTTGTCGGTGGTGAACAGGGAGTCGAAGTCGGCGCCGGGCAGACCGTGGGGATGTTCCCGGTCGTCGTGCAATCTCATGAGATCGACGACATTGACGACGCGGATCTTCAGGTCCGGGAAGTATCCGAGAAGAATCTCGACCGCTGCGAGGGTTTCCTTCGTGGGTACGTCTCCGGCGCATCCGAGGACGACGTCGGGCTCCGCGCCCCCGTCGGTCGATGCCCACTCCCAGATGCCGATTCCCTTGGTGCAGTGGGTGACAGCCGCATCCATGTCGAGGTACTGCAATTCCGGTTGCTTGCCCGCGACGATCACGTTGACGTATTGACGGCTGCGGAGACAATGATCGGCGACGGACAACAGGGTGTTGGCGTCCGGCGGCAGATAGACCCTGATGACCTCGGCTTTCTTGTTGACGACGTGGTCGATGAAGCCGGGGTCCTGGTGGGAAAAGCCGTTGTGGTCCTGCCGCCACACATGTGAAGTGAGCAGGTAATTCAGGGACGGGATCGGTTTGCGCCACTCGATGCGGTTGGTGGTGCGCAGCCACTTCGCGTGCTGGTTGAACATCGAATCCACGACGTGGACGAATGCCTCGTAGCAGGAGAAGAGCCCGTGCCGTCCGGTGAGCAGGTATCCCTCGAGCCAGCCCTGGCACATGTGTTCGGAGAGCACCTCCATCACGCGCCCGTCGGGCGCGAGATGGTCATCTCCCGGCACCGTCCGGGCATTCCAGGTCCGATCCGTGACCTCGAGGACGGCGTTGAGCCGGTTGGAATTGTTCTCGTCCGGGGCGAACATCCGGAAGGTGGACGGATTGCGCACCATCACGTCGCGGAGGAAGTCGCCGAGCACACTGGTCGCTTCGGCGATCTCGTTCCCGGGTGTGCCGACGGGGA
The DNA here is from genome assembly GCF_042717545.1 of Rhodococcus sp. NPDC058639. Classification (NCBI taxonomy): domain Bacteria; kingdom Bacillati; phylum Actinomycetota; class Actinomycetes; order Mycobacteriales; family Nocardiaceae; genus Rhodococcus; species Rhodococcus sp. NPDC058639. Next base: position 166,682 of record NZ_JBHXRF010000004.1, read on the forward strand.
CGGCGTAGTCGCGGAAATCGGGACACGCGAGGTCCCGGAGGATCTCACCGCCGTTGGTGTGCGGGTTGGCGCTCATCCGCCGTGCGCCCGAAGGGTGCAGGTCACGGATCTGCGGGACTGGAGCACCGTCGTCGTCGAACAGTTCTTCGGGCCGGTAGCTCCGCATCCACTCTTCGAGGATCAGGCGGTGCCCGGCGTCGTTGCGGGCGTTGCCGAACGGCACCTGGTGCGCGCGCCAACTGCCTTCGATCGGAGTGCCGTCGACCTCAGCGGGGCCGGTCCAGCCTTTGGGTGACTGCAGCACGATCATCGGCCATGCCGGGCGCTCCGTATCGCCGGTCCGGCGCGCGTGCTCCTGGATTTCGTCGATCCGGTTCAGCGCCCGGTCGAGTGCCGACGCGAAGGCCCTGTGCATCTCGGCCGGGTCGGAGCCGGCCACCACGATCGGGTCGTGACCGTAGCCGCGCAGCAGTGAGTCGAGTTCCCCGGGGTCGATACGCGCGAGGACCGTGGGGTTGGCGATCTTGTAGCCGTTGAGGTGCAGGATCGGGAGGACGGCGCCGTCACGGCGCGGATCGACGAATTTGGTGGAGTGCCAGCTCGCGGCGAGCGGACCTGTTTCGGCTTCGCCGTCCCCGATCACGGCAGCGACGACCAGATCGGGGTTGTCGAACGCAGCCCCGTACGCATGGGCGAGTGAGTACCCCAGTTCGCCGCCCTCGTGGATGGAACCCGGGGTTTCGGGGGCGACGTGACTCGGAATGCCTCCGGGGAAGGAGAACTGACGGAACAGGCGAGCCATCCCGGCTTCGTCCTGTGAGACCTCCGGATAACGTTCGCTGTAGGTGCCTTCGAGCCACCCCGCCGCGACGGGGCCCGGGCCACCGTGGCCGGGACCCATCACATAGATCATGTCGAGGTCGCGGGCGGTGATGACCCGGTTGAGGTGGGCGTAGATGAAGTTGAGTCCGGGCGTGGTCCCCCAGTGCCCCAGCAGGCGGGGTTTGATGTGATCGGGCCGGAGTGGTTCCCGCAGAAGCGGATTGTCCATGAGGTAGATCTGACCCACGGACAGATAATTCGCTGCGCGCCACCATGCGTCGAGATCGTGGAACTCGGAGTCGACCGGAACCGTCTCCTCGCTGCTCGCCGCTGTACGTGACCCTGCTGTTCGTGACTCCGCTGTACGTGACTGCATTGCTCTCCTCGGTCGCCCGGCGGCAGGTCGGTCCGTGCCCGGACCGGGTACCCGCCGGGTGCGCGCCTCACGCATGGGTGCGACGCGCCCCCGGACGGCGAGTTACTGCGTCGGCCCTGCGAGTCCGCCGGTTGCGGGGACGGAGCCGAAGCGTCCCGCCTGGAAATCCTCGAACGCGGCGATCACCTCGGCCTTCGTATTCATCACGAAGGGCCCCGCCATCGCCACGGGTTCACGAATCGGCTTGCCGCCCAGGACGAACACCTCGAGCGTGTCGGTACGCGAGTCCTGCCGGCCGGCCGCATCGATCGTCAGGGTGTCGCCGCGACCGAAGACCACGGTCTGCCCGGAGTGGATCGGCCGGCGGTCGGCGCCGGCGGAGCCGTCCCCTGCCAGCACGTAGGCCAAGGCATTGAACTCCGCATTCCACGGCACGGTCACGCGCGCACCGCGCGCCAGGCTCACGTGCAGCAGGGTGATCGGGGTATGTGTGGAGCCCGGTCCGCGGTGCCCGTCGAGGTCGCCGGCGATCACGCGGATGAGCGCTCCACCGTCCGGTGAGGACAGCAAGGTGACGCGGTCACGGGAGATGTCCTGGTAGCGAGGTGCAACCAGTTTGTCGTCACGAGGCAGATTCACCCACAGTTGGACCCCGTGGAACAGGCCGCCACTGGTCACCACGCGCTCGGGTGGCGCTTCGATGTGCAGGATGCCGCCACCGGCCGTCATCCATTGGGTGTCGCCGTCCGAGATGGTGCCTCCTCCCCCGTGCGAGTCCTGGTGCTCCATGATTCCGTCGATCATGTAGGTCACGGTTTCGAAGCCGCGGTGCGGATGCCACGGGGTGCCTTTCGGTTCGCCGGGTGCGTAGTGCACCTCACCCATCTGGTCCATGTGGATGAACGGGTCGAGGTGCCGCATCTCGATGCCGGCGAAGGCGCGGTGGACGGGAAACCCTTCACCCTCGAAGCCGCGAGGAGCGGTGGTCACCGACAGCACCGGTCGAGGCAGCGCGGAAGGCACCGGATCGGTGATGCGGGGAAGGGCAAGGATGTTGTCGACGGTCACGGCGGGCATGTGGACTCTCCCTCGATGCGGAAATAATTGACTTCTCAACTACCTTGCCCACCTCAACACCACGGCGTCGATTTTGTTCCCGATCAGCGCGGCCTGCCGGTGTTGAGCCGCGCGGCCTGCCGCACGAGGTGCTCGCGCTCGGCCAGGTTGGGCGCGGCGCGGGCGGCCTCGGCATACAACCGGGCTGCCGTTGCCGGGTCGCCGTCACGTTCGTGGAGATACGCCGCGACCGCCCGGTACCGCGGCAACGAGTCGTCCAGTTCGGCGAGCGCCGCCAGCCCGGCACGCGGTCCGTCCGCCTCCCCGACCGCCACCGCGCGGTTGAGCCGGACGACAGGATTGTCGGTCAACCGCGTGAGTTCGTCGTACCACTCGACGATCTGCACCCAGTCGGTCTCCTCGGCGGTGGGAGCGTCGGCATGGAGAGCCGCGATAGCCGCCTGCGCCTGATACTCGCCGAGCCGGTCGCGGGCGAGTGCCCCCTGCAGAATGTCGATCCCCTCGGCGATGGACGCGGTGTCCCACCGGCTGCGGTCCTGCTCCGCAAGCGGGATCAGGCTGCCGTCCGCCGAGAGCCGGGCGTCGCGCCGCGCGTGATGGAGCAGCATCAAGGCGAGCAATCCCTGCACTTCGGGATGATCGATGACCGCTGCGAGTTGCCTCCCGAGCCGGATCGCTTCGCCGGCGAGATCGACATCGCCCGAATATCCCTCGTTGAACACCAGATAGAGCACGCGAAGCACGGTGGCGACATCGCCGGGCCGGTCGAAACGCACGCCGGAGACCATGCGTTTCGCCCTGCTGATGCGCTGCGCCATCGTCGCCTCGGGCACCAGATACGCCTGCGCGATCTGCCGCGTGGTCAGACCGCCCACCGCGCGCAAGGTCAGTGCGACCGCCGACGACGGAGTCAGCACCGGGTGAGCGCACAGGAAGTAGAGCGCGAGGGTGTCGTCCACCGCAGCCGGTGGCGCAGCGCCGCGCGCGTCCGATACTCCACCGCCGGAACCGCGTTCGGCCGTCGCGAGGTCCTGGGCGACGAGCGCTTCACGCCGCCGACGCGCCGCGTCTGCACGGGTCGCGTCGAGGAACCGCCGCCAGGCCACTGCGACGAGCCACCCCTTGGGGTCGTCGGGCGGATCGTCCGGCCACACCCTCAGGGCTTCGATCAGTGCGTCCTGGACGGCGTCCTCGGCCGCCGCGAATTCTGCTCCGCGGCGGCCGAGGATGCCGAGCACCACCGGAGTGAGGTGCCGGAGTTCGGTTTCGTTCACTCCGGGGTCACTCCGTGACGGTGGGCGGCGCAGTCAGGAACGGACGTACTTCGAGCCATTCGTGAATCGGCTTTCCCCCCGCGCCGGGGGCGGCGGAGAGTTCACCGGCCAGAACGAGAGCCCGCTCGTAGCTGTCGACGTCGATCACCATCCAGCCGGCGATGAGGTCCTTGGTCTCGGCGAACGGTCCGTCCGTGACGGGTGGGCGGCCTTCCCCGTCGTACCGGACGAACGTGCCCTCCGGGGCGAGTGCCTGTCCGTCGACGAACTCGCCGGTCCGTTCGAGTCGTGCGGCGAAATCGTTCATGTACCCGATGTGGTCGGATACTTCGTCCGGTGCCCACTGATCCATCGGCACGTCGTTGACGGCCGCCGGAGCGCCGCGGTAGTGCTTGAGCAAGAGATACTTGGCCATCGTCTTCTCCTCGCTTCCGGTGTGACCCATTGTGGTCGCACTCGCTACGGAGACGGAGCAGGTGACGGATTCTCGACATTGCAGCGCGAAACGTTGCAGCGCGAACTTTCTTCCGCGCGGGAATGCGACTGGGTCGCGGCGCGCGTGCGTACGGCGGTCGCGGCACACAGGATCACGACGAGTCCTCCGCCGACGACCGGCCAGGTGAGGTGTTCGTGCAGGATCAGCGCGGCCCAGCAGATGGTCATGACGGGCTGGGTGAGCTGGATCTGGCTGACCTGCGCCATGGGGCCGATCGCCAGACCCCGGTACCAGGCGAAGAAACCCAGGAACATGCTCACGATTCCCAGATACGCGAAGGCGCCCCATTCGGGGAGCGTGCCGGTGGGCATCTGATCCGTCATCGACAGTCCGGTGAGCGCGACGGTCAACGGTGTACTCAGCACGAGTGCCCAGGAAATGGTCTGCCACGCGCCGAGTTCCCGGGAGAGCAGTCCGCCTTCGGCGTAGCCGATGGCAGCCGCGATCACGGCGCCGAAGAGCAGTAGGTCGGCTCCCTCGAGACCCGCGAATCCGCCGGTCTGCAGGCTCGCGAACACGAGCGCGGCGACCGTCCCGATACCCGCGGTGGCCCAGAACGCCGCGGGCGGTCGCTCCCGTCCGCGCAGAACTGCTGCCACGGCGGTCGCGGCGGGCAGGATCGCCACCACCACGGCTCCGTGGCTCGCCGGCACGGTCGTCAGGGCGTACGACGTCAGGAACGGGAAGCCGATGACCACCCCGCCCGCGACGGCGGCCAGCCGTATCCATTGGGAGCCGTGGGGGCGCACCTGGCGGGTGAGCAGCAGGGCGATCGCGGCCAGTAGTCCGGCGACGACCGCACGACCGGCGCCGACGAACAACGGTGTCATCGCGCCGTTCTCGACCACCAAGCGGGTCATCGGGAGCGTGAAGGAGAATGCGACCACACCGAGTAGTCCCCACCGGAGTCCGTGCTCGGGCGACGATAACGCAAGCCCGCTGGGAATGATAGCGCTACTCTTGTGTCTCATGAATGATAGTAGCAGCGCGCGGATCGTCGCCGGACTCGAGCGCTGGATCGCCTCGGCATCGCCCGGCGCGCAACTACCGTCGACGCGGGCGCTCGTCGAGCAGTACGGCGCGAGCCCGGTGACCGTGCAGAAAGCCCTCCGCGCGCTGCAGGCCAAGGGCGCGGTGGAGAGCCGTCCCGGTGTCGGCACCTTCGTGCGCGGCACCCGGCTCGCGCATTCCACCGACTTCGGCTGGCAGACCGCGGCCTTGGGCACGCCTCAGCACCGCATCCCCCGCTTTTCCTCGGCCCTGCGCAGCGTCCCGAACGATGTGATCGCCCTGCACTCGGGTTACCCGGATCGAGAGCTGCTTCCGGAGCGACTGGTTAGGGGTGCGTTCGGGCGTGCCGCACGCAGCGACGCCGCCATCGCTCGCCCACCCGCAGCGGGGATTCCGGCGCTTCAGGCGTGGTTCGCCGGAGAACTCGGCGCGGTGACGCCCCTCGGGGTGGCTGCCCCGTCCGCGAGTGACGTCATCATCACTCCGGGTAGCCAGGGCGGTCTCGGCGCCGCGTTCCATGCCCTCGTCGGAACCGGGAACCCGTTGCTGGTGGAGTCACCCACGTATTGGGGCGCGATGCTCGCGGCGGCCCGGGCCGGGGTCCGCCTCGTACCCGTTGCCGGTGGCCCCGCGGGTCCCGATCCCGACGAACTCTCCCGGGCGTTCGAGCGGACCGGCGCCCGGGCGTTCTATGCCCAGCCCAATTTCGCGAACCCGAGCGGCGCGCAATGGTCGCCCGCGTTGACCGAACACGTACTCGACCTGGTCCGGGACGCGGGGGCCTTCCTCATCGAAGACGATTGGGCGCACGACTTCGGGATCACCACCGACGCGCACCCGGTCGCCGCTCTCGACGACAGCGGGCATGTCGTCTACCTCCGGTCCCTGACCAAGAGCGTGTCGCCGTCCGTGCGCGTCGCTGCCGTCGTCGCCCGCGGACCGGCCCGCGACCGTATCCTCGCCGAGGTGCAGGCGCAGTCGATGTACGTCAGCGGGATGCTTCAGGCAGTGGCCTGGGATGTCGTCTCACAACCTGCCTGGCGTACCCACCTTCGCGGGGTCCGGCACCAACTCGCCTCGCGCAGGGACCTGCTCATCACCGCGGTCCGGGAGCACGCACCGTCCGCGCAGATCGAGGTGGTACCGCCCGGTGGTCTCCACCTGTGGGCACGGCTTCCCGACGGCACCGACCTGCCCGGGCTCGTCCGTGAATGCGAAGCCAGGGGTGTCGTCGTGGCGCCCGGCGACGAGTGGTTTCCTGCCGAGCCCACCGCTCCGCACCTGCGGCTCAACTATTCCGGAGCGAACCCCGGGTCGTTCCCCGACGCAGCCCGGGTCCTCGGCGACGTGCTGGCGGGCCGCTGATTTCCCGAACTCTGAGGCAGCCAGGGGCGCGACGACGGATCCGTCAGAGTCCGAGGTGGGTGACCGCGTTGCCGACCAGTCCGGCGTGGTGCCGGCTGTAGAGCGCGACCATGCGTTCGTCGGCGTGACCGGTCTGCGTCATGATCGTCTGCGTGGTTGCCCCGTTGCGGACGGCTTGGGTGACGAACCCGGCGCGGAGACTGTGCCCGCCGAGGGTCGCGACCAGGTCGGGACTGAATCCTGCCCGGAGCGCGCGGCGCTGGATCATCGAGTGCACGGACTGACCGGTCAGTGCTCCCCCACCGAGTGATCCGGAGCGGTGGACGGGCCGGAACAACGGCCGGTCCGCGTCCGTCGTGTCGACGGAAAAGCCGCGGCAACAGTGGTTGTCGACAGGAATGCCGTCGGCGGCGAGGAGTTCGGCGACCGCGGCGCGGCCCCCGTCGTCCCACGCGTCGAGTACCTCGCGCCAGCGCCGGTACGCGCACACCGGGCAGGTGTGGGGATCGGAACCGTACGGCACGGTCACCGTACGGCCCCGGGCTTCACGGTCTGTCTTGGAGCGGCGCACCGTCACGTACAGCCCGTCGGCACGGTGCGGCACCACGTCAGAGACGGTGAGCGCGGACAGTTCGCTGCGGCGCAACGCGCCGGCGAGGCCGATGAGCAGAAGCGCCGAATCGCGCCGCTCGGCGGCACGGTCCGGCCATCCGCCCTCGCGCGCGGTGGTCCGCATGTCGGCGAGGATGCTGCGGATGTCGTCGGTGAGCAGCGGTGTCCGCCGAGCCGGTGGGGTGGCGCGCTCACGGCGGATGCCGCGCAACAGATCCCGCACGCTTTCGTGTTGCCCGGGTCGCGGGTGCCCGGCCAGGGCGTGGAGCTTGTTGATCGTGGACACCCAGCGGGACAGGGTCGACGGTGCGTACGCCCAGCGGCCGTCGGGCCGGAGTTCGGCGGCCTTCTCGGTGAGAAACCACCCCACCTGTTCGGGCGTGGCAGGGAGAGGAGCGTGCCCGGTGCTCTCACACCAGCGCGTGAAGATCGCCCAATCGCTCAGGTGCGCCGCGCGGGTGTTTCCGGAGGCCGCCTTGTCCCGCAGGCGCCGCATCGCGTCCGCGACAGTGTCCGGCACGGCCGGAGCGACGGTGCCGGGCACGGTCGGAGCCGACGATGCAGCTAGGTCACCCGCGACGACGTCCGGGACGGATCGCGGATCGAGTCCGGTCACGGCGTGTTGAGTTTCTGGACGCGCAGGTCCCGGGCCAGATGGTCACGTTGCTCGACGACCAGACGCCGCAACGCCGCCGGCGCATCGGAATTGGCGGCCAGCCAGGCGTCCACCGGTTCGAGGGTATCGGCGAGCGGGAAGAGACCCACGACGATCCGGCGGGCGATTTCTATGCTCCGGTCGGCCCAGGTGTCGCGCAGCACCGCGAAGTAGTCGGCGTCGTACGGGGCAGTGAGGTCGCGCCGCGCACCCGCCCGGAAACCACCGATGACGGCGTCGAGGTGATCGTTGGTGAGAGTGCGGTCCGCGAGGACCGACGCCCAGGCGTGGGCCTTCACATCGGCGCGGGGTCGCGCGGCCAGTGCCCGCAGGTATGCGGTGCGTCCGGTTGCGGTCTCGTCGAGGCGCAACTCCTCGGCGAGGTCGCTTTCGTCGGCGTTCCCGGTCGCGCTCAGCGCCGTCCACAGCGCCCAGCGCAGATCGGGGTCGAGCGCCAACCCGGTAGGCGCCCCGCTGCCCTCGAGGATGCCGCGGATATCGGCGGCGCGATGGTCCGCGGTCTCGGCCGCCGCGGCCACCGCCCGCGCGAAGGACAGTTGCGCACCGCTGCCGGGTTCCGCAGCGAAAAGGCCCGCCCACACGGCCTCGAGCCACGCGGCGCGCGCCGACGGCCGCGCGGCGGCCGGGAGGTAGTGCTCGATGGCGGCCGGTGCGTTCGCCAGGACCGACGCGAGCAGTGCCAGGTTCTCCTCGCTCGGCGAGAAGCGTTGTGCCATCGACACGTACCGCGCCGCGGCGAGTTCTCCGTCGCGGGTGGCGTTCCACAGTGCCGACCACACCAGCCCGCGTGCAAGCGGGTCACGGACCCGGTCGAGGGAATCATCGACGGTGGCGAGCGAGTGCTCGTCGAGCCGAATCTTCGCGTAGGTGAGGTCGTCGTCGTTGAGCAGCGTCAGCGGTGCGTCGGGCAGGTCGATGCGGGTGCGGCTCTCGGCGACGTCGAGTTCCCGGCGTTCGGTACGGACGAGGTCGCCGGCATCGTCGAAGTCGTAGATGCCGACCGCGAGACGGTGCGGACGCGGTGTGGATTGCACGATCTCGCAGCGGTCACCGGCCCGTTCGAAGCTCAGTGTGGTCACGCCGGTGGTCTGCAGCCATTGCCGGGCCCACTCGGCCAAGTCGCGTCCGGACGCCGCGGACAGTTCGGAGAGCAGGTCGCCGAGGGTGGTGTTCCCGAAAGCGTGTGCGCGGAAGTAACGCCGGATGCCGTCGAAGAACGCGTCGCGGCCGACATACGCGACCAACTGCTTCAAGACGCTGGCGCCCTTCGCGTAGGTGATGCCGTCGAAGTTGAGTTTGGCGGCTTCGAGGTCGACGATGTCGGCGACGATCGGGTGGGTGGTGGGCAGTTGGTCCTGCAGGTACGCCCACGCTTTGCGCCGGTTCGCGAACGAGACCCAGGCGGCACGGAACTCGGTTGCCTCGGCGCTGACCAGCGCCCCCATGTAGTCGGCGAAGGACTCCTTGAGCCACAGGTCGTCCCACCACTTCATCGTGACGAGATCGCCGAACCACATGTGCGCCATCTCGTGCAGGATCGTGTTCGCCCGCCCTTGGCGTTGCGCGTCGGTGGCGGCCCCGCGGAACACATAGGCCTCGGTGAAGGTGACACATCCCGGGTTCTCCATCGCGCCGAGGTTGTACTCGGGGACGAACACCTGGTCGTACTTGGTGAAGGGATACGGGAAGTCGAAGTGGTCGGCGTAGTAGTCCATCCCCTGCGCGGTGATCTCGAGGATCTCGTCGCCGTCGAGATGCTCGGCGAGGGAGGCGCGGCACAACACGCCCAACGGAACTTCGAGGTCTCCCCTGGCCCAGGTCGAGTCGACCCGATGGTAGGGACCGGCGACGATCGCGGTGATGTACGTCGAGATCGGCAGGGTCGGCGCGAAGGTGACCGTCTGTGTGCCCTCGGTGGACCGCTGTCGCTCGGCGACCTGATTGGAGAGCACCTGCCAGTGCTCGGGGGCGGCCACCGCAAACGTGAACGGTGCCTTGAGATCCGGCTGTTCGAAGCACGGGAACACCCGGCGGGCGTCGGCCGGTTCGTACTGGGTGTAGAGGTAGGTTTCCCCGTCGACGGGGTCGACGAACCGGTGCAGGCCCTCCCCCGAGCGGCTGTATCGTCCGGTCGCGGCGACACTCACCACGTTGATTTCGCGAAGACTGCCGATGGTGATGCGCGCTCCGTCGTACACCACGGGGACGGATTCGCCGTTGACGGTGACGGACTCGACCGAGTCACCGAGGAAATCGATCCAGGTCTCGTCGGTGGAGGACGTGAACTCGATCGTCGTCACCACCGGGAAGTTCGTGCGTTGCGCGTCCACCGCGCCGCGCAGGTCGAGTTCGACCTCGTACGAGTGCACGTCGACGGCACGGGCGCGTGCAGCGGTTTCGGATCGGGTCAGGTTCGCGGAACTCACGGCCTCGATCCTGCCACTGTGACGCCGAATTCGTGGCGTCGGGCCGCTCGTGCGGGGTTGTCGGGGTGCACTCGTCACGCATGCTCGACGGTCGACGCCGGCCCCGCACCCACCGGCGCGTCCGCCGGGCCGGTGAACTGGCTGAGATACAGCTCGTAGTAGGCGCCGCGGGCGGCGAGCAACTCCTCGTGGTTGCCCTGCTCGACGATGTGCCCGTCCTCCATGACCACGATGACGTCGGCATCACGGATGGTCGACAGGCGGTGCGCGATCACGAAACTCGTGCGATCCGTGCGCAGAGTCGCCATCGCCTGCTGGATCAGCAGCTCGGTGCGGGTGTCCACGGAACTCGTCGCCTCGTCGAGAATGAGCACGACCGGCTTCGCGAGGAATGCGCGCGCGATGGTGATCAGCTGCCGTTCACCGGCGCTGACCCCGCCGCCTTCTTCGTCCAGCAGGGTGTCGTACCCGGCGGGCAGGGAGCGCACGAAATGGTCGACGTGGCTCAACTCGGCGGCTTCCCGCACTTCCTCCGGGGACGCGGACGGATCGCCGTATGCGATGTTGTCGTAGATCGTGCCGCCGAAGAGCCAGGAGTCCTGCAGGACCATCCCGGTGCGCTCCCGCAGGTCGTCGCGGGTCATGGCCGTCGAATCCACACCGTCGACGCGGATCGTTCCCGAGTCGACGTCGTAGAACCTCATGATGAGGTTGACCAGGGTCGTCTTGCCCGCACCGGTGGGGCCGACGATGGCCACCATGTGGCCGGGCTCGGCCACCAGCGACAAGTTCTCGATGAGCGGTTTGTCGGGCACATACCGGAACGAGACGTCCTCGAATTCGATGCGTCCGTTGTTGGTCGACGGGCTCTGCGGCCGGGCGGGATCGGGGGTCTGCTCGTCGGCGTCGAGGATGTCGAAAATGCGTTCGGCGGAGGCGACTCCGCTCTGGAGGAGGTTGAACATCGCACCGATCTGGGTGAGCGGCTGAGTGAACTGGCGTGAGTACTGGATGAAGGCCTGCACCGACCCCAAGCTCAGTGAACCCGAGGCGACCTGTAGCCCACCGACGACGGCGACCGCGACGAAATTCAGGTTGCCCATGAACATGATGGCCGGTTGCACCAGGCCCGAGATGAACTGGGCCCGCCAGCTCGAGTCGTAGAGCTTGTCGTTGCGGGTGTCGAACTCCTGCTCGACCTCGGCCTGCAGTCCGAACACCTGCACGATGTCGTGACCGGTGAATGCTTCCTCCACCTGGGCGTTGAGTTTTCCCGTCGAGGACCACTGCGCGGAAAAATGCGGTTTGGACCTGCGTGCGATCAGGGCCGTTGCTCCGAGCGCCAACGGGACCGTCACGAGCGCGATGAGTGCGAGCAGTGGTGAGATCCAGAACATCATGAACAGGATCGCGACGACGGTGAGGACCGAGTTGAGTGCCTGCGAGATGGTCTGTTGCAGGCTCTGGGACAGATTGTCGAGGTCGTTGGTGACCCGACTGAGCAGGTCACCGCGCGGCATCGTGTCGTAATAGCGCAACGGCAACCGGTGCAGCTTCGCTTCGACATCCGAGCGCAACCCCCGGATCGTGCCGACCACGACGATGTTGAGCAGATAGGCGCCGATCCACGACAGCAGCGCGGTGCCCAGGTACAGCCCGAGCACGATCATCAGAACCTGACCGACGGCCGAGAAGTCGACGCCCACACCGGGGGTGAGGTCCATCGACGCCACCATGTCCGCGAATGTGTCCTGCCCCTGCGCGCGAAGTCCGTCGACGGCCTCGTCCTTCGTGGCACCGGCCGGAAGCATCCGCCCGACCACGCCGTTGAAGATCAGGTCGGTGGCGTGGCCGAGAACCCGGGGTGCGATCGCGGACAGGATCACCGATCCGACGGTGGCCACGAGCACGGTAACCACGAAACCGCGGTAGGACACCAGACGGTGCATCAACCGTTTCACCGACGGCCCGAAGGACCGGGGCTTCTGTATCGGCACGGTGGCCGCGTGCCGTGCGGCGGGGCCCGTCATACCTGCTCCCCGACCGCGAGCTGCGAACCGACGATCTCGGCGTAGGTCGGGCACGTTTCCACCAGCTCGTCGTGCCGGCCCAGTCCGGCGATCCGTCCGCGATCGAGTACCACGATCTGGTCGGCGTCGATGATGGTCGATACGCGCTGGGCCACGATGATCACCGCAGCCGACCCGGTGACCGGCCGCAGAGCGGACCGCAGGCGCGCGTCGGTCGACAGGTCGAGCGCGGAGAACGCGTCGTCGAACACGTAGACGGCGGGTCTTCGGACGAGCGCCCGGGCGATCGCCAGACGCTGGCGCTGCCCACCCGAGACCGTGGTGCCGCCCTGGGCGACGGGAGTATCGAGGCCCAGCGGCATCGCACGCACGAACTCGTCGGCCTGCGCGATACGGAGCGCCTCCCAGATCTCCTCGTCCGTCGCATCACGTTTCCCGTGCCGCACATTCGAGGCGATGGTGCCGGAGAACAGGTACGCCCGTTGCGGGACCAATCCGATCACCGATCGCAGTGTGTCGGGATCGAGTTGCCTGACGTCGGTGCCGCCGACGAGCACCGACCCGGCCGTCGCATCGATCAGGCGCGGCACCAGCCCCACCAGAGTGGTCTTCCCCGAGCCGGTCGACCCTACGACGGCCGTGGTCGTGCCGGGCGCGACGAGGAAGGTGAGGTCGTGCAGTACCGGCTGATCGGCACCCGGGTACCGGAACTCGGCGCCGCGAAATTCGACCGACGCCGGATCCCCGGCGAATCCGGCCGGGTCGGCCGGCCGCACCACCGACGTTTCGGTGGCGAGGACATCCCCGATCCGGTCCGCGCAGACGGCCGCTCTCGGGGCCATCATCGCCAGGAACGACGCCATCATCACCGAGATCATGATCTGCACGACGTAGGTGATCATCGCGCTCAGCGCGCCGATCTCCACGCTCCCGTCGGACACGGCGTGGCCGCCGAACCAGATGATCCCCACGGTCGTCACGTTGGTGATGAGCATGACCGCCGGAAACATCAGTGCCATCATTCGCCCGACCCGCAGGGTCGCGTCGGCCAGTTTGTCGTTGGCGACCCCGAAGCGCTCCATCTCGTGGCGTTCCCGGACGAAGGCACGCACGACCCGGATGCCGGTGATCTGTTCGCGGAGGACGCGATTCACGCTGTCGAGGAACGCCTGCATCGAGCGGAATCCGGGGATCGTCACCCGAATGATCAGGCTCATCGTCAGACCGAGGACGGGCACCGCCACCACCAGGAGCCAGGCCAGCCCCGGCGCGACGCGCATGCCCATGACGATTCCGCCGATGCACATGATCGGCGCGGTGACGAGAACGAACGAACTCATCACCAGGAGAAGCTGGATCTGCTGAACGTCGTTGGTGTTCCTGGTGATCAACGACGGAGCGCCGAAGGTGCCGACTTCCCGCGCGGAGAAGGTGTTCACCCGGTGCAGGAGATCGTGCCGGATGTCGCGGCCGGCGGCGAGCGCGCCGCGGGCACCGAAGTACTGCCCGGAGACGGTGCAGATCACCTGCAGCAGCACTACCACGAGCATCCACCCGCCGATGCGCATGATGTATCCGGTGTCGCCCTTCGCAACGCCGCTGTCGATGATGTCGGCGTTGAGCGTCGGGAGGTAGAGCATCGCAGCCGTCGCGACGGACTGCAGCGCTACCACTGCGACGACGTACGCGCGATAACGCGACAGGTACGCGACGATCAGACGGGTCAGCATGGTGTGATCACCCTCACAACGGTAACCACAACTCGGCGCAGATGCCGGATGTCACCCATTCGCCCGGCCGGGGACTGTGCCCCGTCCCGCGCGTGACCACATGCGGATCGACGGGTGCGGCCGGACGGATCCACACGGATCGGCAACACGGGAGGCAGATCCGGAAACGACGAAGGCAAGGAGTCGTGCACTCCCTGCCCCTTTCAAGATATAGCTCACCCCCGGTCTTGCGGCAAGACCCCCGGTGTACTGCACAATCCCCATTCGAGGCCGGGACCTGCGCAAATACAGGGTTATGCGACATCCATGCTTCACAGTCGCCTCTGGCAGGCGCCGGATCCACTTCGGACGAACGGGGATTCTCATGATCGACGTCATCGTGGTCGGGGGCGGGCCGACCGGCATGATGCTGGCCGCCGAACTTCGGTTGCACGGATTGCAGGTGGTCGTACTGGAACAGGACACGGAGCCGACCCCGGTCGTGCGTTCGCTCGGGCTGCACGCGCGCAGCCTCGAAGTGATGGACCAGCGCGGACTGCTCGAGCGGTTCCTTTCGCACGGAAAGAAACACCCCGTGGGCGGTTTCTTCGCGGGCATTCCCGCACCGGCCCCGGAGGGTCTGGACACCGCACACCCGTACGTCCTCGGCATCCCGCAGCCCGTCACCGATCGCCTGCTGGCCGAACGTGCATCCGAACTGGGCGCGTCGATCCGGCGCGGCTGCACGGTCGTCGGACTCGAGCAGGACGACGACGGCGTCACCGCTGTGCTGACGGACGGAACACGGCTGCGCTGCCGGTATCTGGTGGGCTGCGACGGTGGTCGCAGCACGGTGCGCACGTGGCTCGGGGTTGCGTTCCCCGGTGAACCGTCCACGGTGGACACGTTGCTGGGCGAGGTGGAGCTGACCGCGACACCGGAGACGATCGACACCGTGAGCGCCGAAGTCCGAAAGACGCAACTGCGATTCGGCGCGATGCCCCTGGGCGACGGGCGCTACCGCGTCATCGCGCCGGCTGCCGGGGTGGCCGAGGACCGCAGGACCCCACCGACCCTCGACGAACTCAGGTACCAGTTGCGGAGTGTCTCGGGCACGGACTTCGGCGCACATTCACCCCATTGGCTGTCCCGTTTCGGCAACGGCACCCGGTTGGCGGAGCGTTATCGCGTCGGCCGGGTGCTGCTGGCCGGCGACGCCGCGCACATTCACCCACCAACCGGTGGACAGGGACTCAATCTCGGTGTCCAGGACGCGTTCAACCTCGGCTGGAAGCTGGCTGGCGCCGTGTGCGGGTGGGCGCCGGAGGCACTGCTGGACACCTACCACGCCGAGCGGCACCCGGTCGCCGCCGACGTGCTCGACACCACCCGCGCGATGATGGAGTTGATGTCCGCCGAACCGGGCCCGCAGTCTGTGCGCCGCCTGATGACGCAACTGATGGATTTCGACGTGGTGAACCGCTTCCTGGTCGAAAAGGTCACCGCGATCGGAGTCCGCTACGACCTCGGCGACCCGCACGATCTGGTGGGCAGGCACATGCGGGATGTACACCTCGAACACGGCCGGCTCTACGAGCAGATGCACGCCGGTCGAGGACTGTTGCTCGACCGCACCGGCCGCCTCTCGGTGGCGGGCTGGGCGGACCGTGTCGACCGCATCGTCGATCCCTGTGAGGAACTGGATGTGCCCGCGGTGCTGCTGCGGCCGGACGGTCACGTGGCGTGGGCTGGCGAGGACCAGCGGGATCTGGAGAGTCGCCTCAGCCGGTGGTTCGGCGCACCGGCCCGCTGAAGGTCCCTGCCGATCGCGCGCACTCACGGCGCGGCCGGCGACGATACGATCGCGCCGTGACAGCGACTCGGTACGGCATCCTCGTCTACGACGACGTCGAGGTGCTCGATGCGTTCGGCCCGTTCGAGGTGTTTTCGGTGGCCGCGCGGCTCTCGGCAGGCAGTCCGCGGGGAAGTGCCGGTGCGGTACTCGTGTCCGCATATCCGGATCGGTCGATCGTCACCGCCCGCGGCGGTCTTCGGGTGTGCACCGACGTATCGATTGCCACCGCACCGGAATTCGATGTTCTGCTCGTGCCGGGCGGTGTCACGCAGGTCGCGGAGACCGACCCGGACCTGCTTGCCTGGATCGCCGCGCGATCGTCGACACCGATCGTCGCCTCGGTGTGTACCGGGGCATTCCTGCTCGCCGTCGCGGGTGTGCTCACCGACCACCGCGTCACCACTCACTGGGACGACCTGGCTGAACTCGCGCGCCGCTTTCCCGAGTTGACGGTGCTGGACGGGCCGCGCTGGGTGCACGATCGAGGCATCTACACCTCCGCCGGTATTTCGGCAGGAATCGACCTCGCCCTGCACCTGGTCTCCCTCGTCGACGACGACCTCGCGCTCCGTGTGGCCCGGCAGATGGACTACCGCGGATAAGGGGATCGGGGTTCGGCTTGACCTTCGAGTCGACTCGAAGGTTTACCGTCGAAGTGTGGGCACGATGCTGATCTCCCAGTTCGCCGAACACACCGGCGTCCCAGCGACCACCTTGCGGTATTACGAATCCGCGGGGCTGGTCCCTGCGGGCCGGACCGACAGCGGATATCGCGTCTACGAGGACCGGGATTTCGACCGCGTCCGGTTCATTCAGGCAGCCAAGCATCTTGGACTCGCTCTCGGCGAGATCCGTGAATTGCTCGCGGTGTGGGAGCACGGTTCCTGCGCAGAGGTGCGTGCTCGGCTACGGCCGAAGACGGCTGCACGCCTGGACGACACCGATGCGCGGACCGCTGAACTCACCGCATTCGCCGACACACTTCGGCGAGCACTCACGCGACTCGACGACATGCCCGATCGCGCCGAGCCGTGCGATGCCGCCTGCTTCGTCCATGCATCGGAAACTCGCATTCAGGCACTCCACCTGCCTCTCACCCCATCGCGCGTCGGGGGCACCGGGCAGTCCGCACCGCCGATCGCCTGCTCCCTCGGCGGCGCCGACCATCGCACCCGCGCGCATCGATGGCGGCGGCTGCTCGCCGGCGCTGTCCGTGAACCGAGCGCGGCAGGGGTTCGGTTGCGACTGCCCGTCGACCGAGCAGGTGCTATCGCCCAACTCGCCGCCGCAGAGCAGCAGTGCTGCCCGTTCTACGACTTCACCCTGCACCTGGGAGGTAGCCAGGTGGTTCTCGAGATAGAGGCGCCGCCGGAAGCTGCGGGGATGGTGCGCGAGTTGTTCGGCGAGGGCGCACGCGCTCACCCGGATCACTGAGCGTCGGTTGCAGGTTCGCGGTCGACACCAGCGCATGTCGAGGTGCGCCGACGCCCACCCACCCGGCACTCCCACCCGGCACCGCTGCCCACTTTTTTCTCCCCCCTGAGACTCGCCGTCTGCTAGGTCTCGCGTGCGCATGAAGGGGGGTGCACAGTTTTTCGCACCGGTCGGTGAGTAACTCACCATAAGAGGGAATTATGACGATCAGGAGTTCGGTGCCTGCGGCGCTTACTGGACGCTCAAAACGGTGCCTCTGACCGAAGCAGCCGCGTTACGTATCCGTTTCATATCGGCGCATGTCCACTATCTTCCCAGTTCAACAGGTTTCATTTCATTTCATTGCGTATTACATTTCGTTCTTGTACGGATATGAAATATAGATTAAGGTCGTTCGTAGCCCGATAAGCGGCGTTGGCCGCAATCCCAGACACCGAGGACTCCATGAGCGCCCCCTCCCCCGATACCTCCCGCCCGGAAAACGCCCACGCCGGGAACTCGTCTGGGCAACCTGAGGCTGCACCCGCGCGCGTGGGCCGGCCCCGCAAATACGCGTCGGCGGCCGATCGGGTACGTGCCCACCGCGAGCGCGAACGGGCCAAGAAACAAGCGGCTCTCTCCCCCGCCGCCGCGCAGGCATCCACACCCGACGATGCGATTTCCACCCTGGCCACCACCACGACGGCGTTGCGGACTCTCACCGCGACGACACTCGAGCAGTACGCAGCTATCGCCACCCGTATCACCGAAGCGGTCGACAAGCTCACCGACGCAGAGGCCGTCGAAGCACAGATGACCAGGGCGGCGACCGAACTGGCCAAGGTCCGCGCCGACGCCGATGCCAAGATCGCGCGATTGCGGGAACAGCTCGCGCAGGCCACGGAGGATCGCGAAAATGCCGATGCGGCGGTCGTCGCTGTCGACGCCGAACTCGCGGACGCGCGGACCGCACACGCCGAACAGGTCCGTCAGCTCCAGCAGGCGCATCAGGAAGAGCTCACCCGGGTGAGCGACGACCATGCCGACACCCTGCAGCATCTCCAGGGCCGGCTCGCGGATGCGGAGTCCGAGCACCACCGAGTCGCCGCCGAGTATCGGGAGACCATCGAGGAACTCGAGGCCGACCTCACCGGGTGCCGTCGGGCGCTCGACGACATCGCCGCCGAACGAGATCGCGTCCGTGCGGAACTCTCCGACACACGCGACGAACTCGGTCGGGTGCGGGCCGCGCTCGAACGGGCGTCTGCAACCGTCGCCCGCCTCGAGTCCGAGTTCGGCGCCGAACGCGACCGGAACGCCGAGCTTCGGGATCACCTCGAGCAGGCCCGGGTCTCGGCTGCCACCTCCCGCGCCGCGGAGACGGCCTCCCGTGAGCGCAGCGACGAGCTGCGGGCCGAGTTGAACGATCTGCGCACCGAACTCGCCGGGTGCCGGGCAGAACTCGATGCCGCGCGCACGGAACTCGTGCGAGCACGAATGACCGCGGATTCGGTGAAGCGCCCGCGCGACGATTCGGCAGGCGTCGACCCACAGAAGTGACGGGCGGCCGTTGCGCTCGGCCTCCGTATTCCATTCGGGCGCTGAGCCGTTGCTGGCCGCAGGCTACGGGGCAGGTACGTCGGCGACGTGACCGGTCGGCACCGCGAACACGAAGTCGTTGTTCGCGTAGCCGAGCGGCGGTCCGACGAATTCCCCGCCGCAGGTGACGAGCAGCAGCGTTTCAGGACCGTCGAGCCGGTTGAGTTCGTCGAGCGGGAGGTTTCCCTCCTTGCCCACGCTCAGCAACCGGTCCACGCGGTATTCACGTGCGCGCCCGTCACCGGCCGACACGATCAATTCGTCACCTTCGCGCACGTCGGCGAATCGTGCCGCGAACCCGTCCCCTTGATCGACATCGTCGACGTGTCCGGTCACCACGATCGCACCGCTCCCCCCGCCGGGCATCGCAGAGTCCACCCACCAGCCGAGTCGCGAAACATCTTGCGGGGGCAGCAATGTGCCGCTCGAGTCGGTGGCGACTGGGTCGGTCGGCGCGGTGACGCCGTCGAGCGTCAGGGATACCGGTGCTGCCGGGTCGTCGGCGATCGCCGCGACCGGTGGCGGCATGTCCTTCTTGCCCTCCGCCACCGAGGCCGGGACGGAGGCGGTATCCGGATCGGAGGTGGTGGCGCAGCCGCCCAGAAACACGAGGGCGGCTGCGCACACAACGGTGATGCTCGGTCGTGCCCGCATGTCAGCGACCGTAAATCGATCCGGCAGGGATGGATTGCACCGGCACCCGCGCATCGGGATCGCGATGGACCGGCGGCGCACTCGGACTATCCGGAACCGGGGCGTGCGGCGGCACGGTGCTGTGCGGGTGCGTCGGTTGCGGCGTCGTCGATGACGGCGGTTTCGTGGGCGGTGGTGTGGTCGTCGGTGGTTTCGTCGTCGGTGGTTTCGTCGTCGGCGGTGGAGTTGTTGTAGGCGGCGGCGTGGTCGACGGGGGTTTCGTCGTCGGTGGCGGAGTCGTTGTAGGCGGTGGCGTCGTCGACGGCGGTGGCGTCGTCGTGGGCTGGGTCGTTGCCACCGTCGGTGCGGACTCTTCGGTACTGTCCGAGGGTTGAGCGCCGGCTCCGCCGGCGACAGCCACGAGCAGTGTGGTTCCGAACAGCGCGGCGAGGAATGGAGATGCTTTTCGCATGGTGGGTGCCTCAATTCGATGACCGAATAGATGGGTACCCCGACGTATGACATGTCGCAGCGACGCCCGTCGGCGTTAACGATTCCGGAAGTCGAGACCCACCCGACGCAACTCCGATACCGCGCCGTGTCTTCTCTGCCGCGCCGAACCTCGATTCCGCAGCACCGATAGGTCTCGTCCTTTTCGAACTCGCGCCCGCACCACCGGGCTACTGTCCGGAGGGGAAAGCGGGAAGGCTGTTCTCGTTCCGTCCGGGAGGCACTGTGCAGAACGACGAGGGTGACACCTCTGACCCGCCGCTCATCGACCTGCGGCACCACAGCGCGGTCGTCGTCGATCTCTGCGTCGTTCCGGGTTTCGCGTCGGACTCCGATGCCGAGACTTCCGGCGCCACCTCTCCCGGCGATTGCGAGGGACGAGCGGACCCGCTGATGACACTGCTACACCGACTGGACGGTATCGGTGTGGGGATGGCGGTGTTCTCACCCAGTGGAAACGCGAAGGAAGTGCTGGAGACCGCAGGCCTCGGCGGGCCGCTCTCCGTCGCGGTGAACGAGATGACACCCGAGGGTGCCGCGGCACGCCTGGGCGCCCGGTGTTCGTCCGCGGTGCTCGTCACGGCCGACGAACAAGGGGTGCAGACGGGACGTCGTGCCGGGTTCGCCCTGGTGATCGGTGTCGACCGGGAAGGATGCGGGCGAGATCCGATTGTCGCGGGCGCAGACGTGGTGGTCCGGGACCTCGGCGAGATCGGACTGCGGGCGGATGATCGCCCCCTCTCGGAGATCCCTGATGCCGCGGCGTCCGATGCGGAACTGGCGGCGTTCCTGCGTGTCCACGAACCGGTCCTGCTACTCGACCTCGACACCGCCACGGCGGATACCGCGCAGGCCGAGGGCATTCGGCGCGCTCTGGCGAGGCTGGCGGAAACATGCATCGTCGTGGTGCTGAGCAGCCGAGATCTGCCGGGCCTGCAGGACCGGATCGGGATACCCGGTCTGTGGTACGCGGGCCGACACGGATTCGAACTCTCCGGACCGGCCGGCGAGAAGTACGAACACCCCGCCGTACTCGCGACGGAGCCCGGTGTCGACCGATCGTCCAGTGGCCCGGATAGCGGGGACATGCGTGCCGCCCCCGGGCGGGACAAGGGCACAGCACTGCGATGGATGCTCGAACACATCGCCCAGGGGAAGTCCGTGCTGCCTCTCTACGTCGGAGGCGACCGCACCGACGAGGACGCGTTCAATGCGCTGCCCCGCGGCGGGATCGGGGTCGTGGTCCGACACGAGGCCGGCGAGGATCGACGGAGCGCCGCCCGGTTTGCGGTGAACGGCGCGGCCGGGGTGCAGGAGCTACTGGGTCTGGTCAGTGACGTGCTCGAGCGCAACCCGCCGGATGCATCCCGGGCCGGAGCGTGGACTCTGTTCTACGACCACTACGACCCTGAATCCGAAAAACTCCGGGAAGCGCTCTGCACCGTGGGAAACGGGTTCTTCGCCACTCGGGGATGTGCACCCGAATCAGTGGCGGGTCCGACCCACTATCCGGGCACGTACATCGCCGGCCTGTTCAACCGATTGCGGGACGACCGTCCGGGCATGACGCTCGTGAACGAAAGCCTGGTCAACACGCCCAACTGGCTACCGTTGACGTTCCGGATCGACGGTGGACCGTGGTTCGACGTGGACGCGGTCGACCTGCTCGATTACCGCCAATACCTGGACCTGCGCCGCGCGGTTCTCACGCGCCGGATGAGGTATCGCGACGGCGCCGGGCGGACGACCACAGTGGTACAGCGCCGGTTCGTCGCGATGCATCTGGCGCATATCGGCGCGCTCCAGACGACGGTGATGGCACACGACTGGTCGGGGGTGGTGGAGTTCAGGTCGTCGCTCGACGGTTCGGTCCGCAACACGCTTGTCGATCGATACCGTGAGCTGGCCGATCAGCATCTCGTGCCGGTGGACGCGCGCGAGGTGACACCAGACTCGGTGGTGCTGAGCATGCGGACGAACCAGTCGCATGTCCCGGTGGCAACGGCAGCGCGCACCACGGTCCGGTCGAATGGCGAGCGGCACGACAACACGTATCGACTGTTCGAGTGTGATGGCAGCATCGGCCATGTCGTCACTGTCCACGTCGACGAGGGTCGAACCGTCACGGTGGACAAAACAGCGACCGTGTTCACCGGTCGCGACCATGCGATCTCCGATCCTGCCGACGCGGCGACCCGGCTGTTGTCTGCCTCGGGCACGTTCGACGAGATCCTCGACGGCCACGTGCGGGCGTGGGAACGCTTGTGGGACCGCACTCGGATCACTCTCCACGATCGGCCCGATGCGTCACGAATTCTGCGTCTGCACATGCTGCATCTTCTCCAGACCTTGTCGCGGAACACCGCCGATCTCGACGCGGGTGTCCCGGCCCGGGGCCTGCACGGCGAGGCCTACCGCGGACACATCTTCTGGGACGAGTTGTTCGTCTTTCCCGTGCTCAATCTGAGGAAACCGTCGCTGACCCGCTCCCTGTTGATGTACCGGTACCGCAGGCTTCCGGAGGCACGCCGTGCGGCCCGTGCCGCCGGTTACCAGGGCGCGATGTTCCCGTGGCAATCCGGGAGCGACGGACGGGAGGAAAGCCAGCAATGGCATCTCAATCCACGGTCCGGGCGGTGGCTGCCGGACCCCAGTGCGCGGCAGCACCACATCGGCATTGCCGTGGCCTTCAACGTGTGGCAGTACTACCAGGTCACCGGTGACCTCTCGTTCCTCGGTGAGTACGGCGCCGAGATGCTGGTCGAGATCGCACGGTTCTTCGCGAGTCTCGCGTCGTACGACGGGGTTCGGTCCCGGTACGTCATCCGGGGAGTCGTGGGACCGGACGAGTTCCACTCGGGGTACCCCGACGCTCCGTACGACGGCATCGACAACAACGCCTACACCAATGTCATGGCGATATGGGTCATTCTTCGTGCGATGGAAGCGCTTACCGCCCTTCCCGATCCGGACCGGACCGATCTGATGCACAGTCTCCACCTCGACGCGGACGAACTCGCCCGGTGGACCGATGTCACCCGGCGGATGTTCGTTCCGTTCCACGACGGGGTGCTGAGCCAGTTCGAGGGATACGCCGACCTGGCCGAACTCGACTGGGACGGTTATCGCGAGCGGTACGGAAACATTCAGCGGCTGGACCGGATACTCGAGGCGGAAGGTGACGATGTCAACCGGTACCGCGCCTCGAAACAGGCCGATGTGGTGATGCTGTTCTACGTGCTCTCGGCCGACGAACTGCGAGATCTCCTCCAACGCGCGGGATACCGGTTCGAACCGGCCGCGATCCCCCGCACCATCGACTACTACCTCGCGCGCACCTCCCACGGATCGACCCTCAGCGCCGTGGTGCACTCGTGGGTCCTCGCGCGTGGCCATCGCGACGAAGCCGTGGAGTACTTCGAAAGGGTTCTCATCTCGGACGTCACCGACATCCAGGGTGGCACCACCCGGGAGGGCATCCATCTTGCGGCGATGGCGGGAAGCATCGACCTGCTGCAGCGCTGTTTCACCGGACTCGAGACACGAGGTGACCGCCTCATCTTGAACCCACAGTGGCCGGAAAGCCTCGGTGCGCTGGAGTTCCCGATGCGATACCGCGGACACAACCTCCAGGTGTCGGTCCACGGCCGGAAGGTGGAGGTCAGCGCCGGACCCGGAGATCACCGCCCGATCGAGGTGATGTGCCGCGACCGAACAGCCACTTTGCAACCCGGGTGCACCGTTGCGCTGAGCTGAGGTGTCGTGGGAACCCTGCCGTGCTCCTCATCGGGCGCGGCGGCGAGCCCTTCTGCGGAGAAGTTCGTCGCATCCCCACACCAGGACCGGAAGCGGCAGCAGCAGCAGGAGTTGCCACCACTCGGGCAGCGCCGTACCGAACACGTCCCGAAAAACCGGCACCGTCACGATCAGTGCGGCGAAGCAGACCTCGAAAACGATGCCCCACAACAACAGCGGGTTTGTGAACAACCCGATATCGGCGAGCGATGCACGGTGGGTTCGGGCGGCCGTCGCGGTGCCTATCTGGCACGCGACGATCGCGAGGAACGTCATGGTGGTCGCCTGCTGCCAGGTGTGGTGCAGCGGACCGGAGCTGACATCGGCACCGAGCGACCATCCCCCGGCCACCAGCGTGCCGAGGAACAGCGCCAGCACCAGCACAGCCGAGACACCGCCGAGCACCACCCAGGCACGGATCATCATGGATCGGTCGATGACCGACTGTGCCCGCCTCCTGGGTGCGCGTTCCATCAGGCCCGGTTCCGCGCGTTCACGTCCCAGCGCCAGAGCAGGCACCGTCTCCGTCCCGAGGTCGATCGCCAGAATCTGCATCACGGTCAACGGCAGGGGTATGGCTCCACCACTCAACGCGTACAACAGGAACGGCACGACCTCCGGGGTGGTGTGCGCGAAGATATAGACGATGAACTTGCGGACGTTGTCGTAAACCCTGCGGCCGGCCTCGACCGCGCTCACGATGGTCGCGAAGTTGTCGTCGGTGAGAACCATCGTGGCCGCTTCCCTCGCCACATCGGTACCCGACTTGCCCATCGCGATACCGATGTCGGCGCGGCGCAACGCAGGAGCATCGTTCACGCCGTCCCCGGTCATGGCCACGATGTATCCGGCACCCTGCAACGCGTCGGTGATCCGCAGCTTGGACTCCGGCGAACTGCGCGCGAAGATCAACTCTCCAGGAGTCGCGAGGACCGCGTCGAGTTCGCGGTCGGACATGCGGTCGACCTCGTCACCCCCGAGCACGGTCAGTCCGCCCCGTCCGATGCCGACGCTCTCGGCGACACCTCGGGCGGTCAGCGCGTGATCGCCGGTCACCACGATCAGGCGTATCCCGGCGTCGTGGCATCGCGCGACCGCGTCGGGCACCTCCGCGCGGGGCGGGTCGATCATGGCTGCGACACCGAGAAGGACCAGGTCGTGCTCGGCGTCGTCGCGATCGGGCGGCGACTCGGCTGCGGGATCGAGACGGCGTTCCGCGAGCGCGAGGACGCGTCGTCCCTGTCGTGCCCACGAGTCGACGACGCCCTCGACCTCGAGGCGGTCGGCGTCCGTCAGTCGGCGGTCGCCGCCGACGCCGACCGCGACCCGTGAACAGCGGGCGACCACCACTTCCGGTGCGCCTTTGGTATGCACCCACGCACCCTCGGGACCTTCATCGACCGTGGACATGCGGCGCAACATGGAGTCGAACGAGAAGAGCGCCAGGCGACCGGAATGCTCGGCGGGTACGTCGACACCCATCGCGTCGGCCGCACGGAGCAGCGCCAGTTCGGTCGGGTCCCCGGTGCCCTGATTGTCACCGGATGTGTCCGTGCGGCGGATTGCCGCATTGCTGCAGCACACCGCAGCCCAGGCGAGCCGAGCCGGCGGCGTGTCGGGTGCCGGGGGCTCGATCGACCCGTCGAGGTCGAGGACACCGGCAGCAGTCCACATCTCCACCACACTCATCTCGTTGAGCGTGAGAGTGCCGGTCTTGTCCGTGCAGATCACGCTCGTCGAACCGAGTGTTTCCACCGCAGAGATGCGTTTCACCAGGGCGCCCTTCCGGGCGAGGATCCGCACCCCGACCGCCAGGGCGAGCGTGATCGTCGGCAACAGTCCCTCGGGGACGTTCGCGACGAGCAACCCGATCGCGAAATCGGTGGCTTCCGAGAGCGACAACCCCGCGAGCAGGGTGCCGAGCGGGATGAAGGCGACACCCATCCCGACCGCCACCAGCGCGATCAGCTGCGCCACCCGCTTGACCTGCTTCTCGAGCGGGCTCTCCTCATGCCCCACTCGCTGCGACAGGGCGGCGATCCGCCCGAGTTCGGTGCGCATGCCCGTCGCGAACACCACGGCGGTCGCCTCGCCTGCAGTGCAGGAGGTTCCACTGAACACCACGTCTCGTGCCCTGATGAGCGGCACGTCGGTGCTGCCGGCGTCGACGCGTACCTCGACCGGCGCGGATTCACCGGTCAGCGTCGACGTATCGATGTCCACCGCCCCGGACAACAGCCGAGCATCGGCGGAGATGCGGTCGCCCTCGGAGACGACGACGACGTCGCCCGGTACGAGCAGGTGGGCTTCGACCTGAGTCTCTTGTCCGTCACGCACCACCCGGGCATGCGGCGGCAGGTAGGCCGACAGTGCCTCCACGGCTTGTTCGGCGTGACGCTCTTGCACGAAGGCGAATCCCGCGTTCAGGAAGATGACGACGACGATCGCGACGGCCAGGGGCCCCGAATCGGAGATCCAGGCGAGGAGAGCCGCCACCCACAGCAACAACGCCAGGGGGTGGACGAGCTGGCGAAACAGCTCGCGCCAGGCGGGCTCGCCTTTCTGCCGGACCAGATCGTTCGCCCCCACCTGGGTCAGCCGCCGTTCGGCTTCTCTGGTCGAGAGGCCCTCGGTGTGGGTCCGCAGATCCCGCAGCAGACGGTCGAGCGACTCCTGCGGGTCCGTGACGGAGAAACCTCCGTTCGAGTCCGGTGGCGATGTCGGTGAATTCGTCATATGAGGGGAACCGTCTCTGCGCCGATGCGGTGTCGGTGCTGGGAGTCAGGGCCGCTGAGTGCCGAGTCAACAGGGCAGCGGCGTTTCCCGTGGGAAGAACGAGGCACCACTTCGGTATCGATCGCCGTGCACGGTGTGTTCGGGGCGTGCGTATCTCCGCAGCGGGCTACGGCATCGTCGTATCGGTACGAGGAAGTTCGTCGGGGAACCGGAGGCTGCATCCCAGTTCGCCGGCCGACGCGGTGTTCCAGCCGTCCCGGAACCAGGCGATGCAGGTGTCGGCGACAAGGCGGACGTCGCGGGAGAACAGATAACCGTCGGTGCAGTCCTCGAAGTGACCGTCGAAGTGCCACAGGTCGAGGACCAGCCCGTCCGGGGTGTGGTCCCCGAGCAACAGGTGAGACAGCTCGATACGCGAGCGGCGGAGCATGAGCACACCGTCGGCGAGCACATGGATCTGCGCGCACACGACCTCGGGGTCGTCCTCGGACGGTACATAGTCGCGCGGGCCGATCTCGAGGACGAATCCGACCGGCCTGCCGGTGAGCGACGCGACGAGCCATTGCGCCATGTCATCCCACGTCGTGGCACCCGAACCGGCCCCGGGATCGGACATCTCCCCTCCTACGGTCGCGCGTTGTTGCACGACCAGAATAAGGAAGTGCGCCGACACGGGCGGCGGGTGATGCGGGCGCCGGGCGACTGTCCGCCTACCCTGTCACGGTGAACGAAACAGGTCGATCCGGCACCCGGACGGTCGAGGACCCGACGGTGCGGGACGGCCGGCTCCGGCTGTTCTCCTTCGCGACCGCCGAGAAACGCACCGAATATCTGTGGGTGCTCCGGGCGTTCGATCATGCCCGCGCCAACTATGTCGTGCTGCTGCACGCAGCCGACGTCGAAGCTGTGCTCGGCCGGATCGGCGGTGACGATCCCGCGGCAGCACTGACCTCGTCGGAGATTGCGCCCCTGCTCGAGCAGTTGCACGCGTGGGGCGTGCTCGAACGCAGCTACGACGGAACCCGCGCAGCCACCCTCGCGGAGTACCGCAACCGGCACTTCGTCTACCAGTTCGGGCAGGAAGGCTTCTATGCCTTCCGCGCCGTCGACGACGTCCTGACCGGTCGCGGGCAAGATGTCGCGCTCTCCCGGCTGGCCCTGGCCGATCTCCTCGCCGATCTGACCGAACTCGCCGATGCCAACGACGCCGGGGACGGCGAACTGGTGTACCGGAAGCTGAACCGTCTCGATGCGACCCTGTCGGACATGGCGGAACGGGCTGCACGGTTCTACCTCGTGCTGGGTGACCTGGTGCGCACCACCGAGATCACACCGGAAGTGTTTCTCACCCACAAGGACGCCCTGCTGTCGCACATGCGGGAGTTCAGTTCCGATCTCGCACGATATGCGCCGAAGCTCACCGCCGCCCTCGCGCGGGTCCAGGCCACCGGCGCCGCGCGGCTACCTGCCCTCGCTGCGGCGCACGACGAGAGGGTCCTGCTCTCCTACGAAGAACGAGAAGCCGACTGGCGCCAGCGCTGGCGCGGGCTCGAACACTGGTTCGTGGGCATGGGGTCGGCGCCGAGCGAAGCCGAGCGGTTGCGGGAGGGCACGATGAGTGCGATCGCGGCGGTGCTGGCGCTGCTGCGCCGGCTCACCGAGACCCGCCGAGGCGGGGTGAGCCGGGAATCGCAGTTGAGGCACCTGGCGGGATGGTTCGCCGCCGCGCCCAGCGAGGACGCCGCGCACGCATTGTTCGGGGCGGTGTTCGACCTCGGCCGTCCCCGGCATTTCTCGGTGCCGCACTCCGACGCCGACGTGGTGCCCGCCAACCGGTCGTGGTGGGACGCACCGCCGGTCGAGATCTCGCGCACGCTGGCCGAAACAGGCCGGGCACCGACTGCCGGTGCACCCGGCCGGGTGCACCGCAACGACGCCGCCGTGCGGCGGTTGCGTGAAGTGCAGTGGGAGACCCAGCGGCGCCGTACCGACGCGGCGCGGTCCCTCGCGTCCGGCGGGGTGCGGGAGCGCGAACTCACCGAACCGGAGACCGAGGTGCTGCTCAGCCTGATCGACGCGGCGCTGTCGGCGCGGGTACCGGTGAGCGGACGCGTCCGCGGCGACGGAACGTCCGGCACCCAGAACGGCGTGAAACTCACGTTGCGGCCCAGCACCGAATCGACGGTGGTGCGCACTGCACGCGGACGGTTGTATCTGGACGCCTTGACCGTGGATGTGCAGTGAAAGCACGTACCATCGCGCCGCTCGACCTCGATTCGTACCAGCGTGCGGCGCGCCTGATCCTGACCCACCACCTGGTGACGTCGACGTTCCCCGATCGCGCCGCCCTGCCGTTGCTGCGACGGTGGGCCACCGAGTTGCGTGACGACCTGCTCGACGCACTCGGGTACCGACTCGAAGTCACCGAAACGACGGCCAGGTTGTTCACCGTGCTGGACCGGCTCGACCCGGGTGCCGGTACCGCCACCCACACCGACCGCCCCTTCGACCGGCGGCGGTATGCCTACCTCGCACTGGCCATTGCGGCGCTCGGCCGCGCAGGTGGACAGATCAGCCTGTCCGAACTGGCCGACCACGTAGCCACCGATGCCTCCCGGATCGACGGAGTGGATCTGGCCACCGACAGGGCGACGGACCGCGACGCCTTCGTCGACGCGGTGGCATGGCTCGCGGCGCGCGGGGCGATCTCCCTCGCCGACGGTGATGCGGGTGGATGGGCGAGCGATCCCGAGAGCGGCGAAGCCCTCTACGACATCGACCGGTCGGTCGTGGCGGCATTGTTCCGTCCGCCGCTGGCGCTGCAGCACCTGAACTCGGTGCGCGGTCTGCTCGCGAACCCGGCCGGCGGCGCCCCCGTGTCCGACGGGCGGCGTTCCGCCGAGGCGACGCGGCGGGTTCGTCGCGCCCTGATCCAGCGTCCCGTCGTCTACGCCGAGGGACTCGACGACGCCGAAGCATTGCAACTCGCGCTGCCGCGCACCACCGCCGACCTGGAAATGCTCACCGGACTGGTGGCCGAGCGGCGTGCGGAGGGCGTGGCCCTGGTGGACACCTCCGGTCGCCTGTCGGACCTGCGGTTCCCCGGCACCGGCACCGTCGCGCAGGTGGCACTGTTGCTGGCCGGAGAGATCTGCGACCGGGTGCTCGACCCGGATCTGCCTGCGCCGGAGCGACTTTCCCTCCCCCCTGACGAGCACGACGTCCTTGTCGCGGCCGTGGACGCAGCAATTCCACGCTCGGGGGTGTTCACCGCGTTGGCGGTGACCGGCCCACCCGACCGCGTGCAGGGAGACGATCTTGCCGGAGAGCGCGTCCGGCCCGAGCACCCGATGGTCGACGATGCGTGGCTGGCGAGCACCATCCGCGGGCTCGTCGACACCTACGGCCGCACCTTCGCGGCGCAATGGCAAGCGGATCCGGCCGGCCTCACGGACGCGGCGGTGATTCTGCTCGCGAAACTGGACCTCATCGCCCGGGTGCCGGGTGGCGTACTCGCACTGCCCGCGTTGGCGCGGTTCCGGGGTGCGACCGTCAGTGTGCGTAAACGAGATCCGCAGATCGACCTGTTCCCGGACGAGACAAAGCGAGACGGAGAGTCATGAGTAGTGCCCGTTTCCGGCCCACCCGCGCCGGAATCATCAATCTGTGGGACTACCGGGATCAAGAGTTCTCGTTCGCGGACGGGCGCCTGGTGCTCCGTGGCCCCAACGGGTCGGGTAAGACGAAGGCTCTCGAGGTGCTGTTCCCGTTCGTGTTCGACGGGCGCATCGAACCGCGCCGGCTCAACCCGTTCGCGGGCGAAGAACGCACGATGCGCTCGAACCTGCTCTACCAGGGGCAGGACAGCGCGTATTCCTATGTGTGGATGGAGTTCTGCCGCGGCCGGGCCGAGGACCCGGAGGCCGTCACGGTCGGGGTCGGCATGCGCGCCACGCGGGGAAACGACAAGGTCACGCGCTGGTATTTCGTCGTCGACGGACGTGTGGGTGTCGATTTCTCGTTGCTCGACACCGAAGACCGGCCGCTCACCCGGAAACAGCTGATCGAGGAAGTCGGCGCCGACGCCGTCACCGACCGGCCGGTGGATTACCGGGCGGCCATCGACGCGCGCATGTTCGGGCTGGGTGCGCAGCGATACGACCAATTGATCAACCTGATCCTCACGTTGCGGCGCCCGCAGCTGGCGAAGAACCTCGATCCGAAGGGGTTGTCCCAGGCGCTGACCGACGGTCTCCGCCCACTCGACGACCAACTGCTGGTCGAAGCTGCCCGGTCGTTCTCCGACATGGAGGAGGTGGCGCGGACGCTCGAATCGCTGGCCGCGGCCGACGACGCGGCGCAGAGTTTCGTCGCCGTGTACTCGAACTATCTCCGGCAGCAGGCACGCTCGGAGGTCGACCAGGTGGGGAT
Organism: Rhodococcus sp. NPDC058639; assembly: GCF_042717545.1. Taxonomy (NCBI): domain Bacteria; kingdom Bacillati; phylum Actinomycetota; class Actinomycetes; order Mycobacteriales; family Nocardiaceae; genus Rhodococcus; species Rhodococcus sp. NPDC058639. The sequence continues at coordinate 197,528 of NZ_JBHXRF010000004.1, forward strand.
GCGTCTCGCGACGGTCCGGGCCGCAGTCGAGTCGTTGCGCTCTGCCGTGGCCGACAGAGAAGGGGCCGCCGCGGCTCGCGCACAGGCCGAGGAAACCCTCGCCGTGGCCGAGCGGGATCTCGAACAGGCCCGCGCCAATCTCGACGCCCTGCAACGCTCCGGCGCATACGAGGGCAAACAGCAACTCGACGACCTTGCGCAGGCGGTCGCGAACCTCCAACGCACCACCGCGGTGCAGGCCGAGCAGGCAGAGCGGACTCAGCGCGCCGTCGCGCAGCGCGCCGACGAACTCGAGCGGGCCGAGTCCGCCCTCGCCGCAGCAGTGTCCACGCGGACCCGCTGCGAGGATGCGCTTCACGAGGCCGCCGAAGACGCGGGCATCGACTGGCGCGGTGCGGAGTATCTCGATCGGACCGATCGGCTCGTCACCGCGCTCGACGCGCACGCGGAGGAACGCGATGCCGACGTGCGGGCGGTCCGGGCGGCCGCCGGAAACGTGGACGCCGCCGCGGCAGCGCGAACGCGTGCGGAGGCAGCGGCGACGCGCAGTCGCACGCAACGCGAGTCGGCCGCCGCCGCGGTGGACGCGGCGGAAGCGGTGGTCGACACGACGCGAGCGGAGACGGCGAACGACCTGCGGACATGGTGGACAGAGCACGCAGAACGATATGCCGTAGAAGGCATTTCGTCGGATCTGCTCGACGCACTGGACTCCGCGATCGCGACCGCCGGGCAGGACGACGCCCCGACACCCGCCTCCGCGCTCGGCATCCGCACGGCCCCCGCGCTCGAGGAACTCCGGTTCCGACGACGCGCGCTCACCTCCGAGATCGAGGCCCTCGGGGTGCGGATCGCGGAGTTCGACGCCGAGCGGACCGACGTGGAAGCCGAACACGACGACGCTCCCCCGCCGTTCCCGGCGCGGACAGGAAGCCGGGAGTCGCTGCCGGGTGCACCGCTGTGGCGCCTGGTGCGATTCCGTGACGACGTCACCGCAGCGGACGCAGCCGGAATCGAGGCGGCACTGCAAGCCGCGAACCTGCTCGACGGATGGATCTGGGCCGGGAACGGCGAGTTACCGGCCACCGAGTCGGAACAGTTCCTCGTCGCGGTGCCGGCGCCGCTTCGGCCGTCGGGGCCGACGCTGGCCGATGTCCTGGTGCCCGAACCCGATACGGAGGTTCCCGAGCGCGATGTCGCCGATGTGCTCGAGTCGATCGCGCTGACATCCACACCGGCCGGCGGGGTCGCAGTGTCGGTGGACGTCACGGGCGGTTTCCGGCAGGGCACTCAGGTGGGCCGGCACGTCAAGACCCACGCGGAGTTCATCGGGGCGACGGCCCGCGCACGCCGGCGACAACTGCGGGTGACAGAACTCGAACGTGCGGTCGCCGAAGCACGTTCGACGGTGGAGTCGTTGCGCGAGCAACATCGCATCCTCGGGGACCGGCTGGCCGGGCTCGACGAGGCCGCCGCCTCGGTGCCCCGCACCGGTTCGGTGCTTGCCGCATTGCGAAAAGTCACCGAGTGCGCGGGGGCACTGCGGACGTCCACCGAGGCGGCTGCGGCCGCCGACCGCGATCTCGATCAGGCACTGGCGGAATTCGCTACCCGGCAGCAGCACCTGCGCTCGACCGCCGCACGACACCGCGTGCCCTACCACCCCCGGGAACTCGACAGCCTGGAAGCTGCAGTGCGGCACTTCCGCTCGCAGGGACAGGCACTGCTGCGGGCGTTGCGAGAGCACGCCGCCACCGGCGAGCGGGTACGGGAGGCGCAGGTGCGGCTCGACGAGGCACGCCGCGTCGCCGACGAAGCCGCCGAACAATCGGCGATCTCCGAAGAGTCGTTCACCGCTCAGCGACAGAAACTCGAAACACTGCGCGACGCGCTCGGTGCCGGCGCCGACCGGATCGACGTGCGACTCGAGCAGGCTCGGGCCCGGATCGAGTCGGCGAAGTCCTCCCAGCGTGCCGCGCGTAAGGCGTATGAGGCGGCGATCGAACGGATCGGCAAGTCGGAGGCCGCGCATACCGCCGCCGAGGACACCCTGCGTTCAGCGCTGGCGGAATCCCGCGCCGACGCCGAGCGGCTGGCGCCTTTCGCGCGGCCGGACCTGCTGGCGCTGCTGGCGATCGAGCAACCGCACGCGTGGCCGGCGAGCACCGCGGCGTGGCTGGACACCGACCAACTGCTGTACCGGATTCAGCATGCGGAATCCGACGCCGACGTTCCTGTCTTCCCGGCTGAGGTGCAGGCGCTGTTCCGATCGCTGGCAGCGGCGACGGACACGGTCACCGCCAGTGAATCGGCTCGCAAGTCCACGCGCACCGCGCTCACTGCTGCCGTGCAGGAGTTCGATACGGAACTTGCGCGTAGTCAGGACTACCGGTTGCAGTGGGATGCGCCCGAAGGGCTGACCGTGGTGCAGGTGCAGGACGAACAGGGGTACTCGTCGGTCGGGCACTTCGCGGTGCGCATCGCGCACGCGCGTCGCGAGCAGGAATTGCTGCTGACCGACTCCGAGCGCCGCATCCTCGAAGACGCACTACTGGCGGCTCTGTCCCAGCAGATCCACGAACGCACCGTCGACGCGCGAGATCTCATCGCACGCATGGGCGCCGAGATGCGGCAACGGCATATGTCCTCGGGCAACACGATCGGCGTGCACTGGGTGCTCGCGGACGATCTGGACGACCAGGCGCGCGCGGTCTGCAAACTGCTCGACCGCGACGCTGCGGCGCTGTCGGCGGAAGACCTCGCCGGCATCCGGGCGCACTTCGCATCCCGGATCCGTGCGGAACGGGCCGCGCATCCGGAGCGCTCGTACCCGGAGATCCTGGCCACGACCCTCGATTACCGCCGTTGGCGGGTGTTCTCGTTCAGTCTCATCGGTGCGGACGGGAGCGACGACAAGCTGACACCCGCGCGGCATTCGGCGTTGTCGGGCGGTGAGCAGTCGGTGTCGTTGCATCTGCCGTTGTTCGCGGCGGCGCACGTGATGCTCGATTCGGCGGATCCACATGCGCCGCGATTGCTGGCGTTGGACGAAGCGTTCGCGGGCGTCGACGATACGGGGCGAAGCGAGTTGCTCAGTTTGTGTGTGCAGTTCGATCTGGACTTGTTCATGACCGGGTTCGACCTGTGGATCACGTACGCCGGTGTTCCCGGTTGCGCGCACTACGACCTGTCGCATTCGGTGGCCGAGCACACCGTTGCCGCGACATTGCTGGTGTGGTCCGGCGGAGAACTGCTGGCCGAGCACGACGGCTCGGACCTCGCAATTGCGTTGGGATCCCCCGGTTCCCGGAAGGTGGCGCAGCCAGTGGAGGGGTCACTCGAATTCGTCTAGCCACGTGCAGACGGCGAATGCGGATTCGGCGACCGAAGCAGATATACAATTAGTTTCGCGAACATTGCAAAGTCTCGGCACGGATTCCACGATTCACTACCGAAGCCAGCTCATTATCCGAAACGCCGTCCCGGCCAAAGAAAACCCCGGCTATTTTCGCCGATTGTGTAATGAACGTCGAATTTCCCACGATGATCGGGGCATGACACACCCGCACGGATCGGTCTCCGCAATACCCACCGGCCTCGTCGGGGCATCACCGAACACCCGCTCTCCTATTCCGGATCGAATCTCACCGAACCGAAAGGAAACACCATGCGCGTCTCCACACGGCTTTCGATTCTGACCGGTACGGCGCTCACCGCCGCCGGAGTGGCGGTAGCGGGAGCGCCCGCCGCCGCAGCCGACCCCGTCGGCCCCACGCTGACCTCTACTCCGATCTCCGTCTATCAAATTCCCGCTGTCGGCGTGCAGATCACCGGACTCGGACTTCCGGATCTGCTCTTCTCCTCTGTGAACGCCTCGTCTCCCGGAAAGGGCCGGACGACCTTCACCCTGCCCGTGAGCGACGCGCCGTGCTGGACCAGCGCTGCGCTCACGCTCGTCCGCATCAACTATGTGAATCTGGCGAACGGCACCAGCGGCTCCACGAGCCTGCGGCCCTGCACGCCATACGGTTCACTGCCCGATGCGCCCACGGTCGACACCGGATCGGGACCCGTCGCCATCACCGTCGCCATCGTCGGGGCCGAGGGCTACCCCAATGCCGGACAACCGTCGCTCCCCGGTATCGGAGGGTACGTCGCTCCCTGATTCTCCCCGGCGCCCTGAGCACGTCCGGTCCGCGCATTCGCCCCGGGTCTATACAGTGGCCCCTGCAACGGTGTGATGCGCCGCGTCGTGTCCCCGGACTGTTTCCGGTCCGGGGAACGAGGGTGCCGGGGGTCGGTAGAGCAGGGGAATGGAGTCGGCGGGAGTGCGAGCAACCACGGTCAAGTTCGCTCGCGAGCGGTTGGGTGCGCTGGTGCGCGAAGTCAACGACGACACCGTTGCGGTCGAGATCGCCGGGAAACACACTGAGGCAGTGCTGATCTCGAAGAAGCGATATCTCGCGTTGCAGGAGGCCACGTTTCTCCTCCGCTCACCCGAACTCATGAACAGTCTCCGCAAGGAGATGGCGCGTTCGCTCCTCGAAGAACAATCGAACACCGCGCCGGACGGCGCCACCGACAAGGCCGAGAAACCGAACACATCCGCCCGGCGGCAGTCACGGGCGCGCTCCCGCAAGCAGCGAAAGAAGAAGCGGAAGAAGGCCGAGTAGCGCCGACGCGACCTCGCCGGTGCGCAGCGACCCGACGCGTCCTACGAGTTGTTCAGCCGGGCGCGATAACCGAAGAACACAACCGAGACCAGTCCTGCAGCGATCATCGAGCCGCCTGCAGTCGCGGGAATGTCCGGATGGAAAGCGACGACCACGCCACCTATCGCGAGCACCGCTCCAAATGTCGCCAGCCAAATCGCGATCGCGGCGGCACGCACTCGTGCTGCCCCGGCCGTGTCGTCATGATCGTTCGCCATCATTCACCGCAATCAAGGTTGTTCGCCGGACGACCCGAGCGACTCGAACGGGTCACGGCACAGGATCGCAGGTTGTGTCGAGCAATGCACTCGTCGATGGTTAGCGGCGCGGTTCGTACCGCATTGCCGCGGTGCCCGCACCGAACTCGTGCCGGTCCAGGAAGCGCAGTTCGAGGGGCTTCGACAACCCCGCGAACAACGTCGGCCCGTGGCCGGCGATCCTGGGCTGCACCACGAACTCGTACTCGTCGATCAGCCCCAGCTCGGCCAACGCGAGCGGGAGTCGCACGCCTCCGACGAACAGACCGTTGGGCGCTTCCTGTTTGAGTTTCCGCACCGCCTCGGCCAGGTCCCCCTGTACGAGTTCCGCGTTCCAGTCGACACTCGGGAGCGTGCTCGACACGACGTACTTCTTCGCTGCGTCGATCGTCCGGGCGAACGGGTCCGTCCACTCGGGATTGTCTGCTGACGACGGCGACAATCGCCACGCCGACTCCATCAGTTCGTACGTCACGCGACCGAAGAGCAGCGCGTCCGCCCGCTCGAGGTTCGCGGTGTGGTGACGGTGCAACTCCTGCAACTCTTCCTCCGCGGGGACCGCGCGATGATCGCAGCATCCGTCCAGAGTGACGTTGATGGAGTACCGGAGTAGTCCCATCGGGAAAGAATAGGTGAGAAACAAGGTCCGTTGCGGCGCTTCGACAACGCCGATATGCGATAAGAACGATGTGCGATGAGTATGCCTACCCGGCTCGGTCTACCTCTCCGACCGAGGAACCACGACGAGGAGGTACGGGCATGGGCCTCATCGAGATCGAACTGTTCACCACGCTCGACCTCGTCGGGCAAGCGCCCGGCGGCCCCGAGGAGGACCCGGTGGGATTCCCGTTCGGCGGCTGGCAAGCACCCCTGCTGGACGCGGTGACCGGAGCGCAGATCGGTGCCGCGTACGAGGGCACGGACGCACTGCTTCTCGGTCGTCGAACCTATGACGTGTTCGCCGCATACTGGCCCCACCAGAAAGGCGGTGAGGACAGCGAGATCGCCACATTGTTCAATTCGGTTCCGAAGTATGTGGCTTCCCGCGGCAACCCCGACCTCTCGTGGGCGGGGTCCACGAAGCTCGGGCCCGATCTGGTCGCTGCGGTGCGCGAGGTCCGCGACCGGCACGAGCACATCAAGGTCGTCGGAAGCCTGAATCTGGTGCAGACCCTCCTGCGCGAAAAACTCTACGACCGCCTCGACCTCTGGGTGCACCCGATCGTGCTGGGGGTCGGGAAGAAGGTGTTCGACGGCGGCGAGGTGCCGACGAACGTCACGCTCCTCGCACCACCGGTCGCCGATCCGAAAGGCACCGTGTACCTGCGTTACGGACTCGGCGAAGGCACCCCCAGGACCGGCGACATGAGTGCACCCGATCGTGGGGTCGGGCGCGAGGACTGAACCCCTACGTCGGCGCAGGCCCTCCCTGACAGATCTTCCAGGCGCTCACGAACTGCTTCCGAATCTGATCGCGCGACTACCCCCTGTTCCAGTAGGCGTCACCGACCAGGAAATCCACCGGGCGGGACAGTTCGCTTCCGACAGCCGATTATCGACCACGATGCTCATTCACTCGATGCACGTCGCCCTGAACAGGTTTCGTGCGGCTCGGGACCCTGGGCGACGGTGCCCGTCAACTCTCAGCGGAACGCGTCGGCCGCGGCCTGGACCTGTGCGACGTGTGCGCGCCATCGGGCGCCGTCCGTGTAAGGGAGGCTGTCGACACGTTCCGACAATCCCGCGGATCCGTCGATGGTCTCCCTGACGATGTCGGCATGTCCGGCATGCCGCGCAGTCTCGATGATCATGCGCATCAGAGCCTGGTGCAAGGTGATACGTGCGTCCCTCCACCACGGGACGCGCCCGATCGAATCGAGGTCGCATTCGTCGAAAGTCTGCGCGGCGTGTTCCCAGGAGCGACGGTAGAGGTCGTCGACGATGAACTGCTTCGACTCGGCGGGCGTCGCCCACATGTCGGCGTTCTCGGAAGCGTCGGGATGTTGCCAGGGAAAGTCCACCGGAGGCCGTCGTGCGAATACCTCACCGAAATAGCCGAATTCGCAACTCGCCAGATGCTTGACCAGACCCAGCAGGTTCGTGCCCGTCGGCGTCAGCGGACGGCGGAGGTCGTACTCCGACAGGCCTTCCAGTTTCCAGAGAACCGAGTCACGGAGGTCCTGGAGTTGGTGGATCAGGTCGGACTTGTAGGTCGTCGCCTCGGTCACGGCGGGAGTATATCGGCCTATGCTGACGCGATGTTCTTTCTCTTCGGCTACGGCACCAAAAGGCAGTACCTCGGCGAAGGGCACACTCGCACGTGTCCGCGCTGCCACAACACAACTCAGTGGAGAAGGCTGCGTGAGTACAAGCAATTCACACTGTTCTTCATTCCGGTCGCGCGGTGGAATCGCCGGGAGTTCGAGGAATGCGGCATCTGCGGCACCGTCGTCGAAAGCTGACCGCCGTGTTCTCCGAAAGCTGCCGTATCAGGTCCCGCAGAATGTCTGAAAGGACTCGCTGAACTGTCGTGGGGCGGGGGCGGCGTAGTCCGACCATTCGTCGCGCTTCTCGAACGGATGCGTCACGACTTCGAGCAAGGTCGTGAAGGGCGAGAGGTCTCCGTCGGTGGCGGCGCGGAGAGCAGCATCGACCTGGTGATTTCGGGGGATGTAGAGCGGATTGACGTTGTCCATCGCGTCCGCGGTGGCCGCCGGTCCCCTACCCTGCTGCGCCAGGACCTCGTTCCAGCGTTCCAGCCAGGGGCCGATATCCGTCCGGGGCAGGAGGCTGTCGAGAGATGCGGGGTGTCCCCGTAGCTCCTCGGCAAGAGCACGGAAGGTCCCCGTCCAGTCGGCGCCCGATCCTTCCATCAACGACAGCAGGTCGTCGACCAGCGCCCGGTCGATGTGTGTGCCGGCGACGCCGAGTTTCGCTGCGATCCCCGCCGTGTAGTGGGCGTCGTAACGCTCGTCGAAGGTGTCGAGCACGCCCGACGCCGCGGTAATCGCATCGTCCGGGGTGGACGCCATCAAGGGCAGCAACGTTTCGGCGAACCGCGCCAGATTCCATTTCAGGACCGCGGGCTGGTTACCGAACGCGTAGCGGCCCCCATGATCGATCGAACTGAACACCGCGGCCGGGTCGAACGCGTCCAGGAAAGCACACGGGCCGTAATCGATGGTCTCCCCGGAGATGGTCGTGTTGTCGGTGTTCATCACTCCGTGCACGAAACCGGTGAGCACCCACTTCGCCACCAGTGACGCCTGCGCCTCGACCACGGCCTCGAAAAACCGCAGATAGCGGTTGTCGTCACCCGTCGCGGGAAGTCCGGTGAGCTCCGGATAGTGGCGGCCGATCGCGTAATCGGCGAGCCGCGGCAGCACCTCGCCCCGTCGCACCGCGAATTCGAAGGTCCCGACCCTGAGGTGGCTCGCGGCGATCCGAGCGAGCACAGCCCCGGGCTCGAGTCCGTTTCGGGGCACGTGTGCGCCGGTGGCAACTACAGAGAGAGCTCGCGTCGTGGGAATGCCGAGCGCGTACATAGCCTCGCTGACCAGGTATTCGCGCAGCATCGGGCCGACGACGGCGAACCCGTCACCGCCGCGGGAGAACGGCGTCGGCCCCGAGCCTTTGAGATGCAGATCGACTCGCCGTCCGGCTTCGTCGGCGAGTTCACCGAGCAGCAGGGCCCGTCCATCTCCGAGGAGCGGGGCATAACCGCCGAACTGGTGACCCGCGTATGCCATCGCCACCGGCGCGGCCCCGTCGGGCACAGCCGATCCGGACAGCACACCGACGCCCTCCTCGCTGCGCAACCCCTCGGTGTCCAGCCGCAGTTCGGATGCCAGTTGCTCGTTGAGCACAAGCAGTGCGGGATCAGGAGCTTGTGCACCCTTCCACGGCACCGTGAGGTCGCCGAACTCGTCGGCGAAGGTGCTCTCGAGACCGGGCACCGCGATGTTCGGGCCCCTCGTGAAATCGGGAACTGCAGTCATGGTTCGAGGGTAACCACCCGCGACCTATCCCACCGCGTGGACAGCGAGGCCCTTGTCATCGATGCGCTCTTACGGTTCGGCGACCGGTGTTCCCTGGTGATAGAGGATCGTCCAGCCGCTTGCGCGGTCCTGCCACACGGTCGCCCGGCGAGTGAGCCTGCTTTGGTGCAGCAGGGTGTAGGTCAACAGGTAGGTGGACGGCGCGAGCTCACGCAACTGGAAGTCGCTCGTCTGCCAGTCGAGCGTGCCGGGCGGAGCGGATCGACTTCGCTCCTCGAGAATCGACCAGACGTACTCCCGGCTGTAGCGACGCCCGGACGCTCCCGTCTCCCAGAAATGCGGGTCGACGAGTCTGTCGAACTCCTCCCGAGTAAATCCCGTCGGAGGATGGTGAAAAATGGGTTCTCGCGCTTCCAGCTCCTCGAGAAGCCCGTGAAGCTCCGGCGCGGTCCTGCGGTCCGGCTCGTTCGCGGCATCATCCACGACGCCGAGTATCCGCCTTTCGGGTCCTCCCGGACCAGATAGGTACCCAGGCCTCTGCGCCGTACCTACGCCTACTGTCACCCTCGGCAGCTCGACGACAGGGCGGCCGGTGGACTCCGGCGGGTTTCGCCGACTGGCGGCTGTGTACCGCCGCCAGTCGCGGCCTCCGACCGGAACGTCCGGGTCTTCCGCTACGCCATGTCCGAGGCTTCGGATCCCACGACTTCCGCTCCGCATCGCACGCCTTCTCCCCTTACTCTCACAACAGATTTCACATCAATCCCATCGTGTCATTCGGTGACCAGAAGTCCCACCGGTTACACGCCGGCAACTCGATCTGTGAAGGTCAACAACCGGTTACGGGACGCACTCGCGGCTGTGTCCTGCAGCACGATCCGGTCACGCACTCGGTAACGATGAGGCATTTTCCGCGCTAGGCGGGGATAGGTCGTGCCCGAACGATTCGCGCGGCTCCATCGATCGAGCGAGCGGGCCGGATCGAGGGCCGCCTTTCGGAGATGTCTTACCGAATTACTTTGCCGAACAATAAATTTGGCACACGCTCCAAGGCTCAGCGGTACGGCGAGCAAACCGTCGACGCCCCAGCCCGCCAGTCCCCGAGCAAGATCGCCGGGCGATGCGAAAGGCGATGGATCGAGCTCGGATGCGGTGCGCGTCACCCGGGCCGGGCGGGAATGGCCTCGAGCACGATGCCTTGAAAAGCTCGCTAGCTGCGACGTTACCTGGTTGTGACCTTAAAACAGCTCAACGGGCAATCGACACGCGAGAAAAGATCTCCTTTCGATAACGTCCGCGAGCCCCTGCTAGTAGGCCGGATCGAACTTTCGGCCGAATCTTGGAGCAAGACTCATGTCCGTTTCATCCTCGCGCCGTATTCGCGCTGCCATCGCCGCCGCGGCCGTGATCACCACCGGCGTCGGAGTCGGTACCGCCACTGCTGACGCTTCCCCGGTCTCCGCGCCCACTCGGTACCAGGAGCCCGGTGGTCTGCTCGTCTCCCTGGACTTCCAGGCCCTCTCCACTGCCGGGTGGGCCAAGACGGAGGTTACCGCGACCGCCGATTCCGACGAGTCCCCGGAGGCCACCGAGTCGACGGAGGCCACCGAGCCCACAGAGTCGACCGAGGCCACAGAGGAGGCACCCGCGGTGGTCGAGCCGGCTCCGGCACCGCCCACCGTGACGCCCGACGAGCTGGCGCGCATCGTGCCGGGTGTCGCGCCGGAGAAGATCAACGAATTCATCGCCCCGCTGAACGACGCGATGCTGCAAAACGGCATCGACACGCCGGTCCGTCAGGCGGCGTTCATCGCACAGCTTGCGGTCGAGTCCGATTCCTTCCGCACCTTCGAGGAGTACGCGTCCGGACGTGCCTACGAGGGCCGCGCCGACCTCGGCAACACCCAGCCGGGAGACGGCGAGCGGTACAAGGGCCGCGGTGCTATCCAGATCACGGGCCGTCACAACTACGAGAAGTTGAGCCAGCACACCGGTGTCGACTTCGTTGCGAACCCCGAGTTGCTCGCCACGAAGGAGAACGCGTTCACCACCGCCGCCTGGTACTGGACGTCACGCAACCTCAATCAGGTCGCCGACACCGCAGGGATCGTCCGGGTGTCCGAGCTCGTCAACGGTGGCCACCACGCCCTGCAACGGCGCGTCGCCGACTTCGAGCGGGGTCTCAGCGTGCTGCTGCAGCCGTAAGCTCAGCGGACACCCTCCGCGGCCGACTCGGCCTCCACCACCTGCCGATCCGGCCCGCCTGTCCTGGGCGGGCCGGATCGCTTGTCGGACTAGACGGCTACGTCGAAGATCTGCCCGATTGCGTACGTCACCACCATTGCCAGCGCGCCTCCGAGCACGACGCGCACCACGGCTCGTCCGCGCCGGGCTCCCCCGAGCCACGCACTCGTCGTCCCGGTGATCGCCAGCGCGACGAGCACAGACGCGAACGTCACCGGAATCCGCACCCCGTCCGGCGCGAACACGATGACCAGCAGCGGCACCAGCGCCCCGAGCGTGAACGACACCGCCGACGACAGCGCGGCGAGCCACGGATTGGCCAGCTCGGCCGGGTCGATCCTCAGTTCCACCTGCGCGTGCGCAGCGAGCGGATCCCGGGCGGTCATCTCCTCGGCTGCGGTCCGGGCCGTGCTCTCCGAGAGCCCCCAGCTCTCGAGCAGATCCTCCAGCTCGGCCAGTTCGGCCTCCGGCATCACCTCGAGCTCGCGCCGTTCCGCGACCAATGCGGCCTGTTCGGTGTCACGCTGAGTGCTCACCGAGACGTATTCACCGAGTGCCATCGACACGGCTCCCGCCGCGAGACCGGCGACACCGGCGGTCAGAATTGTCTGTTCCGTCGGCGTCGCTGCCGCGACGCCGACCACCAGGCCCGCGGTCGACACGATGCCGTCGTTCGCGCCGAGCACACCTGCGCGCAACCAGTTGAGTTTGCCCGCCAAGGAGCCACCGTGGGGTTCTGCGCCCTTGTGGCCTCCCGGCTCGCCCCCCTGCGACCGCGGTTCGGGCAACGACATGCCGTCAAGCTAACACCGCGCCGACGGCATCCATCGGGTAATGCCTATTCGGAACCGTCCCCTTTTCACCGGCATCGTGTGACGGTGGTCGAGCGATTGACCGGCGCTGCGCCCCTGAGTCTCGTCGACCTGCTGCAGCAGCGCCCACCGGAGGGCTCGGACCGCGTCATGACCGGCGTCAGCGGCATGCTCCGAGCCGAGGCAGCATCGACTGGGCCAGTGGGGTGCTGTACCGGAGGCCGGTGCCGACGGTGTCGTGACCTACCCCGGCACGGCGTGAGACCACCGAGCTTGCGCGCTCGCACCGACGCGAAACGAGGAGCACCGGAAACACACCGATTCCCGATGGAATCCGGTCGTCGTTGACAGACTTGTTCTGCCGCCAACCTTCGAAGGGAAGCCGGATGAGCGTCGTCAATCTCGGGAAGCAACACCCCGTCGCATACAAGCAACTGGTGAGTCTCAACGAGCAGGCCGAAGAAGCAGTCCGGCAGGTCGATCTGGACCCGCTGCTCGCCGAATTGGTCAAGATCCGGATCTCACAGATCAACGGATGCGCGTTCTGTCTGCGCATGCACACCCGTGATGCCCTCGGGAAGGGCGAGACCAGCGACCGGCTGGCGGTAGTGGCCGCGTGGTGGGAGTCGCAGTACTTCACGTCCCAGGAGCGCGCGGCCCTCGCGCTGGCCGAGCAGGTCACGCGGTTGTCGGTGCCGGACGCACACGCCTGGGACGACGGGTCCCTCACGCCCGCGCAGGCGTCTGCGGTCGGCTGGCTCGCGGTGGTGATGAACGCGTGGAACCGGGTGGCGATCACGAGCGGTTATCCCGTAGGACCCTGAGCTGCCGGGTCCTGGGTGCTACAGACGGGTAGCGGCCTCGACGTCGCGGACGAACCGGGCGGTCGCGTCGGCGAGTTCAGCGGGATGCGAACGAGGTGACCAGTGGCCTGCATCCAACGGGTGCACGCGCAGATCGGTCACCCATCTGTCGGTGTCTTCGTACCCGACCGGCCGCACCGCCCGGTCCCGCAGATTCAGAACCAGCTGGACGGGAACCGCGGTCCGTCGCTCACGCGGACCGGCGAGCCGCCTACGCAGATTGGCGCGGTACAGCTTCAGTCCGTGCGCCATGTCGTCGGGCAGGGTCGGCGCGACCGGCCCGATTGCCGCGGGGTCCGTCCGGTCGAAGAGTCCGACGAAGGCGGGCCAGCGACGGGCGAACCATGCCCGCAGCACGAGCGCCGGCACTCCGGGGATCTGGAACAACAGGGTGTAGGACGAGGCCAGCGCCTGCTCGCCGGGGCCGAGGAGCCGCAACTCCCCCGCCCGCCGGCGCATCCACAGGCCCAGATGGTCCAGGTTCGGCCCCGATACCGAGGTGTACGACGCGATCCGTCCGGTGGCGACCGGCTCGCATACCGCTTCCCAGCACAGGACCGCACCCCAGTCGTGACCGAGCAGGTGTACCGGTTCGTCCGGGCTGACCGCGTCGATCACCGCGAACAGGTCGGCGGCGAGGTGCTCGAGCCGGTAGTCCTCGACGGCCCGGGGGACGGTGGACTTCCCGGCGCCGCGATTGTCGAAGCGCACGATCCGGAAGGTGTCGGCGAGCAGCGGCGTCACCCGATCCCATAGGGCGTGCGTGTCGGGCCAGCCGTGGACGAGGACGAGAGTCGGTCCGTCCGGGTTGCCTTCCTCCACGACGTGGAGCCGGGTCGGTCCGTTGGTGACGACACGACTGATCATGTTCTCCCCCGATGTCGCGCAGCACTGGAAGTACGTATGGCGCCCAGATTAACGTGACGCGGAATAATAAGTAACCGCGAGTGTTCGTCCGCCCTACAGATTCATACGAGGGAATCCGGGCCCCGGACGTGTCCACTCTGCCGCGGACGCAGCATCCGCCAGGCGACGACCGCGGACACGACCATCAGCGCGGCGCCGATCGCCGACGTGATCGCCACTCCACTGTCGAACGCGGATCCGGCGGCGGCCAGGAGAGCTTCGGCCTGCGCCGGGGGCAGTGTCTCGGCCACCGCGTGCGCGCCGCCGAGAGTCTGTTGCGCAGCGGCCGCCCGCGCCTCATCGATCCCGGCGGGAACGGTGAAGTGGGACGTGTACGACGCAGTGAGAATCGAGCCGAGTACGGCGGTTCCGAGCACGGCACCCATCTCGTACGCGGTTTCCGACACCGCCGACGCCGCACCGGCCTTCGTCGGGGGCACGCTCGAGACGATCAGGTCGTTCGAAAGCGTCTCCGCCGCACCGATGCCCGCGCCGAGCACCGCGAACGCGACGATGATCGGTGTGACGGCCGACGGCGAGGCCATCAGGAACACGAGCCCGTAGCCGACCGCGGACAACAGCAGCGCAGCAACGATGATCGACGACGGCCGGATCCACCGCACCAGCAGCACCACCGACATCCCGGCGACGACCATGACGGCCAGTCCCGGAACGAGAGCGATGCCGGCTTGCATCGGGCTGCGGCCGATGACGAGTTGCAGGTGCTGCGAGACGAAGAACAGGAAACCCACCAGCGAGAACACCGACAGCAGGTTGACGATGACGGCGCCCGAGAAGGCCGGTACCCGAAACAGCCGGACGTCGAGCATCGGGTCGCTCCGGCGCAGTTGCCGCCGGACGAAGAGCACCAGCGCGAGCACCCCCACTGCTGCGGGAACGAGCGCGGCGGGACCCGTCCCGTCGCCGGCGAGGCGTTTGATCGCATATACCAGCGGCGCCAGCGCGAGCATGGACAGTCCGATGCTCACCACGTCGACCCGGCCGGGGTTCGGGTCCTTCGACTCGGGAACGAACATCGGTGCGAGCACGAGCAGCGGGATCAAGACGGGCACGGCGAGCAGGAAGACCGAGCCCCACCATGCATGCTCGAGCAGGAATCCGCCCACGATCGGGCCGAGTGCGGCGCCGGCCGCGAAGCACGACGCCCAGATCGCGATGGCGAAACGTCGCTGGTCGCCGTCGAGGAAGATGTTGCGCAACAAGGACAGCGTGGACGGCATGAGCATCGCGCCGAAGAAGCCGAGCGCACCGCGGGCGACGATCAGCAATTCGGCGGACGGTGCATAGGCGGCCGCAACGGAGACGGCGGCGAATCCCGTCGAGCCGATGAGCAACAGGCGTCGGCGCCCGATCCGGTCACCGAGGCTGCCCATCGCGACGAGCAGACCGGCAAGCACCAGCGGGTAGATGTCGATGATCCACAACTGCTGCGCTCCGGTGGGCTGTAGTGCCGACGAGATCTCGGGCAGCGCGAAGGCCAGAACGGTGTTGTCCACCGAGACGAGCAGCACCGGAAGCATGAGCACCGCGAGCGCGGCCCATTCACGAGGACCCGCCTTGGCGCTCGATGAGAGGTCGGGCGGGGAAACAGGGGTGGTGGACATGGATCTCGTGCTTTCGAAGTCAAGGCCGGAATGTTCGTTACTGTACCAGCTGGACGGTATAGTAACGAAGGTCGTAGGATCGCCTGGTGCCACCCCCACCTGCCGCCCGCACCAAACTTGTGGACGCATTCGTGTCGGTCCTTCTCGAACACGGTGAACGAGCCGCCACCCTCGACGCGGTCGCGGCCGCCGCCGGCGTCTCCAAAGGCGGCCTCCTCTACCACTTCCCGTCGAAAGCAGCCCTGATCGAGGGTCTTGCCGAACATGTCGAACAGCTCGCCGCCGACGACGCCGAACTCATGCGTACAGCCCCGGAAGGTCCTGCGGCGTACTACATTCACACCTCGGTGTACGCCGACACCCCCATCGACCGAGCCATCATCGCGACCACGCGTCTGAGCCAGGGCGCGAACGAACGCGCACGGCAGGCACTGCACCGCATCCGCCAGGGCTGGCTGGACGTTCTCACCGACGCGCTCGAGGACCCCGCCGTCGCCCGAGCGGTGATGCTGATCGGCGACGGCCTGTACTACAACGCTGCGATGTCGGGCGAGACGAGCGAGACACCGCCGGAGGACGTGGACGAACTTCTCGAAGTCGTGCGACGCATGACCGACGGACGCGCCTGATCAGCGACCCGCCGGTCCGCTCGATTTCGCCGGGAGACGGTGCAACTCGACGTCGCCCAGCGCACCGTTCTCGATCGTCGCAGTCATGTACGTGCACTGCGGCTGGCGGCGGCGATCCGTCGGCGAGCCGGGATTGAGTAGGCGCAGACCGCTAAGGGTTGTTGTGTCCCACGGGATATGGGAGTGGCCGAAGACGAGTACGTCCGTGTCGGGATAGGCCGTCGCCATGCGCTTTTCCCGCCCGGTCGAGGCGCCGGTCTCGTGCACCACCGCGAGCCGTACTCCGTCGAGCGTCACCCGCGCGATCTCCGGAAGCCGCTCCCGCAGCGCGGGTCCGTCGTTGTTGCCCCAGCATGCGACCAGGCGTCGTGCACGTTCCTCGAGAGAATCCAGTAGGCCGACGTCGATCCAGTCGCCCGCGTGGACGACGACGTCGGCGCGGTCCACCTCGTCCCACACGGCGGCGGGGAGCACGCGCGCCCGTGCGGGGACGTGGGTGTCGGCCAGCAACAGCAACCTCATCTGCCCAGTGTGCCGCGCCCTGCTCGGGTATGCCGCCTACTACCGCAGAGGGACACCCAGCAGCGCGTCGACCGCGTCCGCGAACAGGCCGGGCGCCGACGCATCGTCGCCACCCTGCTCGACCGCGAACCGGGCCCAACCATCAAGGGCCGCAAGAGCCTTCGGGGTGTCGAGATCGTCCGCGAGGTGCTGGCGCAACCTCGCGATGGTGTCGTCGGCGGACTGCGCCGACTTCAGCGCCGCCGCCTCGCGCCAGAGCGCGAGGCGGGTGTGCGCGTCGGCGAGCACCTCGTCGGTCCAGGCCCGATCGGTGCGGTAGTGCCCGGAGAGCAGACCGAGGCGGATCGCGGAGGGGTCGACGCCCTGCGCGCGCAGCTTGGAGACGAACACCAGGTTGCCGCGCGACTTGGACATCTTCTCGCCGTCGAGACCGATCATGCCGGTGTGGACGTAGTGCCGCGCGAAACGGCGATCGCCGGTGACGGCTTCGGCGTGTGCGGACGAGAACTCGTGGTGCGGGAAGATCAGGTCGCTGCCACCCCCCTGCACATCGAAACCGCTGCCGATGCGGTTGAGGGCGATCGCGGCGCACTCGATGTGCCAGCCCGGGCGGCCGTCACCGAACGGAGACGGCCATGCCGGCTCCCCCGGCCGCTGCGCGCGCCACAGCAACGCGTCGAGCGGATTGCGCTTGCCCGCACGGTCGGGATCGCCGCCGCGCTCGGCGAAGAACCGCATCATCGTGTCGTGGTCGTACCCGGATTCGTATCCGAACTGCTCGGTGGCGTCCACCCGGAAGTACACGTCGGGGTACTCGGGATCGTCGACCGTGTAGGCGGCGCCCGATGCGACGAGCTTCTCGACGAGTTCGACGACCTCGTTCACCGATTCGACGGCACCGATGTAGTCGCGGGGCGGCAACACCCGGAGCGCTTCCATGTCTTCGCGGAACAGTGCGGTCTCCCGCATTCCGAGGACCATCCAGTCCTCGCCGTCGCGTTCCGCGCGCTCGAACAGGGGGTCGTCGACGTCGGTGACGTTCTGCACGTAATGCACGTCGTGTCCGGCGTCGCGCCAGATGCGATTGACGAGGTCGAAGGCCAGGTAGGTGGCGGCGTGCCCGAGGTGGGTGGCGTCGTACGGGGTGATGCCGCAGACGTACATCGTGGCGGTCGCGCCGGGTGTGACGGGGCGCACCGCGCGATCCGCGGTGTCGAACAACCGCAACGGGGGCCCCTCACCGGGGACGGAGGGGATCGCGACGTCGGACCAAGACTGCATGGATACGAGAGTAGTGGAGCGGAGCGGCGCCCCTGCCGGGGCACCCGGCGGTCAGAACTTCAGAAGGCAGGCCACGGAATCCGGCGCTCGCCGAGAGGCCGGGGCATGACGGGGTGCTCGAGGAGTGTCTCGATTCGCCGCCGCAGCGCCTCGACTTCGTCGGCGGTGATGTACTCGCGCAACACTTCGGCGAACTCACCCTCGAGGCGGCGAGCGAGTTTGTCGAGGTCGGTGAGCAGTGCGGGGTCGATGGGGTCGCCGGCCCACCCCCACAGCACCGTCCGGAGCTTGTCGTCGCGGTGCAGGCAGATGCCGTGGTCGATCCCGTAGACGTTGCCGTCGACACTTTCGAGGGCGTGCCCGCCCTTGCGGTCGGCATTGTTGAGCACGAGGTCGAGCACCGCCATTCGGTGCAGGCGCGGGTCGTCGGCGTGGACGAGCAGGACGTCGTCACCCTCGAGGTCGCGGGCCCGGAGGATGGGCAGCCACCCTTCGGGAACATCCCCGGCCGGGTAGAGATCGACCACGTCCAGCTGGTCCGCCGGTCCGTCGGAGGGGTCGCGGGTGTCGATCCAGCGTTGCACCATCCCCGGGCCGAACGGCCCGTCGCGGAGCACCGTGAGCGGGATGACACCCCAGCCGAGCGCCTCACAGATCAGGTACGACGCGACCTCCCTGCCGGCGAGGGTGCCGTCCGGGAAATCCCACAGTGGCCGTTCGCCGCGCACGGGCTTGTAGACGCAGCGGACGACGGTGCCGCCGTAGCGCGCATCGCACACCAGCGTCGCGTTGCTGGCGTGGGCGATCTGACCGATGACGGTGAGTTCACCTTCGGTCAGAACGGTGCGCAGGTCGGCGACGGGGGTCACCGTCAGCTCTCCTCGCCGAACCAGGACGCCGGATCGAAGCCGGGAGTACGCAGGTATCCGTTGGTGCGTATGCAGATGTGGCCGTCGCCGCCGATGGGCTCACCGCACAGCGGGCACGGCGCTCGTCCTGCCGCGATCACCATGTCCGAGCGCGCGGCGAATTCGCGGGCCTGCACCGGGGTGAGGAACACCCGAACGGCGTCGGGCCCTTCCTCGGTGTCGTCGAGGACGACGGACTCGTCGAGTTCGGTGTCGGTGACGGCAAGCAGCTCGACGACAACGGCCCCGGAGTCGGAGTCCCAGCCCAGACCCATGGTGCCTACCCGGAACTCGGCTTCGATGGGCGTTACCAGCGGATCGATGTCGACGGGCAGTTCGTCCGGTACCGCTGTGCCGAACCTGCGCTGCACCTCTTCGAGCAACAGGCCCATCCTGTCGGCGAGGATCTGCACCTGCTGCTTTTCCAGCAGGACGCTCACAATCCTGGACTCGTGCACGGCCTGCAGATAGAACACCCGGTCACCCGGTTCACCGACGGTGCCGGCGATGAACCGGTCCGGAGTACGAAACACGTGTATCGCGCGAGCCATCGCACCTCCTCGAGTCAACCCACTCTGCCATGCCGGACATTCTCATTATCCGCCCGTATTCCCCTCGGGTTCTCCACCTGCGGATTCGTCGGCGTCCGCAGCGCCGCCGGGTACCTCGCCACCGGGTACCGACTTGGGAGCGGCCGGTCCGGCGAGCCCGGACAGGTCCGAGCCGGTGTCGTTGATACGCAGCACGAACGGTCGCGTGTCCGTGTACCGGACGACGGAGATCGATGCGGGTTCCGCGACGATCCGCTGGAATCCGTCGAGGTGGGTGGCGAGCGCATCGGCGAGGATCGACTTGATCACGTCGCCGTGGGTGCAGGCCACCCAGACGACGTCTTTGCCGTGCGCATCGGCGAGGCGCCGGTCGTGCTCGCGAATCGCCGCGACCGCGCGGGCCTGCACCTGGGCCAGGCCCTCACCGTCGGGGAACACCGCCGCCGACGCGTGCTGCTGGACCACTTTCCACAGCGGCTCCTGCAGCAGATCCTTCAGTGCCCGGCCGGTCCAGCCGCCGTAGTCCACCTCCGCGAGCCGATCCTCGACCACCGGGGTCAGTCCGCGGTCGTGGCTCAACGGCTCCACGGTCTGCCGGCACCGGAGCAGCGGGGACCGAACGATCTCGGCGATCTCGAGCCCGGACAGCCGGGTGACGAGATTCTTCGCTTGGATGTGACCGACCTCGTCGAGTTCGACACCCGGGGTACGGCCGGCCAGAACGTGCGAGGTGTTCGCCGTCGATCGTCCGTGGCGCAGCAGGATTACCGTCATGGATCCAGCCTAGAGGCCGCGACACGCGGCGTCGCCGCAGACAGTCGGCGGGTCATCGGCCGATCACGTCGCAGAGATCACACCGGTGCCGAGTAGCGCGAGCACCACGACGCCGAGGGCGACGCGATAACCGACGAACCAGTACATCGAGTGGTTGACGACGAACCTGAGCAGCCAGGCGATGGCGGCGTAACCGACACCGAACGCGATGACGGTGGCGACGAGCAACTGCGGTCCGGACGCATTGAGCCCCTCCCCGACCGGTTCGAATGCGTCGGGAAGGCTGAACAGACCCGATGCGACGACCGCGGGGATCGCGAGCAGGAACGAATAGCGGGCCGCGGCTTCTCGGGTGAGGCCGAGGAACAGGCCCGCCGAAATGGTGCCGCCCGAACGCGAGACGCCCGGAATCAGCGCCAGCGCTTGCGCCGACCCCATGATCAGCCCGTCTTTGAGGGTGAGCTGCTCGACGCCGCGACGTTGTTTGCCGAAGTACTCGGCTGCCGCGATGACGATCGAGAAGACGATGAGCATCGTCGCGACGAGCCAGAGGTTGCGGGCGACCGTGCGGATGTCGTCCTTGAATACGATGCCGAGGATGCCGATGGGGATGGTGCCGAGAATGACGTACCAGCCCATCTTGTAGTCGTGGTCGGCGCGCCGCTCGCGGTTGACGAGGCCGCGGAACCAGGCCCGGACGATGCGCCAGATGTCACGGGCGAAGTACACGAACACGGCGGCTTCGGTGCCGAGCTGGGTCACCGCGGTGAACGATGCTCCGGCGTCCTGGCCGAAGAAGACCTCGGAGACGATGCGCATGTGGCCGGACGACGAGATGGGAAGAAACTCGGTCAGCCCCTGGACGATTCCGAGCACGACCGTCTGCAGCCAGGTCATCGATTCGCCGATCATGCGGAGACCTCCGTGTGCTCGGCCGAGCAGCAGACGGCGCGGCGCTGGTTCCTCACTCGCGGAAGGGTACGTGGCGAAGGTGCTCTCGGCGCGCCGGAACACCCTCGGTACGCCTCGGCACTAGGCTTGCCCCCCGGGGAGCGCGGTGCGGTACCGCACGATCCCGATGCCGGGGAGGTAGTGCGGTCGCTATGGAATACAGGACTGTCGGTGCGAGCGGGTTGCGCGTGTCGCGGCTCGGCTTGGGCACTTTGACGTGGGGTCGTGGCACCGACGGCGACGAGGCGGCGGCGCAGCTGTCGGCTTTCGTCGACGCCGGGGGCACACTCGTCGATACGTCTCCCGCGTATGGCGACGGGGTGTCGCAGCGCATCCTCGCGGAACTGCTCGACGACGTCGTGCCCCGGGACGAACTCGTGCTGTCCGGTAGTTCGGGCATCGACACGACCAAGATCGGGTCCGGCCGCGTCGACTGTTCGCGTGGCGGGTTGCTCACCCAGCTCGATACGACCTTGCGGGAACTGGGAACCGACCACCTCGACGTGTGGCAGGTCGCGACGTGGGATCCGCACACTCCGATCGAAGAGGTCGCCTCCGCACTCGAGTTCGCGGTCGCGAGCGGTCGCGTCCGGTATGTCGGGGTGCGCGGCTACCTCGGGTGGCAATTGGCGACCGCCGCCGCAGCGGCACGGCGACCGGCCCCCATGGTGTGCACGCAGGTCGAGTACTCGTTGCTCGCGCGCGGCGTCGAAGAGGAACTGGTCCCGGCCGCGGCCCATCACGGTGTCGGAGTGTTCGCGGCGGTACCCCTCGCCGGTGGTGTGCTGACCGGCAAGTACCGGTCGGGGATGCCGGCGGATTCGCGCGGGGCCGACGAGGTCCATGCCGAAGAAGTGCGCCGCTACCTCACCGAAGCCGCGGTGCGCGTGGTGGACGCGGTGGCAACGGCCGCCGACGGGCTGGGAACCTCGCCGCTCGCGGTGGCGCTGGCGTGGGTCCGGGATCGGCCGCAGGTGGCGTCCACTTTGGTGGGTGCGCGCGACCTGGCACAGCTCACCGGGGTGCTCGTGGCCGAGGAACTGGCGCTGCCGCCGGCGATCGCTGCCGCGCTCGACGATGTGAGCGCGTAACCGGGTTCACAACCCTCGCCGAATTGGCAAAGGTTAGGCTACCCTCTCCCTAAGAGTGAGATCATTCGGAATTCAGGGAGGTCGGCCGATGGCCGCAATCGAGGTCGCCGGATTCGCCGAGCGCATCAAGATCGATACACAGCAGGCGCACCGGGAAACCGAGAACTCCGTGTTCGTCTCCGAATTGCTCGCCGGCAAGCTCACCGCCGAGGCCCACGCCGAATTGACCGCGCAGTTGTGGTTCCTCTACGACGCGCTCGAACGCATCGGCCGCACCTACACCGACGATCCGATCGTCGGGCCGCTGCTCTCGGACGACTTGCTGCGCATCCCTGCCCTCGAAGCCGACCTCGACTTCCTGATCGGGAGCGACTGGCGCAGCCGGATCACTCCCCTCCCCGCGACCAGCGCGTACGTCCAGCGCCTCGAGCAGGTAGCGGCGTCCTCACCGGAAGCGTTCGTCGCCCACCATTACCTGCGGTACCTCGGCGACCTGTCCGGCGGCCAGATCATCCGCCGGATGCTCGAGCGTGCCTATGGGTACGAACGGGACGGTCTGCGGTTCTACATCTTCGACGGCATCCCCAAGCCCAAGCCGTTCAAGGACGCCTACCGCGCCAAGCTGGATGCCGCCCCGCTCGACAGCGACCAGCAGCAGGCAGTGATCGACGAGGCAATCCTCGTCTACGGCCTCAACCGCGCGCTGTTCCAGGACCTTGCCGCACACATCGACCGCTACCGGGTTCAGGCCTGACGATGTCCGTCTCGCCCCGCACGACGCTGACCGTCCTGCTGCTCGTCCTCGCCACCACGTTCGCCGGTGCGTGTAGCTCGCCCGCCGGAGACGGCCCGTCCAGTTCCGTTGCGACAGGTCACCGCACCGCCGTGGTCGACGACCGCAACCCCCGTCCGATCGGAACAACCCCGTCGCCGACCCTGCCCGCCACCGTGCGCGGTGCCGACGGCGTGGATGTCACCGTCACCGATGTCTCCCGGATCGTGGTCGCCGACCGCTCCGGAACCCTTGCCCAGACCGTGCACTCGCTGGGCCTCGGCGGCAACATCGTCGGACGGTCGACCGCGATCTACCCTGCCGGCGAACACATTCCCAATGTGACGCCGGGCGGCCACAGCCTCAACGCGGAAGCCATCCTCGCGCTGAACCCGACCGTCGTGCTCACCGACACCTCCATCGGCCCGCTCGCGGTGCAGGAACAGATCCGCGCGACCGGAGTGCCGGTGGTGTTCGTCGACCCCGAGCGCAATCTCGACACCGTCGCCCCCGGCATCGAGATGGTCGCGGCAGCCCTCGGCGTGCCGGAAGCCGGCGCGGCGCTGACCCGGCGCACTCTCGACGAGATCACCGCGGCGCGCGACTCCGTCCCGTCCGACAAACCCGATCTCACCGTGGCTTTCCTCTACCTGCGCGGTTCGGCGATCAAGATGCTCGGCGGACCGGGATCGGGCGCAGACGCACTGGTCGCCGCCGCGGGGGCACGCGACGCCGGCATCCTCGCCGGTCTCGAATCCCAGTTCGTGCCCATCACCAGTGAGGCGATGATCGCGTCCTCACCCGACGTCATCCTGATCATGACGCACAGTCTCGAATCCGTCGGTGGCCCGGACGGTCTCGCAGCCCTTCCGGGTGTGGCACAGACGCCCGCCGGGAAGGCGCTGAACATCGTCGACATGGACGATTCGGTGTTGCTCAGTTTCGGTCCCGACACCGGAAAAGTGCTGGGAGCACTCGTCGAAGCGCTGTACCGGACGGATACCGCATGACCGCGGGTCGCCCCGGCGGCCCCCTCAGCGGTACCGCCGACGATCCGGTGGCCCCCGGCGGGACGGGCGAGAAAGCAGGCATCGGACGCACCACCGTCGTCTTTGCGGGCCTCGGCGCAGCACTGCTGATCCTCGCTGTCGTGTCCGCATGTCTCGGGCAGGTCCCCACCAGTCCCGCGGAAGTGGTCGGAAGCCTGCTGCACCGCATCGGTCTGGACCTCGGGCCGATGCCCGCGCATCCCGCCGGTGAAGTGACGCTGTGGGAGGTGCGGTTCCCGCGCGTGGCGCTCGCGATGCTGGTCGGGGCCGCGCTCGGCTGCTCCGGGGCGCTTCTGCAGGGCATCTTCGCCAATCCCCTCGCCGAACCCGGCGTGATCGGGGTGTCCTCCGGAGCCGCGGTGGGCGCGTCCGCAGTCATCGTGCTCGGTGGCGCGTTCACGTCCGGGTGGTCGCTCGCGTGGGCGGCTCTGCTCTCCGGTCTGGTCACCACCGCGCTCGTCTACATGCTGTCGCGCTCCGACGGACGTACCGAGGTCGTCACCGTCATCCTCACGGGTGTCGCGGTCAACGCCGTTGCCGGGGGTCTCATCGCCTTCTTCACCTTCGTCGCCAATCCCGCCGCCCGCGACCAGATCGTCTTCTGGCAACTCGGCAGCCTCGGCGGGGCCACCTGGGACACCGTCTCCGTGGTCGCTCCCTTGACCGTTGTGGGCGTCGCGGCCGCCGTCGTGCTGGCTCCCAAACTCGACCTCCTCGCGCTCGGCGAAAACGTGGCGCGGCATCTCGGCGTCGATGTCGAGCGGGTGCGCCAGGTCTCGATCGTCGTGGTGGCGGTCCTGGTCAGCGCCGCAGTCGCCTTCACGGGAATCATCATGTTCGTGGGTCTGGTGGTGCCCCATCTGATGCGCATGCTTCTCGGCCCGGCGCATCGCGTGCTCATCTGCGCGAGCGTTCTGGCGGGCGCCGTCGTTCTGCTCGCAGCCGATCTGGGCGCGCGCACCCTCGTCGAGAACGCCGACCTGCCACTCGGCATGATCACGGCGCTGATCGGCGGTCCGGCCTTCTTCTGGATGCTGCGCCGCACCCGCGCCCAACAAGGAGGCTGGGCATGAGCCGCCTGCTGCACCGACGCGAGGACCGCGTGGTACCACCGCGATCCGGGCTCGGCACCGCCACCATGCGCGCAACCGGGGTACGGCTGAGCCGGGGCACCCGGGAGATCCTCCGCGGCGTCGACCTCGAGGTGCGGGTGGGTGAGGTGCTCGCGCTCGTCGGCCCCAACGGTGCCGGCAAATCCACCCTGCTCGCCGCACTGACCGGTGACCTCCCGGTCAGCGGTGGACGCATCGAGGTCGACGGACGACCGCTCGGTGACTGGTCGCCGCTTGCCCTTGCCCGCAGGCGCGCGGTGCTGCCGCAGCACCATGCCGTCGGTTTCCCGTTCACCGCCCGACAGGTGGTGTGCATGGGTCGTGCGGCATGGTCGCGCACCCCGCGGCAGGACGACGACGACCGGATCGTCGCAGACGCCTTCGCGACCTGCGACGTCACGCACCTCGCCGACCGGCCCTTTCCTGCGCTGTCGGGTGGCGAACGGGCCCGGGTCGCGCTCGCGCGGGTGCTCGCGCAGGACACCGAAACGCTGCTGCTCGACGAGCCCACCGCAGCCCTCGACATCGGCCATCAGGAATCGGTCATGCGGGTCGTGCGGGATCGCGCCGACCAAGGCCACGCTGTCGTGGTGGTCCTGCACGACCTCGGTCTGGCAGCCGCCTACGCGGACCGGATCTGCGTGCTCGAGAACGGCCTGATCGCGGCCGAAGGCCCGCCCGCCGCGGTCCTGACCGAAGACCTCCTGGCGAGGGTCTACCACTATCAGGTTCGCGTGACGCAGCACCCGGAAACCGGGACTCCGCTCGTCCTCCCGCGGCGCGCGAGGACATCCTCCGCGAAGTGAGCCGCGCGTCACAGGCACCGCGACGGCCCCGAGCCGGGTGCGGCGAGACAACGGCGATCAGGAACACTGGAAGCTACGCGCCGCCGCGGACCGTGCCGGCGCGTGAAGCGACGCGACGACGAGGAGCGAGAACGATGGGCAGACCCGGTATCCGTGGGACCGCGCTGGTGTGGGGAGTCGCGGTGGCGGTACTCGCCGGCTGCTCGTCGGAGAACGCGTCCGACACGCTCCAGACCATCGAACCCGCCACCCCCGCGTCCGCCCCCAGCGTGGCACCCGAGGCCGCCGGCAACGTTCGCCCGTTCGACTACCGGGTCGATGCCCTGGTCGTCCAGCCCGACACCGGCACGTTGGTCGCCCTCGCCGACGACGGGACCCGTCTGCTTCTCCTCGACGACGGCGCTGCCGAACCCCGCGTCGTGGATCTTCCGGCCGCGGCGGCCACCGTGGTAGCCGGACGGGACGGCACCGTCCTCGCACCCGCGTCCGGCGTCGTGGCGCAGGTCGACACCACTGACGGTGCGGTCACCGAAGTTCCCGTCGACGCCGACGCCCTCTCGGCTGCGGTTCTGAGCGACGGCCGGTGGGCAGTGGGCACGGCCGACGGCCGGGTACTGGTCGTCGCGCCGGACACCGGTGAGGTCGCGGAGACAATCTCGGGACTCGCCTCGACCGACCTGATCGCCGTCAACGGCGACTCGGTCGCCGCTCTCGACCGCAGGCAGACCTCGCTCACCTCCATCGACATCGAGGACGCGCATCTCGGTGCGGCATTGCGGGCCGGACGCGGCGCAACCCAGCTGGCCACCGATCCGTACGGGCGGGTGCTCGTCACCGATACGACCGGCGAGGAACTGCTCGTCTACACGATCGACTCGCTCATCCTGCGGCAGCGCTACCCCGTCGGCCCCGCTCCGTACGCTGTTACGTACGACGAACAGCGCGATTTGGTATGGGTGACGTTGACCGGCAGCAATGAGGTGGTGGGCTACGATCTGTCGACCGGGACCGCGGAGGAACGCCATCGTTTCGCGACCGTGCGACAGCCGAATTCGGTTGCCGTCGACCCGGCTGATGGGACGCTGGTGATCGCCTCGGCGACCGGCGACGGACTGCAGAGGATCCCGATCGAAGGGTAGAGATGGCAAACGAGCGATTCAGCCGGTTCACCCGACTCCCCGTCGACTGGGACACCAGTAACGACGAGTACGAATACGCACCGCTGCGGCTCCCGCGCGACGTGTCCCGGGTGAGTGCGTCGCTTCGCCTGGCGATCTCCGCCGAGTTCCACGGCTGGGAGTTGACGCGCCTGCGGCTCTATCCCGACGGTAGTCGCCGGGTGTTGCTGCGCCGCCGCAAGACCGGCCAACCCGTTCCCCATCCCACCGTCCGCTGATCCGAACCCCGGCCGCCGCCGGGCCCGCAGGGAGTTGCCCGTGTACCGCTTGCTTCTTCGGCTGATGTTCCTTCTCCCCCCGGAACGTGCGCACCACCTCGCATTCTTCGCGATGCGGCTGGTGACGCGGTTCGCGCCCACCCGGGCACTTGTCTCGAAGGTTCTCGTCACCGACGACCCGATCCTGCGCAACACCGTCGCAGGGGTGGACTTCCCCGCGCCGCTCGGGCTCGCTGCCGGCTTCGACAAGGACGCCACGGGTGTGGACGTATGGGGACCGTTGGGTTTCGGATTCGCCGAGATCGGGACTGTCACCGCGCAGGCACAACCCGGCAATCCCGCGCCCCGGCTCTTCCGGCTCCCCGCGGATCGTGCGCTGGTCAACCGGATGGGCTTCAACAACCACGGTGCGGGTGAGGCCGCCAACCGGCTACGGCAGCGTCGCCGCACCGTCCCGATCGGCGCAAACATCGGCAAGACGAAGGTCGTGCCCGCGGAGGACGCGACCGCCGACTACACCGAGAGCGCCCGCCTGCTCGGGCCACTCGCCGACTTCCTCGTGGTCAACGTCTCGTCCCCGAACACTCCCGGACTTCGCGACCTGCAGGCCGTTGCGTCCCTGCGCCCGCTGCTCGCTGCGGTGCTCGAGACCGTGACGGTGCCGGTGTTCGTGAAGATCGCGCCGGACCTGTCGGACGACGACATCGACGCCGTCGCCGATCTCGCGCTCGAACTGGGGCTTGCCGGCATCGTCGCCACCAATACCACCATCCGCCGCGACGGTCTCCGCACCGACTCGGCGCGCATCGACGAGATCGGTGCCGGCGGCCTGTCCGGTCCTCCGGTGGCGGCTCGCTCGCTCGAGGTTCTCCAACGGCTCTATCACCGCGTCGGTGACCGTCTGGTGATCGTGTCCGTCGGCGGCATCGAAACTGCGGAACAGGCGTGGGAACGCATCCTCGCGGGAGCGTCACTGGTGCAGGGCTACACCGGTTTCATCTACGGCGGAGGCCTGTGGGCACGCCGTATCAACAGGGGCATCGCGCGCAAACTGCGTGCCCACGGCTACCGGTCGATCGCGGATGCCGTCGGCGCGGGAGCCCGGGTGTAGAACCCCGGCGGAACCGTCACGGCGGGTGGCATCGGAGCACAACACGTGCCTCGATGTCACCCGCCGTTGTAGATCTAGGCGACCTCGTAGGTCCCCGTGAGAAGTCCGCGCGCGATGGCGTGGCCGAAGACGTTGAAGCCGAGGAAGGCCGGGCTCGAATCGGCCGTGACACCATCGAGAACGTCGACGTCGAGTGCGTGCACCGCGACGATGTAGCGGTGGTAGCCGTGACCGGCCGGGGGCGCAGCGCCGATGAATCCGTGCGCGCCGCCGTCGTGACGGAGCGTCACGGCGGACTCGGGCAGACCCGGCGCTCCGGGAGTCCCGGCGCCCGTGGGCAACTCGGTGACAGTGGCCGGAATGTTCGCGACGGCCCAATGCCAGAATCCCGAACCGGTAGGTGCATCCGGGTCGAGCACGGTGACGACGAAGCTCTTGGTCTCCGCCGGAAACCCGGACCAGGACAGCTGCGGCGAGACGTCGCCGCCTCCGGGAATCCCGAACGCTCCGCTCGCCTGAGGGAGTTTCCATTCCTCACCCTCGGCGAAGTCTTCGCTGGTGACCTCGAACGTCGGCAACGCGGGCAGGAACTTGTACGGGTCGTAATCGAAGGCCATACCGGTCCTTTCGTGATCGGGATACAACTGGGTCAGGCGTGCATGAGGAAGTGTTCCATGACGCGAGTGCCGAAGTGCAGTGCGTCGACGGGGACACGCTCGTCCACCCCGTGGAACAAGGCAGCGAAGTCCAGTTCGGGCGGCAACTGCAGAGGCGCGAAGCCGAAGCACCGGATACCCAGTCGCGCGAACGCCTTCGCGTCGGTCCCGGCGGAAAGCATGTACGGAACGGTGCGCCCGATGGGGTCGTGCGCGAGGATCGCAGCGTTCATCGCGTCCACGAGATCGCCGTCGAACGTGGTTTCGTACGACTCGAGGCTCGTGATCCATTCACGCGTGACGTTCGGGCCGATCAGTTCGTCCACGGTGCGTTCGAACTCGGCGAGGCGACCGGGGAGAATTCTGCAGTCGACCATCGCGTGCGCGGTCCGAGGGATCACGTTGGCCTTGTAGCCCGCGTCCAGCATGGTCGGGTTCGCCGTGTCGCGAAGGGTGGCGCCGACGATCCGGGCGATCGACCCGAGTTTCGCGAGGGTTCCGTCGAGGTCCGGGGACGACGGATCCAGATCGAGTCCGGTCTCCTCCCCGACCACGGCCAGGAACTCCGCAACCGAATCGTTGACGACGAGCGGGAACGTGTGGGATCCCAGTCGCGCGACTGCCTGCGAGAGCACGGTGACGGCGTTGTCCTCGTGCAAGAACGAGCCGTGGCCCGCGACACCGGTTGCGGTCAGACGCAGCCAGCCCATTCCTTTCTCTGCCGTCTCGACCATGTAGAGGCGGCGTTCGCTGCCGTCGGGACGCGGCACGGTGAGCGAGAAGCCGCCCACTTCCCCGACTGCTTCGGTCACGCCCTCGAACAGGTCGGGCCGGTGTTCGACGAGCCACTGCGACCCGTACTTGCCGCCGGCCTCCTCGTCGGCGAGGAAGGCGAACACGAGATCTCGGGGAGGGACGATGCTCTCGGCTTTGAAGTACCGCGCGACCGCGATCATCATGCCGACCATGTCCTTCATGTCGACCGCGCCGCGCCCCCAGACGTAGCCGTTCTCCACGGCACCGGAGAACGGGTGCACGCTCCAGTCAGCGGGTTCGGCAGGCACGACGTCGAGGTGCCCGTGCAGCAGGAGCGCACCGCGGGAAGGGTCGGAGCCTGCGAGGCGCGCGAAGACGTTGCCGCGACCCGGCGCGCCGGACTCGACGTAGACGGTCTCGTAGCCCACCTCTTCCAGGAGCGAGGCAACCCATTCGGCACACTCGCGCTCGCCACGGGTGGTCGCGGGATCGCCGGTGTTGGTGGTGTCGAAGCGGATCAACCGGGAGACGAGGTCGACGACCTCCGACTCAGCCCGGGAGGGACGGTGAGCACTCGGGTGTGTGGCCATGCATGCATGTCTACCATTGCCCCTGTCCCGGATCAGTGCAGGTGAGCGTGCCGATTTGGGGCGGGCGCCTCGGTGGGATAGTCTTTCACAGCACCCGCCGGAGCGGGCGCAAGCATGAGTCCGAGTGGCGGAATGGCAGACGCGCTAGCTTGAGGTGCTAGTGTCCTATTAACGGACGTGGGGGTTCAAGTCCCCCCTCGGACACTCTGCGTTGAGACAGACGATGAAGGCCCCGAACCGCAAGGTTCGGGGCCTTTGTCGTGGTGTCGGCAACTGCCGGTTCGTGGCTGCTGAGTAGCCCCGCTGTCCGCTCCCCTGCGATGTCGTGGCGTTTTGGGAATCGGCCCCGGAATGCGCTACTGTTTTCTTCAGCGCCCGCGGGAGCGGGTGCTACCGGCATGTCCCTCGTGGACGTCGGTCCGAGTGGCGGAATGGCAGACGCGCTAGCTTGAGGTGCTAGTGTCCTATTAACGGACGTGGGGGTTCAAGTCCCCCCTCGGACACTCCCGGCAGTTCCACGAACTGCAACCACACGAGGTCACGAACTCGAAAGAGATTGTGGCCTCGTTTTCGTATGTCGGCACCGAAAACCTCACCGACAGCGACAGCGACAAAGTCGACGTTTTCCGACGCCACCACGGTCTCGACCGAGTGCCGCCTCATCTCGCCCGAGAGGTCGAAGTGAGAGCCCGATCATCGCGGTCGTCCGTGGCAGATGTTGCGCATGGAGTCCCCCGCCGAAGTCGTCGACCGCATCGTCGCGTTCGCGTCGGCTCACGATGGCATCGAGGTTGTGATCCAGACCGGTTCCCGCGCACGCAACGAGCGAGTCGATCGCTTCTCCGATTTCGATATCGAACTCGTCGGTCCTGCCGTGCCCGCTTTGGCCGGTAACGACGGTTGGGCAGCACCGCCCGGAGACCAACTGGTGAGCATTCATCTCGCCAACGAGGAGGACCACGCACCGGACTGGCCGACATACCTCGTTGTCCTGGCTGGTGGACGGAAGATCGACTTGACCCTTTCAGGCCGGGAGCGGGCACCCGGATGGTCGATGGTGGCCTGGACCCGCTCTACCAGCGCGGCTACCGCGTGCTCCTGGACAAGACCGGGATCGCCGCCGCGCTTCCCACTCCCACCGGCCCGCCCACCGAGGCTCGGCCGACCGAGTCCGAGTTCGTGTCGAATCAGCGAGAGTTCTGGTTCGAGGCGACCCAGATCCCCATCTACATCGCACGCGGCGACCTGTGGCCGGCTCACTTACGGCTGGAGGGAATTCGGTCACTGCTACTGGCCGTGCTGGAGTGGCATGCCAGGTTGCTGAGGGTCGACCCGGTGGACACCAGGCACAACGGCCATCACATCGATGAATGGCTCGCCCCCGCATATCACGACCGCATCCCCGAACTGTTCGCTCTCTACACCCGCGACGATCTGTCCCGCGCACTGCGCGCCACCACCGAGTTGTATGCGCAGGCAGTCGCCGAAATCGCTGCCGTGAATCCACTTCCCGATCTCGGGCTCCTCCCAGCGGTCACACAACACATCGGCCGGGTTCTGCAGGCCGACACCGAGGGCGTTCGAGCAACTCCGACGGAACTTCCCGCAACAGGTGATCTCTCCGCGCCCGCCTAGCGGCCCGGCAGGATCAAGCCGCAGGTGGTGCCCGTACCGGCTGCATTCGAAACAGAATGCGGGATCAGTCGAGGTAATCCCCATTCACGAGACCGGCCCCGGAATCGGCGCGCTGTCCTTGCTGGGGGTTTCTGGGAATGATTCTGCATTTCTAGGGATTCCGTACGGTTCGGTATTTCATTCGATATTCCCTGCGATAGGTCGTTCGAAGGGCGCGCACTCCGGTCAACGCAGAATTGAGGGCAACTAGGGCGAAGTGCCTGCCCGGAATCCGAGTAATCGGAACGATGCGGGGGTACCCGACGGCATGTCAACCAGTTCTCGAGGCCCAGGCGAGTCGAACCCCGACTACTCGCCCTCCCCGCGGCACAGCGGCGCCTCTGTCCCCTCGTCGGGCACGACGCCGGACCCCGACTCCCCCGGCGATCTGCACCCCGACCTCGAACGGCGTAAAGGCATCAGGCACACCCGGACCGGTGCTCTCTGGATTGCGCTGCTGGCCGGCATCCTGATCTTGCTGTTGTTGTTGGTATTCATCCTGCAGAACCTCGACAGCATCACGCTCGAACTCTTCGGGTGGGACTTCTCGCTGCCGCTGGGTGTGGCACTGTTGTTCGCCGCGATCGCCGGAGCGGTGATCGTCGCACTCACCGGGGGCTTGCGGATCCTGCAACTCCGCCACGCCGCCAACCGACAGCACACACTCACCAACGGACAGTAGGACACGACGAGTACGGCGGCCGAGAAGATCAGCCGCCGTACCGCTGCGTGAGTTCAGCCCCGATCCGCGCGAGTTCGTGCTGCAACGCGACGGGATCGAGCACCTCGACCGCCCCACCCCAGCCGGCCAGGTTGCGAGCGATGTCACGCGGGGTGGGCGCAGCGATTCGGACCCGGCTGCGCCCGTCGTCGCACTCGGCGTCGACGTGGCAGTGGCGACCGAAGTGGTCACGCAGGATCGGGACGTAACGGGTCTCGATGAGGACGGTTGCCCAAGTGCCGGAACGCTTCTGCTCAACTTCGCCCACCACCTCGTTCCACGCCCGGTCGAGCGCGAAGTCGTCGGGACGTTCGGCGATCTCCTCGGTCGCCTCGACCTCCGCGATCCGGTCGACGCGAAAGGTGCGCTGCCCACGCTCCGTGCCCGCGATCAGGTACCAGATGTCGTCCTTGTCGACGAGGCCCCACGGAGCGACCGTGCGCACCGACCGGTCCCCCAGCGCGTTGGTGTAGGTGAGCCGCACCTTCCGACGTCGCACCACGGCGTTCTGCAAGAAATCGACAGCGTCCGGCCGCGGCCGGCCGAGTCCGCTCCACCCCGTGCGGTCACTCATGACGGCGCCGGCAGCCGCTTCCGCGTCGGCACGAAAGGTCTGAGGAAGGGCGCGGACGAGCTTGCGCAGAGCGATCCTGGCCTCCCCCGAGATCGCGGCGGACGGGCCGACCAGAAGAAATAGCGCCTGCGTCTCGGTGGCCGACAATCCACTCAGGTCCGTGCGGGCACCGCCGACCAGCGACCAGCCACCACCACGCCCGGGCTGCGGGTAGACAGGAATCCCCGCCATCGACAGCGCTTCGAGGTCGCGCCGGGCCGTTGCCACCGACACCTCGAGTTCGTCCGCGAGCTGCCCGGCGGTCACCCGACCCCTCTGCTGGAGAAACAACAGGGCCGCGACAAGCCGGTCTGCGCGCATGGCTCCACTATCCCCGGAAAAGTGCTCAGTTGATGAGCACTTCACGAGGAAGAGTGGGTCTCACCGAAAAAGAACGAGAAAGGAACAACCGCCATGCTGCGAGGACTGACCACCACCAACTTCGTCGTCGACGACCTCGACTCTGCCGTGAGCTGGTACACCGAACTGCTCGGCATCGAGCCCTACTTCGTCCGTGAAGCAGAGGGGACGACGGCGTACGCAGAATTCCGCATCGGTGACTTCCAGCACGAACTCGGATTCATCGACCGCCGGTTCACCGCTCCGGGCCGAGGCAGCGCGGAACTGGGCTCGGCGCTGACCTACTGGGCCGTCGACGACGTCCAGGCGGCATACGAACGCTTGCTGTCGATGGGGGCCACGCCGCACGAGGACGTGACCGAGCGCGGACCGGGGTTCGTGACTGCGTCGGTCGTCGATCCGTTCGGCAACGCGCTCGGCGTGATGTACAACCAGCATTATCTCGATGTCGTCGAGTCGACGAAGGGTTCCTGACATGGATGTCCTGGCGACTACTGCAGAGGAATGGCGCGAATGGCTGGGCACCCACGGCCGGTCCGAGACCGAGGTCTGGTTGATCATCGCGCACAAAGACAGTGGAAGGCCGAGCCTGCGATACCACGAGGCGGTCGAGCACGCACTCTGCTACGGCTGGATCGACGGCCTCCACCGCAAGCACGACGCTCACAGTTCGCGGCTGCGGTTCAGCCCCCGGCGGCCGACGAGCACGTGGAGTGCGCTGAACCGGGAACGCGCCGAGCGGATGGTCGCGCAGGGCCTGATGACCGAGGCAGGGCAGGCAGCGATCGACCTCGCCAAAGTGCGGGGCACCTGGCAGGCAACGCCCGCCGATCCGCGCGAACGGGCGTAGGTCCGGGGCCGTCGCCGCTGAGCTGAATTATCGGAAGTGCACGGCCCCGAACCGTTTTCGGTTCGGGGCCTTACGCCGGGCTGGTCGACGTCCGCGAGAACCGGTTCAGGGTCGGCGTCCCTTGCGGAAGTAGCGGATCGGTCCGAAGAAGTTCACCGCGATCACCAGCGCCCACTTGAGTTTGCTGCCGTTGACCTTCTCTGCCGGACGTGTCGCGAGATCCGCCCAGGCCGTCGCCGCCAACGACAACTGCACCGACGCGAGTGTCAGAACCAGTGCCTGCTTCCAAGGAGCCATCTCGGCAAACCTGGTCTTCTTCGACGTCCGTGTCGTCACGGTCCGGCTCATCGTTCCTCCTGGTGTGGCATAGCGATCACGGGCGCGACAACCACGCCCGATATCATTATTGGTACAGCACCACACGGAAAAGGCAGATGAACCCCCAAAGCGACACCCTGACTTCGACCAGCGAGACCTTCGGTACCGATCGCATCGATCCCGCCGACCTCGAAATCTGCCTGAGAGTTCTCGACCAGGCCGCCGAGCTCCACGCCGAGCATCCGGACGCCGTGACTGTGCAGCGCGCGGTCGGGCACATGTTCAAGAAATTCAAGCAGATGCGGCGTAAGGAAACCCGTGGGCGCAAGGCCGCGGCGGACCGCGAGGTGATCTCGGCGACGGCCACCGGGTCTCCCAACCGGATCGACGACGAAACCGCCGGTGTCCCGATCACCTCCTCGACGAGCGGCGCGAGTGCGGGGACGCTGCTGCGTCCGCGCCCCTGTTACATCTGCAAGGACCGTTACACGCAGGTGGATGCCTTCTACCACCAGCTCTGCCCGTCGTGCGCGGCCGAGAACCACGCCAAACGCGACGCCCGCACCGACCTGACGGGCCGCCGCGCGCTGCTCACGGGCGGTCGCGCCAAGATCGGTATGTACATCGCGTTACGACTGCTCCGCGACGGCGCCCACACCACCGTGACCACCCGGTTCCCCAACGACGCGATCCGCCGTTTCTCCGCGATGGAGGACAGCGGCGACTGGCTGCACCGGTTGCGTGTGGTCGGAATCGACCTCCGCGATC
Organism: Rhodococcus sp. NPDC058639; assembly: GCF_042717545.1. Lineage (NCBI taxonomy): Bacteria > Bacillati > Actinomycetota > Actinomycetes > Mycobacteriales > Nocardiaceae > Rhodococcus > Rhodococcus sp. NPDC058639. The sequence goes on from NZ_JBHXRF010000004.1 coordinate 233,204, forward strand.
CGGCCCAGGTCGTCGCACTCGCCGAGGACGTGGCTGCGCAAGGCCCCCTCGACATCCTCATCAACAACGCTGCCCAGACCGTGCGCCGCTCCCCCGGTGCCTACTCGGCGCTCGCCGACGCCGAATCGGGCCCCTTGCCGGCGGGACCGCTTCCCGAAGTGCTCACCTTCGGCAAGCCCTCCGACGCGCATCCGGCGGCGCTGACCGGCGCACTGCCCGCGGAGTTGTCCGGTGACGCGCTGACCTCACTCGCGCTCGTGGCCGGGTCGGCGACACCCGAACGGGTCGCCGCCGGTATCGCGGTCGACGCGGGTGGCCTGCTTCCCGATCTCGTGCACACCAACAGCTGGGTGCAGACCGTCGGCGAAGTGGAGCCACTCGAGCTTCTCGAGGTTCAGCTGTGCAACTCGGTTGCCCCGTTCATCCTGGTCAACCGGTTGCGGCCGGCCATGGCGGCCTCCCCCGCCCGCCGTAAGTACATCGTGAACGTCTCCGCGATGGAGGGCCAGTTCGCCGGTCGCCGCTACAAGGGCGCCGGGCATCCGCACACCAACATGGCCAAGGCCGCACTGAACATGCTCACACGGACCAGCGCCGAGGAGATGCTCGAGGACGGCATTCTCATGACGGCAGTCGACACCGGCTGGATCACCGACGAGCGTCCCCACCACACCAAGATGCGACTGGCAGAGGAGGGGTTCCACGCTCCTCTCGATCTGGTCGACGGTGCGGCCCGCGTCTACGACCCGATCGTGCAAGGCGAGGCCGGTACGGATCTGTACGGCTGTTTCCTGAAGGACTACCGTCCCGCCCCGTGGTGACGCGCCGGGTGTCGTTCCGCGTCTGAGAGCGGGCCGACACGAACGGCGTTCGGAGGCCCGTTGCACACCGTCAGGTGGAGCGAGCGGACCTCGAGCGCGGAGATAATGGACACGATCGCCGCAGTTCCACCGCCCGAGGAGAGTTATGTCTGTCGCCGTGGTCCATACCGATAGCCCGGAGGGTCGTGCCGCACTCGTCGCCGCAGCGCGCGAAGCGGCCGATCGGGACGAGCGGCTTGTCGTCCTCCACGTTCTCGACGACGACGGTGCTGTCGCCCGGGCACAGGAGGAGAAGGTGCGCGCCGCCGTCCGCGAGGTTCTCGGGAACGACGACTGGGATCTGTGCACCGAGGTGCACGACGGTGATCGGGTCGGCGCCGTGATCGATCTCGTGGCTCGCAGCGGAGCAGAACGAGTCGTGGCGGGAAGCCGTGGCAAGAACGCGGTCGGCAAGTTCCTCCTCGAACGCCCGCTGCAGCGTTTGCTGATCGAGGTCGGGGTTCCGGTCCTGGTCGTCAAGGCAGCATGAGCCGGACTCGGGAGTGCGCCGGTTGTTCACCCGACGCCTGAGGCGTCATGCTCGCGGTCGGTTCCGCGACGTCCTACGGATGTGATGCGCTTCGCACCCGGACTTACCCGGCAGTAAGGTGAGTCACATGACTGCCTCACGTGACCTCGACATCGTCGTCTACGGCGCCACCGGATTCGTCGGGCGGCTCACCGCTGCCTATCTCGCCGCGCATCTGCCCACCGGCGTCGCCGTCGGACTGGCCGGCCGGTCCGTCGAACGCCTCGAGAAGGTGCGTGGCGAGTTGGGCACCGACTGGCCACTGATCGAAGCCGACTCCGACGACCCGGTCTCCCTGGCGTCACTGGCACGCGCGACGCGCGTGGTCATCAGCACCGTCGGCCCGTACGCCAAATACGGTCTGCCACTGGTCGAAGCGTGTGCCGAAGCCGGAACCGACTACGTCGATCTCACCGGCGAAGTGCTGTTCCATCGGGAGAGCATCGATCGATTCGACGACGTCGCCCGGCGCACCGGTGCACGCATCGTCCACTCGTGCGGTTTCGACTCCATCCCCTCCGATCTGGGCGTCCACGCGCTGTTCCGGGCGGCGGAGGCGGACGATGCCGGTGCCCTCACCGACACGACGTTCGTCCTGACCTCGCTGCGCGGCGGGATCAGCGGGGGCACGATCGACTCGATGCGGGTGCAACTCGACGCCGTGCGCAAGGATTCTGCCGCCCGCAAGATCGCGGCCCGGCCGTACTCCCTGTCCCCCGACCCCGCACAGGAACCCGACCTCGGGCGCCAGAACGACTTCGCCATGGTCGACGGCAAGTCGATCGCCCCGGAACTGTCGGGCTGGAAGGCGCCGTTCGTCATGGCGTCCTACAACACCCGCGTCGTGCGCCGCAGCAACGCGCTCACGAACTGGGCGTACGGAAAGAAGTTTGCGTACCGGGAGGTCATGAGCGTCGGATCGTCCGCGTTCTCTCCGGTGCTCGCCGGTGTCGTCGCGGCGGGGAGCGGAGCGCTTGCGGCGGGACTGGCGTTTCCGCCCACCCGTTTCCTGCTCGACAAGGTGCTGCCGGCTCCAGGTGAAGGTCCGTCCGAAAAGACCCGGGAATCGGGCCATTTCACCGTCGACCTCTATACGACAACGGAATCCGGCGCACGGTACACCGCACGGTTCGCAGCGCAGGGCGACCCCGGCTACAAGGCGACCGCTGTCATGCTGGCGGAGTCTGCACTCTCGCTCGCCTCGGGTGGATCCGCCCTGCATGCGGGCGGCGGAGTTCTCACACCGGCGGTCGCATTCGGCGACGTCCTCACCGACCGCCTGCGCGACGCCGGTTTCGAGATCTCCGCACGCCGCCTCCCCTGACCTGGTTCAGCCGCTGGTCCTGGCGGCGTTGCCGGCGTCGACCGGGATCACGACGCCACTGAGGTGAACGCTGTCCTCGGCCGCCAGGAACAGCACTGCCCGGGTGACTTCGAAGGCATCGAGCCACGCGACGGGTTGCACGTGGAGGGAGCGGAAGACCGGTTCGACGTCGTCGGCTGTGGGGGATTCCAGATCCGGACGCATGTGGCCGTAGAGCGTCTCGTTGTGGATCATCGGGGTGCTGATGTTGCCGGGGGCGACAGCGTTGACGGTGATGCCGTGCCGGGCGAGATCGAGTGCGGCACTCTTGGTCAGTCCGATCACGCCCCACTTCGAGGCGGAATAGGCGGCAGTGTTGGTGCCGCCCTGGCGGCCCAGCATCGAGGAGACGGTCACGATCCGGCCGTAGCCGCGTTCGATCATTCCCGGCGCCACCGCTCCGATGGTGTTGAAGACCCCGGTGAGATTGCTGCCGAGGACTTCGTCCCACTGCGCGGTCGTGGTGTGCTGAACCGATCCCATGAGCGTCACCCCCGCGTTGGCGACCGCGATATCGATCCGGCCGAACGCGGAGATGCCCGCCTCGACAGCGGCGTCCATCGCGTCCCGATCCCCCACATCGGCCTGCACGACCAAGGACCGGGTCCCGGCCGCCTCCACCATGCGAGCGGTCTCCTCCAGATCGTCGGCAGTTGCCATCGGGTAGCTGAGAACATCACGGTCCTCGCAACGATCGAGGAGGACGACGTCGGCTCCACGCTCGGCGAAGGCCACCGCGTGCGCACGGCCCTGTCCTCGTGCGGCGCCGGTGATGAATGCAACTCTGCCTTCGAATCCGTTCACGCGATTCCTCCAAATCGTTCCGATGAGCCCGTAGACCCGCCAGTAAGCCATGGGCCCCCGAACCGTCTCCCGTCCGTCTCACACATCGGGACCACCGGACGGTGCCGAGACGGCTTACCGGGATTTTCCGGTGGGCGGTGTTGCCGGCACCGGAACGGGGTTATGCTCGGCCGGTCGCCGCGAGCAGTGGTGACATCGACGACATATGAGGACGGCAACGTGCACGCGACGAGCATCGAGGCGGCTCCGGCCACCATGCTTGCGCTCATGCCGTTCTGGCCTACGCGTCGTGGCGCGTGTTTCGACTGTCTGTGTTGCACCGAGGTCTGTTGCTGAGCGGTTCGGCCGCTCCTTTCGGTTCTCACCACCGAGCACAACTCGGTTACTTTCGGACTTCGGAGCGCTGCTCATGTTCAATTTGCTCGTATTCACCCTCGTCGGCGTCGGTGCACAACTCGTCGACGGTGCGCTGGGCATGGCATTCGGCGTCACCGCGACCACTCTGCTGATCTTCAGCGGTGTGGGTGCCGCTCATGCCAGCGCCGCGGTGCACCTCGCAGAAGTCGGTACCACGCTGGTCTCCGGCGTGTCACATTGGCGGTTCCGCAACGTCGACTGGAAGGTCGTGCTGCGACTCGGTGTTCCCGGGGCGATCGGCGCGTTTCTCGGTGCGACGGTGTTGTCGAGCTTGTCGACCGAGGCCGCGACACCCGTGACTGCTGCCATCCTGCTGGCGATCGGCGTGTACGTTGCCCTGCGGTTCTCGGTGCGGCCGCCTGCCGTTGCGCACGCCCGGACGTCGCCGCACACGGCGAAGTTCCTCTCCCCTCTCGGCTTCTTCGGCGGTTTCGTCGACGCGAGCGGCGGCGGAGGCTGGGGGCCGATCACGACCAGCACATTGCTTTCGCGCGGCAAAACGGCCCCGCGCACCGTGATCGGCTCGGTGAGCGCCTCCGAGTTCCTCGTCGCCGTTTCGGCGAGTATCGGTTTCCTCGTCGGTCTCGGGCACGAGTCCCTCGGCAATCTGCTGGTGGTCGCGGGTCTGGCTCTCGGTGGTGCCCTGGCGGCACCGTTCGCCGCATGGTTGGTGAGCCGGGTACCGGCCACGTTGCTGGGTACTGCCGTCGGTGGAGTCATCGTCCTCACCAACGCCCACAAACTCCTCGGCGTGGTCGATGCGGGACCGATCGCGTCGGCCTCGGTGACGTGCGCGATCGTAGGCGCCTGGATCGCGTTGCTGGCCGTGTCGTGGAAGCGTTCGCGCCTCACTCCGGCCGAGTCCTCCGGGGCGCTGGAGCGCCTCGGAGTGCCCGCACCTGTTCCCCTGCGCGAAAGGTGATCGACGGCGCGGAGAATACGCGCCCGTAACCGGTTCGGCCGTGGGTCTCGCGGTCTCGCGGCCTCCGATTCCCAGGAGAGCAGCGGCCGGACTACGTGGCCGCGGGTCCCGCGGCGCCGAGATCCTCATCGAACCGGGCAACGGCGTCGTCGCGACCGCCTCCGCCGCGACCACCGGACTCGTGATGATTTCCGACGAGCAGATCGAGTCCTTGGGCGGCCTCGCCTACAGCATGTCCGCCTCGACCGCGGGGACTTCCTTCTCGGCAACGAAAGTCGAACTGCCCCAGGTGTCGGTGTCGATCACCGTCGGGGGCAACGGCGCGCAGCCGACACCGAGTGGACCTGCCGATGTCGAGACCCCCCCCGGCACCGTCGACGACGACCCGGTCAGACTGCCGCAAGGGTGCCGCCGTCGATCCCCCGAGTGCTAGTCGATACCCCAGTGCTTTCGGAGTGCGTCCCGCCCCGCGGGACTGACCGCGAGACCACGGCCGCGGCGAGCGGGCAGGACCCAACCGGCTGCGAGAGCGTGACTCGCGAGGACGGCGCCGAGTCGTCCTGCCAGGTGTGGCCGCCGCTCCGTCCAGTCGGGACACGCCCGGCAGAGCGGTCGGCGGGACGACCCGCCTGCCGCGAGGTCGAGGCCGAGGTCACCGAGTCGGCTCAGCCCGAGGTCGGTCGCCTCCAGCCCTCTCTCCTCGCGTAACCACCCGCCCCGGACCATTGCGTCGGTCAACGCCACACCGAGACGCCCGGCGAGATGGTCGTAGCACAGCCGTGCCTGCGCGAGGTCTTCGGCTTGGCGAGATTGCCGGTACGACACCACAGGAGCAGAGGGGCACAGGTGGCCGAGCTGTTCGAGTGCAGCCGCGACGGAGGGGCCGGCGAGACGGTAGAAGCGTTGCCGACCACGCACCGTGGCAACGATGAGGCCGGCGTCGCAGAGAATCGCCAAATGCCCACTCGCAGTGGATGGACTGACCTTCGCAGCCGCAGCCAATTCGGATGCCGGCCGACTCGATCCGTCCATAAGTGCATTCAGTACGACCGACCGCGCGGAGGCCGACAGCGCGTGCCCGATCACCGAGAAGTCTTTACTCACAACACAAATGTAGAACGGGGACAGTTCGGCGCACGCCGAAACTTTGCAGGGATACGGTGCCGACATGACTCGACACCACTACGGCGCTCGGATCGGATGGCAGGGCACGACAGGAGCAGGGTACGGCGGGTATTCACGCAATCACACCGCTACCGCCCCACCGGCAACCCAGGAACTTTCTCTCAGCGCTGATCCGGCGTTCCGCGGGGACGCCGACCTGCTGGACCCCGAACAACTCCTGGTCACCGCTGCCTCATCGTGCCAGCTGCTCTCGTTTCTCGCGGTTGCTGCTCAGGCCGGCCTCGACGTGCTCTCCTACGCGGACGCCGCCACTGCCGTGCTCGATACCGGTAGCGCGCCTCCGCAGATAGTCGAGATCGGGCTCGCACCGGTGATTCGCGTCGCTGCGGGAACCGATCACGAGAAGGTCCGCACCGCTGCCGCCGCCGCGCACCGCGGGTGCTACATCGCGAACACGCTGAAGTGCCCCGTGCAGGTCGAGGTGACGGTGATCGACGCATGAGCGCCCTCCGCGATATCGAAGTAATGCTCCCCGACGAGCCCGGTGCCCTCGCGCATTTCGGTGAGCTGCTGGGCCGAGCCGGAGTGAGTCTCGAAGGCGGTGGAGTCTTCACCTTCCGTGGTGCAGCGATCGCCCATTTCCTCGTGGGCGACGCCGAGACCGCGAGCCGCGCGCTCGACGCGGCAGGCGTCGGGCCGGTGACGATCCGGCCCGTGGTGATGCTCGCGCTCGACCAGGAGGTGCCCGGCCAACTGGGTGCCTTCACACGCCGCCTTGCGGACGAAGCGATCAATATTCTCGTCCAGTACAGCGACCACGACCACCACCTCGTCGTCGTCACCGACCCAGCGCGACACGAGGACGCACGACACATCGCCGCAGAGTGGACGACCCGGTCGCAGCGGAACCGGTGAACTGCGCGAGCGGCACGCCCTGCGCACCGATCGCCCGATACCCGTCACGAGGCCACACACGGTGCACTATCTTGAAGCCAGAGCACGAACGAATTCGATTGTCCGACAAGGGCAATCGGTGCATTCGTGTGGATTGTCCGCACTCGGCCGGACACGAAACCGGCATTTCACCTCGAGGGAGATCTCATGTCCACTGTTCCCGCACGCCGCGCCTGGAACCCCTTTCCGGAACTGTCCGACTTCTTCGATTCGATCGGCGGTTTCCGACCGACTCTCGGCAACAACATCATTCGTGTCGAGGACGAAGTGGCAGACGGTCGATACATCGTGCGCGCCGAGATGCCCGGTCTCGATCCCGACAAGGACATCAACGTGCAGGTGAACGACGGGCGACTCGAGATCTCGGCCGAGCGCACCGACAAGAAATCGGACAACGGCCACTCCGAGTTCACGTACGGCTCCTACCGGCGCAGCGTCACGCTCCCGCGCGGGGCCAAGGAGGACGACATCGATGCCTCGTATGCCCAGGGAATTCTGACCGTGTCCGTCGGTATCGGCGACACCGACTCGTCCGCGAAGAAGATCGAGGTCAAGAAAGCGGACTGACGCGGACGTCGGCCTTCGCTTCCGCGTTCCTGGTGAGCACACCGCGTGCGATGAGAGCTTGCGCGCAGATATAGGTGATCATGATCCAGAAACCGGTGGCAGGCAGGGAGAACCCGTCGACGAAGGCGTTCAACGCGATCAGCGAATCCGAGATCACGAAGACGACCGCGCCCCACGCGACGGTCCGGGACACGCCCGTCGCGAGAACCGCCATCGTGGCGATGCACAATCCGTAGATCGTCACCGCGACGACGAGTGCCCCGGCGCCCGGCGCGCACACCGCGATCAGAATTACCACTGCCACGGCATACGGCGCGAGAAGCCACCGGTTCGTGGAGAGCGCGCTGCGGTCGCGGTAGGGCAGGAACGCGGCGATATACGTAACCTGGGCACACAGGAAGAACCCGATCAGCACGAGGAATGCGGTATCCCCGTCGAACAGGTCAGGGGCGGCGTCGCCGAGCCACGAGAAGAACAGCGCGAGAAGCGTCAGTGTCACCAGCCGATCCCGGGGAGGCGCGCTACGGGCGGCCACTCCGAGCGCGAGCAGCGGCATGAGCAGCCATTGCGTGGACTCGGTCACGAAAGAATCAGGGTCGACGAGCTGGGCGACGAGGTGCGCCACTGCGACGGCCGCGAACGCGACGAACGCGGCGGTAGCGACCGCAGTGCGGTTCACCGCTCGCCGCCGTCGCCCGTGGACCCCGCGCCGCCGACGTTAGTAGTCACTGCGCCCGCAGACTCTTGTTCGCCTACACCGTCGAACGCATCGAGGATCCGTTGCGCCGCCAGAGCCGCGGTGAGCGATCCGTCCTGCACGGCCGCCTCGACCTCACCCCGGATCGCCTTGACCCGCGGCGCGGATTCGAGACGGCGTAGCAACTGGTCGTGCACCATCGTCCAGGTCCAATCGATCTGCTGACGACGGCGGTTCTCTTCGAATCGGCCCGCCTCGGTGAGCACGCGACGGTGCTCGAGGACGGTGTCCCAGAAGGTGTCCAGCCCGCTGCCTTCGAGCCCGCTCATCGTGATGACCGGGGGTTTCCACAGTGCGTCGTGCGGGTGTACGAGCCGCATGGCCCCTGCGAGTTCCCGGGCGGCGACGCGGGCGTCGCGCTCGAACTTGCCGTCGGCCTTGTTGACCGCGACGAGATCGGCGAGTTCGAGCACGCCCTTCTTGATGCCCTGCAACTGGTCGCCGGTGCGCGCGAGCGTCAGGAAGGTGAAGCAGTCCACCATGTTCGCAACCGTCACCTCGGACTGCCCGACACCGACGGTTTCGACGAGAATCACGTCGAAACCCGCCGCCTCGAGCAGCACCATGGTTTCGCGAGTGGCTTTCGCGACACCGCCGAGGGTCCCGGCGGTCGGCGACGGCCGGATGAAAGCATCACGTTCCACCGACAACCTGGCCATGCGGGTCTTGTCACCGAGAATCGATCCGCCGGTGCGGGTCGACGACGGGTCGACCGCCAGTACCGCCACCCGGTGCCCCTTGCCCAGCAGGTACATGCCGAGGTTGTCGATGAACGTCGATTTGCCGACGCCGGGAACGCCGGTGATGCCGACCCGGATCGCCCCGCCCGCCTCCGGGAGCAGGCGCAACAGCAACTGCTGCGCCTGCTCCCGGTGGTCGTTGCGGGTGGACTCGACCAGGGTGATCGCCTTCGCCACGGCGGCTCGCTGTCCCGCGAGCACCGCGTCGGCGAGAGCGTCGATATCGACCGGAGGTCTGCCCATGTCCGGTCTATCCCTGGGCGTGGTGGCCGAGCTGAGCTGCCAGCTTGGTGAGCAGGCCGGTGGCCGCGTCGGCGATCACCGTTCCCGGCGGGAAGATCGCCGCAGCACCTGCCTGGTAGAGCTCGTCGAAATCCCCGGGCGGAATGACGCCGCCCACGACGATCATGATGTCCTCGCGGCCCACCTCGGCCAGTGCCTGCTTGAGAGCAGGAACCAGCGTGAGGTGACCCGCGGCCAACGACGACACACCGATGACGTGCACGTCGTTGTCGGCCGCCTGCTGGGCGACCTCTTCGGGCGTCTGGAACAGCGGTCCGACGTCCACGTCGAAGCCGAGGTCGGCGAAGGCGGTGGAGATCACCTTCTGTCCGCGGTCGTGGCCGTCCTGTCCCATCTTCGCGACGAGGATGCGGGGCCGGCGGCCCTCCTCTTCAGCGAACTTCTCGACGAGTTCCGTTGCCGTGGTGATGTTTGCCGCCTTTCCGGCCTCGTCGCGGTACACCCCGCTGATCGTGCGGATCTCGGCCTGGTGCCGCCCGTAGACCTTCTCGAGGGCGTCGGAGATCTCTCCGACGGTCGCTTTCGCGCGTGCCGCGTCGATCGCGAGGGCCAGCAGGTTGTTCTCCATGCCGCCGTCTGTGGACGCGGCGGCGCGGGTCAGCTCGGCGAGCGCGGCCTGCGTCGCGGCCTCGTCGCGGTCGCCCCGAAGCTGCTCGAGCTTCGCGATCTGCTCGGCTCGCACCTTGGAGTTCTCGACCTTGAGCACCTCGATGGTGTCGACCTCGTCGGGAACGTACTTGTTGACGCCGATCAGCGGCTGGCGACCGGAATCGATACGGGCCTGGGTGCGCGCCGCAGCTTCCTCGATGCGCAACTTCGGGATGCCTTCGGAAATGGCCTGCGCCATGCCGCCGGCTTCCTCGACCTCGGCGATGTGCGCGCGGGCCCGGTTGGCGAGCTCGTGGGTGAGCCACTCGACGTAGTGCGAGCCACCCCACGGATCGATGGGCCGGGTGGTGCCCGACTCCTGCTGCAGCAACAGCTGCGTATTGCGGGCGATACGGGCGGAGAAGTCGGTCGGCAACGCGATCGCCTCGTCCAGCGCGTTGGTGTGCAGCGACTGGGTGTGACCCTGGGTCGCGGCCATCGCCTCGACGCAGGTACGCGTGACGTTGTTGAACACGTCCTGCGCGGTCAGCGACCACCCCGAGGTCTGCGAGTGGGTGCGCAGCGACAGCGACTTGGCGGACTTGGGTTCGAACTTTTCGACCAGTTCGGCCCACAGGAGTCGGCCGGCGCGGAGCTTGGCCACCTCCATGAAGAAGTTCATTCCGATGGCCCAGAAGAACGACAGCCGCGGTGCGAACTTGTCGATGGCCATGCCTGCGTCCAGTCCGGCACGGATGTACTCCACACCGTCGGCGAGGGTGTACGCCAGTTCCAGATCGGCCGTCGCTCCGGCCTCCTGGATGTGGTAACCGGAGATCGAGATGGAGTTGAACTTCGGCATCTTCGCGCTGGTGTACGAGAAGATGTCGGAGATGATCCGCATCGACGGCTTCGGCGGATAGATGTAGGTGTTGCGGACCATGAACTCTTTCAGAATGTCGTTCTGAATGGTTCCGGCGAGTTGTTCGGGCTTGACGCCTTGCTCTTCCGCGGCGACGACGTACAGCGCGAGAATCGGCAGCACCGCGCCGTTCATCGTCATCGACACGGACACCTGGGACAGATCGATGCCGTCGAAGAGTTGCCGCATGTCGAGGATCGAGTCGATCGCGACACCGGCCATGCCGACATCGCCCTGGACGCGCGGATGGTCGGAGTCGTAACCGCGGTGGGTCGCGAGGTCGAAGGCGACCGACAGGCCCTTCTGTCCGGCCGCGAGGTTGCGGCGGTAGAAGGCGTTGGACTCCGCGGCGGTGGAGAATCCGGCGTACTGCCGGATGGTCCACGGCTGGTTGACGTACATCGTCGGGTAGGGGCCGCGCACGAAGGGCGCGATCCCCGGGTAGCTGTCGAGCGGGTAGCCCTCGGCGACGATCGCATCGCGGTCCGCCCGGGTGTAGACCGGCTTGACGTCGATCCCCTCGGGCGTGGACCACACCACTTGGTCCTTGGTGTACAGGTTGGCGGTAGCGACGGATTCGGTGAGCGCGTCGGCCTGCTCCGGGGTGGGAGCGGACGGCACCGGCGCCGCCGGATCAGTCAGCGGGATGTCGGCGAAGCTGCCGATCTCGTGTTCGATACTCACTTACGCTCCCAGGGTGTCGAGCAGGTCGGTCAGCGCGGCAACCGCGTCGATACGGGCGGTGAGGAAGCCGTCGGGGCGGCTCTCGCCCTGCACATCGCCGACGGCTTTCTCCGGTCCGGCGAGCAGCACGGTGGTGATTCCCGCGGCGCGCAGCGCGGCGGTGGCGGTCGCGGCGTCCTGGCCGTACCGGGCATCGGTGCCGCAGAGGATCGCGATACTCGCGCCGGAGCCGCTGACGGCGGTGGCGACAGCATCGCCGGTGAGATCGAGCGGACCCGGGTTGACGGCCTCGATGCCGCCCGATGCCATCAGGTTCGCGGCGAAAGTGCTGCGGCCGTTGTGTTCGGCGACGGGTCCGAGCGGTGCGAGCAGCACCTTCGGCCGGGCGCCGTGCGCGGCGAGGTAGACGTCCGAGCGGTCACGCAGCGCCTCGAACGGGGCCGCATAGCGCGCGGCGAACGTGCCTGCGTCCGCGGCTCCGGCGGGGAGCGGCGCCTCAGCGAGATTGGGGAACTCGTTGATGCCGGTGAGCGCGGTCCTGCGATGCGCGATGTCGGCTTCCCTGTGGGCACGGGTCGCGGCGATGCGTTCAGCGACCAGCCCCGACTCGAGGGCGGCGCGGTATCCGCCGGCGGCTTCGATTTCCTGGAAGAACTCCCATGCCTTGGCGGCAATCTGCGCGGTGAGTTCCTCGACGTACCAGGACCCGGCGCCGGGGTCGAGAACGCGACCGAGGTTCGATTCCTCGAGGAGCAGCAACTGGGTGTTGCGGGCGATGCGTGCTGCGAACCCTTCGGACACGCCGAGTGCGCCCGTCGGCAGGGCGGCATCGAACGGCAGCACGGTCACGGCGTCGGCACCGCCGATGCCTGCGCCGAATGCGGCGAGCGTGGTGCGCAGCATGTTCACCCAGGGGTCGCGCTGGGCCATCATCGCGGCCGACGTGACCGCATGCTGGGGAGCATTACCGGCTTCCGGTGCACCGACCACCTGGGCGATACGTGCCCACACCTGCCGACCCGCGCGGAACTTCGCGATGGTCTGGAACTGATCGTCCGTGGCAGCCAGACGGAACTCGATCTGTCCGAGTGCCTGCTCCGGCGAGAGTCCGGCGGTGATCAGTTCGCGAACGTACGCGAGGCCGGCGGCGACCGACGCGGCGAGTTCCTCGGCGTCCGAGGCTCCGGCGTCATGGAATGCGGTGCCGTCGACGGTGAGGGCGCGAACCGTGCCGGTGCGCTCCGCCGCCACGACCGCTAGTTCGATCGCTTCCGGCACGGTGGTGTCGGCGCGACCCGAGAATTCGCTGGTCAGCGGCGCGGCACCGAGAAAGAGGCGCACGGCATCCGGGTCGGCGAGGTCGCTGCGGGAGTCGACGACCGCGTACAGGGCTGCGGTGGCCGCGACGGTCTCGGCCCCGGCGTCGAGCGTCACCGGCGCGAGGTCGAGCAGCACGTTCTCGAGGGCTGCGCCGAGAGACTCGACGGGAAGGTCGGTGCCGCCGACACGCAACCACAGTGCACCGACGCCGTTTTCGAGGCCGTTGAGGATGCGCTCGTTGACCTTGGTGGCGGTGCCGTAACCGGTCGCCGCCGCGTCGCCGCCGAACTGCGCGGACACCAGCCAACCGGTCGTGACGTCGCGGGTGGAGGAGCCTCCGCGCACGAACGGGAACTCACCGGGCAACGGGACCTCGGGACGTTCGTCGCGAATGCCGTAGAGGGGGTTTACGGTGACGCCGTCGTACGTCGTGGTCTCGAGCAGGCGCTGCGGCTCGGGGCCGAGTTCTGCCGGATCGACGCGCCGGGACTTGGCGAGCACTCCCGCGACCGCGTCCTGCCACTGCGCGTATGCGCGCGCGGCGTCCTCGGCTTCTGCAGCTAATGACACGTGCGATTCCTCCTACTGCGGCATGCAGGATCTGTTCGGCGGCGTTGTCGGCCGGAGGCGGATGATCCCGAAAAGGTTAAACCTTTGTCGCTGTGATGCTAGCCGCACACTCTGGACACCCACTGTGGGGATTCCCACAGATTGTCTAACGATCGATAAATGCGGGTCGGCACTGTGTGGTTGGGCACGCCGGCCGCGGCACCTCCGGAGGTGCCGCGCCTCGCGGGTACGCTCAGACCCCGTGACGAGGATTATCGGAGACCGCAGGATCCTCGGTCTCCTCCTCTTGCTCGCCGGGCTGATCGCCGTAGCGCTGCTGGTTCCGCTCCCCTCCGTCGGACAGATCCGGGACTGGTCCGAGTCGGCGAACGGCCCCACCCTGATCCTGACGTTCTTCGCGATCCACACCCTGGTGACGATCGCTCCCGTGCCGCGAACGGTGTTCACGCTCAGCGCCGGTGTGCTGTTCGGGAGCGTGACCGGAATCGCGGTGTCGGTCGCCGCAACGACCGCGAGCGCGATTCTCGCGTTTCTCCTCCTGCGCGCAGTGGGACGCACGGTCGTCGAGTCGCATCTGACGCACCCGGCAGCCAAAGCGGTCGACCTGCGTCTGGCACGCCGTGGCTGGCTCGCGGTCGGGTCCCTGAGATTGATCGCGGCTGCACCGTTCTTTGTCGTCAACTGCTGTTGCGCTGTGTCGTCGGTGCGATTCGTGCCGTACACCCTCGCCACGATGGTCGGCATCCTTCCGGGCACCGTCGGTGTCGTATTGCTCGGCGACGCCCTCACCGGCCGGGCCGATCCTGCGTTGATGGTGGTCAGCGCCGTGTGTATCGCGGTCGGCATCGGTGGCCTCCTACTCGAAGCCCGGCTCCCCGAGCCGGCGGGCTCCGCTCTGGACGCCGTCGTCGATCCCCCGGCACACTCGACCCGGAGCGAGTGACACAGCCCCGGTCGATCCGGAGTATTGCCCCGGCTCTGCTGCGCTCCCGTTCAGACTGGGAGCGATGACTGGGAGCGGAGCGAGAAGATGACGACATACGAATCCATCCGCGTCGAGACCGAGGATCGCGTGACCACGGTGGTCATGGCGCAACCGGATCGCCGGAATGCCGTCGACGGGGCGATGGCCGCGGAACTCGCGCGGGCATTCGAAGAGTTCGACACCGACCCCGGCACCGACGTCGCCGTCCTGTACGGCGAGGGCGGGACGTTCTGCGCCGGCGCCGATCTGAAAGCGATCGGTACAGAGAGAGCCAACACCGTCGCGGTGGAGGGTCACGGCCCGATGGGGCCGACGCGCTTGAGCATGTCGAAACCGGTGATCGCGGCGATCGAGGGCTATGTTGTGGCCGGCGGGCTCGAACTTGCGATCTGGTGTGACCTGCGGGTCGCCGCGTCGGACGCCGTGTTCGGTGTGTTCTGCCGGCGCTGGGGAGTACCGCTCATCGATGGCGGCACCGTGCGACTTCCGCGATTGATCGGCGAGAGCCGGGCCATGGACATGATTCTGACCGGCCGGCCGGTGGGTGCGGACGAGGCGCTCGGTTTCGGCCTGGCCAATCGTGTGGTCGAGCCCGGCACCGCGCGAGCAGCCGCAGAGCAGCTTGCCCGCGAGCTGACGCGCTTTCCGCAAACCTGCATGCGCAACGACCGCCGGTCGGCTCACGACCAGTTCGGACGCACCGAGCGGGAGGCCATGGCGCTGGAGATCCGGGTCGGAATGGAATCTCTCGCGGCCGATACGCCCCTCGGTGCAGCCCGGTTCAGCGGCGGAGAAGGCCGCCACGGCGACTTCTCGTAGGCCGGCCCGGCTGGACGGGCGTGCGCCACGCGGTCATTTTGCCGGCGTCTTGCGGGGCCGTCCCCGCCGCGCCGGACGGGCAGGAGACGGGCTCGTCGACTCCGTCGGCGGCTGCTCCTCGGCCGCCGATGCGCCGGACGGAGCGTCGCGCCAGCTGATCTCGATCTCGATCTCGATCTCGTCGCCGTCGACCTCGATCTCCAACTCCCACCGCACTCGGTCGGCGACCACCATTGTCACCGAGTCACCGGAGGACCCCAGCTCCACCTCCGAGCCGTCGGCGAGAGCACGGCCGAGTTCGATCAGCCGCTCGGACGCTTCCTTGCGAGAAAGCTCGGACGTCTTCTTGATCTCCAGCTTGGGCACGACGACTCCTGACCTCAGCGCAGTGTGCACTCACGGTAACCGCCGCGAGGTGTGCGACCAGCCCGAACGAGAAGACGGACGGCGGGCCACCGGTCGAGTGAACCTTCCGACCTCCGCCTGCATCGCCCTCGCCCGCGAGAAACTCGGTCTCGGGATGGGTATCACCCGGGTACCGGTGCGGCTTCCCGTCCGCTCCGGGGACCCCGACCGAACGGCGGTGTACACCGCATGAGCGAACAGTCACCTGCCGGTGAATCTTCCGAGGAGTAGTGGCCCCTCGGCGTCTGCTCGGTCTCCTGCTGGCGATGGCGATGTTCGTGCTCGCACTCTCGCTGGTCTGCCTCGCAGGCTGGCTCGTGCGGCGCAAACATCGAGGAAAGACGGCGTTGCTGGACCCGGATCTGTTTCACTCCACCATGTTCCGGCTGGGAATCACGGGACAGATGCTCCAGCAGATCGCCCTGGGCGGGACGATGATCGCGTTGCCCATCTACCTGCAGATGGTGCTCGAATACAACGCGCTGCAAGCGGGCCTGTCGCTCGCGCCGCTGTCTCTCAGTATGTTTGCGGTGGCCGTGCTCGCAGGCAACAAGGCCGGCGACCGGCGCCCCAGCAGCATCATCCGTTGGGGATTCGTGCTGTTGACGGTCGGAATCGCGGCGCTGATCCCGATCGTGCCGCGAGCCGAATTCGGCTGGGGGCTCATACTTCCCCTGATGATCGCCGGATCCGGCCTGGGTTTGCTGGTGTCCCAACTCAACAACTACACACTCGCACCGATCGACGAAGAGCGCATCAGTGAAGCGGCAGGGGTCAATTCCACGTCGGGGTCGTTCGGACTCTCGTTCGGGCTCGCATTCGCAGGTGCTCTGATGCTGGCGACACTGTCCTTCACGTTCACGTCCATGGCGGAATGGAGCACCGTACTCCCTCTGGCCGAGCAGCGTCAGGTCGCGCAAGTGCTCGAGGACGACGCGCAGGTCATGAGCAACACACAACTCGAACAACTGCTCGTAGGACAGCCGCGGGTGATTCGAGACGAGATCGTTCGGATCAACACGGACAGCCGTCCTCGCGCTCTGCAGGTTGCCCTGCTCGTTCCCCTTGTCGCAGGCCTCGCCGGAATCCTCGTCTGCCTACGGATGGGGCATGTACCCGATCCGGAATCCCACGAACCGGCGGACAGCACCTAGGCGGTGGTGTCCCCGGTCAGACCGGCCCTGCGCCGGGTCGCCTCGGTGATCGCGGACCAGTCCTGACGGGCCTGCCCGTGGGCCAGCGCATCGATGAACACATCTTCGAGCACGCTTCCGAACGGCAGCGTCACGTCGGCCTCCCGTGCCTGGGCTCGTGCGAGACGCACATCCTTCAGCCCCAGAGCCAGGCCGAATCCGGTCGGTTCGTACGTGCGACGAGAGATCATCCGCCCGTAGCCCTCGTAGACGGCACCGGGGAACAAGCTGTCGTTCATGATGTTCATCAGCAACTCCGGTGATCCGCCCACCTTCTCCGAGATGGTCGTCGCCTCGGCCATGGCCTGGAGTGCGTTGGCGATCAGATAGTTGCCGAGAATCTTGACGATGTTGGCCTGCTTGGGGTCCTCGCCGATCCGCCACGTCCGGCGTCCGATCGCCTCGAGCAGAGGAGCCACTTCCTCCACGGCGGCGGAGTCACCCGCGGCGAGCACCGTCAGATTGCCCGCGTCCGCAACTTCCGCGCGCCCGAAGACCGGGGAGGCCACGTAGCGGACGCCGATACCTGTCAGCGCCTCCGCAGCGTGGGTCGCCATCTCGGGGCTCACCGTGGCGAGGTTGACGTGGATGGAACCCGGCCGCATCGCAGCGAGAGAGTCGGGAGACAGTACGGTCCCCGCGAACGCGTGGTCGTCGGCCAGTGCACTACACGAGATGGGCACACGCAACGCCTCCGCCGGCGAGTCGACTTCCGTGGCACCGTACTCGACCACAGCGCCGGCTTTGCCGGGGCTTCGATTCCAGACGGAGACGGTGTTTCCGGCTCGTGCCATATTGCGGGCCATCGGTGTGCCCATCGTGCCGAGGCCGAGAAATCCGATCTCCACAGCAAAGTCCTTCCCATCGGGAAAGCGTGTTGGCGGCCGGTTCAACTCTAGCGCCGCCTGCGTGTGGGCGCGGGCTCTCGGCGGAAGCGGGTGAACTGTCGCGGCGGCTCGTGAGACCCGAGAGAAGCAGTACCGGATCACGGAGGGCCGGGAATCAGTCGTTCTGCACGACATTGCAGGGAAGGAGAGACCTATCTGCTTGTCCGTGGTCACGGCGCGATGCGCGAGTGGGTGGACTGCACGCGCCGAGAATCACGTAGTCTTCGATATCCTCGTCGAGCCGGCCTCGAGCGTCGCCTTCATATCGATCTCGGTGAGAATGCGAAACCCCGCTCCGACAATGCTTTTCGAGTCCGATCGAGCGCGTCGTCGAAGGTGGTCGCGAGAGTGGTCGAGCGTGCGAGGGTTATGGATATTTCCTTTTCGGTCCGGCGTCGGGCCCGGGCGACGGCGCCGTCCTCGACGACCCTGACCAGCTCACGACCACCGACCGCGCCCCCGAATATTCCAGCATCGACCGAATCGGCCCACCTGCGCACAACTGACGGTCGAGTTCCCTCTGTTGCGCGCCGAGGTCGCGGCCGTCGGGTACCCCGACGAGGATCTCGACAGGGGCAGTACTACGCCCACCCTCGAGTAGGAGTTGTTCCTCGTGGACAGCATGGACCGGGACGTCCTCGTTTCCGGCAGCATCTCCCACGACGAGCGCCACGTAGTCGGCTTCGTCGTCGTCGTGGTAGACGACGAGATGGCTGGGGCGCGTCGTCGTCGGCAAGGAAACCTCCAGGTGCTCACCTCGACGCACCTCCTGCAGTTCCCCACCGAGGCTCACCCGCCGGGCCGTCCAGCTGAAGAATCCGGTATCAGGCTCCCTCATCGCTCGCCCGCTCTCCTCGTGGTCACTCGTACGAGAGTTATTCGTCGCCGGAGCGCGGCGGGACGGGTGAGTGTTTCTGCGGACCCCCACCATCACACGTCAGCGCGAGCGGCGCTTGTCGCGTAACCGGGTAGCGAACTCGCGGGCCTTGCGCTGATTCTCCGGTTTGGACGCTTCGCGCCTGACCACCTGGATTGCCTTGACGGCCACGCCGCCCTTGATGACCCTGCTGAGCATTCCCATCGTGTGCCTCCTGTTGTCCGGACATCGAACCGATACTTCAAACGGTACGAGCCGACAGCGGACTGCGCGACCTGCCGGTAGTCCTCCGGACGCGCCGGGAGGCACGGCGATGCTCCCGCGGTGACGGCAGACGTTCGTCCCCAACCACAGAAAGGACACGATATCCAGGTCCGAAAGTCCCTGATCGCGCGACGATCATCCCTTGTGCTGGGCCGACTTCCTGCAGAGAATCACCGAATGGGGAACTTCGGGGTGCCCGCCGACCTTTCGGACGACGAGATCGTAGAAGGCCTCTATTTTTGGCGAAACAGACTGCGCCACTTCGCGTCCGAAGGTGATACCGACGCCGAGGAAGAGGCTCGTGCCGCCCTGGAACAATTCACGAGCGAGGCTCAGCGGCGCGGACTTCACTGAACCGGGCGACCGCTCCCCCGGCTGTCGTCTGCGCCGCCCGGCGGCTGAGGGTTCCCGGTTTCTCGCGGCGAGTCGAGTGGGGATACGCGAACGGCCACAGTGGGCACTGCGGAATCCTGCGGTTCCGACGGAACCGTCGGATCCACCACGAGAACAGGAACCGGACAGTGCGCCGTGAGGTACTCCGCCACACTACCGAGCATCCGGGTCGACATCCCGCGGCCTCGCTTTCCGACGACCAGCACGTCTGCGCGGTGGTTCTCGGCGTACCAGCGCAGGCACTCCCCGGGCGGACCGGCGAGCACCGCGTAGCCCACCGGAACGGTCCCTGCGCCGGAGGCAGCCGCGGTCAGACGCTGCTTCGCCCGGTCCACCATCGTCGAGTCGGGGTCGTTGGCGTCGTCGTAGGACACGACCGCGACCAACTCGAGAACTCCGCCTCCGCTCCCGAACAAGCGCAGCGCCGAGCGCAGTGCGTGCTCGGCCTCGGCGGAAGCGTCGTACCCGACCATCACGCGGAGCCCGGATGTCTTCTCGGTGTCCGCGCCCCAGCTGTCGACGGAGGTCACGTCGACGGAGCGGGGATTACGTTCGATTCGCTCGTACGCAATGGGGACGAACAACGGCCCGAGGATCACCGCGATGACTGTCCATCGACCGTCGTGTCCGCGGCGCGTCATCCATAGACCCGTCAGCAACCCGACGAACACCCACACGACGACGAAGACGGCAAATACGGTCCAGTTCACGATCTTCTCCTCGTACACGATGCAGCATCACGGTGTATCCGCGTGCGGACGTCGGGGACAGTGTCCCGCGCCGATGTCGGCCGAACTCCGCCGCCCCGCGCCGCGTCAGGCTCGATGTCAGGCATGACGCTCACCCTTCTGGTAGACGTCCGGGATCCCGTCTCCGTCGTCGTCGACCGTTTCCAGTGCGACGATCCGCCGGTAGGTGCGGTTGCGGACGACAAGCACCGACGAAGCGCACAAGGCGCTGAGCAACGAGCCGCACAGGACCGCGACCTTGATGTGGTCGGCGGCCGGAGTCCCTGCGCCGTACGCGAGATCCCCGATCAGCAACGACACCGTGAATCCGATACCGCCCAGCAGCGCGACACCGAACACATCGACCCAGCTCAGTTCGTCGTCCAGGTGCGCTCGGGTGAAGCGCGCCACCAGGTAGCTGACACCGAAGATTCCGACGACCTTACCGATGACCAAGCCCGCAATCACGCCGATGGAAATGGGATCGGTGAGGGCATCGGCCAGCCCGGTGAGGCCACCGACCGTCACGCCGGCGGCGAAGAACGCGAACACCGGTACCGCGACTCCCGCGGACAGCGGGCGAATCCGGTGTTCGATGTGCTCGGCCACCGGAATCTTCTTACCGTCGACCATCCGTGACACCGGAACCAGGAACCCGAGCAGGACGCCGGCAATGGTGGCGTGCACCCCTGATTCGTGGACGAGCCACCAGGTGACGACTGCCAAGGGCGCCAGTACCCACCATGCGTTCACCCCACGTTGCAGGGCGAACCCGAACGCCAGCAGGGGAAGCAGTGCCGCGCCGAGAAAGAGCAGCTTCACGTCGTCGGTATAGAACACGGCGATCACCGTGACCGCCAGGAGGTCGTCCACCACGGCCAGCGTGAGCAGAAACGTCCGCAGCGCAGAAGGCAGGTGTGCGCCGATCACGGCGAGGATGGCCACCGCGAACGCGATGTCGGTCGCGGTGGGGACCGCCCAGCCGTTGAGCGCCTCCGCACCACCGCGCGCGTTGATCGCGACGAAAATCAGCGCGGGGACCACCATGCCGCCGAGCGCGGCCGTGACAGGCATCGCGGCGCGGCGCAGATCCCGCAGACTGCCCTCGACGAATTCGCGCTTGAGTTCCACACCGACGACGAAGAAGAAGATCGCGAGCAGCCCGTCCGCCGCCCACGTGCCCAACGACAAATCCATATGGAGGGCCGACGGACCGACGGTGGTCTCGCGCAATGCGTGATAGGAGTCGGACCACGCGGTGTTCGCCCAGATGAGCGCGGCGAGCGCCCCGACGAGCAGCAGAATGCCGCCCACCGTTTCCTTGCGAAGTATGTCCGCCACACGCCGGGATTCCTCCCAGGAACCACGGGACAGGAACGGAAGCCCGGAGAAGATGCTCGACATCACACGTCCTCGGAAGACAGCGCGGCCGACCGTCGTGCGGGGCCGCATCGGCCGGGCCGAGAATTCACGACGGGAGTCAACGCGCCGGGCATCCCGGCAGGCGGGGATAAAGATACAACGCAACGGTACACACAGTCCTCCGGCTCGAGAGTGAGATCATCACCTTGCCGACCAGACTTCCCGGCGCACCGCAACGGACAGTACCGCACTCGTACGGTGCGGGTGGTCGTCGCCTTGGAGCGCCTCCCGGCGCGTCGCACGTCCTGGAGCCGACCGTCGCAGAGCACCGGCACGAACCGTGCGGCGATGCCGTATCTCTGGCACTATTCATCGCGTGACGACCGATCGGATCGAAGTACAGCGGACCGTCAAGGCCGATCCCGCAGCGATTTTCGCGGTGCTGTGCGACCCCCAGGGACACGTTGCCATCGACGGTTCCGGCATGTTGATGGACGCGGAGGGCCCGGTGGTAACCGCGGCCGGTGACAAATTCGTCGTTCACATGGACCGGGAAGCACTCGGTGACATTCCGATGGGCGAGTACGACGTCACGGTGACGATCAGGGACTTCGTCCCGGAACGAGAGATCTCCTGGACCATTCTGGGAAGAGTGCGTCCCCAGATCGGACACATCTACGGCTACCGGATCGAACCCGTCGACGACGGTTCTCTCGTAACGTCGTACTACGACTGGTCCGAGATCGACCCGACGTGGCGCGAGGCGGGGATCTTTCCGGTGATCTCCGAGGCGACACTCAAATCGTCGCTCGGCATCCTCGCGCGCACCGTGCGCCGGGGTTATCCGCACTGATCACGGACCCGAGACGCGTCACGTCGCGACGTCGGAGAGTCCTGCGGGGCAAGCAGCGCAGCGAACATCTCGGAATGCAGGTGCCAGGCCGGTCCCGTGCCGGTCTCCCGCGCCACGGACAAGGTGTCCATTTCGGCGACGGCATCGTCGCCGGGCACGACGTGTGCGCGCAGTGCCTCGAGGAACAGCCATTCGAGCTGTGCCCGCATTCGCCGCGGCCGGCCGGGATTTCGGGCTCATCGACGATCCTCCCCGCACCTGTCACCGGTCAGACGATGCCGCCGTTGGCGCGCACGATCTGACCGTTGACCCAGTGCCCCGCGGGGGACGCGAGGAAGGCAACGACCTCCGCGATGTCCTCGGGCGCGCCCAGACGTTCGAGTGGGGGCTGGGCGGCCAGCCTGTCGATTGCCACCGCGTCCTTGCCGTCCAGGAACAGTGCGGTGGCGGTGGGGCCCGGGGCGACGCTGTTGACCGTGACATCTCGTCCGCGCATCTCGCGGGCCAGAATCATCGTCACGGCCTCCACGGCGCCTTTGCTCGCCGCGTACGGAGCGTAGGTGGGGACACCCAAGCCGACCGCCGACGTGGAGAACAACACGATCGAGCCGCCCGCGCGCACCCGGCGAGCAGCCTGCTGGGCGACGACGAAGGTGCCACGAATGTTGGTGCGGTACAAAGAATCCAGCGCGCCCAAATCCATCTCGGTGATCGGAGCCAGATACATGCGGCCCGCGGCGTTGATCACGACATCGATGCCACCGAAAGTGGACTCGGCGGCGTCGAACAGTAGGGCGACCGCATGCTCGTCGGCCACGTCCGCCTGCACGGACACTGCCTTTCCGCCCGCTGCGGTGGCCTCGGCGACGGCGGCCTCGGCCTCGTCCTTGTTGCCCGCGTAGTTCACGACCACTGCGTACCCGTCGGCAGCCAGGCGCCGGACGGTCTCACGGCCGATGCCGCGCGAACCACCGGTGACGATCGCGACACGCGGTGTGGTGAAGGGGGTGCTCATAGGTGATGCCCCTTCGATCTGGTCCGGATCGGGCGGTTGTCCGTCCGCCTCTCGTCGCATTCCACGATCACCCCGCTTCCGCGAAATAACCACGGGGCTTCCTACCCGGGGGCCGGCATCCCCTTGTTCGCGCCGCCGCAGGGGACGAACATGAAGAAATGGACCTCGTAGACCTCGGTGCCTTCCTCAAGACCCGCCGTGACCGCATCCGGCCCGGTGATGTCGGCCTGACCACCGGGCCGCGCCGCCGGGTTCCCGGGCTGCGACGAGAAGAGGTCGCCTACCTAGCCGGCGCGTCGACGGACTACTACACCGAACTCGAGCGCGGCGGCGGCGCACGTCCTTCCGATCAGATGCTCACCGCCCTGGCCAGGGCACTGCGGTTGAGCAGCGACGAACGCAACCACCTCTTCCACCTTGCCGGTTACCCGTCGCCAC
This sequence comes from Rhodococcus sp. NPDC058639, assembly GCF_042717545.1. NCBI lineage: Bacteria > Bacillati > Actinomycetota > Actinomycetes > Mycobacteriales > Nocardiaceae > Rhodococcus > Rhodococcus sp. NPDC058639. Next base: position 256,848 of record NZ_JBHXRF010000004.1, read on the forward strand.
CTCCACGCGGCCCATTGGGTCATGTGCATCCGGCGATGCTCGCGCTGCTCGACCGGCTCGAGGACACCCCCGCGCGGATCATGACGGACCTCCACGAGCCGCTGGCGCAGAACCGGCTCGGCGCGACTCTCCTCGGCCCGCTTTCCGAGGTCCGGACACGCCCGTACGGCAGCAGCTTCGTGTACGTATGGTTCACCCGGCCGGAGGCGCGCAGCCTGTATCCGGTAGAGGACCACCCCCGCCACTCCCGCGACTTCGTGGCAGACCTGCGCGCGGTCGCTGCCCGTCGTGGCGACCCCGAAATCCACGACATGATCACGGAATTGCGAGGGCGTAGCGAGGAATTCGCCGCGCTGTGGGCCGAGCGCGACGTCGCACTGCGCAGGCACGCCACCAAGCGGCTCGTCCACCCGACGGTCGGCGTGATCGAGCTGGACTGCCACACGTTGTTCAGTGAGGACGGTTGTCAGCGACTGCTGTGGCTGGCTGCCCGGCCCGGCAGTCCTGCGGCGGGGCAGCTGGCGCTGTTGGCGGTCGTCGGCACCCAGCGCCTGCCTGCCTCGGGCATGATCTCGACGTAACCGTCCGTCCCGTTCACGCGAATGCGCAAGCCGTCCCAAATCGACAGGGTGGCGTGCTGCACGCCCAGCACAGCCGGCACGCCGTACTCCCGTGCCACCACCGCACCGTGGGACATCAGTCCGCCCACCTCCGTCACCAACCCTCCGATCGAGACGAACAGCGGAGTCCAAATCGGATCGGTGTAGGCGGCGACGGGGGTGTGAGAGTCGTGTACGTGCGGAACAAGTCTTTCCGCTCCCGTCCGGCGCCGTCGCACGCTCGACGCGTACCACAACGTCACGCAGTTCCTCGAACCTCACCGCCGTGCGAGGCACTCGGCTTCAGCCGACAGTGCTCGCTTGTACACGAAATAACGGCTGACCATGGCGTACTTCGGATCCGCGACGTCGAGGAGATGATCCCCGCGCCACCGCGCCGATTCCGTCGCGGAAGTGATCACCATCTTCTGCACGACCACTGCCATACGGATTCCCGGAGCCTTCACCGAAGATCCACGGCACCAACGTATTCGAAGATTTGGGCGCCGGAAACGTATCACGATGCCAGAATTTCCTCGCCACCCGGCCACCTCGTGCGCGTCTGTCGCGCCACCGAACCGTCCGAGGAGAGATATGCACCGGAAAATGTCCCGCCTGATCGTCACCCCGCTCGTCACCGTCGCGGCTGCATCACTGAGCATGGGTGTGGCGCACGCGGACCCGTGGAACTCCGTCGACTTGTTCCCGCCGAAGGATCCCGTCGAGACACCGTTCTGCAGCATCGATTACATCGACCCCAACGACTTCGGTCGCTCCGACAGGAGTGACGTCACCGTGTCCTCGCCTGCACCCGGGCAAGTGATCTTCACGTTCCACACCCGTTCGCAGTCTGCAGCGCCGTACACCCAGAGAGCGCGTGTGGCCTGGGCAAACCTCGACACCGGTTTCAACGGCGGCGGGGTCGCGACAGCGCGTATCGAAGAGGGTGAAACCACCATCGAGTTGCCTGTCCAGATCACGGAGCCGGGCCGGATCACGGCGGTCACCAGTGTCACCAACACCGCAGACAACGGGCAGAACGTTACGTACTACGACTGCTCCACCGAATACACGGTGCCCTGACGACGCACGCCGCCGTCCCCGACCCCTGGTCAGGACGGCGGCGCCGTGATCACATCCGTACGAGAAACCGACGCCACGTCGAACGCGGTTTCGTCGAATGTCGCAAGCTCCTTCACCATCCGCCGGGTCGACCACGGCCAGTTGAAACTGTTGCGACCGTTGACGTCGAAGAAGTAGCTCTGGCACCCGCCGGCGTTGTACACCGTGCCGGCGAGCGCCTTCTGTACGCCGGCGTTGAAGGAGTCCTGCGCGGCGCGGCGGGGTTCGACGCGGGTCCAGCCTTCCTCGCGCGCACGGGTCAGCACCTGGAGGACGTAAGCGAGTTGCGCTTCGAGAATCGTGAATGCCGAGGTGTGGCCGGTGCCGAGCGAGGGGCCGAGCAGAACGAACGCGTTCGGGAACCCGGCGACCGTGGTTCCGAGATACGCTTGCGGACTGCCTTTCCAATGGTCGTCGAGGCTACGGCCCTGCGCGTCGAAGATTCGGCTCGCGACCGGCATGTCGAGAATGTGGAAGCCGGTGCCGAAGATGATCGCGTCCACAGCGGTTTCGGTTCCGTCCGCCGCGACCACGACGTTCCCGCGCACGGACGCGACGGCGGTCGGATGAACCTCGACGCCGGGCCGAGCCAATGCCCGGTAGTACTTGTTGGAGAACAGGAGTCGTTTACAACCCAGCGTGTACCGAGGCGTCAGCGTTTCGCGGAGTCGGGGGTCGCGCACCTGAAGTCGGAGCCATGCCTTGCCGAGTTGCTGAATCGCCTTCATGATCCAGGGGTTTCGGAAGCCGAGTCCGAGTGCCTCCATGATGCCGTACTCGACGCGCCGGAGAGCGTCGTGCGCGCCGGGCACACGCTGGAGGACGGTGCGCTCGAATCCGCGAAGGGCGTAGTCCGGCTTGGGCAGCACCCATTGCGCGGTGCGCTGATACACGTGCAGGGCTTCGACTTTCGGCTGAATCTCGGGGATGAACTGCACCGCGGACGCGCCTGTACCGACGACCGCCACGCGTTTTCCCCTCAGGTCGTACCGGTGGTTCCATCGCGAGGAGTGGAAGACCTCGCCCGGGAACGTGTCGAGCCCGGGGATGTCAGGAACGAGGGGTTCGTTCCAGGGCCCTGCCGCTGCGATGAGCGCGCCGGCCGTGATCACGCCGGCGGAGGTCTCGATGATCCATCGGTGAGTCTGCTCGTCCCACTGGGCGCGATGCATCTCGGTACCGAAACGCACGCGGGGGAAGATCCGGTGTTCCCCGGCCACTCGCTCGATGTAGCGCCGAATCTCCCCCTGCCCGGCGAACACGCGGGACCAGTCCCGGTTCGGTGCAAACGAGTACGAATACAGAGCCGAGGGAACGTCGCAGGCACATCCCGGATAGGTGTTGTCGCGCCACGTGCCGGCGATTGCATCCCCCTTCTCCAAGAGAACGAAGTCGTCGATCCCGTGCCTCCGAAGTTCGACTGCCGAACCGATGCCGGAGATCCCGGCCCCCACGATCACCACTTCGTGGTGTCTCATGACCGCACCCCTACCGCGGCGGGATGCCGCATGACGAGGAGACGCCGTAAACCGGTTGATCCAGGAACGCAATCTGCCGTCGCCCCCCGGACGAAGTGTATGTAACTCGTCGTCATACAAAGAAGCTACCAGGAGACACGGGTCGGCTGTCGACCGCGAATCGCGATCCCGTGGACGGGAGTATCGCCGGCGACGATGCCTCAGGCCGCGTACGACGGCACGGGCACCGTGAGGGATGCGATCATTGCGGGGGCCTGATGCACGCCGAAAAAGCGGAATCCCTTCCGCGCGCACCCTATAGAGCAACTCGGCCTCGGCCGGGGAACATATCCCGTCGAGGACCTCCTCGGTCGCCACCGCACCCCGGACTTCACCGTGGCCGGGAGTTCGCTCGCGGTCACGCACCCGTGGTCCTCCGCCTGGTTGTCGCGGGACGCGGCAGCGATCTCCACCCAACTTCGGCCACGCGACGAAGGAGTTCGACGACCGGCGTCAACTACGGGCAGCGCTACAACGTGCAGCCAAAGTCGACCCCCGCGGATCGATCCGACCCACGGGCACCAGAGAATGCCGACCCCTATCCGGCCCGGTTCGGTACCGCAACTCCTGCCCGCCTGCGCGGCTGCAACTGGGTGGCGCTTGCCAGTCCGATGACGAGGAATCCCGCCGCGAAGAACAACGACCACCTGGTGGCGTCCGCGAAGCCGTCCGACAGGGCGTCGGCGGTCTCGGGACCGGCCGGACCGAGACGGCCGTCATCGCCCTGATCGCGGATGATCGGGATGGTGCTGCCCGCCGAGTCCCGGGTGCTGTCGACCAACCCGGTCTGCACCTGCGCCGGTAGAGGACTCGATTCGAGGCGGTCGGTGAGGCTGTGCGCCAACCCGAGCGAGAGCACGGTCCCGAGGATGGCGGTACCCAGGGCCGCACCGAGCTGCCGGGAGGTGCTCTGGATGGCGGACCCTTCCCCGGACTCTGCCTTCGGGATATCGACCAGCACGGTTCCGGTGAGCTGGGCAGACGCGAGACCCAAACCCATGCCGTAGATCGCCAGCAGCAGTGCGAGCACGACGGAACTCGCCGACGGGCGGAGGTACAGCGCGAAGGCAAGCACCCCGAGCACCTCCAGCGTCAGACCCACCATGACGGTGCGTGGGGCTCCCAGTTTCGCGGTGACAAACCGGGCCGAAGCCCCGGAAGCGAACGCGCCCACCGCCATCACGGCCAACACGTAGCCGGCGCCGAGGGTACTGAGCCCGTAGGCGTTCACGAGGAACAGCGGTAGCACCAGCAGGAGGCCGAACTCTCCGATCGCCACCGTCATCGCGGTGGTGTTTCCCCAGCTGAAGGTGCGGATCCGGAACAGGGTCAAGTCGAGGATGGCGGAGCGCCGGATGCTCGCGCGATGTCGCTCCCACATCACGAACGCCGCCAGGACGACAATTGCCACCGCAGCGACAACCGGTGTCGCCGAGATCGGCGCGGTCTCCGGCCACGTCACCCCGAAGACCCTCAGATCGGCGATCGGCTTCCACCAGCCGATCTTCTGCCCCTCGATGAGGGCGAACACCAGCGCGCCGAACCCGATCGCACTCAGAATCGGCCCCAGGACATCGAGTCCGGGGACCGTGGTCTTCGACCGGGTCTCGGGCACGAACAGCACTGCACCGATGATGACGATGATGCCGATCGGCACATTCACGAGGAAGATCCACGGCCAGGTGAACGAGGTTGTCAACCAACCTCCCAGCAACGGACCGACGGCTGCCATCCCCGAGATCACCGCACCCCACACGCCGAACGCGACTGCTCGGTCCCTGCCGCGGAAAGTGGCGTTGACGGTAGAAAGTGTGCAGGGAAGAACGAGGGCACCTCCGATGCCCTGCACGACGCGGGCAGAGATCAACGTCGTCGAACTGTCCGACGCCGCTGCGGCCAGACTTCCACAGACGAACACGAGAACCCCGATGATGAACAGCATTCGGCGGCCCACTCGGTCGCCGAGCCTTCCCGTCGTGAGCAACAGTGCCGCGAACACAACCGAATAGATGCTGTTGATCCACTGCGCGTCTGTCAGATCCAGCTGCAGGTCATCGATGATGACCGGGAGAGAGACATTGACGATCGTCCCGTCGACGACGATCAACGACAGCCCGAGGGCCAGGACGCCTAGTCCGATCCACTTCCGGCGGCCTACGTCTACTTCAGAATCAGGGGTTTCCATCTCGTCGGAGCCTTCCTTCCTGGCTGTGCGGAGTCCGTCGCCTCGGACGTGGACAGCGCCCCGTTTCTCGGTAGAACTCAGAGGGTGAGCATCACCTTGATCGCTCTACGTTCGTCCATGGCTCGGTAGCCCTCCGCTGCCTCCTCGAGCGGCACGCTCAGATCGAACACCCGTCCCGGATCGATGGTGCGGTTCCAGATGAGGTCGATCAACTGCGGAAGGAATCGCCGCACCGGAGCGGGACCGCCGTGCAGATGCACGTCGGCGAAGAAGAGCTCCTGGCCGGGTAGCGCAACGTCGTGGGACACACCCACATACCCGACGTGCCCGCCGGGTCGTGTCGAGCGGATCGCCTGCATCATCGACTCCTGCGTGCCGACGGCCTCGATCACGGAGTGCGCCCCCAACCCGGAGGTGAGCTCCTTGACCTTCGCGACCCCTTCGTCCCCACGCTCCTCGACGATGTCGGTGGCGCCGAACTCACGCGCCAAGGCTTGTCGATCGGCGTGGCGGCTCATGGCAATGATCCGTTCGGCGCCAAGCTGTTTCGCTGCCAGAACCCCCAGTAGCCCGACTGCACCGTCACCGACAACCGCGACGGTCTTACCGGGGCCGGCCTCCGCGGCAACCGCGGCGAACCATCCGGTTCCAAGCACATCCGACGCCGCCAGGAGGGAAGGGATGAGGTCCGCGTCGGGTTGGCCGGGCGTCCGGACCAGCGTTCCGTCGGCCAACGGGACGCGCGCGTACTCGGCCTGGGTGCCTATCGCGCCCATGGGTACGGCGTGCACACACCGGGACTGATAACCGGCGCGGCAGATCTCGCAGGTGTTGTCGGACGCGAAAAACGAACCGACCACGAAGTCCCCGACCGCAACGTCGGCGACCTCATCGCCGATCCGGGTGACCGTTCCGACATACTCGTGACCCATCGGCATGTGGTCGACAGGGTCTGCGCCGCGGTACGGCCACAAATCGGAACCACAAATGCAGGTGGCAACCAACCGGATGACAGCGTCGGTCGGTTCGACTATCTCCGGGTCCGGACGATCTGCAATCCGCACCTCGCCGGGCTTGTCGAGAATGACTCCACGCATGAGATCTCCTTCGTCTGCCGGTACGGATACCGGTTCACCTGCTTCGGGGTGCGGGGTCCGCCCTCGTCCGAGTAGGGCAACTCGACGATCATCGACGCGATCGTGCACTTCGCTCGGGCGCTGCTCACGCAGCCCGCGTCGTTCCGGCTACCGATCACGGCTGCACTGCTCTCCAGGTCACAGTACGGGCAATTGCGTTTCGGAAAGTGCTTCCCGGCCGTTGCTGCCTGATCTGATGGATACCACGACATCTGGCGATGACGGCCGCCCTCGCCGTCCGGAACATGCGTGGAGGGTTCGGCCGAAGGAGGAAGTCATGCAGATCGTTCGCAGTTCGCTCGATACCGGGATAGGCCCGGAGGACTGGTTCACCGGTGAGGTCTATATCGATCCGGTGGCCGCAGCGCCACCGCCGTCGCGAGTGTCGGCCGCTCTCGTCCACTTCATGCCCGGTGCCCGCACGCACTGGCATCTGCATCCCCTCGGCCAGACCGTCTTCGTCACGGAGGGCGTCGGATTGTGCCAGCGCCGGGGCGGCCCCGTCGAGGTGATCCGGCCCGGGGATCGCGTGTGGTTCGAAGCCGACGAGGAGCACTGGCACGGCGCAGCGCCCACCCGGCTGATGATTCACCTCGCCATCAACGAAACGGACGACGAGCACGATACGGTCCACTGGCTCGAACCTGTCACCGACGAGGAATACAACCGGGCACCCGAAGACGCGCTTTGAACAAGGCTCAATCCTTGACTTTGAGTAAACAAGGGCACACACTTGACCGATGTTCGTGCTGACGGTCGACCAACGAGGCAGTCGCCGCGACATCGACCGCGTCTCCGGACTCCTCACCGACCTGCGTGATCCGCGACTGGTCCGTCCGTTCGACCGCACTGCCGGTGACGAAGTACAGGCCGTCGCCGATGATCCGGGTGTCGTGGTCGACCTCGTGCTGGAGTTGCTCCGACGAGAGCGCTGGAGCGTCGGTATCGGAATCGGCCCCGTCGAGACTCCCTTGCCGAAACAGACCCGCGCCGGCCGCGGACCGGCATTCGAATTCGCCCGGCGTGCCGTCGAACGCGCCAAGAATTCCATCGGGCAGGTCGCCGTCGAGGGCCACCACGCTGAGGCCGCAGCGGATGCCGACGCCGCACTGACCCTGCTCGCGACCCTCGTCCTTCGGCGCTCCCCCCAAGGACACGAAGCCGTGGCACTCGCTCGCACCGGATCGACGCAGGCTCGGATCGCCGACGAACTCGGCATCAGCAAACAAGCCGTGTCCCAACGCCTGGCAGCGGCCGGGTGGCAAGCCGAGATCGCAGGATGCGCGCTCGCTCACCGACTGCTGGAAAGGGCCGATCGTTGACCGTCGTCTCGCTGGTGTGCCTCGCTGTTGCCGCCCTCGCGCCCGCGCTGTCTCTCCGTTCCACGCTCCCGGCGTGGCTCGGCGCGACAGTGACCACCGCGGCGCTCGGGGGTGCAGCCCTGGCGGCCACCGCCACCGCGCCCGTGCACGGAGTCGCGCTGGCCGTGACACTCGCACTCACCACCCTGGCCGCCGTCACCGGCGGCGGACCGGCCGTGCTGGTCGCCTTCCGGATCGCCCGACGCCAGCCGGATGCCGGACCCGATCCCGCTCCCCCGCCCGGGCCGCTGCGGGGCGGACGGGTCATCGGCGTGCTCGAGCGCGGCGCCGTCGCGGTGTCGATCCTTGCCGGGTGGCCCGAAGGCATCGCGATCATCATGGCCGTCAAGGGTCTGGCGCGGTACCCGGAGCTACGCGAGCCGAACGCCTCGGAGCAGTTCATCATCGGCACGGCCACCAGCGTGCTGTGGGCGTGTGCGGCGTGTGGAGTCGGTACCGCGCTCATCACCTGATCCACCGCTCACCCGGATCCATGGCCCGCGCACCGGGCTGGCATACTCGCTCGGACAACCGAATATGCCATCGAACTGCAGCGGGAGAGTTCCGCACACGTGCGGGCGCCGAAGGAGCAACCTCCCCGGGAATCTCTCAGGCCCCCAGACCGCCGCCGGCGAGGCTCCTCTGGAAAGCAACCCCGCGGGGTTCACCGAAGGTGTAAGTGGGTCCCCGGATCCGCGAAAGCTCTCAGGTCACATGACAGAGCGGGGAACCGACCACCCGCCGGTGCGCGATGCACCCTGTCCGGAGGAAGTTCCGTGGCTCCGTCTGTCGACGCACCCTCACGCGTGCCTGCCGTTCCGCTTCTCATCGATGACCGCCCGGCCGAGCAGTCGGCACACACCTCCCGAAGGCGCCTGGGTATCGCAGCCATCGTGGTCTCCGCAACGGCGATGGGCGCCGCCGGGTTGTTCGGCCGCATGGCCACCCCTCCGGGCGCCGTACTCGGCGAAGCCCTCACCTTCGGCCGGATGCTGGTCGGCGGGTTGGGGATGCTGGTGATGCTGGCACTGTCGCGACGTCTCGGGAAACTACGACGAGCCCGGCTGTCGTGGTCGGTGGTGCTCGGCGGCGTGTTCCTCGCCCTGTCCCTCGCCACCTATCTCTCCGCGACCGTGCTCACCGACCTGTCGCGCGCGGTGGTCCTGCACTATCTCGGCCCGGTTCTCGCGACCGTGTTCGCGAGGATGTTCCTCGGAGAGACGATCACTCGGCGAGATGCGGTGTCCCTTGTCGCCGCGTTCACCGGGATGCTCCTGGCCGCGGGTCTGATCGGCGGCGCACCCGCCCCGAGTTCGGACGACCAACTGCTGGGCACCGTGCTCGGTGTCGTGTCGGGAGTGTTCTACGGCGCCGCACTGCTCTGCTACCGCTACCGCTCGGATATGCCCGCGGACCTACGCAGTTTCTGGACCTTCGCATTCGGGGCGGCAGCGACCGGACTCGTCGTGGTGGTCACCCGGCCCGACCTCTCCGGGATGACCCCGGGCAACTGGGTATGGGCTATCGGGTTCTTCGTCGTCTGCGGCCTGTTCGCCTTGGGCCTGCTCGTCGTCGCCGGCACGTATCTGCGCGCGGCCGAATTGGCCGGACTGTCGTACCTGGAAGTAGTAGTCGCTCTGATGCTCGGTGCAGCGGTGTTCGGCGAGTCCGTATCGCTCCTCGCCGGCGTGGGCGCAGGTCTCGTCATCGTGGCGATGGCACTTCCGCTCACCTCTCCTCGCCGCCGGTGACGTGCGTGCGCACGCCCCGGCGGCCCGGCAGGATTACTGCCTCGGGAGTTCCTCGCCGACCTCTTTCTCCAGAGACGAGACACGCTCCTCGGGCGCGGGGTCTGCGGCCGGCAGCGCAGAGGACTCGCCACCGCGCGTGACCGCCGCCGCCTGCTCTCCGGAGACGACCGGGACCGCGGGATCCACCGGCTTGCGTGCCACGGCCTCGGCTTCGGCAACCGCTTTCGCCACGACCGGGTCGGTCTTCATGTCGAACCAGTCGCTGACCTCTGCCGAGTCGTCCTCGGGACGCTGGAGATCTTCGTCGACCGGGCTCGGCTCGAAACGGAACACACCGTCCTCGCCGCGAGCACCGAGCGCGCCCGCGAAACCCTTGAGGGCGTCGCCGAAGTCGCTGGGCACGAGCCACACCTTGTTCGCGTCACCCTGTGCCATCTGCGGCAATGTCTGCAAGTACTGGTACGCGAGCATCTCGGGGGTCGGTTTGCCGGCCTTGATGGCTGCGAACACCTTCTCGATCGCCTTCGCCTCGCCCTGCGCCTGGAGGTACTGAGCGGCCCGATCACCCTGTGCCCGCAGGATGCGGGACTGCCGTTCGGCTTCCGCCTCGAGGATCGCGGCCTGCTTCGATCCCTCCGCCGAGAGGATGCGTGCCTGCTTGTCGCCCTCTGCGGTCTTGATCGCGGCCTCGCGGTGGCCTTCGGCAGTGAGGATCGTCGCGCGCTTCTCGCGGTCCGCCTTCATCTGCTTTTCCATCGACTCCTGGATCGACGGCGGCGGATCGATGCTCTTGAGTTCGACGCGCGCGACCCGCAGACCCCAGCGGCCGGTCGCTTCGTCGAGCACGCCGCGTAGCTGACCGTTGATCGAGTCACGGGAGGTGAGAGTTTCTTCCAGGGTCATTCCGCCGACGACGTTGCGCAGCGTCGTCACCGTGAGCTGTTCGACGGCGGCGATGTAGTTGCTGATCTCGTACACCGCGGCTTGCGGATTGGTGACCTGGAAGTAGACGACGGTGTCGATGCTCAGTGTCAGGTTGTCCTTGGTGATGACCGGCTGCGGCGGGAACGACACCACCCGTTCGCGCAGATCGACTTTCGCGCGGATACGGTCCACGAACGGCACCAGGAACGTCAGCTGCCCCGACGCAGTCCGGAAATAGCGTCCCAAACGCTCGATGACCGCCGCTTCTGCCTGCGGGATCAGGGCGACCGACTTCACCACCACTATCACGACGAGTACCACCAGTACGGCGAGTACGATCAGCGCTTCCATAGGTCAGACACCCCTCCATACGACGGCGGTCGCACCGTCGATCTGCATCACGGTCACGGTTGTTCCCGGTTCGTATACTTCGGTGGCGTCCAACGGCCGGGCAGTCCACACATCGCCGTCGATTTTCACGCGGCCCGCGTGCTCACCCACTTGCTCGACGACGAGCGCGTGCTTGCCGGGTAGCGCGTCGACACCCGTCGTGAGCGCGGGCGGCGCTGAATAGCGGCGACGCAGGATGGGTCGGACTCCGAGCAGCAATACCAGCGAGCACAGTGCGAACACCACGGCGTCGAGCCACACCGGCAGATCCGTTGCAGCCGAGACACCGGCGGTGGCCAACGCTGCTCCGCCGAGCATCAGCAGGACGAAGTCACCGGTGAGCGCTTCCGCCGCGGCCAGTGCCACGCCGGCGATAAGCCATATCAATGCCGCCACGGCACCCATCGAACCATAAATCGGACATCGCGGCAGATACCCAGGTCACAGCCTTGCGGAGCCGTTGCCGCGCACGCACCCGCCACGACGAGCACAATGCTCCACACGTCGGCGAACCGTCCGTGCGGATGGAACGCGACCGGGCGGGCGCCGCCGGCCCCACCCTTCCCCGGAATCCGAAAGGGCCACGATGAACACCCCAACGAGTTCACTGACCGCCGAGGACCTGGAGTTTCTCCGACGCCCCTTGCACGGATTCGTGAGCGTGGCCGCAGGACCGCTCCCGCCGCAGCCCCGACCGGTCTGGTTCGAGGCCACCGACGCGGGCACCATCAACATGTTCACAGCCCCCGGCTCTCTGAAAATCCGGCGCCTGCAGCGCGACCCCCGCGCGTCGATCGTGGTGGCCGCCCCGGTCGGGGAACGTGAACGGTGGGTGTCGGTCGCGGGCCACACCACGATCGAGGCGGACGGAGCACACGAGTTATGTTCCCGTCTCGCCGCGCGCTATTGGGATCTCGACGATCCGGCGCGTGCCGCCGACCTCGCCGGCATCCTCGCCGAAGACCAGGTCCGTATCGTCATCCACCCGGACACCGTGCGGCGGTATATGTATTGAGCACGCCGGATGTGCCGTCGGCCCTCCCTCAGTGAGCGGCGCTCAGTTGCCGTCGACGGGTTCGGTGACGAAATCCACGAGTCGCTCGACAGCGCCGATCAGCGGGGCTTCGAGATCCCGGAACGACGACACCGCGCCGTAGACCCGCCGCCAGCCTTCCTGCGGCGTACCCCAGCCGAGTTCACGGCACACGCCGGTTTTCCAGTCCTGGCCGCGCGGAATCGTCGGCCACGCCTCGATCCCGACGGCCTTGGGGCGCACCGCTTCCCACACGTCGATGTAGGGATGGCCGGTGACCATGACGTGCGGGCCGAGGTTCGCGGTGAGCCGCTCCTCCTTCGATCCGCTGACGAGATGGTCCGCCAGGACACCGACCCTCCGTCCCGGACCGGGACGGAACTCGGCGAGCCGCTCGGCCAGGTTGTCGAGGCCTTCGAGTTGTTCGACGACGACGCCCTCCACACGGAGGTCGTGTCCCCACACCTGTTCGACCAGGGCCGCGTCGTGCACGCCCTCGACCCAGATACGGCTTCCACGAGCGACGCGTGCCCGCAGGCCCTCCACTCTCGTCGAACCCGAGGCCGATCTGGCCGGGGCCTGCGCCGCCGGTCGCGGCTTCGGCCGGACCAGGGTGACGGGCGCGCCGTCGATCAGAAACGCGGCGGGCCGCATCGCGAACAGACGGGTGCGGCGTTGCCCGTCCTCCAAGCGCACGAAGTCGCCGTCGTAGGTGCGTTCGATGCCGACGATCGCGCCGCACCACCCCGACGCGGCGTCTTCGATCACGAGATCCTTCTCGGCCTCGAGTTCCGGGACGGTCTTCTTCCGCTTGCGGTCGTGTCCGGCATAGATGTCGCCGTAGCTATCGCGTGGACTCACGCCGGTCAACGTTAGGACAACGGCACCGGCGCGCGGTCGTCGCCACGCCGGAGAACAGTGCGTCCTATGCTCGTTCGGTGAGTTCCCCGAGTCAGAGCCTGACGCTGTGGGCCGGAGCGTGGCTGTCCGGTCGCGCAGCGCCCGACGAGGTCATCGATGCCCTGCACGAGTGGGCGCCGATGCACCTCGTCGCTGCCGCCGAGGCGGACGCGACACACCGCGCCGGGCTCACCGGCCAGGACCCTGAGGACGGCGCCGCGGTCCTGCTCACCGTGATCCGGCGGGCCGACCCCGCCGGGGGTTCGGGCATTCGACTGCTGCTGCCGTCTCCGGGCGATGTGCGCGGGTTACCCGCGGGCATTGCTTTCTCCGCAGCCGCAACGGCCGCCGGAGAGGGTGTGCTCGTCGGCGCGTCGGGGACGCCCGGACTCGGTCTGGTTCCGACCGTCGAGGGACCCGATGTACTCCGCTGGACGGTGTTCGCCGTTCCGGTGGTGCCCGAATTCACCGACCTACCCGGCCTCGGGGAAGCCGAATTCACCATGCGCGAAGCGGTACGCGACGCCGCCGCCACGCTCACCGGTATCCGCACGGTCGGCGACGACGGGCGCAGCACCGACCCGCGTGCCGAGATCGCGGCCGAGATCGCCGAGTTCGCCCGCCACCGGTATCCCGACACGATCCCGCAGCGTGCCGTACGCATCCTCGACTCCGCCGATCAGGTCGCGGCGATCCTGACGGTCGCCGGTCGTGGCGGTGGACTGCGCGCGGTTTCGGCCTCCGCCGCGCTGGCCCGGGAAGACGCCCTGCGCCCGCTGTGGGCGGCAGTGCGGCACGCACGTGTCGGTGCGGTCACCGCCGCTCTGCACGCCACCACGCGCGGCTGATGTCGGTCACTCCGCACGCCGTGCGGTGAACAGCAGGTAATCCCAGTCCATCGCTCCACCACCCAGGTCGTACTGCCGCGCGAGATCGGCAAGAGCGCGATCGAGGGCGGCCACCTTCTCGGGGTCGTCGGCGATCCCACGGTAGACGGCGACGGCCGGACCGTAATTCGCCTTGAAGAAGTCGCGGAACTCTTCGCCGGTGGCGAACCGGTCGACGCGCAACGACTCCGTGCGGACCCGTACGTCGCCGACCCGGGTTCCCAGCAGTGCCCGCACGTGGGTTTCGTCTCCCCACAGCGGTGGTGGTTGCGCCCCGGGCGGCGGAGCGGGCGCGTACGGCTTCATAGCCGCGAACATCCGGCCGATGAATCCGCCGGGCGTCCAGCTCAACAGCCCGATCCGGCCTCCCGGACGGGTGACCCGCACGAGTTCGTCCGCAGCCATCTGGTGGTGCGGCGCGAACATCACTCCGACGCACGAGAGCGTCACATCGGCACTCGCGTCGCCGAACGGCATCGCCTCCGCGTCTGCCTCTTGCCAGGTCAGGGTGGCGCCGGCGTCCTCGGCATCGCGACGGCCGACCTCGAACAGTTCGGGTGTCAGGTCCGTAGCCACGACGGTGGCACCGGTCAGTGCCGCGGGGATCGCCGCGTTGCCCGAACCGGCCGCGACGTCGAGCACCCGGTCGCCCGGGCCGACCCGGCACGCAGATACGAGGATCTGTCCGAGCGACGGGATCACTCCGGACGCGACAGCCGGATAGTCGCCGAGCGCCCACATGGCACGGTGCTTCGCCTTGAGGTCGCGGTCTACGTCGAGTTCCGAGCGGGATTCGGTCATCACATCTCCTCCTACGGAGCGTCCGATCCGTCGTCGACGGATCTCCGAGGCGCACCGTCAACGGTATGAACACCCGTGGATCGGTTCCAGTTCGGAATCTGTACCGCTCGAGAGGCCTACCATTCCAAGCATGGGCTCGCCCTACCACCAATTTTGTCCCGTCGCTAAAGCGATGGAACTCTTCGACGAGCGGTGGACACTTCTGCTGGTGCGCGAATTGGTGCTCGGCAGCGAGCGATTCAACGACCTGCGCCGCGGACTCCCCCGGATGTCGCCGTCGTTGCTGTCCACCCGGTTGCACCAGTTGACGGTCGCGGGAATCGTGCAACGGACCGTCGACGGTTCGGAGGTCCGTTACGTGCTCACTCCCGCCGGACGTGACCTCGAACCGGTGGTGGCCGCGCTCGGCACGTGGGGGTCGCGCTGGACCGGCCGGCTCGGCGACGAGGACCTCGACCCCAAGCTGCTGATGTGGGATATGCACCGCAACGTCGACCACTCCGCGATCGAGGAGACTCGGGTGGTCGTCGAGTTCGTGTTCACCGGCGCCCCACGCGGGTCGCGGCGGTGGTGGCTGGTCATCGTTCCCGGAGAGGTCGACGTCTGCGACACCGATCCGGGCTTCGAGGTCTCCGTCACGGTCACGGCGGGTCTACGGACTCTGACCGAAATCTGGCGCGGAGAAAGCGACTGGCCCGAGGCGCTGCGCACCGGAGCCGTGGCCGTGGACGGCCCGGTGGGGCTGCGGCGGTCCCTCCCGAATTGGTTCGTCTCTCCCCTGGCCGGGGCGAATCGCAGTGGTGAACCGGCTCTCTGAGCCGTGGGTTCTCAGTCCTCCGCGGTGGGCGCCGGCCGAGAGGACCGCGCCGGGGGTTCGCAGCACCGAACCGCGCACAGCGTGCCGTTGCACCCCGTTCCGAACTCCGGTTCCGTCCCGCGCCGGCGTGGCGATGCGGTACCGAGGCGTTCCTGCACGAGTTCACGAACCATCTGCGCGAAACGGGGATCGGTCCCGGCCGTCGCCGCGCGCACGAATCCCATACCGAGTTCGGCCGCACGGTCCCGGGCTTCGGTGTCGAGATCCCAGACGACCTCGAGGTGGTCGGAGATGAATCCGACCGGAACGACGATCACCGAGGCCACGCCGCGCTGGTCGAGCGCGTCGAGATGGTCGACGATGTCGGGTTCGAGCCACGGCACCTGAGGCGGGCCCGAACGCGACTGCCAGACCAGGTCGTAGTCGTCGACACCGAGCGAATCTGCGACCAGGCGTGCGGCCTCGGCCACCTGGCGGCTGTAGAGACGGCCACCGGCGTCCGGCGGTCCACCGGTCGCATCGGCGGAAGTCGGGATCGAGTGAGCGGTGAAGACCAGACGCGCGTCCCCTGCGTCGTCGGACAGTTCGGTGCGGGCCGCGCGCACGGCATCGGCGACCGCGTCGAGGAACAGCGGGTGGTCGTAGAACTGCCGGATCTTCGTCAGGTCCGGGGCGTGATCGACCGCGTTCCGTGCCCGGCGGATGTCCTCGTGATACTGGCGGCATCCCGAGTAACCGCCCCACGCCGAGGTTGCGAAGACGAGCGCGTTGCGAATCCCGTCGTCACGCATGGTGGCGACGGTGTCCTCCACCATCGGATGCCAGTTGCGGTTTCCGAAGTACACCGGCAGGTCGATGCCGTGGGCCTCGAACTCGCCGCGCACGGCATCGATGAGGGCCCGGTTGAGCGCGTTGATCGGTGAGACACCCCCGAAGTGCAGGTAGTGCTGGGCAACGTCGTCGAGACGTTCCGGCGGGATGCCCCTGCCCCGGGTGACGTTCTCGAGGAACGGCCGCACGTCGTCGGGGCCTTCGGGGCCGCCGAACGACAGCACCAGCAGTGCGTCGAACGATTCGGGGGTGCTCACCATGAGAGTGCTCTCCTGACCTGTCAGGCGCCGAGGCCGACCTGCGAGTGGAAACCACCGTCGACGTACACGATCGACCCGGTGGTGCCGGGCAGCCAATCGGACAGTACCGCGCACACGGTCTTTGCGACCGGTGTCGGGTCCTCGACGTCCCATCCGATCGGGGACGCCGCGGACCAGCCTTCGTTGAGGCGGTTCATCTCGGCACCCGGGCCGGTCGCGTCGCCGGCGATGGCCTTGGCGGCCAGCGTCTTGATCGGGCCGGCCGCGACGAGGTTCGAGCGGATCCCACGCGGGCCGACCTCCTTCGCGACGTATCGGTTGACCGATTCGAGGGTCGCCTTGGAGACACCCATCCAGTTGTAGAACGGCACCGCGCGCGACGGATCGAAGTCCATGCCGACGAGAGAACCGCCCTCGTTCATGACCGGCAGCACCGCCTTGGCGAGTGCACCGTACGAGTACGCGGAGACCTCCAGGGCGACGGCGACGTCACTCCACGGGGCATCGAGGAACGGGCTGCCCAGGCACGAACGCGGCGCGAAACCGATCGAATGCACGACGCCGTCGATCCCCTCGGGCGCGAGTTCACGCAGTTTGTCGGCGAGCCCCTCGAGGTGCTCGGTGTTCTGCACGTCGAGTTCGATCGCCGGCGGCACCGGCTGCGGCAGACGCTGCGCGATGCGGTCGATCAGCCGCAACCGGTCGAAGCCGGTGATGATGATCTTCGCGCCCTGTTCCTGTGCCGCTTTGGCGGTGTGGAACGCGATGGAGGCATCGGTGATGATGCCGGTGACGAGAATGGTCTTGCCCTCGAGCAGTCCGCCCATGAGTGTGTCGATCCTCCAGTGAGATTCGGATGTGGTCCGGGTGTGACGGCGGGTCAGTGACCCATGCCCATGCCTCCGTCGACGGGGATGACAGCGCCCGAGACGTATGCGGAGTCGTCTGAGGCGAGGAAGCTCACCACGCCCGCGACATCGTCGGGCTTGCCGAGACGCTGCATCGGGATGAATTTCTTTGCCATGTCGCGCAGGTCGTCGGACAGTTCCGCGGTCATGTCCGTCTCGATGAATCCGGGTGCGACGACGTTGGCGGTGATCGAGCGTGAGCCGAGTTCGCGGGTCACCGACCGGGCGAGTCCGATCACGCCGGCCTTCGAGGCCGCGTAGTTGATCTGTCCGGCCTGGCCGGCCATTCCGACAACCGAACCGAGGAAGATCATCCGCCCCCACCGGGCGCGCAGCATCGCCCGGTTGGCGCGCTTCGCGCACCGGAAGGACCCGGTGAGGTTTGCGTCGAGGACGGTGGTGAACTGGTCCTCGGTCATGCGCATCAACAGGGTGTCGTCGGTGACGCCGGCGTTGGCGACCAGCACCTCGACAGGCCCCTGGTGCTCTTCGACCTCGGTGAATGCGCGGTCGACCGAGTCGGTGTCGGTGACATCGCACACGACACCGAACAGGTCGTCGGGGACACCGGAACCGCGGTGGGTGACGGCAACCTTGTGTCCGTCGGCCTGCAGGCGGCGAGCCACCGCGAGGCCGATACCGCGGTTTCCTCCGGTGACGAGAACGGACCGGGGAGTGCCCGCGGGGCGCGTGGACGCGGCGGGGCTACTTGCGTCAGTCATGGCGACAAACCTATCTGGTGGTGGATCGCACACGGACAGGGCTCCGTGAGCGGCGACAAGAAGGGTCAGGGCAGGCGCTGGCGAAGCACCATGGCGGAGAGGAGACCGGCAGCGACGCAGAGAGCACCGAGCATCAGCCACGGCCGGCTGGCGTCGCCACGCGTGGTTTCGAAGCCGATCTGCTCCTCGAGAGTGTTGTAGGCGTCCTCGAGTTCCTCGAGACTCGACGCGGTGAAGAAGCTGCCCCCGGACAGGTTCGCGATCTCTTTGAGGGACGGATCGTCGACAGGAACCGGGATGCGTTCCTCCTCGATCGTGACCGTTCCGGTCGCGGTGCCGAACGAGATCGTCGAGACCGGGATTCCCTTCTCGGCTGCCTGCCTCGCCGCGGTGAAACCTCCCCGCGGGTCGTCGGGGCTCTCGGGCACGGTCTGCTTTCCGTCCGACAGCAGCACGATCCGGGCGGGGGGCGCCTGATCGCTTCCGCCGAGCACAGCGGCCAGGGTGTCGATGGACTGCATCGCCGTGAATATCGCTTCACCGGTGGCGGTGCGCTCACTCAGTTGCAGGTGATCGATCGCCGTCTTGGTCGCTTCCCGGTTGGTCGTCGGCGACACCAGCACCGACGCGGTACCGGAGAACGCGACGAGTCCGAGGTTGATCCCGGGGGTCAGGTCGTCCGCGAACTGCTTCGCCGCTTCCTGCGCGGCGGCGAGCCGGGACGGCGCGACATCGGTCGCCTCCATCGACAGCGACACGTCGATCACCGCGACGACCGTCGCGCGGTTACGCGGCACTCGTTGCTCGGCCGTAGGTCCGGCGAGGGCGACCGTGAGGAAGACCAGACCGGCCAGCAGCAGCGCGACCGGAATGTGGCGGGCACGTCCGGGCCGGTCGGGAGCGACCTTCTCGAGAAGCTCGAAGTTGGTGAACCGCAGCGTGTGGGAGAGCCTGCGGCGCTGCACCAGCACGTAGCCGACGCCGAGGGCGGCAACCACGACCAGGAACAGCAACCACCACGGTGAAGTGAAACCGGAGATGCTCACCGGCCCGCCCTCCCCGTGCCGCCGGCTGCGTAACTGTGCCGGCGAGCCGCGACGAAACGAACCACGTCGCTGATCCAGTCCCGGTCGGTCCGCAAGCTCAGCATCGGGGCCCCGCAACTGCGCATGGCCTGCTGCACCGCAGCGCGATGCTCCGCGGCAGCCTCGGCATAGTCGGCGCGAAGTTGGGGTGTCGTCGTGAATTCACGGGTGCGTCCGGTTTCCGGATCGTGCAGGACGACATCTCCGAGGTCGGGCAGTTCCAGGTCGCGGCGGTCCAGCACCTCGACCGCCAGCAGGTCGTGCCGGCCGGAGAGGGCACGCAACGACCGCTGCCAGTCGAGCGGTCCCAGGAAGTCGCTGATCACGACGGCGAGACCGCGCCGGCGCTGAGGCCGCCGCAGCGCCTCGACCACACCGCGCAGATCACCGCGGGTTCCGTCCGGTGGGTGCGGGATGGTGGCGATGGTGCGCAACATGGATTGGGCGTGGGCCCGTCCCCCGCGCGCGGGAATCCGCACCGTGTCGCGACCGGTGGACACCACGGCGCCGATCCGGTTGCCACCGCCGATCGTCAGATGCGCGATCGCGGCGACCGCTGCGACGACCAGGTCGCGCTTCTCGCACGCCGCGGTGCCGAAATCGAGGCTCGCGGACAGATCGACCGCGAGCCAGGTCTCGAGTTCACGGTCGGCGACGGTCTGCCGCACATGTGGATGGGTGGTGCGGGCGGTGACCGACCAATCCATCTGACGCACGTCGTCGCCCGGCTGGTACTCCCGGGCATCGCCCGGTTCGGACCCCGGTCCGGGGATCAAGCCGAGGTGATCACCGTGCAGGACACCGTCGAGCCGGCGCCGGACGGTCAGTTCCAGGGTGCGCAGCGCAGCAGTCAATGCGGGGTCGCGCAGCTCGCCGGAACGGAACGTGGGTGGCGACCCGTCGCGGGCGGGTTCGCTCACCGTTGCCCTGCACCCCCGTGCGGTCCGGGCGCGGGCACCACAGGAACACCGGGACGCATGGCCGCCGGGGGACCCGTCGGCACGGGCGCCGTGGCCTGAGGGGCGACCTGCGGGAGACCGACCGTCTGCAGGATCTCGGCGATGATGCGATCCGGTGAGACGTCGTCGGCCAGCGCGTCGTACGACAACACCAAGCGGTGACGCAGCACGTCCGGGATGACGTCGATGATGTCCTGCGGGATCACGTAGTCGCGCCCGCGGACGAGAGCGAGTGCGCGGGCTGCGGAAATGATGCCGAGGGTCGCACGCGGAGAGGCGCCGTAGGCGATCCAGCCCTGCACGTCGTGCAGACCCAGTTCGCCCGGCGAACGCGTCGCGAAGATGACCCGCACCACGTAGTCGACGAGCGCATGGTGCACGAACACGCGACTGGCGATCTTCTGCAGTCGCAGCAGTTCCTCACGGGAGAGCACCTGCTTCGGTTCCGGAGCCGCGACTCCCATCCGGTAGACGATCTCGCGTTCTTCCTCGACCGAGGGGTAGTCGACGAGGACCTTGAACAGGAATCGGTCTCGCTGCGCCTCGGGCAGCGGGTAGACGCCTTCGTTCTCGATGGGGTTCTGCGTTGCCATGACCAGGAACGGGTCGGGCATCGGGAACGTCTTGCCACCGATGGTGACGTGCCGTTCCGCCATCACTTCGAGCAGCGCCGACTGCACCTTGGCCGGGGCGCGGTTGATCTCGTCGGCGAGCACGAAGTTCGCGACCACCGGGCCGAGTTCGGTGTCGAACTCTTCGCGGCCCTGCCGGTAGATCCGGGTTCCGACGAGGTCGGTGGGTACCAGGTCGGGAGTGAACTGGACGCGGGAGAAGGATCCGCCGACAACCTTGGCGAACGTCTCGACCGCGAGGGTCTTCGCGACACCCGGCACGCCTTCGAGAAGGACGTGCCCGCGAGCGAGCACTCCGACGAGCATGCGTTCGACGAGGAGATCCTGGCCGACGATCACACGCTTGACCTCGTAGATGGCGCGCTCGAGAAGCCGGACGTCGTCTGCCGGGTCGTAGGCCTTCTCCGGTGCGGCCGCAGCGGGGTCCTTCGACGTGGAGACGGCGGGAGGGGACGCACTCGTCGCACCGGCGGACGGGCCGTGTCCGGCAGCGGGAGTGTTCGCCGCAACGCTGCCCCGTGTGGGAGCGCCGGTGTCCGTCCTGCCGCTACCGGGTCCGCTTTCCGGACGGGCCTTGCCCTGCGGATCCACGTCGTGGCCCTGACCGGCGGCGTTGTTCGAGCCGGCCCCGCCCTTCTGTGCGTCCGCTGCCGTACCCGACGTCCCGCCCTCGCGTGAGGTCACCAAGAATCCACCGCTTTCGCCTACGTTGATCCGCTGGAAATCGCCTGCTGCACCACTATGGCAGGTGTCGATTCAGTGTGTCGTAACGCCAGGCCCGCGGCGTGGGCGAGTCCCACGCCCGTACTGTGCGATCGCGATCACTTCACCGTCAGGACACCATGCGCACCACATATGGTGTCATGCCGTCCCAGCGTACCGGCGAGATCATGACGTGCGAACCCGACTGCGGCGCCTCGAGCATCGTGCCGTCGCCGAGGTACAGGCCCACGTGCTGGCTCGCATTGGGGCCGTAGAAGATCATGTCGCCGCGTCTCATCTCCGACGACGGGATCTGGGTGCCCGCGGTGTACTGATATCCCGTGTAGTGCGGCAGGGAGATCCCGATGCCGGCGAACGCGTAGATCATCAGCCCGGAGCAGTCGAAACCCACCTTGCCGAAATCCCCGTAGCTGTCGGCGACGCCGCCGTCCCGTATCCCCCGGGTCGGTCCGTTCTCGTCTCCCCCGCCCCACGCATACGGGACCCCGATCTGGGACAGGCCCCGGTCGATCACGGTCTCGACCGCCGCAGTGCCGGTGAGGGACGGCGTCGACCGGGTGCGCGGCGTCGACCGCGGAGTCTGCGGTTTCGGCGAGCGAGGTGTCTCGGTGACTTCGTCCGCCGGGTTCACCTCACTACCCGGGCTCGGTGACACGTCCGGATCGAGGTCCTCGTCCGGTACGGCGGCACTCACAGCCGGCGTATCGAGGGCAGGTGCGCTCTCCCCCAAATCGGTGTGGGGACGTCGTCCGTTGGCCAGTTCGGCTGCCCGCGCGAGCGCCGCGTCGTCGGTTGCGACCCGCTGGGCCGCCGCTGCCGCTTCCTCACGCGCCACCTCGGCGGCAGCGGCACGGGCCGCCTCCTCCGCGACACGGCGGCGATCCCACGCCACGTACTCCGCGCGCTGCCCTTCGAGACCGGCGACGTTGGTGCGCGCGAAATCCAGTTCGGCCTGGGCTCCCGCTCGTGCCTGCTCGATGCGGCTCTTTTCTGCGGCTTCCCGGTCGAGGGCATCGCGGGCGACGGCGATCGCACCTTCCGCGTCCACCTTGCGTTGCTCCGCGGCTGCCGCTGCGGCGTCGGCCTCCTGTTTCGCGGCGCGCGCACGGGAATGGGAGTTCGCCTGTTCGGTGCGCGCGCGTTCGAGCGCGTCGAGCACCGCGTCGCGGCCGGTCGAGAGCATGCGCATCACCTGCGCGCGGTCGAGGAGGTCCTCGGGGCCGTCGGTGGACAGGAACGCGGCGAGTGATGTCGCATTCGATCCGCGGGTGTAGCTCTCCCGCGCGAACGAGTCGAAGTCCGACTGCGCGTACGAGATCTGTGCTCCCGCGTCCTGGAGGGCGAGCTGGGAGGACGCCACGGTCTGCGCGGCCGCTGCCACGGCGTCCTGGGCGGAATGGAGGTCGACGAGGGCACGGTTGACGTCCTCGCGTTTGATCGCGACCTGGGCGTCGAGTTCGGCGAGCTGCTGATCTGCGTGGGAGATGCGCACGATCAGTTCACCGATGCGGTCGATCCCGGAGGTCACGGCCGTTCCGGCCGCGTCCAGTTCGGTGTCCGACGGATTGGGCGGTGGCGGTGGCACCGCAGCCGCAGTCGACCCCACGGCGACGAGCACGGTCGTCATCAGCCCGATCCCTGCGAGCAACCGAGAGGCGCGGACGACGTGGCCCGGGCGGGTGCTGCGGAGAGCAGCGGTACTTCGCAGGGGCCGGACAGCGGCACCCTTGTCAACGGACCGCCGGCGTCCGGCAGTGGCAGGCGATGCCGGTCCGCCGGTAGGCGAAGACCGTTGCAGAATCCCCCCGTGAAAACCGAATCGTCTCACTTGCGCTCTCCCTCGGTCGTGCCGACCTGAGAAAACAGTCGGGCCCGACGCCTCGGGGAGCGCACACCGAACACCGCTCGCGGGGTACCCGCGATCGGTCGCTGTACCGGTCCCCAGTCATGGGCAGCGCCCCACGACTGGGCTTGTGACACACCTTCCCCAAGAGCGTCATCTGAACCGTACGACACAGGGGGCGCGTCTCGGGCGACAGTTACAGATTTCGATCAGGGAATGCGGGCCACCCGCGAGCGGACTCCGGTGCCGGACATCCTCTCCGGAACGGGCGAACAGACGGGCGGCGGTGTCGTCGTCAGGTCGTGGGTGTCGTGCCCTCGGCGGGGGCCTGCGCGTGTTCCACCGGAACGGATCGGGCGGCACGCCGGCTCTTCGCCCAGTACGTCGCGCCCGATGCGGCGGCGACGACGAGCACGAGCAGGATCGTCAGCATCGTCCAGGGCGGCGAGGGCTCGATCACCGAGTCGACGAAGTTCTTCGTCGAGACCACCGGGTTTCCGGTGTAGGTATGGTCCTCGGCGGCTTCGAGGGTGACCCGGTCCAGACTGTCGCTGAACGTACCGACCCAGCCGGGGCTGAGGACGAGCACGGTGCCCCCGTCTTCGGCTCCGACCTCGGTGGCGAGGTCACGGAGCTGGGAGTCCATGCGCGGATCCCGATCGATCACCACGACACTCAGGTCGATCCCGTGTTCCTGCGCCCGCGCCACCTCCGCGACCAGATCGTCGACCTGTTCGGGAGGCGCGGAGACCTGGTCGTCGCTCAGGTCGGCGAGGATCGCCTCGACTGTGACCCCCGGAGGGAGATCTGTGGCCGACGGCCCGGGAATTCGTAGCAGTGGCGCAGACATTTCTCTCCGGTAGTGCTGGTCGGGAGCGTGTGCGAGCCCGGCTTCGCCGTGTCGAGCAGTCGGCACAGGGAGCACGCGCTCGCAGGGCAACATCGAACAGTACGCGATTGCGCGCGGGTGGTGCAGCCGCGCCGAGGCCGGCGGGCCCGTCCGATGTGGCGCCGCACACCCCTGGGGGCGCCGTCTTCTCGGTACACTCCCGGCTTTATTACAGGACAAGCGTACTGTTAGACTCTACGGTGAGACGCCACGGCGGCACCGCACAGGAAATTCCTCCTCTGTGGACGCTGTGTGCCTCGCTTCAGCCGTCGACACAGCCCCGTCGGCGGCGAGCCGAAACGACGAGTGGAGCTGACGTGAGCACCAATACTGATTCGTTCGGCGCCAAGGGGACCCTGCAGGTCGGAGATAACTCGTACGAGATCTTCCGCCTGTCGGCCGTCCCCGGCACCGAGAAACTCCCTTACTCCTTGAAGGTTCTCGCCGAGAACCTGCTGCGCACCGAAGACGGTGCCAATATCACCGCCGATCACATCCGCGCCATCGCCAACTGGGATCCCGCAGCCGATCCCAGCATCGAGATCCAGTTCACGCCCGCCCGCGTGATCATGCAGGACTTCACCGGCGTGCCGTGCGTGGTCGACCTCGCCACCATGCGTGAGGCCGTCACCACCCTCGGCGGCGACCCGAACAAGGTCAACCCGCTCTCCCCCGCCGACATGGTCATCGACCACTCGGTCATCCTCGACGTCTTCGGCCGCGCCGACGCGCTCGAGCGCAACGTCGACCTCGAGTACCAGCGCAACGGTGAGCGTTACCAGTTCCTGCGCTGGGGCCAGGGCGCGTTCGACGACTTCAAGGTCGTCCCGCCCGGCATGGGCATCGTCCACCAGGTCAACATCGAGTACCTGGCTCCGACAGTCATGACCCGCAACGGCCAGGCCTACCCCGACACCTGTGTCGGCACCGACTCGCACACCACGATGGTCAACGGACTCGGCGTCCTCGGCTGGGGCGTCGGCGGCATCGAAGCCGAGGCTGCGATGCTCGGCCAGCCGGTCTCCATGCTCATCCCGCGCGTCGTCGGCTTCAAGCTCTCGGGCGAGATCCAGCCCGGCGTGACCGCGACGGACGTCGTGCTCACCGTCACCGAGATGCTGCGTAAGCACGGTGTGGTCGGCAAGTTCGTCGAGTTCTACGGTGCCGGCGTCGCCGAGGTCCCCCTCGCGAACCGCGCCACCCTCGGCAACATGAGCCCCGAGTTCGGTTCCACCGCAGCGATTTTCCCGATCGACGGCGAAACCATCAACTACCTGCGCCTGACCGGCCGCAGCGACGAGCAGCTCGCGCTCGTCGAGGCGTACGCCAAGGAACAGGGCATGTGGCACGACGCCGACAAGGAGCCGGTCTACTCGGAGTACATCGAGCTGGACCTGAGCACCGTCGTTCCGTCGATCGCCGGCCCGAAGCGCCCGCAGGACCGCATCCTGCTCAGCGACTCGAAGCTCGCGTTCCGCCGCGACATCCGCAGCTACGTGGGCGACGAGCAGCCGACCGAGCACAGCCAGCTCGACGAGGCCGTCGAGGAGTCCTTCCCCGCATCGGACCCGGTTGCTCTCTCGTTCGCCGACGACGGTGACGACACCGCGAACCGCGTGCAGTCCGCAGCCAACGGTGCCACCGGCCGACCGTCCAAGCCGGTCACGGTCAAGACGGAGCAGGGCGAGTTCGTCCTCGATCACGGTGCCGTGGTCGTTGCGGGCATCACCTCCTGCACCAACACCTCGAACCCGTCCGTGATGCTCGGCGCAGCGCTGCTCGCCCGCAACGCGGTCGAAAAGGGCCTGGCCTCCAAGCCGTGGGTCAAGACCAACATGGCGCCGGGTTCGCAGGTCGTCTCCGACTACTACGAGAAGGCGGGCCTGTGGCCCTACCTCGAGAAGCTCGGTTTCTACCTCGGTGGCTACGGCTGCACCACGTGCATCGGCAACACCGGTCCGCTGCCGGAGGAAATCTCCAAGGCGATCAACGACAACGACCTCTCGGTCACCGCGGTGCTCTCGGGTAACCGCAACTTCGAGGGTCGCATCTCGCCCGACGTGAAGATGAACTACCTCGCGTCGCCGCCGCTCGTCATCGCGTACGCGCTCGCCGGCACCATGGACTTCGACTTCGAGGCCGACGCCCTGGGCAAGGACAAGGACGGCAACGACGTCTTCCTCAAGGACATCTGGCCGACTGCCCAGGAGATCGACGACACCATCAAGTCGTCGATCAGCCAGGACATGTTCCGCAACTCGTACGCCGACATCTTCAAGGGCGACGAGCGCTGGCAGAACCTGGAGACCCCGGCGGGCGACACCTTCGCGTGGGACGAGAACTCGACCTACGTGCGGAAGCCTCCGTACTTCGACGGCATGACGATGGATCCGGCTCCGGTCACCGACATCAAGGGCGCTCGTGTGCTCGCGCTGCTCGGCGACTCGGTCACGACGGACCACATCAGCCCCGCGGGTCCGATCAAGCCGGGTACCCCGGCCGCTCAGTACCTGGACGAGCACGGCGTCGAGCGCAAGGACTACAACTCGCTCGGTTCGCGTCGCGGTAACCACGAGGTGATGATCCGCGGCACGTTCGCGAACATCCGCCTGAAGAACCAGCTGCTCGACGGTGTGTCCGGTGGCTACACCCGCGACTTCACCCAGGACGGCGCACCGCAGGCGTTCATCTACGACGCGTCGCAGAACTACCAGAAGGCCGGCATCCCGCTGGTCGTCCTGGGCGGCAAGGAGTACGGCTCCGGTTCGTCGCGCGACTGGGCCGCCAAGGGCACCAGCCTGCTCGGCGTCAAGGCCGTCATCACCGAGTCCTTCGAGCGCATCCACCGCTCGAACCTGATCGGTATGGGCGTGGTCCCGCTGCAGTTCCCCGCCGGGGAGTCCGCGGCAAGTCTCGGACTGGACGGCACCGAGGTCTTCGACATCACCGGTATCGAGGCGCTCAACGAGGGCACCACGCCGAGCACCGTGCACGTCACCGCAACCAAGGACGACGGCAGCAAGGTCGAGTTCGACGCGGTCGTGCGCATCGATACGCCGGGTGAAGCGGACTACTACCGCAACGGCGGCATCCTGCAGTACGTGCTGCGCAACATGATCCGGGGCTGACATCCCGATCGGTCGCCCACATCCGCGGGCGACCCACGCTGTGAAGTGACGGCGGGCCCGGGACGTCTCGTCTCGGGCCCGCCGTCCACATCGGGAAAGGACGGTCGCGGTGCCCAAGGTCAGTGAGCACCACCTCGCCGCGCGCCGGAATCAGATCCTCGACGGCGCCCGGCGTTGCTTCGCCGAGTACGGCTACGAGGGCGCAACCGTGCGCCGCCTCGAGGAGGCCACCGGTCTCTCTCGCGGCGCAATCTTCCACCATTTCAAGGACAAGGACGGATTGTTCCTCGCGCTTGCGCAAGAGGACGCGAAGCGGATGGCCGACGTAGCCGCCAACGAAGGCCTCGTGCAGGTCATGCGCGACATGCTGTCCTCGCCCGACCAGTTCGACTGGCTCGGTACCCGGCTCGAGATCACCCGGCGGCTGCGGACCGATCCGGAGTTCGCCAAGAAGTGGACCCAGCATTCGGCGGAACTGACCGCGGCGACCGTCGGGCGTCTGGAACGGCAGCGTGAAGCCGGCCGCCTGCGCGACGATGTGCCCACCGAGGTTCTGGTGGGCTACCTGGACCTGGTGCTCGACGGGCTCATCGCCCGCCTCGCGTCCGGGCACGCCGAAAAGGAACTGTGCGCGGTCCTCGACCTCGTCGAAGAATCGGTGCGTCGCCGGGACTGATCCCGGTGACCTCCGTCAGCTCTTGTCGGCCGTTGCCGCCCGGCGGCGATTCGGCCCACCTCGCCCGCGAAGCTGGACGTCCGACTCCACCAGCACGTTGTGAACGAAGCCGTAGGAACGTCCGGTTTCGTGGGCGAGGGTGCGAATGCTCGCACCTGCCTCGTAGCGGCGTTTGAGTTCTGCTTGCAATCGGTCCCGCGAATCCCCGGTGATCCGGGTTCCCTTCGCGAGCGTCGTCTGACCACGATCGGGATTTCGCACCATCGGTTCCTCCCGGCACCTCGACAAAGGTCCTGGTTCAAGGCTAAAGGACCGAAACGATCACCGAAGCGGATCGGATCGGATCATGCGAGCTGGATGAGCTCCAGGTAGTCCTGCGACCAGTGATCCTCGGTGCCGTCCGGCAGCATGATGACCCGTTCCGGGTTGAGAGCCTCGGCCGCGCCGGGATCGTGCGTGACGAGTACGACCGCACCCTCGTAGCTGCGGAGCGCGTCGAGCACCTGCTCACGAGAGACAGGGTCGAGGTTGTTGGTCGGCTCGTCGAGGAGCAGCACGTTCGCTGCCGACGACACCAGGCCCGCAAGCGCGAGCCGGGTCTTCTCGCCGCCGGACAGCGTGCCGGCCGGCTGATCGAGTTGCGGCCCGGTGAACATGAACGCACCGAGCAGACCGCGCAGATCCTGTTCACCCGCGTCGGGCGCGGCGTGGCGGATGTTCTCCCACACCGACGCCGAGTCGTCGATCGTGTCGTGCTCCTGAGCGAAGTAGCCCACCTTGAGCCCGTGACCGGGGACGAGTTCGCCGAGGTCGGGCTTCTCCGTCCCGGCGAGCAGGCGCAGAAGCGTGGTCTTACCGGCGCCGTTGAGACCGAGGATCACCACGCGGGTGCCCCGGTCGATGGCGAGGTCGACGCCCGTGAAGATCTCGAGCGATCCGTAGACCTTGGTCAGGTTCTTCGCCATGAGAGGCGTCTTGCCGCATGCGGCAGGCGTGGGGAACCGGATCTTCGCGACCTTGTCCGCGACCCGCACGTCGTCGAGATCGTTGAGAAGCTTGTCGGCGCGCTTGGCCATGTTCTGCGCGGCGGTGGCCTTGGTGGCCTTCGCTCCGAGCTTGGCGGCCTGCTTGTGCAGTGCCGACGCCTTCTTCTCCGCGTTGGCGCGCTCGCGGCGTCGACGCTGTTCGTCGGTAGCGCGGGCGTCGAGGTACTTCTTCCAGTCCATGTTGTAGATGTCGGCTTCGCCGCGCACCGCGTCGAGGAACCACACCTTGTTGACGACATCGGCGAGCAGATCCACGTCGTGGCTGATCACGATCAGGCCGCCGTCGTGGCTCTGCAGGAAGCCTCGCAACCAGGTGATGGAGTCGGCGTCGAGGTGGTTCGTCGGCTCGTCCAGCAGCAGCGTCGTGTTGGACTTGCCGCCCGAGCCGTCGGACGCCGCGAACAGAATGCGCGCGAGTTCGACGCGCCGGCGCTGACCGCCGGAGAGCGTGTGCAAGGGCTGGCCGAGGACGCGGTCGGGCAAACCGAGGCTGTGGCAGATGCGGGCGGCCTCGGACTCGGCTACGTATCCGCCGAGCGTCGAGAAGCGTTCCTCGAGGGATCCGTACTTCCGGACGGCTCGGTCGCGGATCTTCTCGTCGACCGATTCCGCCATCAGTGCCTGCTGCTTCTCCATGCTCCGCAGCAGTTCGTCGAGTCCTCGAGCGGAGAGCACTCGGTCCTTCGCGAGGACGTCGAGGTTGCCCTCCTTGGGATCCTGCGGGAGGTAACCCACTTCCCCGGAGCGGATCACGGTGCCGGCGTACGGCTCGCCTTCGCCCGCGAGGATCCGCAGCGTGGTGGTCTTGCCCGCGCCGTTACGCCCCACCAGACCGATCCGATCGCCGGCCTGCACCCGCAGCGCCGACCCGGGCGCGGAGAGCAGGGTCCGCACACCTGCGCGGACTTCGAGATCGGTAGCGGTGATCACAGGCAAGAACTCCTAGACGACGACGGGGTGGGTGCCATGAACCGCGAGGCGGGGCACACGAACTACCCAGTTTACCCTGTTCGTCCGCGTTCTCGGCCGTGAGATGCACTACTACCCACGCGCGAGCGCTGCGGCGGATGCCCCGTCCGGGCGCGCTTCGGCAGAGTGCGCCGGCGCCCGCCTACTCTGTGGTCGTGCCTGTCTCCTCCCCCGCCGACGTCCTGGTCGCCGGGCTCGGTCCGGCGGGGCGGGCAGTCGCCGCCCGCGCCGCCCGCGCCGGCCTCGACGTGATCGCCGTCGATCCCCAACCGTCGCGGCGATGGACCGCGACGTACGGGGCGTGGCGGGACGAACTCCCGCCGTGGCTGCCGGAGCAGGTAACCGCGGTGGAGGTCGCTGCCCCCGCGGTGTGGGCATCAGGGCTCCACGAGTTGACCCGGCCGTACCGGATCCTCGACACAGCACGGCTCCAGGACTGCCTCGATCTCGACGGGGTGTCCGTGGTGCGCGGAATGGTGGACACGATCGACGCGCACAGCGCCGTTCTGAGCACCGGCGACCGGGTTCTCGCCCGGTACATGATCGACGCGCGGGGGGTGCCGGCAGGCCCGGATCGCGCCGCGCAAACCGCCTTCGGGCGGGTGTTCGACGACGCCACCGCCGCATCCGCCCTGGAAGGGCAGCAGGCCTGGTTCATGGATTGGCGGCGCGACAACGGCACCGACTCCTCCGATGTCCCGTCGTTCCTGTACGCGATGCCGCTGGGCGGCGGCCTCACCCTCCTCGAGGAAACCTGCCTGGTGGGGCGACCACCTCTGACGCTCCCGGAGTTGCAGCGACGACTCGACATCCGGCTGGCGGCGCGGGGCGTCGCGGCCGGGGACTCGGGACGGATCGAGAAGGTGCGGTTCGCTGTGGAAGGCATCCGTAGCGAGGCCGGGGTGGTCGGATTCGGCGCGCGGGGCGGGCTCATGCACCCCGCGACCGGCTATGCCGTCGCGACGGCTCTCTCCACGGCGGATGCCCTCGTCGACGCCGTGCTCGCCGGGTCCGATCCTCAGCGGGTGCTGTGGCCGGTGTCTGCCCGCGGTGTCGGCGCGCTGCGTGCGCTGGGGTTACGTGTTCTGCTCCGACTCGACGCGCAGTCCGCCGCAGCCTTCTTCGACGTGTTCTTCGATCTGCCCACCGAGCAACAGCGGGCCTACCTCTCGGGCCGCGAGGATCTCGCGGCTGTCGCCGGCACGATGTGGACACTGTTCCGACGTCTGCCGGGACCCTTGCGCGGCGCTATTCTGCGCTCGGTGTGGTGACGCACGTCTCTACGACACCCGGACCGATTTCCGCTTCTTTTCAGCGCATGTCCGGATCGTCGATCATGATGGAGAGATGCGGTCGATTTGGAAAGGCGCCATCGCGTTCGGCCTCGTCAACGTGCCGGTCAAAGTGTATTCGGCCACCGAGTCCCACGACATCAAGTTCCACCAGGTGCACGCCAAGGACGGCGGACGCATCAAGTACCAGCGCGTGTGTTCCGAATGCGGCGAAGTAGTCCCGTTCCAGGAGATCGACAAGGCGTACGACTCCGACAACGGTGAGCGGGTCGTCCTGACCGACGAGGACTTCGAGAAGCTGCCCGCAGCGGAGAAACACGAGATCCCGGTGCTGGAATTCGTGCCCTCCGAGCAGATCGACCCGATGCTCTTCGAGAAGTCGTACTACCTCGAACCGGATTCCACGTCGCCGAAGGCGTACGCCCTGCTGGCCGCGACCCTCGAGCAGAGCGACCGGATCGCTCTGGTGCATTACACGCTGCGGCAGCGCACCCGGCTCGCCGCACTGCGTAACCGGGACGGATTGCTGGTGTTGCAGACGCTCTTGTGGCCGGACGAGGTCCGCGCCGCCGAGTTTCCGTCGCTCGAGGGGGTCGAGAAGCCGAAGCCGCGAGAACTGGCGATGGCGGAGACACTCGTCGAGTCGATGTCGGGCGATTTCGATCCCACCGAGTTCACCGACGAATACCAAGTCGAACTGCGGGCACTGATCGACGACTCCCTCGCGCGTGGCGGCGAGAAGGTGTTCCAGGTGGCCGAACCGGACTCCGGCGGTGAGGATGCCGAAGTGCTCGATCTGGTTGCCGCGCTCCAGCGAAGCGTCGAGGCCGCGGGCACGGGGTCCGGTCGCGCGTCCGGCAAGGCGTCGGAGGGAAAGTCGTCCGGGTCGTCCTCTGCGAAGAAGACCACCGCGAAGAAGACAGCAGCCAAGAACGCCGGCGGTAAAGAATCGTCGAGCGACGGGTCTGCGGCGAAGAAGACGACCGCAAAGAAAACCCCGGCGAAGAAGACTGCCGCCAAGAAGGCGCCGGCGAAGAAGAGCAGCGAACGCAAAGGCGCGTGACGCCGGGCGGATCCGACGACGGCCGCCCGCGTCGGTTCAGTCCATCGACTCCCCGAGTCGCTGCAGCAGGACAGTGAGTTCGCGAATGTCCGCGGCCTCCCAACCCGACAACCGCCGACGCCACAGTTCGGTCTCGTCGCCCAGAATCTCGTCGAGTTTGCGTCGGCAATCCGGGTCGAGTGCCACCAGGCGGGCACGCGCGTCGTCCGGGTCGGGGATGCGTTCGACCAGCCCGAGGCGTGCAGCACTGTCGATGCGGCGCGTCAACGTCGATTTCTCGATCGCCAACTCTGCGAGCAGATCCGACATCGCGACCGCGTCGGCACGACGCAGCATCAGCAACATCGGGTAGCAGACCGGGTCCAGCTTCGGGTGCACGGCGCGGGCCCGCTCGGCAATCAGCCGCCGGAAGCGCCGTACCACCGCGATCATCTCGTGCTCGAGCGCGACGACGGGATCGGCGACTACCCCGTCGCCCGGTCCGGGCTGGACGCTACTGCCCGATCGGGGCTGGACGCTACTGCCCGGACCGGGCGAGAGGCTACCGCCGTCCTCGTCTGCTCGGAAATCCGTGTCGGTCACGAAGATCCGCGTCTGTCACACGGTGAAGCCGAGCGCGCGCAGCTGCTCGCGACCGTCATCGGTGATCTTGTCGGGGCCCCACGGCGGCATCCACACCCAGTTGATGCGGAGGTCGGGGCACAGGCCGCTGCGCACCAGCGCATTGCGTGCCTGGTCCTCGATCACATCGGTGAGCGGGCATGCGGCCGAGGTGAGAGTCATGTCGACCGTGACGGCGTCTTCGGACTCGGAGATGCCGTACACCAGCCCGAGGTCGACCACGTTGATGCCGAGCTCCGGGTCGACGACATCGCGCATCGCCTCTTCGAGCTCGTCGAGCCGTACCGGATCCAACGGTGGCACGGTGTCGGCCACCAGCGTCGTGGTGTCTCCGCTGGTGTCGCCGGATGCGGGTGTTGCAGCGGCGCTCTCGGAGTTCGAGGTGCCGGGCGCGGGTTCTGTCATCGGTTCTGTCCTCCGCTCGAAACGGTGTCGGCGTCGCCGGTCCCGGAACCGGCAGCGTCGCTGCTCCGGTCCACGATCTGCGCGACGGCGTCCTTGAAAGCCATCCAGCCCAGCAGCGCGCACTTGACGCGTGCCGGGTACTTCGACACACCGGCGAAGGCTATGCCGTCACCGAGCACGTCCTCGTCACCTTCGACGGTGCCTCGACTACCCACCATCTCGACGAAGCTGTCGACCGTCGCGAGTGCGTCGACGACGGGCATCCCGATCACCTGGTCGGTGAGAACCGAGGTGGCGGCCTGGCTGATCGAACAGCCCTGACCGTCGTACGACACGTCGGCCACCGCACCGCCGTCGAGATGCACGCGCAGTGTCACCTCGTCGCCGCACGTGGGATTGACGTGGTGCACCTCTGCGCCGTACGGCTCTCGCAACCCACGGTGATGCGGGCGCTTGTAATGGTCCAGGATGACCTCCTGGTACATCTGCTCCATCCGCATCAGCCACGCTCCCCGAAGAATTCCTGAGCGCGCCGCACGGCTGCGCCGAGCGCCCGAACCTCGTCGAGCGTGTTGTACACCGCGAACGACGCGCGAGCAGTCGCCGCGACCCCGAAGCGGCGGTGCAGCGGCCACGCGCAGTGATGACCCACCCGGATCTCCACGCCCTCGTCGTCGAGGATCTGCCCGAGATCGTGGGCATGGATGCCGTCGACGACGAACGACACTGCGCCGCCACGTTGCTCGGCGGTGGTGGGCCCGATGATGCGCACACCGGCGATGTCACCGAGTTCGGTGAGCGCCGCGGCAGTCAACTCGTGCTCGTGCGCTGCCACCGCATCCATGCCGATGTCCTGCAGGTACCGCACTGCGGCACCGAGCCCGACGGCCTGCGACGACATCGGCGACCCGGCCTCGAATCGCTGCGGGGGTGCCGCGAACGTGGTGGCGTCCATCGTGACGGTCTCGATCATCGAGCCACCGGTGATGAACGGCGGAACGTCGGCGAGCAGGTCGCGGCGGCCGTACAGCACGCCGATCCCGGACGGGCCGAGCATCTTGTGCCCGGAGAACGCGGCGAAGTCGACGCCGAGTTCCCGGAAGTCCACGGCCGCGTGCGGCACCGACTGGCAGGCGTCGAGCACGACGAGCGCGCCGACCGCCCGTGCACGCCGGACGATCTCCTCGACGGGTGCGACGGCGCCGGTGACGTTGGACTGGTGAGAGAACGCCACCACCTTGACGGCGTCGGTGAGCTCGAGCGAGTCCAGGTCGATCCGGCCCTCGTCCGTGACGCCGTACCAGCGCAGGGTCGCGCCGGTACGCCGCGCGAGTTCCTGCCAGGGCACGAGGTTCGCATGATGCTCGAGTTCGGTGACCACGATCTCGTCACCGGGGCCGAGCGCGTGCGGAAAACGATCGTCGCCGAACGCGTACGCCACCAGGTTGAGCGCCTCGGTGGCGTTCTTGGTGAACACCACCTCGTCGGCGTCGACACCGACGAAGCCGGCGATGACGGCGCGAGCACCTTCGTACGCGTCCGTCGCTTCCTCCGACAACGCATGCGCGCCTCGGTGGACCGCAGCGTTGCACGTCGTGAGGAACTCACGTTCGGCGTCGAGGACCTGGACGGGCCGCTGCGACGTCGCACCCGAGTCTAGGTAGACCAGTGGCTTGTCGTCGCGCACCGTCCGCCCGAGGATCGGGAAGTCGGCCCTGATCCGGGCGACGTCGAGCGTCCGCACCGGCACCGTCATCCGGTCACGCTCCCTGTGTGTCTGCGGCTGCAGCGTGGGTGAAGCGCTCGTAGCCGTTGGTCTCGAGTTCGTCGGCCAGTTCGGGGCCACCGGACTGGACGATGCGGCCGCCGACGAACACATGGACGAACTGCGGCTTGATGTACCGCAGGATCCGGGTGTAGTGGGTGATCAGCAGAACGCCGCCGTGCTCACGCTCCTGGTAGCGGTTCACGCCTTCGGACACCACACGCAGCGCGTCCACGTCGAGTCCGGAGTCGGTCTCGTCGAGGATCGCGATACGCGGCTTGATGAGCCCGAGCTGGAGAATCTCGTGGCGCTTCTTCTCGCCGCCGGAGAAACCTTCGTTGACGCTGCGCTCACCGAAAGCGGGGTCGATGTCGAGTTCGGTCATCGCGCCCTTCACTTCCTTGATCCAGTGACGGAGCTTGGGAGCTTCGCCCCGGGCCGCCGTCACGGCGGTGCGCAGGAAGTTCGACATCGAGACGCCGGGGACCTCGACGGGGTACTGCATCGCGAGGAACAGACCGGCGCGGGCACGCTCGTCGACGGTCATCGCGAGCACGTCTTCACCGTTGAGGGTGATGCTGCCGGAGGTCACCTCGTACTTGGGGTGCCCGGCGATCGCGTACGACAGGGTGGACTTGCCGGAGCCGTTGGGCCCCATGATGGCGTGCGTCTCGCCGGAGCGGACGGTGAGGTCGACGCCCTTGAGGATGTCGATCGGCTCGGCGTTCGCATCGGTCTGGGCGACGCGAACGTGCAGGTCCTTGATCTCGAGGACGTTCTGAGGTGTGGACATCGATCAGTATTTCCTTAAAGAAGAAGTATCGGGGTTACGGGTCGTGCGGAGCCGGTCAGACGCCGACTGCCTCGAGCTCTGCTTCGATGGCGGCCTCGAGACGCTCGCGAATCTCGGGCACCGTGATCCGCTCGAGCAGCTCGTGGAAGAAGCCACGCACGACGAGGCGGCGCGCCTGATCTTCCGGGATACCGCGCGACCGCAGGTAGAACAGCTGCTCGTCGTCGAAACGGCCGGTCGCGGAGGCGTGGCCGGCACCGACGATCTCGCCTGTCTCGATCTCGAGGTTGGGCACCGAATCTGCGCGGGCACCGTCGGTGAGCACGAGATTGCGGTTGAGCTCGAACGTGTCGGTGCCTTCGGCCGCGGCACGGATGAGGACGTCGCCGATCCACACGGTGTGCGCGTCCGGCTTTCCCGAACCGGGGTCGCCCTGCAGAGCGCCCTTGTAGACCACGTTCGACTTGCAGTTGGGCTGCGAGTGGTCGACGAGCAGGCGCTGTTCGAGGTGCTGTCCGGCGTCCGCGAAGTAGAGTCCGAGCAACTCGGCGTCGCCGCCGGGCCCGTCGTACTTGGTGGTCGCAGACACGCGGACCAGATCACCGCCGAGCGCGACCGTGAAGTGGCGGAGCACGGCGTCACGGCCCAGTCGTGCGTGATGCGCGGCGACATGGACGGCGTCGTCGGCCCAGTCCTGCACGGCGACGATCTTGAGCTGTGCGCTGTCGCCGACGATGAACTCGATGTTCTCGGCGTACGTGCCGCTCCCCCGCTGGTCGACGACCACGGTGGCCCGGGCGAACGCCTCGAGGCGGACCTGCAGGTGCCCGTAGGCGACCTTGCCCTCGCCCGGTCCGGTCACCGTGACGACGACGGGATCGGCGATCTCGGCTTCGCGGCCGACGGTGACGACGGTCGCGGACTCGAACGACGAGTATGCCTGTGCGGCGACGCGGTCGAACGGGACACCGCCCTGGCCGAGTCGTGCGTCGTCGCGGCCCACGGTCTCGACCTGGACGCCGTCGACGGGAGCGATCTCGACGGTGGCGGTGCCGTCGGCGACGGCGCTGCCGTCGTGCAGTCCGCGCAGGCGGCGCAGCGGCGTGAAGCGCCAGATCTCGTCGCGTCCGGAGGGAATCTCGAAGGCGTTCACGTCGAACGACGTGAACACCTCACCCTTGTTGGTTGCCGGCTTGCCGGACGGGGCGCGGTTCTCGCCACGCACCGCGTCCTGGACACCGGTGGCGCCTGTCGGCGCACCGGTGGTGGGAATGTTCTTCGCTTCCGCAGTCATTTAGCCGACTGCCCCTTCCATCTGCAGTTCGATCAGTCGGTTGAGCTCGAGGGCGTACTCCATCGGCAGCTCCTTCGCGATGGGCTCGACGAATCCGCGAACCACCATCGCCATCGCCTCGTCCTCGTTGAGGCCGCGGCTCATGAGGTAGAACAGCTGGTCGTCGCTCACCTTGGACACGGTGGCCTCGTGACCCATGGTCACGTCGTCCTCGCGGATGTCCACGTACGGGTAGGTGTCCGAGCGGCTGATCTGGTCG
This sequence comes from Rhodococcus sp. NPDC058639, assembly GCF_042717545.1. Lineage (NCBI taxonomy): Bacteria > Bacillati > Actinomycetota > Actinomycetes > Mycobacteriales > Nocardiaceae > Rhodococcus > Rhodococcus sp. NPDC058639. The sequence goes on from NZ_JBHXRF010000004.1 coordinate 294,434, forward strand.
ACGAGCAGCGCGTCGCACTTGACGGTCGACTTGGACCCGTAGGCGCCCTTGTTGACCTGCACGAGGCCGCGATACGACGCGCGTCCGCCACCGCGGGCCACCGACTTCGACACGATGGTCGACGACGTGTGCGGCGCCAGGTGCAGCATCTTCGCGCCCGTGTCCTGGTGCTGGCCCTCACCGGCGAACGCCACGGAGAGCACCTCACCGCGGGCGTGCTCGCCCATCATCCACACCGCCGGGTACTTCATCGTCACCTTGGAACCGATGTTGCCGTCGATCCATTCCATCGAGCCACCGGCCTCGACCTTGGTGCGCTTGGTCACCAGGTTGTAGACGTTGTTCGACCAGTTCTGGATCGTCGTGTAGCGGCAGTGGCCGCCCTTCTTGACGATGATCTCGACCACGGCGGAGTGCAGCGAGTCGGACTTGTAGATCGGCGCGGTGCAGCCCTCGACGTAGTGCACGGAGGCACCCTCGTCGACGATGATCAGGGTCCGCTCGAACTGACCCATGTTCTCGGTGTTGATCCGGAAGTACGCCTGGAGCGGGATGTCGACGTGCACACCCGGCGGAACGTAGATGAACGAGCCGCCCGACCACACGGCAGTGTTGAGCGCCGAGAACTTGTTGTCGCCGGCCGGGATCACCGTGCCGAAGTACTCGCGGAACAGCTCGGGGTGCTCGCGCAGACCGGAGTCGGTGTCGAGGAAGATGACGCCCTGCTGTTCGAGGTCCTCACGGATCTGGTGATAGACGACCTCGGACTCGTACTGGGCTGCGACGCCGGAGATCAGCCGCTGCTTCTCGGCCTCGGGGATGCCCAGCTTGTCGTAGGTGTTCTTGATGTCCGCGGGCAGCTCGTCCCAGCTCGCGGCCTGCTTCTCGGTCGAGCGCACGAAGTACTTGATGTTGTCGAAGTCGATCCCGTCGAGATCCGACCCCCAGCCCGGCATCGGCTTCTTGTCGAAGGTGCGCAGTGCCTTGAGGCGGATGTCGAGCATCCACTCGGGCTCGCTCTTCTTGGCCGAGATGTCCCGTACGACGTGCTCGGACAGGCCTCGTTTCGCGACAGCGCCTGCAGCGTCGGGGTCCGACCAGCCGAACTGGTAGTGACCGAGCGAATCGATCGTCTCTTCTTGCGTCAGCGGTGCGCCGGTGGACGTCTGGTCCGAGGTGACGGTCATGCGAGCTCCTTCCGGAGTCTGTGGTGTGGTCGGCGTGGGCTGCGCGCCGACTGGAAACGGGTAGTTCACGAAGTCGGGAGTGGTTCCGGCGGGCGTCAAGAGCTCGGCGGCTCCTTGGCCGGGAGGACCGGCACGTGAGTGGTGCAGAACGCGTCGCCGTTGGCGATGGTCGCGAGCCGCTGCACGTGTGTTCCGAGGATCTCCACGAACGCCTCCTCTTCCGCTTCGCACAGTTCCGGGAACTGCTCGGCCACGTGGGACACGGGGCAATGGTGCTGGCAGATCTGGACACCCGGGCCGACCCGACGGGTGGACGCGGCAAATCCCGATGCGGAGAAGGCTCCGGCGATCTCTTCGGCGACTTCCTCCACGTCCTGACCGGCGGGGTCGATCCCGCTGAGGATCGACTGGACGCGCCGGCGCGCGAAGTCCTCGATTGCGGCTTCGCCGCCGATCTCACGCAGGTGGCGCATGGCGGCGGTGGCAAGATCGTCGTAGGAGTGGCCGAGGCGCGCCCGGCCGACAGCAGTGAGCTGGAAGCGTCGGGGGGGTCTGCCCCTGCCGCGGCCCTGGCGGCGCGACGGTGCGGCGGCCTCGGCTTCACCCGATTCGATCAGAGCGTCGAGGTGGCGTCGCACGCCTGCGGCGCTCAGTCCGAGTCGCTCCCCGATTTCGGGTGCGGTGATGGGTCCGTGTTCGACGAGGAGCTTGACCACTGCGGCGCGGGTGTGGCCTTCGTGTGCATCGCGACCGGTCGCAGCAGCGCGCGCGACAGGCGCGTGACCTGTGCGTTCTGCTTGCACGTCGAGTGCGGTCGATGATTTCACAACACCAGTGTGACGGAATTCAGGAAACGGTTCCACCAAGGGTGCCCTTCCTCACCCTTCGATCCCGGAGCCGTCCGGTACCGCGGACGCCGCCCGTTACGCTGCTCGGGTGCCGTCGAACCCACCCCTCAGTCCGAGCGAGAACCCGGTCGCGGCGGGGCGACCCGGGATCGGGCCGCGCACCCTCGACCTGACGCGACGCGCACTCGGACTCGACCGTCCGAGCCCCCGGGCCGACGTCTCCGTCGTGCTGCACGGCGACGAGACCGAGGGTCGTGGCCTCGATCCTGCGGAGACCACCCAGCTGCACCGGATCAGGCTGTTCGGTGCGACCGGCGCCGTACTGATGGCGATCGGCGCACTCGGCGCCGGGGCGCAACCTGTCCTGCAGAATCCGGTGCAGGGAGTCCGCGGACTCGGCCTGGCAGCACGGATGCCCAGTGCGGCACTGACCGTGACGATGACGGGCATCGTGCTCGTGGTGCTCGCCTGGCTTCTGCTGGGCCGATTCGCCATCGGCCGGCGCGACCCGGACGGACAACCACGCCGGATGACCCGCTCCCAGCTCGACCGGACGCTGCTGCTGTGGATCGTGCCGCTCGTCGTCGCACCGCCGATGTTCAGCAAGGACGTGTATTCCTACCTCGCGCAGAGCGAGATTGCGGCACGCGGTCTGGACCCGTATGCCATCGGTCCTGCCGGCGCCCTCGGAGTCGACCATGTGCTGACCCGGACCGTGCCCAACATCTGGCGCGACACCTCTGCGCCCTACGGCCCGGCATTCCTGTGGCTCGGCGAGAAGATCGCGGCACTCACCGGCGAGAACATCGTCGCCGGAATCTTCGTACACCGGCTCTTCGCGCTGGTCGGGGTCGCGCTGATCGTGTGGGCGCTGCCACGGCTGGCGCGGCGCTGCGGGGTGGCGTCCGTGAGCGCGCTGTGGCTCGGCGCCGCGAACCCGCTGCTGCTCTTCCACCTCGTCGCCGGTGTCCACAACGAGGCCCTCATGCTCGGTGTCATGCTCACCGGCGTCGAACTGGCGCTGCGCGGGGTGTACACGGACGGGAACTCGTCGCGGGGTCGTGCCGTGGCATGGATCGCCACGGGTACCGCTTTGATCGCGTTGTCCGCGATGATCAAGTTGCCGTCGCTGCTCGCCCTCGGATTCGTGGGCATGGCCCTCGCGCGGAGGCGAGGCGGCAGCGTCCGAGCGGTCGGGACCACTGCCGTGATGCTCGGGATCGTCGCCGCACTGGTGATCGGTGTCGTCAGTTGGGGCAGCGGACTGGGCCTCGGCTGGACGCAGACTCTCGGCACCGCCACCGAGGTCCGAAGCTGGATGTCGATTCCGACACTGCTCGGGATGGGCACGGGGCTCGGCGGGGTCCTGCTCGGTCTCGGCGACCACACGACGGCTGTGTTGTCTATCACGCGCCCCATCGCCGCCGTGGTCGCCGCGTTCATCACGGTGCGGATGCTGCTGGCAACCCTGACGGGCCGGATCCATCCGGTCGGTGCGCTCGGCGTCTCGCTCGGCGCGATCGTGCTGCTGTTCCCGGTGGTGCAGCCCTGGTACCTGCTCTGGGCGGTGATTCCCCTGGCTGCGTGGGCGACCCGCCCGATCTTCCGCATACCCACGATCGCGTTCTCGTCGGTGGTGAGCGTGATCCTGATGCCGAACGGCGGCGAGTATCAGCCGTTCATCATCGTGCAGGCCGCCATTGCCACCATCGCGGTGGTGGGTTTGCTCATCGTCGCAACCCGCAACCTCCTGCCGTGGCGAGGCGAGGAGCGCGCACCGGCGCGCCCGCCGGAACCCGCGGACGCCTAGGCTGGAGCCCTGTGACCCCGAGTTCTCCCTCCGGCGCAGTGCCGGCCGTGTGCCTGGACGGCGTTGTGAAGACCTATGGGGGCGTCACCGCGGTGGACCGCCTCGACCTGACCGTCGAACGCGCCCAGGTGCTCGCCCTGCTCGGCCCGAACGGCGCCGGGAAGACGACCACCGTCGAGATGTGCGAGGGGTTCGTCACCCCCGATGCAGGCTCCGTCCGAGTGCTCGGACTCGATCCGGTGGCCGACTCCGACGCGCTTCGGCCACGGATCGGCGTGATGCTGCAGGGCGGCGGCGCGTACCCCGGATCCCGTGCGGGCGAGATGCTCGACCTCGTGGCCACCTACTCGGCAGATCCCCTCGATCCGGACTGGTTGCTCCATCGTCTCGGCCTGGAGGAAGCGCGGCGTACCCCGTACCGCCGGCTCTCCGGAGGCCAGCAGCAGCGCCTCGCGCTGGCGTGCGCCCTGGTCGGCCGGCCCGAACTGGTGTTTCTCGACGAGCCCACAGCCGGCCTCGACGCGCAGGCCCGTCTGTTGGTGTGGGAATTGATCGACGCGTTGCGCCGCGACGGCGTGAGTGTGCTGCTGACCACGCACCTGATGGACGAAGCCGAGGAACTCGCCGACGAAATCGTGATCATCGATCACGGCAGCGTCGTGGCGGCGGGAACCCCCGAGGAAGTCATGCGCACCGGCGCGGAGGGCCAGTTGTGGGTGACGGCTCCGCCCGCTCTCGACATGGCGCCGCTGCAGTCCGCGCTGACCGGCACCTGCCGGGTCCGCGAAGCACTCCCCGGCCGCTACTTGATCGAAGGTGCGGTCGAGCCTTCCGTCGTTGCCGCGGCAGCGCAGTGGTGCGAGAGGCTGGGTGTGCTGGCCACCGAGATCCGGGTGGACCAGCGCAGCCTCGAGGACGTGTTCCTCGAACTGACCGGACGGGAGCTGAGAGGGTGAGCGTGACCCACGATCGACTGGCGAACAATCGATTCGCCGAGGGGACCTTCACACCCCGTCCGACTCCGAATGCGCCGGCGAGGATGCTCGCGGCGCAGACGCGGATGGAGTTGAAGCTGCTGCTGCGTAACGGCGAGCAGTTGCTGCTGACGATGTTCATCCCCGTCACGCTGTTGATCGGTCTGACCCTGCTGCCGATCGCCGATCTCGGTGAGGACCGCGCCGCCCGCGTACTTCCCGCCGTGATGATGGTGGCGATCATGTCGACCGCCTTCACCGGGCAGGCGATCGCCGTCGGATTTGACCGCAGATACGGTGCATTGAAAAGAATCGGTGCGACCGCACTTCCGAAGTGGGGCATCATTGCAGGTAAAAGCGGTGCTGTCGGGATCGTAGTGGTGCTGCAATCAATTCTCCTCGGAGGAATCGGCGTCGCGCTCGGGTGGCGCCCCACTGCGGTGGGACTGCTCGTCGGCGCCGTCGTGATCGCGCTCGGAACGGTGATGTTCGCGACCCTCGGACTGCTGCTCGGCGGCACGTTGCGGGCCGAGATCGTGCTCGCGCTGGCGAACATCGTCTGGTTCGTACTCCTCGGAATCGGCAGCATCGTGCTGCTCGACGACGTCGTTCCGGACGCGGTGCTGCACGTCGTGCGTCTCGTACCGTCGGGCGCGCTGACGCTGGCGCTCGACACCGCCGTGGCGGGCGGCGTGGACTGGCTGTCCATCGCTGTGCTGGTCGTGTGGACGGCGATCGGCGGGGCCGCCGCTGTGAGATGGTTCCGGTTCACCTGATCGGCGCAGCACCCAACTACACGTCGTAGTGGACGACGCCGTAGCATCGGGTCCGTGTTGTATCGCGGCTACCTGAGCCTTGTCGACCGTCTCCCCTTGCCGTCTCTCCGGGCGCAACGGATCATCGCGTTCCTGACGATCCTCACGCAGGGTGGCATCGCAGTGACCGGTTCCGTGGTCCGCGTGACCGCGTCCGGGCTCGGCTGCCCCACCTGGCCGCAGTGCTTCCCGGGATCGCTGGTCCCGGTCGGGGTGTCGAGCAACGTCCACACCTTGCACCAGGTAGTCGAGTTCGGAAACAGACTGCTCACGTTCGTCGTCGTCGCTGTCGCGGCGGCCATCGTTCTCGCGGTGACCCGGGCGCGCCGTCGCAAGGAAGTCATCGCGTGGGCGTGGCTCATGCCCGCCGGCACCGTGGTCCAGGCGATCCTCGGCGGAATCACCGTCCTCGCGGGCCTGGTGTGGTGGACCGTGGCGATCCACATGCTTGCCTCCATGCTGATGGTCTGGCTCGCAGTGATCCTTTACGCCAAGGTCGGCGAACCGGACGACGGGATCGTCGTGCAGGTGCTGCCCCAGCCACTGCGCTGGCTCACCGCTCTGTCTGCCGTCGCGCTGGCGGGCGTCCTCGTCCTGGGCACCATGGTTACCGGTGCGGGACCACACGCCGGTGACAAGAGCATCGACAACCCGGTGCCTCGCCTCGACCTCGACATCACGATGCTGGTCCACCTGCACGCGGAAGCGCTCGTCGGCTACCTCGCGCTGCTCGTCGGCCTCGCGTTCGCCGTGTACGCCCTCCACGCCCCCGAAGCGGTCAAGACCCGGCTGAAGGTCGTACTCGCCCTCGTCGCCGCCCAGGCGTGTATCGGACTCGTGCAGTTCTGGACCGATGTGCCTGCCGTGCTGGTCGTGCTGCACGTCGCCGGCGCCGGGTTGTGCACCGCCGCGACCGCCGCCGTCTGGGCCGCCGGACGGATTCGGACCACCGCACCGGCGCCCGAACCGGTTACCGTCTAACTCCCAGAAACGACCTCAGGGGCCGGCCACATCGACGATGCGGCCGGCCCCTGAGGGTCTGTGTCGGGCAGGTGTCAGGAGCGAATCGGGTGCTCGTTGCGCGCCTTCGGGAACCGCGCCTGACGGGCGACCCAGCCGGCCATCTTCTTCCAGTGACCGGGCTGCGGATTGACGATGCTGGTCAATTCCCGGTCCCACTCGGAGACGGTGACGTCGGGCAGTGCGTCGATGACGGCGTGGGCGGTCGGCAAGTCCTTTGCGACCCGATCACCGAGCGTGCCGTCGGCGGCGACGACGGTGACCCGGACCCCGGACCGGCCGATCGGCTGCAGCACGGCCTTGCCGGAGCCGCCGTGCTCGGCGACGAAGGTGCGAATGGACGAGACGATGGCGGCCGGTGCGGCCGCGACCTCTGTTTCGGCGCTCATGAAAGCAGAATACTGTGACGGAATGCGCGCAATCGAAGTGGCACAGTTCGGAGGTCCCGACGTCCTCGTTCCGGTGGAACGTCCCGACCCGCAGCCCGGCCCCGGCGACCTGCTCGTCCGCACCGACGCCATCGGCGTGAACTTCATCGACACGTATTTCCGCACCGGTATGTACCCCACCGACCTGCCGTACGTTCCGGGCTCGGAGGGCACCGGCACGGTCGTGGCAGTCGGCGAGGGTGTCGAGGACGCCCGGATCGGCACGCGAGTGTCGTGGTGCGCGGCCCCCGGCTCGTATGCCGAACTCGTCTGTGTCCCCGAGGCCGTGGCGGTACCGGTGCCGGACGGCGTGCCCACCGAGCAGGCAGCGTCTGCGCTGCTGCAGGGCATGACCGCGCACTACCTGATCGAATCGGTGTATCCCGCCCGGGCCGGGGACACGGTGTTGGTGCACGCGGGTGCCGGTGGCGTGGGTCTGTTGCTCACCCAGTTCGCCGCACGGAAGGGCGTACGGGTGATCACCACCGTCTCGTCCGATGAGAAGGAAGCCCTGTCCCGCGACGCCGGTGCCGCCGAGGTTCTGCGCTACGACGACGACATCGCCGCCCGGGTCCGGGAACTCACCGGCGGTGAGGGCGTCGCCGCGGCGTACGACGGGGTCGGTGCCGCGACGTTCGAGGCGTCCCTCGCCTCGGTCCGCATCCGCGGCATGGTCGCGTTGTTCGGTGCTGCGAGCGGCCCGGTCCCGCCGTTCGATCTGCAGCGCCTCAACCCGGCGGGTTCGCTGTTCGTCACCCGCCCGACCCTCGCGCACTACACGCGCACCCGTGAGGAGTTGCTCTGGCGGGCCGGGGACGTGTTCGCGGCGATCGCCGACGGATCCCTGCACGTCCGCGTCGGTGCGACCTACCCGTTGGCGGACGCTGCCCGCGCGCACACGGATCTGGCGGCCCGCCGGACGACCGGCTCCGTCGTCCTGCTCCCCTGAGCAACGACCGCACAACGCAAAGCCCCCGTTCCGGTGTGTGGAGCGGGGGCTTCGTCGTGACCAGAGGGACCCGAGGTCAGAAGTAGGAGCCGATCGTCGGCAGGGCCAGCACCGAGTCGACCGCCAGACCGAGGCATACCAGTGCCAGGTAGTTGTTGGACTGCAGGAACAACTTGAGCGGCTTGACCGACGCGCCGCCCCGCACGCTGCTGTAGAGCTGGTGCGCGACGAACAGGAACCACGCTCCGGCGAGGACCGCGACCACCGCATAGATGATGCCCGCGGCGGGCACGATCACGAGTGTCGCGATCACGGTCGCCCAGGTGTAGAGGAGGATCTGTTTGGTGACGTGCTGCTCTGTCGCGATCACGGGCAGCATCGGCACGCCGGCCGCCTTGTAGTCCTCCTTGTACCGCATCGCGAGTGCCCACGTGTGCGGCGGCGTCCAGAAGAAGACGACGAGGAACAACACAACCGGTTCCCAGCTGAGGGATCCGGTGACGGCGGCCCAGCCGACCATGACGGGCATGCACCCTGCGGCGCCGCCCCAGACGACGTTCTGCCAGGTACGACGCTTGAGCACCATCGTGTAGACGAGGACGTAGAACGCGATGGTCGCGACGACCAGCAGGCCCGACAGCAGGTTCGCCCGCCACCACAACCAGGCGAACGAGGCCACACCCAGAAGGATGCCGAAGACGAACGCATTGCGGGTCGGGACGGTCTGACGTGCGAGGGGACGGAGCGCGGTCCGCTTCATCACCTTGTCGATGTCGGCGTCGACCACACAGTTGAGCGAATTCGCGCTCGCCGCACCCATCCAGCCACCGAACAGGGTGCTCAGGATCAGGACGATGTCGACGTGGCCCCGGTCGGCGAACAGCATCGCGGGGATGGTGGCGACCAGCAGCAACTCGATCACACGTGGCTTGGTGAGCGCGATGTAGGCGAGCACGGTGGCCGAGAGACGTCCCCACGCGGTGTCGGGGCGGGGAGCGCCGGGCGCTTCGGGGGCGCCGAATCCGTGTCCCTTCGGCCGTTGCCCTGCCCGCACACTGTCTCCTTGCACCACGCGAATCCGCACTTTCGCTCGCCCGTTCACGGTCGCCCGGGTCCGGACGCTCCTTCTACTACAAACGATGGTAGACGGCGGACCCGCCCCGACCGAATCGACCCGCTCCGCGGCGCGCACTACTCTTAAGGAGCGCGCGGGCCAACTTCTGCCCGCAGGCACCCCGTACACCCCATGTCAGGAGAACTCTGCTCGTGTCGATCACAGACGAGATCCGCACCCTCACTCAGCCGGCGCATCCGGCCGACTGGACCGACCTGGACACCAAGGCGGTCGACACGGCCCGCGTGCTCGCCGCCGATGCGGTGCAGAAGGTCGGCAACGGGCACCCCGGCACCGCGATGAGCCTCGCTCCGCTCGCCTACACCCTCTACCAGCGCGTGATGCGGCACGACCCGACCGATCCGAAGTGGGTCGGTCGCGACCGCTTCGTGCTGTCGTGCGGCCACTCCAGCCTGACCCTGTACATCCAGCTGTACCTGTCGGGATACGGCGTCGAACTCGCCGACCTCGAGGCGCTGCGCACGTGGGGCTCGCTGACCCCGGGACACCCCGAGTACGGGCACACCGCGGGTGTCGAGATGACCACCGGACCGCTCGGCCAGGGCCTCGCGTCCGCCGTCGGTATGGCCATGGCCGCCCGGCGCGAGCGCGGCCTGTTCGATCCGGACACCGCTCCGGGTGAGAGCCCGTTCGATCACTTCGTCTATGTGATCGCTTCCGACGGTGACATCGAAGAGGGCGTCACCTCCGAGGCCTCGTCGCTCGCGGGCGTGCAGGAACTCGGCAATCTCATCGTCTTCTACGACGCCAACAAGATCTCGATCGAGCACGACACCACGATCGCGCTCGGCGAGGACGTGGCGAAGCGGTACGAGGCGTACGGCTGGCACGTGCAGACCGTCGACGGCGGCGAGAACGTCACCGGGATCCTCGAGGCCGTGGAGGCCGCCAAGGCGGTCACCGATCGTCCGTCGCTCATTTCCGTGCGCACGATCATCGGTTATCCGGCTCCGACCAAGATGAACACCGGCGACGTGCACGGTGCTGCTCTCGGTGTCGACGAGGTCGCCGCGGTGAAGAAGGTGCTCGGCTTCGATCCCGAGAAGAACTTCGACGTCGATCCGGCTGTGATCGAACACGCCCGCGGCGTCATCGAGCGCAACGCCAAGGTGCGCGAGGCATGGCAGGCCGACTTCGACGCATGGGCTCGGCGCGAGCCGACGCGCAAGGAACTGTTCGACCGTCTGTTCGCGGGCGAGTTCCCGGAGGGCTGGGTCGACGCCCTGCCGCTCTACGATCCGACCGACAGCGGTCCCGCGACCCGCAAGGCCTCGGGCAATGCGCTCGCGACCCTCGGCCCGATCCTGCCGGAACTGTGGGGCGGTTCAGCCGACCTCGCCGGCAGCAACAACACCACGATCCCCGGCTCCGACTCGTTCGGTCCCGCGTCGATCTCCACCGACGAGTGGACGGCCCAGCCCTACGGCCGAACCCTGCATTTCGGTATCCGCGAGCACGCGATGGGTTCGATTCTCAACGGCATCGCGCTGCACGGCCCGACCCGCGCATACGGCGGCACCTTCCTCGTCTTCTCCGATTACATGCGCCCCGCGGTCCGTCTCGCCGCGCTCATGCAGACGCCGGCCATCTACGTGTGGACCCACGACTCGATCGGACTCGGCGAGGACGGCCCGACGCACCAGCCGATCGAGCACCTCGCCGCGCTGCGCGCGATCCCCAACCTCGCGGTGATCCGTCCGGCGGATGCCAACGAGACGTCCTTCGCATGGAAGTCGGCTCTCGAGAACAAGACGGGCCCGACCGCCCTGGCACTCACCCGCCAGAACGTGCCGGTTCTCGAAGGAACCCGGGAGAAGGCCGCCGAGGGTGTCGCCCGCGGCGCATACGTGCTCGTCGAAGCGTCCACCGGAACCCCCGAGGTCGTGCTCCTCGCGACCGGTTCGGAGGTCGAACTGGCCGTGGCCGCCCGCGAGACCCTCGAGGCCGAGGGTGTGCCCACCCGGGTCGTCTCGGTGCCGGTGCTCGACTGGTTCCTCGAGCAGGATCAGGCCTACCGCGACGAGGTGCTCCCGCCGTCGGTTCGTGCCCGCGTCTCCGTCGAGGCCGGTCTCGCACTGCCGTGGTACCGGCTCATCGGCGACGCCGGCGAGGCCGTGTCGCTCGAGCATTTCGGTGCTTCCGCCGACTACAAGACCCTGTACCGCGAGTTCGGTATCACCGCAGAAGCCGTTGTCGACGCTGCGCACCGCTCGCTGACCACAGTGAAGGGATGATCGGATGACTTCGCAGACCACCGCCCAGAACGAGGTACTCGCGGCCCTCTCCGCCCAGGGCGTTTCGGTGTGGCTGGACGACCTGTCGCGGGAGCGGATCGAGTCCGGCAATCTCGCCGAGCTGATCGCCACCCGGAGCGTCGTCGGCGTCACCACCAATCCGTCGATCTTCCAGGCGGCGCTGTCCAAGGGACACGCGTACGACGCGCAGGTTCGTGAACTGGCAGCGGGCGGTGCGGACGTCGAGGAAACCATCCTCGCCGTCACCACCGACGACGTCCGTGCGGCGTGCGACGTGCTCGCCCCCGTGTACGAAGCGACCGGCGGGCTCGACGGCCGCGTGTCGATCGAGGTCGATCCGCGCCTCGCTCACGCGACCGACGAGACCGTCTCGCAGGCACTGGAGTTGTGGCGTGTCGTCGATCGCCCCAACCTGTTCATCAAGATCCCCGCGACCGTGGCCGGACTGCCGGCGATCGCACGCGTGATCGGCGAAGGCATCAGCGTGAACGTCACGCTGATCTTCTCGGTGGAGCGATACGAACGGGTCATCGAGTCGTACCTGGACGGGCTGACCGCGGCCAAGGCCGCCGGCCATGATCTCTCGAAGATCCATTCGGTGGCGTCGTTCTTCGTCTCCCGGGTCGACACCGAGATCGATGCGCGTCTCGAGGACATCGGCACCGACGCGGCCCTGGCGCTGCGCGGCAAGGCGGGCGTCGCGAACGCCCGGCTGGCGTACGACTCGTACCGCAAGGCATTCGAGTCCGGTGCGCGTTTCGAGCAGCTCGCCGAGGCAGGCGCGCGCCCGCAGCGTGCACTGTGGGCGTCGACCGGGGTGAAGAACCCGGAGTACTCCGACACGATGTACGTCACCGAGCTGGTTGCTCCGAACACCGTGAACACGATGCCGGAGAAGACCCTCGAAGCGGTCGCCGACCACGGTGAGATCACCGGCGACACCGTCACCGGCAACATCGCCGCAGCGCGACAGGTGTTCGACGCGCTCGCTTCCGCGGGGATCGACCTTCCGGACGTGTTCCGCAAGCTCGAAGAAGAAGGTCTCGAGAAGTTCGAAGCGTCCTGGAACGAGCTGCTGACGGCCACGTCGGAGCAGCTCACCGCCCACGCGCCCGGCGCGGAGGGCTGAACGTGAGCGAATCCGGGACGGCGGAGTGGGTGAACCCGCTGCGGGACAGCAGGGATCGCCGGCTGCCCCGCATCGCGGGTCCGTGCGCTCTCGTCATCTTCGGCGTCACGGGCGATCTCGCCCGCCGCAAGTTGATGCCGGCGGTGTACGACCTGGCCAACCGCGGGCTCCTGCCGCCCGGATTCGCTCTTGTCGGCTTCGCCCGCCGGGAGTGGGACGACGCCGAGTTCGGTGAAGTGGTCCATGACGCGGTGCGCAACAATTCGCGCACCCCGTTCCGCGAAGAAGTCTGGCAGCGGCTAGCCGAAGGCATCCGCTTCGTCCAGGGCTCGTTCGACGACGACGCGGCATTCGCCGAACTCGCCGAGACCCTGCACAAGCTCGATCAGGAGCGGGGTACCGGCGGAAACCACGCGTTCTATCTGTCGGTCCCACCCGACGCGTTCCCTGTGGTGTGCGGGCAACTGGCACGCTCGGGTCTCGCGGCGGCGCACGACGACACGTGGAGCCGGGTGGTGATCGAGAAGCCGTTCGGCCACAACCTCGAGAGTGCACGTGAGCTCAACGCGGTCGTCGGCGAAGTGTTCTCCGAGGATTCGGTGTTCCGCATCGACCACTATCTCGGCAAGGAAACGGTCCAGAACATTCTGGCGCTGCGGTTCGCGAACCAGTTGTTCGATCCGATCTGGAATGCGCACTACGTCGACCATGTCCAGATCACGATGGCCGAGGACATCGGTCTCGGCGGCAGAGCGGGATATTACGACGGGATCGGGGCGGCGCGCGACGTCATCCAGAACCATCTGCTGCAGTTGCTGGCGTTCACCGCGATGGAAGAGCCGATCAGCTTCGCGCCGTCCGAACTGCGCGCCGAGAAGATCAAGGTGCTGTCCGCGACCCGGCTTGCCGAACCCCTCGACGAGACCACTGCGCGCGGTCAGTACACCGGTGGTTGGCAGGGCGGCGAGCGTGTCGTCGGACTGCTCGAGGAGAAGGGCTTCGCGGCGGACTCGACGACCGAGACGTATGCGGCGATCACCCTCGAAGTCGACACCCGGCGGTGGGCCGGGGTCCCGTTCTACCTGCGGACCGGAAAGCGGCTGGGCCGCAGGGTCACCGAAATCGCCGTCGTGTTCAAGCGCGCACCCCACTTGCCGTTCGACACGACCATGACCTCCGACCTCGGCCAGAACGCACTCGTGATCCGCGTGCAACCCGACGAAGGTGTCACCATGCGCTTCGGGTCGAAGGTGCCCGGCTCCGAGATGGAGGTGCGCGACGTGAGCATGGACTTCAGTTACGGTCAGGCGTTCACGGTGTCCTCCCCCGAGGCGTACGAACGACTGTTGCTCGACGTGCTGCTCGGAGAACCGTCCCTGTTCCCCGTGGACGAAGAGGTCGAGTTGTCCTGGAAGATCCTCGATCCGGTTCTCGACCATTGGGCCACGAAAGGCCGACCCGAACCGTACGAGGCGGGAAGCTGGGGTACGGCGTCGTCCGATGAGATGCTGCGCCGCTCCGGCCGGGAATGGAGACGGCCGTGAGACTGCAATTGCGCAACACCTCCGCGGTGGACGTCAGCAAGAAGCTGGTCGAACTTCGCCGGACCGGCGGAATCGTCACCCAGGGCAGGGTTCTCACACTCATCGTGTGCGCCGGCGAAGCCCGGGGCATCGAAGCGGCGATTTCGGCAGCCACCGATGCCGCCCGCGAGCATCCCTGTCGCGTCATCGTCGTCGGACGGGGGCGGGCCGAGGGCCCGTCCCGCCTCGACGCGGAGATCCGCGTCGGTGGTGAGGCAGGCGCGTCCGAGGTGCTGATTCTCGCGCTCCACGGCGAACTCGCCGAACACCAGGAGTCGGTCGTGGTGCCCTTCCTGCTGCCCGACACACCCGTCGTCGCGTGGTGGCCCAGCCAGGCACCGCCGGTTCCGGCACACGACCCCGTGGGCAGGCTGGCGGTGCGCCGGCTCACCGACACGACGAACGCCCTCGATCCGCGCGCCGATCTGTTCTCGCGTCTGTCCGGGTACACCCCGGGCGACACCGATCTGGCATGGGCCCGGATCACCTACTGGCGCGCGTTGCTGGTTTCCGCGCTCGAACAACCGCCGCACGAGCAGGTCGTGTCGGCCCACGTCTCGGGCCTGCAGACCGAACCGGCCGTCGACCTTCTCGCGGGATGGCTCGCGAGCCGCATCGACTGCCCCGTGCAGCGCGCGACCGGCGACCTTCACGTCGAACTGCGCACCACCACGCAGACGATCGTGCTCGGACGTCCGCAGGAGGGGCGCGTCGCGACGCTCGAACGAACCGACAAACCTGCGTCCCTGATCACCCTTGCCCGGCGGGACTCTTCGGAGTGCCTTGCCGAAGAATTGCGCCGGCTCGACCCCGATGTCATCTACGAGGCCGCGCTGTCGGCCCTGCCGAAGGTGGAATATGTCTGATCCCGCCAGGACCCCGACCGAGGTATTGACTTTCGCCGACTCCGATGCCGTTGCGCGTGCCGCGGCAAAGGCCTTCGTCGATGCGGTGGTGGCTGCACAAGCCGAACGGCTGCAGGCCCACGTGGTGCTCACCGGCGGCGGAACGGGCATTGCCGTACTCGAACACGTCGGGCGTGAGCAGGGCGGGATCGACTGGTCGGCCGTGAACGTGTACTTCGGCGACGAGCGGTTCCTGCCCCCGGGCGATCCCGAGCGCAACGAAGTACAGGCTCGGGCCGCGTTGCTCGACCACGTGCCGATCGACGAGGCACGCATCCACACCATGCCTGCTCTCGGAGAGGACGGATGCACCACGCCTGCGGAGTCCGCCGAACGCTACGCCCGACGCCTCGCATCCCAGTCCGCAGACGGGTCCGTGCCCGACTTCGACGTTCACCTGCTCGGTATGGGGGGCGAGGGGCACATCAACTCCCTCTTCCCCCACACCGCTGCGGTGCGCGAAGCGGAGCGATTCGTAGTAGGAGTGGACGATTCACCGAAGCCGCCGCCGGCGCGGGTGACCTTGACGCTGCCCGCTGTGCAACGCGCCCGTCAGGTGTGGTTGCTGGTCGCCGGTGAGAACAAGGCCGACGCCGTAGCCGCATCGGTCGCCGGAGCGGACCCCGAGGACATTCCTGCCGCCGGAGCACATGGGCGCGAGCGCACCGTGTGGTTCGTCGACCCGGCCGCGGCTGCGAAACTCCCCGCGTCCTGACCGGCGGGGCTCCGCGCCGCCGAGTTATCGGGGATCGCTGTCACAGTCCGGATCGTCGGCCGGGATCTGCGGTGCGGCGTCGTCGGTGCCCTCTCTGACACAACGAAACCTCACCGACGAGCGGGGCCCGCGCGTCGCGCGTGAGGCAGCGAGCCGAGAACGTCCGGGAACACATCGCGCCGTTCGTGGATCCATGCGGGTGGGCTCCTCCCGTGGTGGGCCGCTGTCGTTGTCGGCCCTTGTCACGTTCGACGCACCATCGGGCCCCACGGTTCCACGCAGGAAAGAACCGGCGCTCCGGTAGCTCGGTCTCGCCGCCCGTCACAGCCCTCGCGCGATCACGGCGGCGGTGACCCGGTCGTCGATCGACGAGACCGGATCCTCGCGCCCCACCCACGGCTCACCACCGAAGTACTTCTCGATGATCTTCTCCGCCGTCCGGGTGGCAACAGCCTGCGTGGTCAACGTGGGGTTGGGGCCGCCGAGGCTGTTGGCGAGCGCCGAATTGTCGGTGATGAACAGGCGCTTGACCCAACGTGATTCCGCATCGGCGTCGAGTACCGAGTTGTGTTCTTCGATGCCCATCCGCATGCTCGACTGCGAATGCAGAATCAACGGCGGCCAGTCGCATCGGTGCACCGATTTGGCGCCCGCCGCGCGCATCAGTTCGACAGCCTTCCGGGTCGAGTACTCGCGATTGCGCTTCGTGCGCGCCGATCGATTCCTGTGTGCCATCGTCACTTTCGGCGCGAGCCCGCCTTCGCTCGGAAGCAGCACCGGCGACAACGTCACCCGGTTCTCCGGTTCGACATCGTCATCGGTGATGACGAGTGCCGCGAGCACCCGATCGGTGTCGGACATCGTATTCAGCAGATCGCGACCCACGAGCCTTCCCACGGTGTCCGCTCCTGCGGAGTCGACCACGCCCCCCGCTCTTCCGTACCCGTGGATCCCGGAATCGCTGAAGTTCAGTGCGTACGCGATGAGTGCCGGTGGCAGACCGAGTTGCTCGACCCCGCCGTAGCCGGGCAGGTCGACGCGCGCATTCGAGCCGGGGCCTCTGGTCTGGCCCGTGTATTCGTCGAACACCCCGAACACGCCGTCCATGTGGTGATCGGTCAAGCCGCGGCCGACCCATCCGTTCGGGTTGGGGAGACCGGAACCGAGCCACAGTCGCGGCGACTCGACGCACCCCGCGGCGAGAACGACGACGGGGGCAGTGGCCTCGTGCTCCGCGCCGTCGGCGGTGGTGGTGAACCGCACCCCGCGCGCAGTGGTCTCCCCGTGGACCTCCTCGAAGAGGATCTTCGTGACGACGGCGTCGGAGACGAGTGTGACGGCACGGCCGTGGGGCGACCACGCGTCGGCGGTGAGCATCATCGGAACGTACGAATTATCGGTCGATCGCTTGGCTTTCAGATTTCGTGGCGCGCCGAGCGGTAGGTAGCAACCCTGGTAGCAGTGCCCGCACATGGTGCATCCGCGCGCGTCGGGGTAGTGCAGCAGCGCGGGGTCGCGGGTGCGTCCGGCGGTTCCGCCGGGCTGCAGGATCGCGTTCTGCTGCGCACGGTAGGACGGTCCTGTCGTGTCCAGCGTGGTCTGGTGTGTCAGCCCGAGCGCGGCGGCGCCACGGAGGAACACCTGTTCCTTGGCGCCCATCGGCGCCGTCTGCACCGGGAGTGTCGCCTCGACCCACTCGTAGTAGCGCCGCAACTCCTCGTAACCGAACGGGAACAGATGAGCGGTGTCGTACATGTCCCGGTCGGGACCGTCGTATCCGGCGAATGCACCTGCTGCCGCCCGAGGCGAATTACCGAAGAAGTGCAGTGTGGTGCCCCCGACTCCGGCGACCTGCCATACATACGATTGCTGAGGGACATCGCGCAGCCACGGCGTCCGGGATCGATCACCGGGACCTTGCCGCAGATACCCCGTGATCGGGTTGTTGGCGTCGTCTTCGAAATGCGTCCACTCGTTCTCCGGGTCGGCGAAGCGCGGTCCGGCTTCGAGTACGAGGACGTCGAGCCCACGGGCGGCGAGTTCCTTCGCGACCACGGGCCCGCCCCCGCCCGACCCGATCACGATTACGTCGGTCATCTACGCCTCCACCTTGTCGATCCCGCGGTAGTACCCGATCACTTCATCCCATCCGTCACTCGGACCGGCGTAGTTGCTCAGGTCCCAGCCGACCGGACGGCCCGTCGTCTTCCGTTCGACCGGATCGAACGCCGACACCTCCGAGTAGGCGGCGAAGGCGGCGAGGGTCGGCAGCGAGTTCACCACGAACCTGATGATGAAATTCTCGAAGCGTGGGTCGGTGTCGAGCCACTCGAACACCAGTGCCTTCTTCGCAAAGTCCAGGTTTGCGAACGGGGCGGCGAACGGCCCGTTCGAAGCGCCTGGATCGGCGGTGGCGGCGAAGATGTTGAGCAGCACCGCAACTCCGGCTGCGCCCGGAAGGGGAACTCCGACTCCTCCGAACAGCGGTATCGCGAGCGCTCGGTCGAGGGTGCGCTCGAGCGACGCGGCCGTGCCCGGAGTCACCCCGCCCGGCCGGTCCGTCGCCATTCCCTGATGATGCGAATAGGGGTCGTTTCCGGGAACCACGAACGACAGCACACCGTTGATGGTGTCCCGGATAGGTGGTGCCGGCGCCGCAGGTTGAGCACCCGCCGCGGGCGCGCCCACTATGCCCAGCGCGGCCAGTGCCGCACCACCCCCGATCAAGCCGGTCAGAAACTGACGCCGGTTCCATGAACCGTCGTGTTCACAGGCCACGCCGCCCCCCTCCGTCGGTGCAATCGCAACTTACGGGAGTGTACGGACGAACCGGTCGAAATTTGGGAGATGCGGCGCTCGACCGGGACCTGTCGGCCCCGCCGGTTCGGTCACCGGCGGCGGTCCGGTGTATCACACTGGGAGCGTCTACGAGAGGGGAGAACGATGGGCACGCCGACCACTGTGATGGGGGAAGTTCGGCCGGAAAGCGACTGTCCCGACGACGCGTCGCTGGTCAGACTGATCTACCGTCGCAGTTTCGCGTTGCCCGCGAGCGAGATCTGGGCAGCGCTCACCGAACCCCGCGAGTTGTCCCGCTGGTACGGCACGTACACCGGAGATCCCTCCACCGGGTGGGTGCGGTTGACGATGGTCGACGAGCACGATTCGGCCACCGTCGACGTGCGTATCGTCGAATGCACTCCCCCGGCGCGTTTTTCCGTCGACGTGGACGGATGGTTGCTCGCCGTCGCGCTGCACACCGTAGGCCGGGTCACCACCCTCGACTTCACGCACTCACACGTCCCACGATCGGAAGCCGGTGAGATCGGTCCGGGCTGGCAGTATTACCTCGATCGCCTGGACGCCGCCTTGACCGGCGGCCGGCCGCCGCAGTGGACCGACTACCTGTCCCTGGTCGACCGATATCGGTCGGACGCCTCCCTGCCGGCCGATCAATGACGGACGGGCCGTAGCAGATCCGGCGTGTTGTTCCGGGGCGAGTTGACGGCGGTACCGACCTCGTACGGCTCGAGATGAGGTTCCGGGATCGAGTTGAGCAGCGCCTCGACGTCGTCGCGGTCGGTCAGAGCCGCGTCGAGCCACGGATCGACGAACGTCTCCGGAAGCACGACAGGCGAGCGGTCGTGAATATGCCCGGCCGCGTCGGTCGCCGGGCGCGTCAGCACCGTGCACGTCCACAACCAGCGATCCGGGTCGTCGCCGGGCCGTTCCGGATCGGGCCACAACTCGTAGAGTCCGGCCATCGAGATCGGCGCGTCGGCGTGCAGGAAGAAGGGAATCTTCTTTCCCTCCTCGTTCTTCATCCACTCGTAGTATCCGTCCGCCGGCAGGATGCAGCGACGCCGGGAGGCAGCAGCCTTGAACGCCGGTTTCTGCGTAATCGTCTCCGAACGGGCATTGATCATGCGCGAGCCGATCTTCGGGTCCTTCGCCCACGACGGCACCAGACCCCATCGGACCCGGGACGAGACCATGCGCACCGGATCACCGTCGGGCGTGTCGCGTGGGACGCGCTCGAGCACCACGTTGACCTGCTGGGTGGGCGCGACGTTGTAGGACGGTGGTAGCTCCTCACCGACCGCGGTCACGGCGTCGTAGGCAGCGAGGAGGTCGTCCCGGGTACTCGTGCTTGCATACCGTCCGCACACGACATCGGCCTCTCTGGTTGCGACGCTCCGTTGTTCACATCTTCCCACCGCGATACGGCCGCACCCCGCGCTCTCCGGCAACGAAAAACCGCCCGGCGGCGCGTTCACCCCGGTCGATCCCCGAGCGAGGCCAGTCGGGAGTGCAACCGGCGACGTTCCGGTTCGGTACCGGCGAGGTCGAGCGCGCGCCGGAACGCGGACTCGGCCTCGGCATCACGGCCGAGGCGGACGAGAAGGTCCGCCCTGGCCGTGTGGTACGGGTGGTGCTCGCGCAGGACCGGTTCGCCGGCCAGGGCGTCGAGTAGTACCAGGCCGGCCTCCGGCCCGTCGCACATCGCCACGGCGACCGCGCGGTTCGCGGCAACCAGTGGCGACGGCGTGAGTGCGAGAAGCACCCCGTACAGCGCAACGATCTGCGGCCAATCGGTGGACTCGGCTTCGGGCGCCTCGTCGTGCAGCGCGGCGATCGCCGCCTGCACCGCGTACGGGCCCGGGGGCCCGCCGGTGAGCCCGGTCACCACCAGCGCACGGCCTTCGTCGATCATCGCCCTGTCCCACCGGGTCCGGTCCTGGGCGTCGAGGAGCACGATCTCGCCGGCAGAATCGGTGCGCGAGTGACGACGGGCATGGACGAGCAGTTCCAGTGCAAGCAACCCGGCCACCTCGCGTTGCGAAGGCATGAGCCGGTGCAGGATCCGCACCAGCCGAAGCGATTCGTCTGCCAGATCGAGCCGTTGCAGATCGGTGCCACTGCTGGCGGCATACCCTTCGGTGAAGATCGAATACAGGGCGCCGAGAACCACCGGGAGCCGTTCGTCGAGTTCGTCCGGACGAGGCACCCGGAACGGGATCCGCGCGCCACGGATCTTCTTCTTGGCCCGCACGATCCGCTGCGCCATCGTGGCGTGGGGAACGAGGAACGCGCGCGCGACCTCGCCGGTGGTCAGACCTCCGAGACAACGGAGGATCAGCGCGACACGGTCGTCGGGAGCCAAGGCCGGGTGAGCACACGTGAAGAACAGTTCGAGTCGTTCGTCGGGCAATTCGTCGCCGCGCGGATCCGAGGAGCCGCGCCGCTCGATGTCGATCGCCAGTTCGGCCAGTCGTTGCGTGTAGACGCGGTCGCGGCGTACCCGATCCAGTGCCCGGCGACGGGCGGTGGTGAGCAGCCACGCGCCCGGCCGGTCGGGCACCCCACCGACCGGCCAGTGCACGAGCGCCGCCTCGAGGGCGTCCGATGCAGCTTCCTCGGCCAGGTCGAGATCGCCGAAACGGTGCACGAGCGCCGCGAGCAACCGCCCGTGCTCCTCCCGGAACACCGCTTCGGCCGACACAGCCGCATCGGGCACGGCTACTCGCCGAACTCGGCGATCGGGCGCACCACCACGGTGCCACCGTCCCGGGCACCCGGACACCGCGACGCCCACTCGATCGCGACGTCGAGATCCGGTACATCGATGACGTCGTAGCCGCCGAGTACCTCCCGGGTCTCCGCATACGGGCCGTCGGTGACCGTGCGCCGACCGTCCGCCGCCACCTGCACGGCGGTCGCCGTGGTGAGGTCCTGGAGTGCGTGGCCGGTGACGAGCACCCCGGCGTCCCGCATCGCCTTCTCGTACTCCTGCCAGTCCTCGACCGTGCAGGTGCTCTCGTCGGTCGCCGATGTGTAGATCAACAGCATGTACTTCATGATCGTCTCCTGTCGTGACTCGGTACGACGATTCGCCGTACACCATGACGACGAACTCTCCCCACCGAAATCGACACGCGCACGAGATTTTCTTTCGGCAGCCGGTCAGCCGCTGTTCCGGAGCGCGGTGGCAAGACCGTTCATCGTCAACTGGATTCCCCGGCGGACCTGTTCGGTGTCCTCGCCCGCCCGGAATCTGCGCAGGAACTCGACCTGCAGGTGATTGAGCGGTTCGAGGTACGGGAACCGGTTGTGCAGTGACCGTTCCAATGCGGGATTGTCGGCGACGAGCGAGTCGTAGCCCGTGATCCGCTGATAGGCGTCGACGGTCCGCGCATGTTCCTCGACGAT
Source organism: Rhodococcus sp. NPDC058639 (assembly GCF_042717545.1). Taxonomy (NCBI): domain Bacteria; kingdom Bacillati; phylum Actinomycetota; class Actinomycetes; order Mycobacteriales; family Nocardiaceae; genus Rhodococcus; species Rhodococcus sp. NPDC058639. The sequence continues at coordinate 316,397 of NZ_JBHXRF010000004.1, forward strand.
CCGGCCGAACACCCGTTCCCGCAGATCGGTGTCCTCGACCAGTTCCGAGTAGCGCGCGGCGATTCCGAGATCGGATTTGGCCATCACCTGCGCCATGTTCGACAGCACCGTGCGGAAGAACGGCCAGCGCCGATACAGGGTCCTCAAGGACTCGAGCCGCTCGGGATCGTCGCCGACCCACTCGGCCACCGCGCTGCCCGTGCCGTACCAGCCGGGCAACATCACCCGGCTCTGTGTCCAGGCGAGCACCCACGGGATCGCGCGCAGGTCGGCGATGGCCTCGGTCGGTTTGCGCGACGCCGGCCGGCTGCCGATATTGAGCGCTCCGATCTCCGCGACGGGGGTCGAGGTCGTGAAGTACTCGACGAATCCGGGCGTGTCGTGGACTAGACGACGGTAGGCATTTCGGGCCAGGTCTGCGAGCTCGTCGAAGATCCGGTAGGCAGCCGACGCGTCCGCGCCGAGCCCTTCGACGTCGAGCAGTGTGGATTCGAGGGTCGCGGCGACGAGCGCCTCGAGGTTGCGACGGGCGAGCACGGGTTCGCGGTACTTGGCGGCGATCACCTCTCCCTGTTCGGTCACCCGGAGCGAGCCCCGCACCGCACCGGGCGGCTGGGCAAGGATGGCGTCGTAGCTGGGACCGCCTCCACGCCCGACGGTTCCCCCACGGCCGTGGAACAGTCGCAGGCGGACGCCAGCGGCGCGGGACGCCTCGACGAGGTCGAGTTCTGCTCGGTACAGCGCCCAGTTGGCGGCGAGGTATCCGCCGTCCTTGTTGGAGTCGGAGTAGCCGAGCATGACCTCTTGCAGCCCGTCGTGCGCGTCGACCAGACTCCGGAATTCCGGTACGGCCAGGGCTGCGGTCAGCGTCGACGCGCCGCCGCGCAGATCTTCGATGGTTTCGAACAACGGAATCACCTGAACGCTGCTCCGCGGATATCCGGCGTCGAGGTCGAGCAGCCCGACTTCCTTGAGGAGGACTTCCACCTCGAGCAGATCCGAGACCGAGGTGCACATGCTGATGATGTAGTGCTCTATCGCAGCAGGCCCGATGCGGCGTACGGCGCTCGCCGCGGCGCGCAAAATGCCGAGTTCCTTGGCGGTTTCGTCCGACAACTGCGCGTCGGCGGTGGTCAGCGGGCGCCGGATGCGTAGTTCGGAGGTGAGCAACGCGACCTTGTCGTCCTCCGGCAGTGTCGCGTAGCGGTCGGTCACGCCCGCCCAGGAGAGCAGTTCGGCCACCACCCGCTCGTGGACGTCGGCGTTCTGCCGCAAGTCCAGTGGAGCGAGGTGGAAACCGAAGACCTCGACTGCGCTGCGCAGGCGGGCGAGACGATCGTCGGCGATGACCGCTCCCCCGCCGGCGCGCAGCGATGCGTCGACGACCGACAGATCGGCGAGGAGTTGTGCGGGAGTGCGGTACGGCTCGCGCGGCGGCTCGACGGTGTGTGGGAGGTCGACGTCAGGGAGCAGCCGGGCGCCGGTCGCGGTGAGGCGTCCCCGGATTCCTCGCACGGCCCGCCGGTAGGGCTCGTCGCTGTGCGCGGGGCTCTCGTCGCCGGAGATGTCGGCGAGTTCCTGCAGGCGGGCGGTGATCGTCGTGATGCGCAGCGACATCGACAACTCTTGTTCGAGCACGGCGAGTTCGGCCAGGTGATGGCGCAGCGCGGTCGCGCACGCGCGGTCGGCGGCCGTGGTGACGACCGCGGCGTCGACGTTGGGGTTTCCGTCACGGTCGCCGCCGATCCACGTGCCGGGGCGCACCAGGGGCCGGGTGAGGACTGCGGCATCGGGCCACCGCTGCCGGAGTGCACGGCGTACCTCGGCGTTGAGGGTGGGCACGACCTCGAAGAACGCCAGATCGTAGTAGCGCAGACCGTTGTCGATCTCATCGCTGATGCGAAGCCGCGACAGCCGGATCAGTGCGGTCTGCCAGAGGGTGAGAATGTGCCGGTACAGGGCACGGTCGACGCTGTCCCGCTCGTAGGGGTCGACGGTGCGGTCGCGGCGCCGCATCAGGTCGGTGACGGCGGTCTGCACGTCGAATACGGTGCGGCGGCGGGTTTCGGTCGGGTGCGCGGTGATCACCGGTGCGACGAGCGCGTCCGCGAGCGCATCGGCGACCCCGTCCGCATCGAGCGGGACCGCATCGAGCTTGGCGTAGGTCGCGGCGAGAGCGCTGTCCTGCGGGGGATCACCGGCCTCGAGATGGACGGCGCGCCGACGTTCGCGATGAAGGTCCTCGGCGAGGTTGGCGAGCAGCCCGAAGTGACTGAACGCGCGCGCGATCGGCAGCAGATTTGGGGTCTCGACAGCAGCGAAACGCTCGGCAAGGTCGGCACGGTCCATCTCGGACCGCCGGATCCGGAAACTCGCGACCCGCGCTGCTTCGACGAGCTCGAACACCTCGTCGCCGGCCTGATCGCGGACGACATCGCCGAGGATGCCGCCCAGCAGGCGGATGTCGTTACGTAGAGGTTCGGTGGCCGAAGCCGGCACGGTGTCCGTCATTCGGCCAGTATCGGCGCCCCGGGGCCGATACGCGACCGCTGCCGGTCAGCTGAACTTGATCTGCAATCCGATACCGAGGATGGCGATCACCCAGACGATGCCGGTGAACACGGTGAGCCGGTCGAGGTTCTTCTCGGCGACCGACGAACCGGACAGGTTCGATTGGACGCCGCCGCCGAACAGGCTCGACAGACCGCCGCCCTTGCCGCGGTGCAGCAGCACCAGCAGGATGAGCAGCAGGCTCGTGACGATCAGCAGAATGTCCAGGAACAGTTCCATGTCGGCGTTCGGTGTCCTTCGATGGTGGGTGACGTCGGCCGTCAGCTTACCCGGTCCCGGCGAATCCCAGAATTGCCGCACCCGGTTCGCCGTCCTCGCGGATCGTGGCCTTCAGGGCTGGTCGTGGGTGTACCGGTCGCGACCCGCGAACGCCCCGACCACAGCCTGCGCGGCCGCGCACACCGCGACCAGCAGCAGGACCGTCGTCCAGGTGCCGGTCAGGTCGAAGATCGCGCCGGCGACCACCGGCCCGCACGCCGCGAGCAGGTAGCCGAGGCATTGCGCCATGCCGGACAGTTGCGCCGTCTGCGCGACGGTGCGGGTGCGGAGCCCGAACAGTGACATCGCGATGATGAACGTCGCACCGCTGCTCATCCCCGCGACCAGGACCCACAACAGGACCAGGTGCGGCGCCCACAGCAAACCGAACATCGCAACGACGAGAGCCGAACCGGCCACAGCGGTGAGCAGACTCTGGTCGCTGCGGCGTCCCATCAGCACGGTGGCGCCCAGACCTGCGACGATGCCGACCACCTGATAGACCGACAGGTGCCATCCGGCGGCCGCGCGGTCTACACCTAGGCCGGTCTCGATGGACGGCAGCCACGTCACGAGCAGATAGAACGTGGTGGACTGCAGACCCATGAACGCGGTGACCTGCCACGCGGTGGCGGAACGCCACATGGACACGCCGGGCGTCGTGTCCGGGGCGGCCGGCAACGGTGCCGGCAGCACCCGTCCGCGCACTGCCCACACGGCCGCCGCGACCAGCGACACCACGGCCCACAACGCGAGCGCGCCACGCCAGTTCCCTGTCAAGGCGACGAAGGGCACCGCCAAACCGGAGCCCAGTCCGGCGGCACCGGTCGTCACCGACGAGTACACGCCGGTGACCGTCGAGATGCGGGTGGGATGGTCGCGTTTGACAACTGCGGGCAACAGCACGTTGCCGATGCCGATACCCACACCGATCGCGATCGTGCCGCCCCACAGCCACAGCGCGCCGGGAACCGACCGCAGCAGGATTCCGGCGGTCAGGACCAGCATCGCGACGAGCACCATGCGCTGGGTCCCGAAACGGATCGCGGGGCGGTGAATCCACGGGGAGACCGCCGCGAAGCACAGCAGCGGCACGGCGCCGAGCACTCCGAGCGCTGTGTTGCCGAGCCCGGTGTCGGCGCCGATGTCCTCGAGCAGCGGCCCGATCGCGGTGATGGCCGGGCGCAGGCATGCGGCGACGAGCAGTACCGCTGCCAACCCGAACACCACACTGCGGGTGCTCGGTCCGGTGTCGGCGGTGGCGGACATACGCGTGATGCCTTTCGGTTTCGTCGCACACTCCGAAACACCGTGGGGCGCAGGATCCGAAGACCCTGCGCCCCACGATCGAGTGAGCCGTACTGCTGCTCGGGATCGGCCTACAGGAGCGGGCCGCCCGCCGCGATTGCGGAGAGCTGAGCGAACTCGTCTGCCTTGAGCGAGGCGCCTCCGACGAGGCCACCGTCGACATCGGTCTGCGCGATGAGCTCGCCGATATTCTTGGCGTTGACCGATCCGCCGTAGAGGACACGGACGGACGCGGCCACCTCGGGCGAGGCGAGTTCGGCGAGGGTGGAACGCACCGCCGCACACACCTCCTGGGCGTCGGCGGCCGAGGCCACCTTGCCCGTGCCGATCGCCCACACCGGCTCGTACGCGACGACGATCTTGGCGATGTCGTCGGCGGACAGCCCGGAGAGCGAGCCCTTCAGCTGTGCGACGTTGTACGCCACGTGGTCGCCGGCCTCACGGATGTCGAGGCCCTCGCCGATGCACACGATCGGAGTCAGGCCGTGCTTGAGCGCGGCCTTCGTCTTGTCGCGCACGATCTCGTCGGTTTCGGCGTGCATCGTGCGTCGCTCGGAGTGCCCGACCACGACGTAGGTGCAGCCGAGCTTGGCGAGCATCGCACCCGAGATCTCGCCGGTGTACGCGCCGGAATCATGGGCGGAGACATCCTGCGCACCATAGGTGAGCTTGATCTTGTCTCCGTCGATCAGCGTCTGTACCGAACGGATGTCGGTGAACGGCGGGATGACCGTGACATCGACCTTCTCGAGGTACTTGTCGGGCAGCGTGAACGCGATCTTCTGTACCAGCGCGATGGCCTCGAGGTGGTTCAGATTCATTTTCCAGTTGCCCGCGATAAGCGGTGTGCGTGCCATCGCGCTCAGGCCTCCAGAACCGAGATGCCAGGCAGTTCCTTGCCCTCGAGGTACTCGAGGGAGGCACCGCCGCCGGTGGAGATGTGCGAGAACCCGTCGTCCGGCAGACCGAGCTGGCGTACTGCCGCAGCGGAATCGCCGCCGCCGACGACGCTGAACGCGCCCTTACCGGTGGCGTCGACGATGGCCTCCGCGACACCCTTGGTGCCCGCCGCGAACTTCGGGAACTCGAACACGCCCATCGGGCCGTTCCAGAACACGGTCTTGGCCGCCGAGAGCAACGACGCGAACCGCTGCACCGACTCCGGTCCGATGTCCAGACCCATCCAGCCGTCCGGAATCTCCGTGACCGGGACGGTCTTCGCTTCGGCGTCGGCCGAGAAGCTGTCGGCGATCACGACATCCTGCGGGATGTGCAGGACATCGGCATAGCGGTCCAGCAGTCCCTTGCAGGTGTCGATCATCGACTCTTCGAGCAAGGAATTACCGACCGAAATGCCCTGTGCCGCAAGGAATGTGAAGCACATTCCGCCACCGATGACCAGTGTGTCGACCTTCGGCGCGAGCGCCTCGATCACTGCGAGCTTGTCGGAGACCTTCGATCCGCCGAGCACGACCGCGTACGGACGCTCGGTGTCGGTGGTGAGCTTCTCGAGCACTGCCACCTCGGCGGCGACGAGGCCACCGGCGTAGTGCGGAAGCAGCTTCGCCACGTCGTACACCGAGGCCTGCTTACGGTGCACGACACCGAAGCCGTCGGAGACGAAAGCACCGTCGTCGCCGACGAGCTCGACGAGATCGCGGGCGAGCGCCTGACGCTGCGACTCGTCCTTGCTGGTCTCCCGCGGATCGAAGCGGATGTTCTCCAGCAGGAGGATGTCGCCGTCGGTCAGGCCCTCGGAACGGGCCAGAGCGTCCTGCCCGACGACGTCGCCGGCGAGCTGGACGTTGCGGCCGAGCACCTCACCGAGCTTCGCCGCGACGGGCGCGAGCGAGAACTTCGGATCCGGCTCGCCCTTGGGCCGGCCGAGATGCGCCACGACCACGACCTTGGCGCCGGCTTCCGCCAGTGCCTTGATCGTCGGGGCGGACGCGATGATGCGGCCGGGATCGGTGATCGTCGCGCCGTCCAAGGGGACGTTGAGGTCGGAGCGCACCAGCACACCGCGCCCCTCCACCCCGGCGTCGAGCAGATCCTTCAGGGTCTGAACTGCCACTGTTCGGGTGTCCTGTCCGGTTCGGGGTCTCAGAGCGACTTGCCGACGAGGCCGATGAGGTCGACGACGCGGTTCGAGTAGCCCCACTCGTTGTCGTACCAGGCCACAACCTTGACCTGATCGTCGATGACCTTGGTCAGCGGCGCGTCGAAGATCGAGGAGTGCGGGTCGGTGACGATGTCCGAGGAGACGATCGGATCGGTGTTGTACTTCAGGATGCCCTTGAGCGGTCCCTCTGCTGCAGCCTGCATCGCGGCGTTGATCTCCTCGATCGACGCCTTGGTGCGGAGGTTGGCGGTGAGGTCGGTGACCGAGCCGGTCGGGATCGGCACGCGCAGCGCGTAGCCGTCGAGCTTGCCGAGCAGCTGCGGAAGAACCAGGCCGATGGCCTTGGCGGCACCCGTGCCGGTGGGGACGACGTTCAGGGCTGCGGCGCGGGCGCGACGCAGATCCTTGTGCGGGCCGTCCTGGAGGTTCTGATCCTGCGTGTAGGCGTGGATCGTGGTCATGAGACCGCGCTCGATGCCGAAGCTGTCATCGAGGACCTTGGCGATCGGTCCGAGGCAGTTGGTGGTGCACGACGCGTTGGAGATGATGTTCTGGCTGCCGTCGTACTTGTCGTCGTTGACGCCCATCACGATGGTGATGTCCTCGCCCTTGGCGGGCGCGGAGATGATGACCTTCTTGGCGCCTGCGTCGAGGTGGCCCTTGGCCTTGGCGGCGTCGGTGAAGATACCCGTGGACTCGACGACGACGTCGACACCCAGGTCGCCCCACGGAAGCGCGGCCGGACCTTCCTTGATTTCGAGCGCCTTGATCTTCTGCTCGCCGACGATGATGAAGTCGCCTTCGACACGCACATCCTTGTCGAGGCGACCCAGGATCGAGTCGTACTTCAGGAGCGTTGCGAGAGTGTCGTTGTCGGTCAGGTCGTTGACGGCGACGATCTCGATGTCAGTGGTGCCGAGCGCTTTCTGCGCTTCGACTGCGCGGAAGAAGTTGCGCCCGATACGTCCGAACCCGTTCACGCCTACGCGGACAGTCACAGTGGAGCTCCTTTGCCCAGATCTCGATGATTGTGCTGATGATTGTGCTGGTGTGACCCCTACCCTAATGTGCCGGGGCCACCGTGTGAGATCCGCCCTGTGTGACGAACTCCCCACAAGCGTGCGCCTCTACGCGTCGTCCAGCAACTCCGCAGTCACCGCCGACTCGGTATCGGGAATCCCGAGATCCTTGGCTCGCCGGTCGGCCATCGACAACAGACGCCGGATGCGTCCGGCGACCGCGTCCTTGGTCATCGGCGGGTCCGCGAGCTGCCCGAGCTCCTCGAGGGAGGCTTGGCGATGCTCGACGCGGAGCGTGCCGGCAGCGGCGAGATGATCGGGAACATCGTCGCCCAGAATGTTGAGAGCACGCTCGACACGGGCCGCAGCCGCGACTGCCGCGCGCGCGGATCGGCGCAGGTTGGCGTCGTCGAAGTTCGCGAGCCGATTCGCGGTCGCCCGCACTTCCCGGCGCATCCGGCGTTCCTCCCAGGTCAGCCGGGTGTCCTGGGCTCCCATCTGGGTGAGGAGCGCTCCGATGGCTTCACCGTCGCGGATCACCACGCGGTCGGCGCCGCGCACCTCACGCGCCTTGGCGGTGACGCCGAGGCGGCGAGCCGCACCGACCAGCGCGAGCGCGGCTTCCGGTCCGGGGCAGCTGATCTCCAGCGCCGACGACCGTCCGGGCTCGGTGAGCGAGCCGTGCGCGAGGAACGCTCCCCGCCATGCCGCGGCCACGTCGGACACGCTGCCACCGACCACCTGGGCGGGCAGTCCTCGCACCGGGCGTCCGCGGCCGTCGAGCAGTCCGGTCTGACGCGCCAGGGCCTCGCCGTCCTTACCGACCCGCACCACGTACCGCGAACTCTTGCGCAGGCCACCCGCGCCGAGCACGTGGACGTCGGCGGCATAGCCGTAGAGCTCGAAGATCTCGCGGCGCAGCCGGCGCGCGATCGAACCGAGGTCGACCTCGGCTTCGACGACCACGCGGCCGGCGACGATGTGCAGCCCGCCGGCGAAGCGCAGGAGAGAGGACACTTCGGCCTTGCGATTGCTGGTACGGGTGACCGACAGCCTGCTCAGCTCGTCCTTGACCTCCGCTGTCATTGCCACGAGATGATCTCCCTCCGGTCGCCGATTCCGGCGCGGGCGCTGCCCCGAATCGGTGACAAATACGTTTCCAGTGCGACCGCCAGCTTGGCGGGGTCGTGTCGTTGGGTTCCGTTTTCGGACACGTCGGCATACGAGACGTCCGCGCCCAGGTGCGAGGCCGCGCGGCTCAGGTGGTCCCGTTCCCGTCCCGGGGTGACCGAGGCCGCGTCGACGACGATGTGGTCGACCCGGAAGTCCGGAGCATGCTGCGCGAGGACGTGCAGGTGCCGTTCCGCGGAGAAGCCGGCGGTCTCCCCCGGCTCGGCGGCGAGGTTGAGCACGAGGACCTTCGTCGCAGAGGTATGTGTCAAGGCCTCGTGGAGTTCCGGGACGAGCACGTGAGGGATCACGCTCGAAAACCACGAACCGGGGCCGAGCACCACCATGTCCGCCTCGCACACGGCGTCGACCGCGAGCGGGCACGCCGGTGGATCGGCGGGGATCAGCCGCACCCGCCGCACCTTGCCGGGGGTTGTCGCAACCGCGACCTGCCCGCGGATGCACCGGCTCACCCGGGGGTCCGTTTCGAGTCCGGAGACGTCGGCCTCGATGTCGAGCGCGATCGGCGACATCGGAAGCACCCGTCCCCGCAGTCCGAGGACCCGGGCGAGCATGTCCAGTGCCTCCACCGGATCGCCCACCACCTCGGTGAGGCCCGCAAGGATCATGTTGCCCACCGAGTGCCCCGCAAGGGCGCCGGTGCCGCCGAAGCGGTGCTGCACGACCTCGGTCCACACTCGAATGTCAGGGGTGTCGGCGGCCAGCGCCGCGAGAGCCATCCGCAGGTCTCCGGGAGGGATCACGCCGAGTTCGGCACGGAGCCGCCCGGACGATCCGCCGTCGTCGGCGACCGTCACGACGGCGGTGACGCGATCGGTGAGCCGCCGGACCGCACTCAACGTGGCGTACAGCCCGTGTCCCCCGCCGAGCGCGGTGATCGCGGGCCCGGAGCGAGCGTCGTCGGGCGGTGGAGTCCGAGGGTGCGCAGTCACTCGCGCCCCAGATCCCGGTGCACGACGTGCACCGCGAGCCCGGGCTCCCGCTCGAGGCGCGCGGCGAGCGCTTCTGCCATCGCCACGCTTCGGTGTTTGCCGCCGGTGCATCCCACCGCGATCGTCATATAGCGCTTCCCCTCCCGACGGTAACCGGCCGTGGTCAATTCGAGCAGCCGGTGATAGGTGCGCAAGTAGTCTTCGGCACCGTCGCGGGACAGTACATAATCACGAACCGAGGGGTCCTGCCCGGTATACGGGCGGAGTTCCGCGATCCAATGGGGATTGGGGAGGAACCGCACGTCGCACACGAGATCCGAGTCCATAGGGAGCCCGTACTTGAATCCGAACGACTCCACCGTGACCCTGATCGTGTCGGACGCCGCATCGCCGAAGGCGGCTTCGATCTTGCGGCGCAGTTCGGGTCCGGACAGCGTCGAGGTGTCGATGACGAGGTCCGCGGCGCCCTTCACCGGAGCGAGCTGAGCCCGTTCGGCGGCGATCCCGTCGGAGAGGGTCCGGTCGGCGGTGTCCTCCTGCAACGGGTGACTGCGCCGCACCTGCTCGAACCGGCGGATCAGGACGGCATCGGTGGCGTCGAGGAACAACACACGGGTGCTCACCGGCCTCGCGGCGAGGTCGGTGACGACCCGCCCGAGATCGCCCGTGAACAGGCGACTGCGCACGTCCATGACCACTGCCAGTCGTTCGAGTGGAGGATCGGCGTGCACCGCGAGATCGACCATCGAGATCACGAGTTGGGGCGGGAGATTGTCGGCGACGTACCAGCCGAGGTCCTCGAGAGCGGTCGCAGCGGTACTCAGTCCCGCACCGGACAGTCCGGTCACGAGGATCACCTCGGCACGTGCTTCCCTCTCCCCTGCCGGACTCGTCCCGTGCTCGTCCCGCTCCCAGGACCTGCGATCCACATCTGTCACTGTTCAGCCTCCGCTCGCGACGCCGACACGCCGACCGGGTCATCATCGCCCACGGACGGGGCCGGCGCACCCGGGTCGGTGTCCTTGGTGGAACCCGGCGGGGTGCGCTCGGCGTGCAGGGCATCGAGAACCGCCTGTGCGGTGGTCTTGCCGATACCCGGCACAGCGGTGATCTCCTCGACATCCGCCTCGCGCAACCGCGCGACCGAGCCGAAGTGGGTGACGAGCGCTTTGCGGCGGGTCTCCCCGAGGCCTTTGACCCCGTCGAGCGCCGAGGCGGTCATACGGCGGGAACGCTTGCTGCGGTGGAAGGTGATCGCGAAGCGGTGCGCTTCGTCGCGGATGCGCTGCAGCAGGTAGAGCGACTCGCTGGTGCGCGGCAGGATCACCGGGTCTTCCTCCCCCGGTACCCACACCTCCTCGAGTCGCTTGGCGAGGCCGATCACGGCGACGTCGGTGATCCCCAGTTCGTCGAGGACCTCTGCGGCCGCCGCAACCTGCGGGGCGCCGCCGTCGACGACGTAGAGGTTCGGCGGATAGGCGAATCGGCGGGGGCGGCCGGTCGCGGGATCCAGCGCGGCCTCGGGCGCGTAATCACCGCCGTCGCCGGTACCGGCCGGTGTCGTGTCGCGTTGGTGACGCAGGAACCGGCGGCGGGTCACCTCCGCGATGGACGCGACGTCGTCGGAGTGCCCGTCGCCGGCGGCATGCTTGATGCCGTAGTGCCGGTAGTCGGACTTGCGGGGCAGTCCGTCTTCGAACACCACGAGCGACGCGACCACGTCGGTGCCCTGTACGTGGCTGATGTCGACGCATTCGATGCGGAGCGGCGCCGAGTCGAGATCGAGCGCTTCCTGGATGCCCTGCAGCGCCGCCGAGCGCGCCGTGAAATCGCCGGCCCGTCGCAGTTTGTGTTGCGCGAGAGCCTCTTTCGCGTTGCGCTGCACTGTGTCGGCGAGGGCTTTCTTGTCACCGCGCTGCGGCACCCGCAGACGCACCGGGCCACCGCGCAGACCGGCGAGCCAGCGGGTCATCTCCTCCGGTTCCGGGGGCAATGCGGGCACCAGGACCTCTCGAGGCACCGCACCACCCTCGTATGTCTCCTGTGTCTCCTGGCCGGCCGACGCACCGGATACGAGTGCGGCTTCCTCGCCGTAGAACTGCGTGAGGAACTGTTCGACGAGCAGCGAGACCTCTTCCACATCGCCGACGTGCTCGGCTGCTTCGCCGGGTGTGTTCCGGCCGTCGGGGCGGTCGAGCACGTCGCCGGATTTCTCGACGACCCAGCCCCGTTGGCCGCGGACCCGCCCGCCACGCACATGGAAGACCTGCACGGCGACCTCGAGGTCGTCGTCGGCGAACGCGACAATGTCGGCGTCGGTCCCGTCCCCGAGCACGACCGCCTGCTTCTCGAGCGCCTTGCGAAGCGCTCCCAGATCGTCGCGTAGCCGGGCCGCGGTCTCGAAGTCGAGTTCGTCGGCGGCCGCCTGCATCTTCAGTTCGACTTCGCGGACCATCTTGTCGGTACGGCCGGCCAGGAAGTCGCAGAACGCTTCGACGATGCGGCGGTGCTCCTCGGCGTCGACCCGGCCGACACACGGGGCCGAACATTTGTCGATGTAGCCGAGCAGGCACGGCCGGCCGATCTGGGTGTGCCGTTTGAAGACGCCGGCGGAGCAGGTCCGGGCCGGGAACACGCGCAGCAGCAGGTCGAGGGTTTCGCGGATCGCCCATGCGTGGGAGTAGGGGCCGAAGTACCGGACGCCCTTGCGGCGGGGACCCCGGTACACGAACAGGCGCGGGTATTCCTCGTTCAGCGTCACCGCGAGCATCGGGTAGGTCTTGTCGTCGCGGTAGCGGACGTTGAACCGGGGATCGAATTCCTTGATCCAGTTGTACTCGAGTTGCAGCGCCTCGACCTCGGTGCGCACCACGGTCCACTCGACGCTGCCGGCGGTAGTGACCATCTGCCGGGTACGCGGGTGCAGCGACGCCACGTCGGCGAAGTACGAGTTCAGGCGCGAGCGGAGGTTCTTCGCCTTACCGACGTAGACGACCCGCCCGTGCGGATCTCGGAACTTGTAGACCCCCGGTTCGGTCGGGATGGTGCCGGGAGCCGGGCGGTATGTAGAGGGGTCGGGCACGAGTCCAGGTTAGTCGTCGCCGACGACACGCCGGCTGTACCGGGCTTCGAGTTCCCGGAACCGGTCGAGGGCGTCGACGGCACTCTGGCCGTCCCTGGCCTGCACCGCGACCACGGGCACATATTCGTCGTACGGCAGTTCGAGTCGTGCCCAGGGTGCGCCGTCGGGGAACGACAGCCCACCGACCTCGTCCCACGGAACGTGCCTCTCGGCCACGACGTTGCGTACCGAGACACCCTCCGCCCCCGCACGGAACCGGGGCCGGGTGAACAGCAGCAGAGCGCCCGACAACGCGATCCCGATCGTGAGAATCGCGATCTGGTCAGCCAGTCGCAGATGCACGCCCGAGTCGCCGCCGCCGCGCAGTACCAGCGCGGCGCCGATATGTACGGCGAGCACGAAGGCGGCACCGAGGACCACCCACAGGCGCATCTTCGCAGGACGGACCTCGAGGTCCCATTGTGTGTCGGTGGAGGTCATGTCCGGGCCTCCCGCAGCCGGCGCAGCGTCACGGCGGTGTCGAGTGCGGCCGCGCATGCCTGCTCACCCTTGTCCTCGGCCGAGCCCGGCAGTCCCGCGCGATCACGCGCCTGCTCCTCGGTGTCGGTGGTGAGCACACCGTTGCCCACGGGTGTGCTCTCGTCGAGAGCAACCCGGGTCAGCCCGTAGGTGACCGCGTCGCACACGTACTCGAAATGCGGAGTACCGCCGCGAATAACCACGCCCAGGGCGACCACAGCATCGTGGGTTCGTGCCAGTTGCTGTGCGACAACGGGTAGTTCGACAGCCCCCGCGACCCGCTCGACCGTGACGTCGGTGATGCCGGCCCGGTCGGCGACGCGCAGGGCGCCGGCGATCAGGGCACCGGAGATCTCGGCATGCCAGCTGCCTGCGACGACGGCGAGGCGGAGGTCCGCGGCGTCGCCGAGTTGCAGGTCGGGCAAACCTTCCCCGCTCATCAGGCGTCCCCGGCTTCGAACTCGTCGAGTCCGACGAGGTCGTGGCCCATACGGTCGCGCTTGGTCCGCAGGTACGTGAGGTTCTCGCGGTTGGCGCGCAGCGGCATCGGGACCCGATCGGTGATCTGCAGACCGTAGCCGTCGAGACCGACCCGCTTGGCAGGGTTGTTGGTCAGCAGGCGCATCGAGGAGATGCCCAGGTCGACGAGGATCTGCGCACCGATGCCGTAGTCGCGGGCGTCGGCGGGCAAGCCGAGCTGGAGGTTCGCGTCGACGGTGTCCGAGCCGGCGTCCTGAAGCTGGTAGGCCTGGAGCTTGTGCATCAGGCCGATTCCCCGGCCCTCGTGGCCGCGCATGTAGAGCACGACGCCGCGGCCTTCCTGTGCGACCATCTCGAGAGCTGCATCGAGCTGCGGTCCGCAGTCGCACCGCAGTGAGCCGAAGACGTCACCGGTGAGGCACTCCGAGTGCACCCGCACCAGGACGTCTGCGCCGTCGCCGTCCGGTCCGGCGATATCTCCCATCACCAGCGCGACATGCTCGACCTCGTCGTAGATGCTCTGATAGCCGACGGCCGTGAAGCTCCCGTGCCGGGTGGGGATCCTCGCCTCTGCAACCCGCACGACGTGCTTCTCGTGCCTGCGGCGCCACGCGATGAGGTCGGCGATCGAGATCAGCGCGAGTCCGTGCTCGTCCGCGAAGACACGCAGTTCGTCGGTGCGGGCCATTTCGCCTTCGTCCTTCTGCGAGACGATCTCGCAGATGACACCGGCGGGACGGAGGTCGGCCATGCGGGCGAGGTCGACCGCGGCTTCGGTGTGCCCGGGGCGGCGCAGGACACCGCCCTCCTTGGCACGCAGCGGCACGACGTGGCCGGGCCGGGTGAAGTCGTCGGCGCGGGAGTCGGGATCGGCGAGCAGGCGCATGGTCGCCGCACGGTCGGACGCGGAGATGCCGGTGCCGATGCCTTCCTTCGCATCGACGGTGACCGTGTAGGCGGTGCCGTGTTTGTCCTGGTTGGTCGAGTACATCGGAGGCAGCCCGAGCCGGTCGCAGTCCTCACCGTCGAGCGGGACGCACAGGTACCCGGAGGTGTATCGCACCATGAAGGCGACGAGTTCGGGGGTGGCTTTCTCCGCCGCAAAGATGAGGTCACCCTCGTTTTCACGGTCTTCGTCGTCGACCACGACGACCGCTTTACCGGCGGCGATATCGGCGACCGCGCGCTCGATGGTGTCCAACCTCGTCACTTGCCTGGGCTCCAAATCTCGTATCCGGACGACTCGTGCTTCGCGTCCACTTGTCGTGTCCACCCTACGACTACCTAACGGGCGTTCTGCAGTCGCTCCACGTACTTGGCGATCACATCGACCTCGAGGTTGACCAGCGTGCCGGGCTCGGCTGCGCCGAGAGTGGTCAGCGACAAGGTGGTGGGGATCAGCGAGATCTCGAACCACTCGTCACCCGGATCGCCACCGAGCGCGGAGACGGTGAGGGACACCCCGTCCACGGTGATCGATCCCTTCTCGACCACGTATCGAGAAATGCTGTCCGGCAGCGAAATTCGCACGACGGTCCAGTTCTCGGACGGTGCCCGGGAGATCACGGTGCCGGTGCCGTCGACGTGCCCCTGCACGAGGTGCCCGCCCAGTCGGCTGTTCAGCGCGGCAGCACGCTCGAGATTGACCCGGCTTCCCGCGGCGAGGCGCGCGAGCGAAGACCGGTTCAGTGTCTCCTGCATCACATCGGCCGTGAAGGAGTCGCCGGCCTGCACGTCCACGACCGTCAGGCACACGCCGTTGACGGCGATCGAGTCGCCGTGTTTCGCGTCGGAGGTCACCACCGGGCCGAGCACGGTGAAGCGCGCTGCGTCCGCGAAATCCTCTCGCGCCACGATCTCACCCAGTTCCTCGACGATGCCGGTGAACACGTTCGGGCTCCTTCACTCCCGGCCGAGGGCCGGGTTCGGTTCACTGGTCCCGTTCCGGGACCGGATTCACAGATCCCGTTCCGGGACCAGGGTCAACAACACGTCGGCGCCGACGGTGTCGACGCGCTCCCGACGAAACCGTAGCGCCTCGGTGATGCTGTGTACGCCGGCGTCCTGCACAGCGGGTGTCCCCGCACCCAGGAACATCGGCGCCAGATAGGCCTGTATCCGGTCGACACTGTGCGCGGCGAGGAACGCCCCGGCAAGTCGCGGCCCGCCCTCGAGCAGGACGTCCGGGTGGTCGGTGAGGGCGTCGAGGACGTCCCCGATATCGCGGGTACGCAGCACGAGCGTCGGCGCCGCGTCGTCGAGCACACGCGCGGAGGTCGGGATCTCTCTCATCCCGACGACCACCCGCAGGGGCTGATGCGGGGCGAGATCACCGTCGGGCAGCCGGGCGGTCAGCCACGGATCGTCGGCCAGAACCGTTCCGGTGCCGACGACGATCGCGTCGAGCCGACTGCGCTCGTCGTGCACGCGGGCACGCGCTTCCGGACCGGAAATCCACTGGCTGGTTCCGTCCTGTGCAGCGCTCCGGCCGTCGAGCGTCGCGGCGTACTTCCACGTGACGTGGGGCCGGCCGGTGCGCGCCCGGTGGAGCCAGGCCCGCAGCGGACCGTGAATAACGGCGTCGGCCCCGAGACCCGGATGCACCGTGACTCCCGCGGCGCGCAGGGTCTCGGCTCCTCCCCCTGCCACCGGACCGGGGTCCGGGACGGAGTAGTACACCGTCGCGATTCCGGCGTCGATGAGCGCGCGGGCGCAGGGTCCGGTGCGTCCGGTGTGGTTGCACGGCTCGAGGGTGACCACGGCGGTGCCGCCGCGTGCCCGGTCGCCGGCCGCGGCCAGGGCCCGCACTTCCGCGTGCGGACCACCCGGAGGTGCTGTGGCACCCACTCCGGCGACCTGCCCGTTCGCGTCGAGGATCACGGCGCCGACCGGCGGGTTCGGGCTGGTGGTTCCCCGCACGGCCTCCGACGCATCCAGCGCGAACTGGAACGCCTCGGTGACCTCGGGGGGCGTCACGACGCGAGCGTCAGATGCGGCGAGGCGGCCGCCGCCTGCGCGCGCAGTTTGCGCACCGCCTCGGCCGGATCCTCGGCACCGTAGACGGCGGAACCGGCCACGAAGCAGTCCACGCCTGCCTCCGCCGCCGCTTCGATGGTGTCCGCGTTGATTCCGCCGTCGATCTCCACGAGGAGCCGCAACTCCCCCGAGTCGACGAGACGGCGTACCGCGCGCGCCTTGCCGAGTACGTCGGGAATGAACGCCTGCCCGCCGAATCCCGGCTCGACGCTCATGACGAGCAGCGTGTCGAACTCGCGGAGGATTTCCAGGTAGGGCTCGATGGGGGTGCCCGGCTTGACCGACAGTCCGGCCTTGGCGCCCGCGGCGCGGATATCGCGGGCCACGGCGACCGGATCGTCCGTCGCCTCGGCGTGGAACGTCACGTTGTGTGCGCCGGCCTCCGCGTAGGGCGGGGCCCACCGGCCCGGGTTCTCGATCATCAGATGGCAGTCGAGCGGGATGTCCGTCGCCTTCAGCAACGACTGCACGATGGGCAGACCGAGAGTCAGGTTCGGCACGAAATGGGCGTCCATCACGTCGACGTGGAGCCAGTCGGCACCGGCGACGGCCTGCGCCTCGTCGGCGAGACGGGCGAAATCGGCGGACAGGATCGAGGGGGCAATCATCGGGTGGGCCACATCGATCGAGTCTAGACGAGCGCACCGCACGTGCCGGTCACCAGCACGGACGCTCCGCCGGGCAGCGTCGCTACGGATCGTAGCGACACTAAAGCGACTCTCCGGCAGGGTATTCGGACAATCCCCCGACATTCGAGTTCAGACCAGGCGGAACGACGACGTGATCCGCGACGGTCGCCCCTCGCTCGGCAGCACCTCCTCGACCATGAATGTCACGGTCTGGTCGATTCGCTCGAGAGACTGGAGTACTCGGGACAACGTGGTGTAGTGCGGGATGTCGTACTCGTCGGTGACCTTCATGTCCTCCTGCACCGCGGAGGGCGCTTCACCTGCCAGTGCTTTCAGCAACGCCTCGAAGTTGTCCTCGTTGACGTCCTGGATCACGCCCCATTGGGAGTCGGTCAGGACGTTCTCGTCGGGCGAGAGACGCTCGGTGGCGGACACCAGGTGCCGCGTGTAGAACAACAGAGCCCACAGTGCGGTGAGCCGCCCTTCGATCCCCCGGACATCGAGGGCCCCGGAGGAACGGCGCAGCGGCACAGCCGTGGCCTCGACCTTCTGGACCAGCGTGGTCAGAGCGAGTTCCCGACGTGCGAGTTCCTGCCTGTCCAGGTCCCCCGCGGATCCGGACCGCAGGTGTGCGAGACAGATACCTGTGACGTCCTGGACGGTCCGCACCAACTGAGACGTGTCCGACGACAAACGGGTGCGGGTACGGGTGGGCAGAACGATCGCGGCGACCACCAGCGCCAGTCCCGCTCCGATCGCCGTCTCCACGACACGCAGTTCGATGGTTTCGGTATCCAGCTTGCCGAGCAGGTCGTAGAGCAACGCGACGAACGCCGTGATCCAGAGCGCCGACAGGACGAACGACACGGGACGGAAGTACGTCGACGCCAAGATACACAGCGCCAGCAGCGGGAATACGACAGGAGTATCGGTCCCCACCACGATCGCGAAGCCGAACCCGATCGCGGCTCCGGCCACGGTTCCGACGATCCGCTGCATTCCCTTGAGAAATGTCTCCCCGTCAGTCTCTCCCAGTACGAAGAACGCGGGCAGCGCGGCCCAGTACTGGTAGGTCTCCGACACGGACCCTCCGATCCAGAGGGCCAACCCGGTCGCGAGGGCGGCTTGCACCGCACGGCGAATCGGCCCGGCAGCCGTGCCGCCGGACGCGAGACTTCCGCTTTGAGCAGAGGACGCTTTCGGCTCGCCCGCAGCGGGTCCTGCTTCGGCCGCGGGAACCGAGCCGGCACCCTCGGTGTCGCCCGGACCGCCGAGGAGATCCTCGGGGCGCGCGCTATGCAGCGCGTCCACAGCAAACCAGAGTTCACGCACGGCATGATGCAACCGTCGCGCCGGCAGGGGCCAGTCGACGGGATCGGGCAGGTCGTGGGGTGGACGGATCACGTCGTTCTCGTCTCCGGAATCGCCCATCCACGCCGGAAGATTCGGATAACTACGGATGTGGAGCTGGAGCTGTTCGAGCTCACCGGCGAGCCGAGCCCGAACCGGGACGCGCATGCCGGATCCCGTCGCATCCCGAGCCGCCGCAGACAAATTGACGGTTGCGAGTTCGACATCGAAGAGCCGTATTCGCAGGTTGTTCAGCTGCTCGGCGGAGAAGTCCAGGGCCGGGTCCTGCTTGGTGAGCTGACCTCCCAGAAAAGACGCGGTGTGGTGGAGTTGGTCGAGTCCGCGGTGCATACGTTTGCGCAGGTCCGGATCCCAGCGGGCAGCCGACACGGTGTCGACGAGGGGATCGATGCTGTTCGCGACACTGTTCTCGAACGCCCGGACACCACCACGTACCAGCCCGACGTGTCCGTGACCCAGCGGAAGGAACTGAACGAGTACCGACGCGGTGACGCTCACCAGGCCCGTCAGTGCGTACAGCCAGAAGTCGTCGGGGCTCAGCCGTAGCAGCAGGCTGAAGTAGAACGTCATGAACAGCACCCGGCCGAGCCCGGCTCCTTGTGGCCCGAACCGGGACAGCAACACACCCACGAAGGCGAGCGCGGCGACGGCGAACACCGACGCCAATCGTTCGTGTGGCACCAGGGTGATCAATCCGACCGCGACGACCACGGGGACCAGCGTCAGCATCCCGCCGAACTTGGCGAGTCCCGCGCGCGCACCGCTTTGCGCCGCAACCCCACCTGCGAACATCGCGATCATGCCGCCGAAGGTGGCTGTGGGCATCGGGTCTTTCCCGGCGACCTCGAGGGCGATCGCCACCACCGCCACCGAGACCACCGCCGCGATGAGCACGCGCAGGGACCCGACAAGCCGGATGTAGCCGGGATCGATGAGCGTGAGCCGGTTGGCGAAGAAGGCTCGTACGCCGCTGACGGCGGACTTCAGCGTGGAAGTGGCCGGCTCGGTTCCCAGGACAGTGGTTCCCGGGGCAGTGGTTTCCGGGGCAGTGGTTTCCGGAACATCCGCAAAGCCGGGTGCGTAGACCGGCTGATAATCGAGATCCCGGCCGACCGCATCGGTGAACTGTTGCGCCCGGTACGCGAACGGCAGCCACTCGACGTACCGTTCGTAGGCATCGTCGAGATCGGTGAACGGTTCGAGGCGAACGAGTTCGCCCATTTTCCGATTCACGCGGGCGAACCGGGCAACCCACGGATCCTCGCTCTCGGCAGGAGGCGCCGAGCGGTGTCCGGCCGTCCGGTGCAGTTCGATGTCCTCCTCGATCAGCCGGCGGAACTCGCCACGCGATCGCGTCTCGGGAACATCGGTGCTCGTCCACCCGAGCAGGGGATGCATGTAGTCCGCGAACTTCAGGAACTGGTCGGTGAGCGGAAGCAGCATAGGCTCGACGGTCACCGGGTGGGACCTGGGCAACCCCCACCGAAGCGCCGCAACGACCCCGCTCAGCATCCGGATCGAATACGGCAGCGAGAAGGTGTCGCGGCCACTCTGGAAGTAGTAGGCGGAGTGGTGCAGCCGGACTCCGTCGGTGTAACTGCTGAAACTGTCGGCGATAGACGAGAGTTTGGAGTCGAGGTCGCGCGGTTCGCCGCCCGGAAAGTACGGCTTCAGGCTCGCGACCGGGTCGCCGATGCTGTTTCCGGGATTGTAGAACTGCGCGGAAAGACCGCGCAGGGCGCTGATCACTCCGTAGACCCCGAGCAGAAACGTGAGTATCAGGAAGAGGAGCACGACGCCGGTGAGAGTCTCCAGGACCGAGATGATCCGGGATACATCGGTATTGGGGACGAGCTGGGATGTGCCCACCGTGGAGAGTTGGGCCGTACTGAAATAGATTGCGCCGAACAGATCGTCGGTGCCGCCGTTGTACAGGAAGCCCTGCCCGCTCATCATGCCGAGGTAGATGAAGGCGTAGCCCAGGATCGTGCCGCCCACCCACATGCCCACCGTGACAACGATCTGAATGCCCGTGACCTGACGGAGTACGGCAGGTCGCCTGCCGCGTGACATTTTTCGCGTGATTCGCCTGATGGCGCGCCAGACCCATGCCGTCAGGGCGCGGGTGAGAAAGCCTGCGTCGTCGTAATTGAGGGCGGTGAGGAATATGTCCAGCAGGGTCAAACCCAGAATGATGATCCCGAGCCACTGGACGGCGTCCACGGCGCAAGTCTAGGACTACAGGCCCGTACAGGTACGGAAGAACGGGATCGACAGCGAAGAACGGCCGATTCGGGCAATCGACGACGTGCGCCGCGAAAATCTGCGTTCATCGCAGCACGTTCGAGTTGACGCGATCGACCACATGACACAAACGCGGTGTATATGCTCGCTTCGGACTGCAAGTCTCGTCCTTCCGGCGACAGTGCGCCGGCGTGCCGAGAAAAGCGTGACTGGCCGATGTGAGGATCGGAGGTCGCTTGGTGCGTAGCGCTCGACACCAGGCAGGGCGGAGCCCGCAGCCTCCGTCCCCAGGTCGGCAGAAGTCCGAAATGCCTTGTTCGGCAGTCCCGTTCGCGTCCGATCACACACCTCGCCCGAAAGCGCAGGCCCGTCGATGACCTCTACGACCTTGTCCCAAGACGTGATCAACACCGGTGACACCGCGTGGGTGCTGGTGTGCGCAGCCCTTGTGCTGTTCATGACACCGGGCCTGGCATTCTTCTATGCCGGCATGGTGAGCAAGCGCAACACCCTCGTGATGTTGCAGCAGAATCTGATCGGGCTCGGCATCATCACGCTCACCTGGTTCGCCTTCGGGTACAGCATCGCGTTCGGCAACGACCGGGGCAACGGGATCGTCGCCGATCTCGGATTCGTCGCGCTCACCAACATCGACGACGCCCCCAAGCCGGACCTCCACGTGGTGACCGAAACCGTGGCGATCCCGACGCTGGCGTTCTTCGCGTATCAGTTGATGTTCGCGATCATCACCCCGGCACTGGCCACCGGCGCAGTGGCCAATCGTCTCAAGGCATTCGGGTGGGCAGTATTCATCGCTATCTGGTCGGTGATCGTGTACGCACCTGTCGCGCACTGGTTGTGGGCCCCTACGGGATGGTTGACCAAGATGGGAGCGCAGGACTGGGCCGGCGGAATGGTTGTCCATGCGTCGGCGGGGGCTGCCGCCCTGGGCCTGTTGATCGTCCTCGGGCGGCGCAAGGTGCGGCCCAACCGGGCACCACTGCCGCACTCGGTCCCGTTGGTGATCGTGGGAGCGGGAATACTCTGGTTCGGCTGGTTCGGTTTCAACGCCGGAGACGGACTGCAGGCCAACGGAGTCGCCGCACAGGCGTTGGTCAACACCCAGGTGGCGGGTGCCGCCGCAATGCTTGTCTGGCTGGTGTTCGAGCGGTACCGGGAAGGCCATTCGACCGTGCTCGGAGCAGTGACCGGCGCGGTCGCCGGATTGGCGACCATCACCCCCGCCGCAGGTTATGTCAGCAGCTGGGCGGCGGTACTCATCGGCGCCCTCGCCGGAGTGGTGTGCTACCTGGCACTCGGCCTGAAAAGGCTTCTGCACGTGGATGATGCGCTCGATGTGCTGGCTGTCCACTTCATCGGCGGCGTGTTCGGCACCCTGTGCGTCGGGTTCTTCGGGGAAGAAGCCATCAACGCGATCGGCCGAGACGGCCTGTTCCACGGTGGTGGATTGACGCTGCTCGGTTATCAGGTCGTCGCACTGGCCTCGGTGATCGCCTACGCCCTGGTGCTCACCCTGGTGATCGCTTTCGCGATCGAAAAGACGATCGGACTGCGCGTCAGTGCCGAGGAAGAGGAACACCTCGACCTCAGCCAGCAGGGGATGAGCGCCTACCACGAGGGCCCCACTCCCCCCGATCCCACGGCCGACGGGGCAACAGTTTCCGGGGCTTCGAAGCCGTTGGAGCCCGGAAACACGCTGTACCTGGTCACCGCGGTTCTCGACTCGGGTGGGGCCGCGGGCGTGGAACGGGAAGTGCTTGCCGCGGGGGCCCGCCGCGCGATGCTGTCCGAGGTATTCGTCACTACTGCCTCCTCGGTCGATCAGATGGTCCGAGGACAGAAACGAACCATGGATGTCACCCCACGGGTCCGCGCGGAAATCCTGACCCCTGCGGAGTCGCTGACCAACGTGCGAAGCGCCTTGTCGGCGTTGGGCGACGACCTCGTCGAAATGACCGTCGTACCGGTCGAGAGCGGATAGCGCACCCGACAGGGAGCGGGCGGCGGCGCATCGAAGAACTGCGACGAAATTACGGGGCAACCCGGTTGGCCGTGATTTCGGGACGGTGAGAAACATGCCCGGGAGGATCGACCCCGAAATGGCGATCCGATCCGGAACAATGGCCACGGCGAAATCCCGGGACCCGATGTCGGCACCGACTCGCGGCAGATTCCAAAGAATGCACGATCCGTCCGATTCGGCCCTCGATTCCGTTCGAGTAATTCGCCGGTCGTTTCACACACCGCCTCGGCGAACTTTTCGGATCACGTCGAGAAGTAGTTTTCAATTCGACTGTTGGACAACCCCTACCGTCTCCCCCTTCGGACTTTCCGCCCAGCGGACATCCGTCACTACAGAAATCGGGCGCACACATATGCGAGAGAATTCCCGAGCCGAGTGAACGACTGCACATATGAGTAGATATTCATTTCACGAGGTGACGACAACATCGCTGCGCCTATTTCGGGAGCGTCGTCGGGTGTTTCCCGCGCTCACCCGTCTCGGCGTCGCCGCTACCGCGTCCGATAAAAACAAAAACCGAAACTTTCCTGTGGCTCCGGCGTATCGTCCAAGACAGCGAGCTCCGGCTCGCCGCCGGGAGATGCTCATCGAAATCGGAACCTACGGCATTGCGGGAGCAGAAAATGGATTTGACTCCACGAGAAATCGAAAAGCTTTACGTGTACCAGGTTGCAGAACTTGCACGCCGTCGACGCGAACGGGGCACGAAGCTCAACGCCAGTGAGGCGACCGCGCTCATCAGCGAGGCGATCCTGGAAGGCGCTCGCGACGGACGCTCCGTTGCGGAAGTCATGGAACTGGGAAGAACGATCGTCGCGGAGAAGGACTGCATGGGAGGCGTGCGGGAACGCCTGCCGCTCTTACAGGTCGAAGCGACGTTCGTCGACGGGAGCAAGCTGGTCTCCTGCCACGACCCGATCGGGAACTGACGTGGCCGAACCCGCCGGGAAAGACGCCACCACGATTCTGGTCGCGGGCCACGAAAGCGCCGAGGGGGCGGACGTGCGATACCTCGAGCAGGCCCGCAACCGGTGGTTCGTCACCCCGATCGGCCGGCCGCTCCACAATCTGCTCACCCGCCATCTGTCGTCGGGAGACGGCCCGATCGTGGTGGTCCCCATGACGATGGGGCGTAATCCGACCTTGGTGGCCGACACCGCCAAGACGGTGCAGTGGCTGGCAGCGGGCGCACCGGAACGTCTCGCCTTGGCGGCGCCGTTCGGCAGCCCCGACCATCTGATCTCGTGGCTGCGCTTGGCGGCCACCGGTATTCGGAGCCGCTCGTCCGACGCCGCGATGGTGATCCAGGCCCCTTCCTCCGACCCTTTCGACGAAGCGGAACTGCACCGCGTCGCGCACCTGGTGCGCACCCACGGAGCAGGCAACGTAGTGGAGGTTGCCACGACCCACACCGACGACGATCTTGTCGGCGTTCTGCAACGGCTGCGACGGCTCGGCCACCCGCACGCCGTAGTCGTTCCGGCAGGCTTTCGCCGGGAGTCCCCTGTTCCGTTGGACGACAGCAGGTTCACCGGCAGTGAGTTCTACGGACCGTTGATGAGCGAGCAGGCAGCGATCCGCATCATCGATGCGCGCATTCGCGACGCGGTGCACGAACTCGCCCACGGCCGTACCGGAGTCGAGTCCGGGCTGATGGCGGACCACGGCCACGGCTACGCCCATTCGCACGCTTTCGACGACTCGTCGGACAGCGCGCACGGACACGGGCACGGCCACGGCCACGGCCACGGCCACGAGCACGGACATCAGAGCCGTGCCGGCGACGATCCCGGCACCGAACACAGCCATCGACACCCCGCTGCCGCGTCTTCACACTGACCGGCAGATCGACCCGACGGCGCGCTGCAGCACGCAATCGCTCCGCGAGGAAGGAATCATCATGGTAGCCAAGCCCACATACCACCACAGCGAAGAGGACATCGAGATCAACGCGGGGCGCCGCAGCGTCACCCTGCAGGTGAGCAACACCGGAGATCGTGCAATCCAGATCGGGTCCCATTTCCATTTCTTCGAGGTCAACAAGGCGCTGCTGTTCGATCGTGAACTCGCCTACGGAATGCACCTGGATCTGGCCTCCGGGCTGGGGGTGCGCGTCGAGGCCGGCGACACCCGCGAGGTGACCCTCGTCGCGTACGCCGGCAATCGCCACGTCATCGGCTTCAACAACCTCGTGGACGGCGGTCTGGACTCCGAGGGCACAAAGATCCGTGCCATGGCGCTCATGAAGGAACTCGAGTACCAGGACGGCACACCCCAGGCGCGAGAGAGCAAGAGCACCTCGAAGAAGAAGGGCGCAAAGTAATGGCAATCATCTCGCGCAAGCAGTACACGGACCTCTTCGGACCCACGACGGGTGACCGAGTCACCCTCGCCGACACGAACCTTGTCATCGAGATCGAAAAAGACTTCAACGAGGGCAATTACGGCGACGAGATCGTCTACGGCGGCGGCAAGACGGCACGCGACGGAATGGGCGCCGACCCCCAGGGAACCGATGCCCAGGGAGTACTGGACCTCGTCATCACGAACGCGATCATCCTCGATCCGGTGCTCGGCGTCCTCAAGGGCGACATCGGCGTACGGGACGGGAAGATCGCCGGCGTCGGCAAATCCGGCAACCCGCATCTTCAGAAGGGTGTCGATCCCCGACTCGTCGTCGGACCGGGTACCGAACTCCTCGCCGGTGAACATTGCATCGCGACGGCGGGCGGCTTCGACTCCCATGTGCACTACATTTCCCCGCAGCAGGGGGTGACGGCCCTGGCGAACGGAATCACCACGCTGTTCGGTGGCGGCACCGGACCGACGGACGGCACCAACGGCGTCACCACCACCCCCGGCGTCTGGAACCTGCACCGGATGCTGGAATCCGCCGAAGCCATGCCGGTCAACATGGGATTCCTCGGAAAGGGCAACGGGTCCCTGCCGGAGGCGCTCTGCGAGCAGATCGAAGCAGGCGCGGCAGGTCTGAAGGTGCACGAGGACTACGGCGCCACACCGGCCGCGATCAGCAACGCACTCGATGTCGCCGACCGCTACGACATCCAGATCTCCGTACACACCGACACCCTCAACGAGTCGGGCTTCGTCGAGAACACTCTGGACGCGATCGACGGCCGGACGATCCACACGTTCCACAGCGAGGGCGCCGGCGGCGGACACGCACCCGACCTCATCAAGGTCACGGGTCACCCGAACGTGCTGCCGTCCTCGACCAACCCGACGCTCCCCTACACGGCCAATTCCGTCGACGAACTGCTCGACATGGTGATGGTGTGCCACCACCTGTCGCACGACATCCCGGAAGACGTCGCATTTGCGGACTCCCGCGTGCGTGCCGAGACGATCTCCGCCGAAACCGTGTTCCACGACGAGGGCATCATCTCGATGGTGTCGTCCGATTCACAGGCCATGGGCCGTATCGGCGAGTCCTTCATGCGTGCGTTCCAGATCGCACACCACTGCAAGGACAAGCGCGGCAAGCTGCCGGAGGACTCGCCGGACAACGACAATTTCCGCGTGCTGCGCTATCTGGCGAAAATCACCATCAACCCCGCGATCACACAGGGCGTCTCGGACTACATCGGGTCGCTCGAAGAGGGGAAGATGGCCGACATCGTGCTGTGGCCGACGACGTCGTTCGCCGCCAAGCCCAAGGTGATCGTCAAAGGCGGCCTGATCAACTGGGGACTGATGGGTGAACCGAACGCGTCGCTGCCCACACCGCAGCCGGTGTACTACCGCCCGATGTTCGGTGCGCAGGGCAAGGCATTGCAGTCCACGAGAGCCACCTTCATGTCGAAGGCGGCCATTGCGAACGGCGTGCCCGAAAAACTGGGGCTGGAGAGCCAGGTGCTGCCGGTGAAGAGGTGCCGCAACATCGGAAAGCAGCACATGGTGCGCAACACCGCCACCCCGGTGGTCGAAGTCGATCCCGAGACCTACGACGTCACGTACGACGGAAAAGCGGCGGCGATCGATCCTGCGCAGACCCTCCCGCTCACGCAGATGTTCTTCCTGGCCTGAGGGGACACGGTGACGTCCGATATTCGCCAGTTGCTGACGAGTCTGCAGTTCTCGGACTCGGCGTTCCCGAGCGGCTTCTACACCATGTCGCACGGACTGGAGGGTTACAGTCAGGCCCGCCTCGTCGACCCAGGTGAGGTGCAGGAGCTGTTGTGTTCGTTGCTCGTCCACACAGTCGGGCCCGGGGACGCGACAGCCCTCGCCGCCGCACATCGGGCGGCGGGGGTGGGCGACTGGGACCTCGTCGAGGAGATCGATCACCGGCTGTTCGCGTCCAAGCTGAATGCCGAGATGCGACGGGCGTCCGTACGCAGCGGTCACCAGCTCGCAGATCTTGCCGACGTGGTACTCGGCAGCGACGCACTGGACGAGTACCAACGGCGAGTGAAGGCGCGGGCCACGCCGGGATGCCAGCCGGTGGTGTCCGCTCTCATCTACTCGGCGACCGGCGTCGGAACGCGCATCGCGGTAGCCTCCGATCTCTCCGCATTCGCGGTGAGTTTCGTGGGCGCCGCGCTGCGCCTCCGGCTGACCGATCACCGGCGGGCTCAGGTGATTCTGCACGCGGTCGGCCCGGTCATCGAGCAGGTGGCACACGATGCCACCGAACGTGACGTGCACGATCTCGGAGGCTTCGCACCGATGGCCGACATCATGTCCGCACAGCACGAACGGGCCGAGGCGCGCCTGTTCGCCAGTTGACCGCGCATACCGAAGAGCGGCCAGCCGAAGTGCCGGCCCCGTCAAGATCCGAAGGGAACGAAAAACTATGGGTGACAATGCATTGAGAATCGGTATCGGCGGACCGGTGGGATCGGGAAAGACGGCACTGACCGAAGCGCTCGTGCCCCTGCTGATCGCAGCAGGACGCACTCCGGGTGTCATCACGAACGACATCTACACCCAGGAGGATGCGCAGCACGTCCGGCGTGTGCTCGACGGAGTGCTCGACCCCGAGCGGGTTGTGGGCGTGGAGACCGGCGCATGCCCGCACACAGCCGTACGCGACGACCCGACGATGAATCTCGCCGTCGGAGAGGAAATGCTGCAACGATTCCCCGATATCGACACGCTGATCTACGAATCCGGTGGGGACAACCTCACTCTCACCTTTTCACCCGCGCTGGCCGACGTCTTCGTGTTCGTCCTCGATACGGCCGAAGGTGAGAAAATGCCACGCAAGCGGGGTCCGGGCATCACCGACAGCGACATCCTGGTGATCAACAAGATCGATATCGCACAGTATGTCCGGACGGATCTCGGTGTGATGGAGAGCGACGCCATCCGGGTACGCGGTGGCACCCCCGTCGTCCTCACCAACTCGCTCACCGGCGAAGGCCTGGACGTACTCCTCGACCAGATCTTGTCGTTGTGGAACAACGCACGGACCGAACTCGTCTGATGACGGCCGATATCTCGACGGGGAAGGCACTCGACACCGGGGCGGATCCGAATGCGCCCCGGGGCCTGGCTCCCGTAAGCCCGCTACCCGTCCGTCCGGTGCACCCCGGTGGATACCGGCTCCAACCGGACTACTTCGAGCCCGTACGGGTGCCGGCCGAGGTACTCCGGTATGCGGGCGGGGACTCGCCCCTCCCGGTCGGGAGCCCGGGCAAGGTCGGTATCCTCCAACTCGGTTTCGAGCACAACCACGACCGGGACCGCACCGAACTCGTGCAGCACTATCAGAAGTCCCCGTTGCAGATCATGCGTCCGTTGTACTTCGATCCGTTGCGCCCCGATGTTCCGTACACGTACGTGATGTCCTCGGGCGGCGGCATTCTCCAGGCGGACAGGTTGCGCACCGACCTGACATTCGGGACAGGCACCTCGGCACACGTGACGACACAGGCGCAAACCAGGGTGTATCGGATGGACTACGACTACGCGTCCTCCGTCACGAACATCTCGGTGGAGGCCGGTGCGTACACCGAGTACCTGCCCGAACCCGTGGTTCCGTTCGGCGGATCGCGCTTCTACCAGCACACCTCGGTGACGCTCGACGAATCGGCCACGCTCCTTCTCGGCGAGACCGTGTATGCCGGACGGCTCGCCCGCGACGAGCGCCACAGGTACGAGGTCTACGCGTCCGACGTCGAAGTCCGGCGGCCCGACGGACGTCTCGTGGCACTCGACCGGGTCCGGCTGTGTCCCGGCGAGGATCACGAGTCCGCCGCGGCACCGAGTCTCGGCGTCCTGGCCGACCACGACATCCTCGCGATGTTGTACGTGTTCACTCCACTGGTGCCGGTTGCCGCGCTCGCGGATCTGCTCCACGACGCGCTGGCCGCCGCATTGCCCGACGGCTTGTTCGGCGTGAGTGCGCTGCCGAACGACGCCGGCGTCTGGATGCGCTTGGTCGCCAACGATCCTGTCACGGTTGCCCGCGCCACTCACGCGGCTGCGGGAGCGGCTCACAAGGCGCTCACCGGGTTCGCCGCTCCGGCGATCCGCAAGATGTAGGGACGCTCGACAGTCACCGGATCCATACCGGATGCACCGCGAAGGAGCTGGATATGACGACGGGAACTACACCGCAGGATTCCATGGCTTCACCGCGCTCCTGGCTGGTGGGATTCGGCCACGGTCCGTCACAAATCTATTTCCAGGCGAACATCTACACCACGCTGCTCATCATGGCGGCCTTCGTCGTCGCCAGTTGGCAGATGGCAGTGCTCGTGGCGATCGGGTGTGTGGCACAGACCTTTACCGGGTGGGTCATCCGCACGAAAGCGTCCGACCTGGTCTTCGGTATGCAAGGTTTCTCCGGAGCCCTGGTCGGCGCTGCGACCTTTGCCACCCTCGGCAGCCAGTGGTTCTCGTACCCCATCGCACTCGTCGGCGGGGCGCTCGCCGCACCGGTGACGTGGCTGGTCAATGCACTGTTCATGCGGACACCGCTGAAGATCTACGGACTCCCGTCGACGACGGCACCGTTCTGCATCGTCGCGACGATCATCCATTTCGGTTTCGAACGCTGGTGGGTCGAATCCTCGTCGATGACCATCGACTCGACCACGGTGGCGTTCTTCCGGTCGCTGCTGACCAACGTCTCGGAAGTGGTTCTGGTCGACAATGTCTGGGCCGGCGCGCTCATTCTGATCGGGCTGTTCGTGGCCAATTGGAAGGTCGGTCTGGCGGGGCTGCTCGGAAGCGTCGTCGGCAGCCTGTGCGCGCTCGCGCTGGGTGAAAGCCTCACCGAAACCGCGAACGGTCTGAGCGGGTATTCCGGTGTGCTCACGGCGATCGCGCTCTCGGTGACCTTCTTGAAGGAGAGCGTGACCTCCTGGGTCCTCGCGCTGATCGGCACCATCGTCACCGCGGTCGTCACCCTCTGGATGCACGACCTCGGAGTCCCCACCTACACGTGGCCGTACATCCTCACCACGTGGGTTTTCCTGGTCATCGCGCATTACATCCCCTCTGCCGAACGTCCCTGACGGGATCAGTGCCGGCGCAACGAATCCCGTTCGGAGAAGCACTCCCATGAGGCCCACGACATGAGCGCCACAAGCCGACCCGGGCCCCTGTTCCCGGACCGCAATCTCGCTTTGGAACTGGTCCGTGTGACGGAAGCCGGCGCACTGGCGTCCGGCCGGTGGGTCGGCCGCGGCGACAAGGAGGGCGGGGACGGGGCGGCTGTCGACGCGATGCGCACCATGTTGTCGACCGTGACCATGCGCGGTGTCGTGGTGATCGGCGAGGGCGAGAAGGACGAAGCGCCGATGCTGTTCAACGGCGAGTTGGTCGGTGACGGCACCGGACCGGAATGCGACTTCGCGGTCGACCCGGTCGAGGGCACCACACTCATGGCCGCCGGCGCGCCGAATTCGCTCAGCGTCGTGGCTGTTGCCGAGCGTGGGGCCATGTTCGACCCCTCGGCAGTGTTCTACATGAACAAGATCGCCGTGGGCCCGGACGCGGCCGACGCCGTGGACATCACCGCGCCGGTGTCCGAGAACATCTCCCGGGTCGCCGCTGCGCTGGGCACGTCGGTCGCGGACCTGACCGTGGCCGTGCTCGACCGGCCGCGCCACACCGAGTTGATCGAGCGGATCCGCCGGGCCGGAGCGCGGGTGCAGTTGCTGCCGGACGGGGACGTTGCCGCCTCCATTGCCGCTGCGCGTCCCGCCTCAGGTATCGATATGGCGATGGGAGTGGGAGGCACCCCGGAAGGCATTCTCTCGGCAGCCGCGGTGCGGTGCCTCGGGGGGACGATTCAAGCGCAACTCACTCCCCGTGACGCCGCCGAGCGCGCACAGGTTCAGGCCGCGGGGCACGATACCGATCGGGTCCTCCACACGACTGATCTGGTCGGGGGCACGAATGTGTTCTTTGCCGCCACGGGTGTCACCGACGGGCCCTTGTTGCGTGGAGTGCGGTACTTCGGCGGAAACCGGGCGGGCACTCAGTCGATCGTGATGCGCAGCAAGTCCGGCACCGTCCGGATCATCGAGGCCGAGCACCGACTGGATTTCCCCGGTCCCCACAGCGAGGCCGCACGGACGTGAATCGGAGCAACGGACCGGGGTGCGCCCCCGGCGGACTCGGATTCAGATCGACGTTCCGATCCACAACCCGATCCCTGCGGCGGCGAGGGCCAGCACCAGCATCACCACACCGCTGATGAACGAATCCCCGTATCGGCGCTGTTTGATGAGTTGCACCGTCTCGTAACTCGCCGTACTGAATGTGGTGTAGCCGCCGAGGAATCCGGTTCCGATGACATAACTGGCGTCGGTGGAGACGAGATGTTCGATCGTGAGTCCGGTGAGGAATCCGAGGACGAGCGATCCCGACACGTTGATGATAGTCGTCGCCCACGCGAACTTCGTCTTCATGTGCGCACGGATGAAACCGTCCAGAACGAAGCGCACGACTGCTCCGACGCCGCCCGCGATACTCAGCGTGATGAAGATGAGCGGTGTCACGTCGTCATCCCTCCCCCGGCCGGCGGCGTCATTCTCGCGTTGACGCTGCTGGCAACCGCGATTCCCGCCCAGGTGGCACACGCACCGACGATCAGGGTCCCGAACGCGTACACCAATCCCTGCCAGATGTATCCGTCCCGGAAGAGCACCGCGGTATCGGTCGCGAGGGAACTGTAGGTGGTGAAACCGCCGCAATATCCCGTCCCGAGCAGAAGCTTGAGATTCGTTCCCGTGGGCTTCGCGCTGTCGATCCGGGTGACGGCTTCGTAGAGATAGCCGAGAAGAAACGCACCGACGACGTTGATGATGGCGATCGCGATCGGGACTTCACCGAGTTTCGGGATGACGAGCGAAAGGCCTTCGCGGCTACCGGCCCCGAACAAGCCTCCGACCAAGACCAGCCCGATCGAGGCCCATTGCAGATACGCGGGCCTTCCGCTGCTCATCCCCGCGCTCCGATACGTCGAGCGCGTGAGGACTCCGTCCGAAGATCCATTCTCCCAGGCTAACCGAGCGAGCCGGATACCACTGCGCTTTGCCTACGTGTTCCGGGCGAGCGCGTCGAACCGATCGATGTCCTCCCGTCGGCACACGCGGCTTCCCGCTGTCAGCAAAGCGGCTGTACCGCACGCGACACCCAGCGCCAGAGCGTCGCGCAGCGTACGTTCCTGCAACAGTCCGACGACGAGTCCGGCGACCATGCTGTCACCGGCACCGACAGCACTGCGCACCTCCACCTCGAGCGCGGGCACCTCGACGGCGTCGTCGGCGGTGACCATGATCGCCCCCTCTGCACCGAGGGACACCACCACGATCTCCGCGACACCGCGCTCGACCAGTTCGCGCGACGCCGCGATCCGCTCGTCCGTGCTGGGCAGGTCGCGCCCCACCCATTCACACAGCTCAGGGAGCGACGGCTTGACGAGGAACACCCCCGACTCGATGCTCGCCAGAGCCTCTCCCGACGAGTCGAGCACGAAGCGCGCCCCCGCGGCGTGCGCGACCTCCGCGACCCGGTGGACGAACGCCCCGGAGACACCGGGCGGGAAGCTGCCGCTGGCCACGAGATACCGTGCGCCCCGGGCTGCTTCGGTGAGCACCGCCAGGCAACGCTCCTGTTCGTCGAGAGTCAGGTCCGGTCCCGGTGTGACGAACCGGTATTCGAGCCCGGTCTTGCGGTCGATCGCGGTGAAGCATTCGCGGGTGTCGTCGACGATGGGCACGACGTGCGCGTCGACGTGGTCGTCGTCGAGTAGCCCGCTCATCTGCCGGCCCCGCGTGCCCCCCACCGGGTACACCGCTCCCGCCGACGCACCGAGCACACGCGCGACCTTGGCGACGTTGATGCCTCCACCTCCCGCGTCGTAGAACGGCTCCTCGCACCGAAGTTTGCGGGTGGGAACGACCTCGTCGGCGAAGGTGGTGACATCGAGGGCCGGATTCATGGTCAGCGTGACGATATCGGGCATACCGAAACCCTAGCCGTGCGAGGGAGCACCCGCCGAGTCCGGCATATTCCTCGTTCCCGTTGCCGCCGTTACTGTTGCGTCAGTCGCGAGGTTTGCGCAGAGCCGCCATGAACATCGCGTCCGTGCCGTGCCGGTGCGTCCACAACTGCACACCCGGTCCGTCACCGAGTTTCGGCACACCCGGAAGGAGTTCCCGCGTGTCGAGTTGTTCGACCCCGTACCGGCGGACCGCGTCGGAGACCACCCCGACGGTCTCCGAGACGTGCGGCGAGCAGGTGGAATACAGCACCACGCCGCCGGGGCGCAGCAGACCGATCGCCGCGCCGAGAAGTTCTTTCTGCAGTTT
This sequence comes from Rhodococcus sp. NPDC058639, assembly GCF_042717545.1. NCBI lineage: Bacteria > Bacillati > Actinomycetota > Actinomycetes > Mycobacteriales > Nocardiaceae > Rhodococcus > Rhodococcus sp. NPDC058639. The sequence continues at coordinate 349,996 of NZ_JBHXRF010000004.1, forward strand.
GACGAGGTCCGCCACATCTTCGGGCCTACGGCGCCAGCGCGACTCGGGCCGCCGACGCAGCGAACCGAGCCCGGTGCAGGGTGCATCGACAAGGATCCGGTCGTACCCGGGCTCGAGACCCGAGTCGCGGCCGTCCGCGACATGCACGACCACCGGGAGATCACGCGCGGTCTTGCGGACCAGGTCGGCGCGGTGCTCGACGGGTTCGACCGCATCCACCGAGAATCCGTCCAGCGCGGCGAGTGCGCCGAGCAGTGCCGCCTTGCCACCGGGTCCGGCGCACAGATCGAGCCAGCGCCCCGTGTCCTCACCGAGGAGCGGAGCCAGCGTGAGCGCTCGTGCGACGAGTTGGCTGCCTTCGTCCTGCACCGCGGCCATACCCTCGCGGACCGGTTCGAGCCGACCGGGATCGCCGTGTTCGATGTGCACCGCGTACGGCGACCACGGACCGATCTCGCCACCGGTGATGAGCGCAAGCTCCTCGGCGGTGATCACACCGGGCCGGGCGACGAGATGCACGATCGGACGGGCGTCGTCGGCCGCGAGCACCTCGGCGAGTTCACCTGCGTCGGCGCCGAGAGAATGCACGAATGCCTGGGCGATCCACAGCGGGTGCGCGTACCGGAACGCCAGGTGCCCCACCGGGTCGCGCTCGGGGTCGGGTGCGAGCAGCCCGATCCACTCGTCCTCGGTGCGCTCCCCCACTCGTCTCAGCACGGCGTTGACGAATCCGGCTCGGCCCGAACCGAATTCGGTGCGGACGAGGTCGACGCTGGTTGCCACGGCGGCATGCGGGGCGACCCGGGTCCGTAGTAATTGGTAGGTGCCCAGCCGCAGCACGTCGAGGAGCGCGCCGTCGATCTCGTCGACGGGACGATTGGCGGCGTCGGCGATGACGGCGTCGAGCAGTCCCTGCGCGCGTGCCGCCCCGTAGGTGAGTTCGGTGGCCAGCGCCGCGTCACGAGTGTCCAGTTTGCGTTCGCGAAGGAGGGCCGGCAGCACGAGATTGGCGTAGGCATCGCGCTCGCGGACCGCGCGCAGTACGTCCCGGGCCGCGGTGCGAGCCGGGTCCACCGCCGACTGGGTGGGACGGCGAGTCTGCCGTGGGGCGGTGTTGCGCCCGGTATGTCCGCCCGGCTTCTGCCCTGAACGCCGGGCCGGTTTGCGAGCTTCACTCATAGCGCACGTACTTTCGAGTCGAGTCGGGCGCCGCGCGCCCAATCTGCTGCTGCCATCGGTTTCTTGCCGGGGGGTTGCACGGTGCCCAGTCGCACCGCCGTGGACCCCGTCCCGACGAGCAGACCGTTCTTGAGGACCGCGAGTTCGCCGGGTTCAAGCGTCTCGTCGGCGGGGCTGACCGGCCCGAGCTTGACTCGCAGGTCGCCGATCGTGGTCCATGCGCCCGGTGCCGGGGTGACCGCGCGGATGTGGCGGTCGACCACGTGCGCAGGCCGCGTCCAGTCGACCCGCGCGGCGTCCACGGTGACCTTCGGGGCATGGGATACACCCTCGGCGGGTTGCGGCGCGGGGACGAGGATGCCGTCCTCGAGACCGTCGAGCGTCGATTCGAGCAGCGTTGCACCGGCATCCGCGAGACGACCCAGCAGATCACCGGCGGTGTCGGTGGGCCGGATGATCTCGGTCACCACGCCGTAGACCGGGCCCGTGTCGAGACCGGCTTCGAGTCGGAACGTGCTGGCTCCGGTGATCTCGTCACCCGCGGCGATCGCGGCTTGCACCGGTGCTGCTCCGCGCCATGCGGGGAGCAGGGAGAAGTGCAGGTTCACCCAGCCGTGCCGGGGGATCTCGAGCACGGCGGGCGGGATCAACGCTCCGTACGCGACGACGGGGCAGCAGTCGGGCTGGAGTTCCGTGAGGCGGGCGATGAACTCGGGGTCGCGCGGTGCCCGGGGAGCGAGCACCTCGATACCGTGCTCGTCGGCGACCTGCCCCACTTCGGATCGGACCGCCTTCCGGCCGCGGCCGGCGGTGGTGTCGGGGCGTGTCACGACCGCGACGACCTCGTGGCGGGGCGAGGCGATGAGTCGCCGCAGTGCCGGTACTGCGGGGCCGGGAGTACCTGCGAACACCACCCGCATGTCAGAGCACCGCCGGTGCGGGTGGGCGCACTGCGATGCGGAAGCTAACCGGCGGGTGTGTCACGAATACTGCTCCAGGGTTCGGCGACGATGGCTCCCCCATTCTAGGGAGTCGGTCGCCCGCACCGACACGGTGTCGCCACGACGGCCCAGTAGTCTCGCCGGGTATGCAGCAACGACGCCTCACGACCGGCCCTCTCCTCGACGACGACGGGACGCTCATCGAGACCGGATGGAACGCGAGCGAGGAACGTCGGTACGACCGCCGAAAGGTCGCGGTGTCCGGTCTGCGCGTCAAGGAATGGGACTACTACTGTGTCCTGTCCGACGGCGACTCCGGCCCCTACGGCATCGCGCTGACCGTGGCCGACAACGGCTACATGGGTCTGCTCGGCGTCAGTTGGCTCGACCTCGCCGGGCCGGCGGACGTCACGGAGAACACGATGATCCCCTTTCCGCGCGGCCGTCTGGGCTTGCCGGCGAGCGCCGACTCGGGCGATGTGGTGGTCCGCCGCGGCGACGTGCGCATCGAGTATCGGAACGAGGGCCGGGCACGACGCCTGATCGTCGACCATCCCGGGTTCGGTGGAGGCCGCGGGCTGTCGGGTGAGCTGGTGCTGGCTCAGCCGCCGATGGACCGGATGGTGATCGCCACCCCGTTCCCGTCCAGCCCGAAGGCCTTCTACTACAACCAGAAGATCAACTGCCTGCCCGCCCGGGGCAGCGTGACGGTAGACGGCCGCGAGCACCTGTTCGACCCCGCGACGGCGTTCGGCGTATTCGACTGGGGCCGCGGAGTCTGGACCTACGACAACACCTGGTACTGGGGTTCGGCGTCCGGCCTGCACGACGGACTGCCCTTCGGCTTCAACATCGGCTACGGGTTCGGGGACACCGGCGCGGCGAGCGAGAACGTGATGTTCCACGACGGTGTCGCACACAAACTCGACCGCGTGCAGTTCCACCTGCCGGTCGGTACGTACGACGGTGCGCCGTGGCGATTCACCAGCAACGACAACCGATTCGAAATGGAGTTCGTGCCGATTCACGATCGGGCCGCGGACGTGAATGCTCTCGTTCTACGTTCGACCCAGCATCAGGTGTTCGGCCGCTATACCGGTTTCGTCGTCCTCGACGACGGCAGGCGCCTCGAGATCGAGAACCTCCTCGGGTTCGCGGAACAAGTCCGGAACCGCTGGTGAGCGAGTCGATCCCCGAGACTCTGTCGCGCAGGTAGCAGCGTTCCGCCCGGCCGGGCGGGGTCAGAAGTTCGCCTGCCGGACTATCTCCGGAATTCCGGTTCCGAGGGCCACGCGCGTGCACTCCCCGAGCCCGACCCGGTCGGGATCGAGCGCGTGCCGGATCATTTGCAGGGCGAAGGCGTCGTAGACCATGTTGAAGTGGCCGGTCAGATTCTGTGGGCACAGGTCCTGTACGACGAGATTGACCGCTCCCTCCCCACGTAGGGCAACGCTGTCGGCGGGCTGGATCACTTCGTCGAATCGGGTTCCGATGGTGGTGTACTGCACGCCGGGAACGGTGTCGGTCGGCACGTTCAATTCGGTGAGCAGTGCTGAACCTTGGAGTTGCTCGGCAAGCGCCACCGAGAATTCGCCCTCGAGGAAGTCTGTTGCGCCGGGTAACGCGGCGATCGCGGTCGCGAGACCGTAGAAGGTACCGCCGTAGCTGGGAGACGCCACCCCGACCCAGCGGTCGACCACGTGGGCGCCTCCGAGCTTGTTGATGTAGTAGCGGGTGACGGTCGCGCCTTGCGAATACCCGACGACGTCGACCTCGGTGGCTCCGGTCTCGGCCCGGACTCGCTCCACGAATTCACCGAATTGTGCCGCCGAGACGCGGATCTGACCGGTGCCGAAGGACTCGGCCCCGGACGCCAAACCGTAGTTCACTGCGAAGACGCACCGTCCGGATGCCGCGAGAAGGGGTGTGAGTGCGGCGAAGTCGGAATAGCTGTTGGAGTCGGTCCCGTGCGCGAGCACGACCGGCCGCGGGTTCTCCGGCGTGAGCACACACGAGAAATCGTTCGTCTGCGGCGGCACCGCGCCCGGATTGTTCTCCGCGTATTCGGCAGCCTCCGCGTGGGTTACCGCCGGTGGTCCCGGATTCACGGGCACCGAGGACGTGGACCCGGTGGCTCCCAGGGATCCGACTGCCGGTTGCGCGCCGGCCACGCCGGCGGCGAGCACCGCGACGAACAAGGCGCCAACTCCCGCATCTCGCACACGTCGGACCCTCATGTGACGCCTCCTGCCTCAGCGTGTGCGCGTTCCGCCCCCGCCGGAACAAGGTTCGATCACAAACACATCCCGTCTTTTCTGTTATGGATTCTAATCCCATACTCGATCTTGCGGTGTCATTTGAACGGTGGACCCTCGCCGGGCACGCGCCGAACGCGGGGAAAGGACACAGCAGCGCAAGGCCTCCGCACGACATCGGAATCGACGGGAGGACCGGAAACGTGCTGTCAGGGCACAGCTATGGGAAGCGCGGCGGGAGATGTGCGGCCGCTTTGCGAAAGACCCGGGGAGCGGTCGGCCCCGGACGTGGGGTCAGCGTCCGCAGAACGCGTCAGCGATCTCCACCGGGAGTCGGTCGAGCAGGTCCTGCGCCGGCACGGCGAGTACCGGATCCGCGGCGAGCCAGTTCACGGCCGGGCAATCGGCAAGGCTGTAACCGGATTCGGGCGCGGTGGGGCCACCGTCGGTGAAGGCTGCAAGCACGTGCTCCGAAAGCTGGGCGGCCGACCCGTATGTCGAGGCCCCCACCGAGAAGTCCGGCCCGAAGGATGCGGAGGCGTTGAACGAACGATCGTCGCTCCATCCCCATTTCGTTCCGATCACTCCGGCCAGCAGTGCGGTGCCGTAGTTCTGCGCATATCCGTCGGCCGCCGTCCCGTAGGCGGATGCCATGGCGGCGAGCACCGGAGAATTCGGGTCGGTGCGCTTCTTCGTTTCGAGATAGGTGACCATGTCGTGCGTCGAGGTGGTGCCGTTCCCCCAGTAACCGGGCACATGCGTGTCGGTGAGTCCGAACTCCCCCGCGATCGTCGAAATCGCCTGCGGATACTTCGCATGCAACCGGTTTGCGATTGCGTCGTCCGACGCCCGGATCATCTCGGTTGCGTCAGCGTGATCGCCGGCATCGCCGTACCGGAAGACGTACTCGGCCAGATACAACTTGACGATCGAGACACCGGCACGGGATTCGTGTTCGTTGGCGGTGCCCGCGCGGAACCCGGTCGGCGAGTGCGCAAAAGAGATCTGCGTGCTGCTCGGCGCCACGATCGCCCCGTTGTCGTCGAGAACGGGTGCCGGTGCCGCAGCGGCGATCCCGCTGCTGGAAGCAGCGAGTGCGGTCAGGGCGGCGACGGTGAGGGCCTGAGCAAGAGGGCGCATGGCAAGCGATCGTAGTTGCCCGAGACCGTTCGTGTGCGGTGACACCGATGAGTTCTCGCTGTCGCGCCGGTCACACCCGTGTGAAGGCCGGACCACGAGGAGAAACATGATCATCGTCGCTGGACACATCGTCGTCGACCCGAGCGCACGCGAGAGCTATCTCGCGGGATGCGCCGATGTCGTCGAGGAGGCGCGCCTCGCCCCCGGGTGCCTCGAATTCTCTGTCGCCGCGGACCTGATCGATCCGTCGCGCGTCGTGGTGTTCGAGCGGTGGGACTCCCCCGCCGCCGTCGAGCGCTTCCGCGGTTCCGGACCGGACAGCGACACAACCGTATCCGTCGTGTCCGCATCGGTCGCGGAATACGCTGTGGCCGAGGTTCGCTCGCTCACCTGACCGTGGCGGGATCAGCCGATACGCGGCGGGTCCACTTGAACACGTAAGGGGCCGTCCGCACGGCGCGCGGTCCGGGTCGCCTGCGCTTCCCGCAGCGCGGCGCCCAGGTCCCGGCCCCGATGCCGGGCGACCCGCACGATCATGCGTTGCACATCCTCGGGTTCCGGGCCGTCCGAGCCGAACGGCAGTCGCTGTCCCGGAGGCAACGGAACGGGGCCGAGTACTTCGGCTCCGTCGGGCAGACGTGTCGCCTCGAGAAGTTCCGCGACCGCGGCAGAGCCACCGTCGAGTGCAGCCATGTGCACGGCGGGAGGGAAGCCGACCTCGGTACGTTCGGCCACCTCCTGCCTGGCGTGGCCGACCGGGTCCCATCGCACCAGTGCCTGCACGGTCGGAATCCCGGAGTCGGCGACCACCACCACCTGCCCGCCGTCCGCGAACGGCCGCACCAGCGCCGACGCCGCCAGCCACCGCCGCATCGCCTCCTCGGCGGCTCGGAGGTCGGCACGCCCGAGCAGCGCCCACCCGTCCAGCAGCAGCGCGGCACCGTATCCGCCGTCTGCGACAGGTTCGGCGCCGACCGTCGACACCACCAGCGCGGCACCCCCCGGCGCGGTGGCTTTGACCTCCCCGCCACCCGACGTGATCACCGGTACCCCGGGAAAAGCGCGCCCGAGTTCTTCGGCGGTGCGGCCGGCACCGACGACGACGGCCCGCAACGAACGCGCACCACAGGCATGACATCGATGGGTGGCGTCGGCGACCCCGCACCACTTGCACGCCGGTATCGCGGCGCCGTCCGGCCCCGCTGCCGCCGGCAGCGCCAACGGGCCGTTGCACCGTCGGCACCGCGCCGGGGCGCGGCACTTACCGCAGGCGAGGGCGGGTACGTACCCGCGGCGCGGGACCTGCACGAGCACCGGATGTCCCGACCCGAGTGCTGCCCGCGCCGCCGCGAACGCGATCGCGGGCAATCTCGCGGCGCGCGCAGCGGGGTCACGCTCGATCGCCTGATCGCTGTCTGCGAGCGCGGTGATCTTCGGCGCCCACGCCCGGAGCACCTCGCGCGGGGCGAGCAGGTCGTGTGCCCAGCCGGAGTCGACGAGCGCTTGTGTCTCGGCGGTCCGCGCGTGCCCGGCGATGACGACGGCCGCGCCGACGGCGTGCGCCCGCAGCGCGGCGACTTCCCGGGTGTGCGGGTACGGCGAACGGGGTTCGGAGTGCAGGTCGTCGCCGTCGTCCCAGACGACGAGAAGCCCGAGGTCGGGTGTGGGTGCGAACACCGCGGCGCGGGTGCCCACCACGATCCGGGCCGAGCCGCGCAGAGCCGCCAGCCATCGGCGATACCGTTCGGCCGGGCCGAGACCCGCAGTGAGGCCTACCACGTGTTCCGCGCCGGCGACGTGCACGCAGGCGGCAAGCACACGGTCGAGGTCGCGCTGATCCGGAACCACCAGCACCGCCGCGCGACCGGCCGCGGCTGTGAGTGCCGCGAGTTCCGCGAGGCGGGTCGGCCAGTCTTCCCCGGGAAGTGCCTGCCACGCCGCCCGCGGCGCGCGACCCGACGAGAGAGCTTCGAGGAAGTTCTCACCGTGCCGGTAACGCCCCCAGGCAGCACGATCGAACACGGGGACCGGCGGCGGATCCACCTGCCGCGGTTCTTCGGCCTCTACCCGGGCGTGACGCGGTGGTACGGCGAGCCGGAGTACGTCGGCGCGGGTACCGGCATAGCGGGTCGCCACTTCGTCGGCGAGCGCAGCGATCTCGGGCGTGAGAACAGGTTCGGCCGACACGACGCGGTCGAGTGCCCCGAGTTTGCCCGGGTGTTCGCTCGTCGCGGTGCGGGAGAGCAGAAACCCGTCGACGAGACGGCCCGCGAAACGCACTCGCACGCGGACGCCCGGCCGGGCGTCCGCGTCGAGGTGGTGCGGGATCAGGTAGTCGAACTCCCGGTCCAGGTGCGGAACGGAGAGCAGCGGCAGAACACGCGCTACCGGGTCGACCTCGGCAGCGCGTGTGTCGGCAGCGCGCTTCTCGGCAGCGCGTGTGGCGGCAGCCACCCGGGTGCGATCGTGACCGTCAGAGTCCGGCGGCCGCGCGAAGCTTGTCGGCGCGGTCGGTGTTCTCCCACGGCAGGTCGATGTCGGTGCGGCCGAAGTGACCGTACGCAGCCGTCTGCGCGTAGATGGGGCGCAGCAGATCCAGGTCGCGGACGATCGCGCCGGGACGCAGGTCGAAGACCTCGTTGACGGCCTGCTGGATCCGCGCGGGATCAGCCTTTTCGGTGCCGAAGGTCTCGACGAACAGGCCGACGGGAGCGGCCTTGCCGATCGCGTATGCGACCTGCACCTCGATCCGGTCCGCCAGCCCCGCGGCGACAGCCGTCTTGGCGACCCAGCGCATGGCGTACGCGGCGGAACGGTCGACCTTCGACGGGTCCTTACCCGAGAACGCACCGCCACCGTGGCGGGCCATGCCGCCGTAGGTGTCGACGATGATCTTCCGTCCGGTCAGGCCCGCGTCGCCCATCGGGCCGCCGAGCACGAACGATCCGGACGGGTTGACCAGCAGCCGGACATCGGCGACGTCCAGATCGGCGAGGTTCGGGTCCGCAAGTACGGCGTCGACGACGTGCGCCCGAAGATCCGGGGTGAGCAGGTTGTTGAGGTCGATATCCGCGGCGTGCTGAGTGGAGATCACGACGGTGTCGAGGCGGACCGGCTTGTCGCCCTCGTACTCGATGGTGACCTGGGTCTTGCCGTCCGGCCGCAGGTACGGGAGCACACCGGTCTTGCGCACCTCGGTGAGCCGGCGCGAGAGCCGGTGCGCGAGGGAGATGGGCAGCGGCATCAGTTCCGGGGTTTCCGAGCATGCGTATCCGAACATCAGGCCCTGGTCACCGGCGCCCTGCAGCGCAACCTCGTCGTCGGTCAGCGTGCCGCTACGAGCCTCGAGCGCCACATCGACGCCCCCGGCGATCTCCGGCGACTGCGCGCCGATCGCGATGTTCACGCCGCACGAGTTGCCGTCGAAACCCTTGGACGAGCTGTCGTATCCGATTTCGAGCACGCGATCGCGCACGATCTTCGGGATATCGGCGTACGCGGAGGTCGTCACCTCACCCACCACGTGTACCTGACCGGTGGTCACGAGCGTTTCCACTGCGACACGGGCACGCGGGTCCTCCGCGAGCAGCGCGTCGAGGACCGAGTCGCTGATCGCGTCGCAGATTTTGTCCGGGTGACCCTCGGTCACGGACTCGCTGGTGAAAAGCCGACCGCCGGTCTTGCTCACAGAACTCCCTCTCGACTGATGTGTCTAGCTCTGAACGAACGCTGTGGAGCGGCTCGCACTCCCGGTCGGGTCGAGCCCGGCCACTTTTGCCGACGCTACTGTCCCGGCAGCGTCGGCGCGAGTATTAAACTCATCGGACTTTACGTCCGTTCGACCTGCGCCAGCAGCGGTCGCAGTGCGTCGAGGACCCTGCTTGCCATCAGAGCCTTGGATCCGTGGGCGAGCGCCGTCTCGGAGCCGTCCGCGGACAACAGCCATCCGTCGTTGTGGTCGACCTCGAATGCCTTGCCGTCGCCCACGGCGTTGACGACGAGAAGATCGCAGCCCTTGCGGGCAAGTTTCTCACGGGCGTACGTCAGAACATCGCCGTGTTCGTCGCCGGTTTCGGCTGCGAATCCGACGATGACGGTGTCCTTGGACAGCCCACCGTCTGCACGGGAGCGCACCAGGCCGGCGAGGATGTCGTCGTTCTTCGTCAGCGCGATCGAGTCCGGTTCGCCCGCACCCTTCTTGATCTTGCTTTCGGCGAAGGTGGCGGGGCGGAAGTCGGCGACTGCGGCTGACATGATGACGGCATCGGCGGTCGCGGCATGCTTGGTGACCGCGTCCTGCATCTGCGCGGCGGTCTGCACCCGCACGACGTCGACGGCGGCGGGATCGTCGAGTCCGGCGACCGCGCCGGCCACGAGGGTGACGTCCGCGCCGCGCTGCGCGGCCAGGCGGGCAAGGGCATAGCCCTGCTTGCCCGACGAGCGGTTGCCCAGGAACCGCACCGGATCGAGAGGTTCGCGCGTGCCACCGGCGGAGACGACAATGCGCCGGCCGGCCAGGTCGCGGGGCAGCGCGTCGGCACGTTCGAGCATCAGTGCCGCCAGCGCGTAGATCTCGTCGGGTTCGGGCAGACGCCCCGCACCGGTGTCCTTGCCGGTGAGACGACCCGAAGCGGGCTCGACCACGACACTGCCGCGACGACGCAGTGTTGCGACGTTGTCGACAGTGGCGGGGTGTTCCCACATCTCGGTGTGCATCGCGGGCACGAACATCACCGGGCAACGCGCGGTGAGAAGAGTTGCGGTGAGGAGATCGTCGGCGCGGCCGGATACCGCCCGGGCCATGAGGTCGGCGGTGGCGGGAGCGACGACGACGAGGTCGGCCTCCTGCCCCAACCGCACATGCGGTACTTCCGGCACATCGGCGAAGACACCGGTGTGCACGGGGTTACCGGAGAGCGCCTCGAAGGTGGCGCGCCCGACGAACTGAAGTGCTGATTCTGTGGGAACGACCCGCACGTGATGGCCGTTCTCGGTGAACGCCCGGATCAGTGCGCACGCTTTGTACGCGGCGATCCCGCCGGCGACTCCGACGACGACGCGGCGGCGCTGTCCGGTTTCCGGAGCGCCGTCCGCGGCGTGAAGGCTCACTCGCCTTCGGTGTGCTCGAGCAGATCCGCGTGGATCTCGCGCAGCGCGATGGACAGCGGCTTCTCCTGCAGACCCGGCTCGACGAGCGGGCCGACGTACTCGAGGATGCCGTCACCGAGCTGGTTGTAGTAGTCGTTGATCTGCCGGGCGCGCTTGGCCGAGTAGATCACCAGGGCGTACTTCGAGGAGGCGCGTTCGAGCAGCTCGTCGATCGGCGGGTTGGTGATACCCAGCGGAGTGTCGTAGACCGGGAGGGCATTGCCCTCGAGGTCGATCGCTGCTGATTGCATGCTGCTCACTCGGTGTTCTCCTGAGTTTTCGCGGGATAGAAACTAGCGTCGGCGGACTCTGCAAACGGCACCGGTCGGGTGCCGGCGAGCACGCTCCGGTCACCCGTTTTCGGGACCGACTAACAAGGATACCAATTCTTCGCACGCACGGTCGACATCATCGTTGACAACGACGACATCGAACTCGTCCTGAGCGGCGAGTTCGGTGCGCGCGGTGTCCAGGCGGCGGGCCACCACCTCGGCGGATTCGGTGCCGCGTCCGGTCAGGCGCTCGACGAGCACCTCCCAGCTCGGCGGCGCGAGGAAGACCAGGACGGCCTCGTCCATGGCCGCCCGCACGGCGCGGGCTCCCACCAGATCGACCTCCACGAGCACCGGTCGCCCGGCGGCGAGCGCCTCGCGTACCGGCGCTGCGGGTGTGCCCGAACGTTGCAGGCCGGCGTGGATGTCGGCCCACTCGAGCAACTCGCCGTCGTCGATCATGCGATCGAATTCCTCGCGGGTGACGAAGCGGTAGTCCACCCCGTCCACCTCGCCCGGTCGTGGGGCGCGGGTGGTCGCGGAGACACTGAACATCAGATTCGGCACCCGGTTGCGCAGAAGGCGCACGACAGTCGACTTACCGACCGCGGAGGGGCCGGCCAGAACGATCAGCCGGCCCCTCCGCGCTGCGGGTGCGCTGTCCGTCACGGGATGTGCGTCAGCTACCACGGTCTCAGGCGTCGAAATCGAACCTGGCGAGCAGGGCCTTGCGCTGGCGATCGCCGAGTCCGCGCAGACGGCGGGTCGGAGCGATCTCCAGTTCGGTCATGATCTCCTGCGCCTTGACCTTGCCGACCTTCGGCAGGGCCTCGAGCAGAGCGGAAACCTTCATCTTGCCGAGGATTTCGTCGTTCTCGGCATCCTTCAGCACCTGCTTCAGGTCGGTGCCGCCGCGCTTGAGGCGCTCCTTGAGCTCTGCCCGGGCACGACGGGCAGCAGCCGCCTTCTCCAGAGCAGCGGCGCGCTGCTCATCGGTCAGCTGGGGAAGGGCCACGGTTCCTCCGTCTCATCGTTGGAATTCAGTCTTCACCGCTGTAACCAGCGGCGATAGCGACCGTACTCACGACTTCCGTCGAATGCGAACCGCCCCCCCGCCGTGACGCTCGAAAATCCGTGCGGTAGTGCGTGCCGATTCCGGGGCCCACGCGTTGCCGGAAGATCACGCGGATTTCCGGGGCCGACCTGCCCGAACGGGGTAAAGCCGCAGGTCACGGCGTCTCGACGGACATACGCACCGCCACTGCACGAGGAGCGCGCAAGATCACTGCCGGCCACAGAGGGTGTCGTCGAGAACCCCGGAAAAAAATCTTGCGGTTCCGCGTGTCGCGGCACGCGGATCCGCAGGTCAAGGACCGTACTCGTGCATGTACGGTCCTCGACCCCCTCAGTCCTGGAGGAACGCTGTCCTTGAGGAACTCGGTCCTGGAGAAACTCACTCCTGGAGGAACGCGAACCCTTCGACCGTGCGGGCGACAGCCTCCCGCAACGCGGAGACGGACGGTCCTGCGCGCAGCACCTCCCGCGACACGTTCGGCACCACGGCCCTCAGATTGCCCGCTGCGAGCCGGCGGACGTCGTCGGCGGTTCCGCCCTGCGCCCCCACTCCCGGCATCAGGATGGGGCCGTTCAAGGCCTGCAAGTCGGGAGCGTCGGTCAGCGTCGCGCCGACCACCACACCGACCGACCCGAGCCGGTCGACTCCGGTATTGCACGCCGCGGCCTCGTCGACCATTGCCTGAGCAACTGTTCGGCCGTCGTCGAGCCGGGCTTGCTGCACCTGCGCTCCCTCCGGGTTCGAGGTCGCTGCCAGCACGAAGACCCCACGGCCCGTCTGCGCCGCCAGATCGAGCGCGGGAGCGAGCGCACCGAACCCGAGATAAGGCGAGACGGTCACCGCGTCCGAGCACAGAGGCGACTCGTCGGCGAGCCAGGTGCGGGCGTACGCGTCCATGGTGGAGCCGATATCGCCGCGTTTGGCGTCGGCGAGGACGAGCGTCCCGGAACCGCGCAGTACGGCGACGGTGCGTTCGAGAACTTCCAGACCCGCCGAACCGAACGCCTCGAAGAACGCGACCTGCGGCTTGACCACGGCGACGACGCCGTCGAATGCTTCCACACACAGCTCGCTGAACTTGTCGAGTCCGTCCGCGTCGACTCCGAGACCCCATGCCGTCAGCAACTGCGGATGCGGGTCGATGCCGACGCAGAGCGGCCCGCGGCTCGCGAGCGCATCCGCGAGCCGCTCTCCGAACGTGGTCACGACTGTCCGGCGACCGCGGCTTCGCGCAGTCGTGCGTGCATCCGCTGGATCGAGCTGACGCCGATGTCACCGCGGATCGCTGCCTCGATGCCCTGCACCGCTGCCGACGCACCCTGCACCGTCGTGATGCACGGAATGTTCGCCGCGACGGCCGCACTTCGGATCTCGTAGCCGTCGACGCGAGGTCCGGAATTGCCCCACGGCGTATTGATCACCATGGCGATGTCGCCCGCACGAATGCGATCGACCACGTCCGGCGCACCTTCGGGGCGTTCCTCCTCGGACACCTTGTACACGTGCTCGCACGGAACACCGTTGCGGCGCAGGACCTCTGCAGTCCCGACGGTGGCAGCGATGTGGAATCCGAGGTCGGCGAGGTGCTTGACCGGGAAGATCATCGACCGCTTGTCCTTGTTCGCCAGCGACACGAACACGGTGCCCGAGGTGGGCAGCGACCCGTAGGCTGCGGTCTGGCTCTTCGCGAACGCCGTACCGAAATCGTCGTCGATGCCCATCACTTCGCCGGTGGACTTCATCTCCGGGCTGAGCAACGTGTCGATACCCGTTCCGTCGGCGCGGCGGAACCGGTTGAACGGCAGCACCGCTTCCTTCACGGCCACCGGTGCCCCGAGCGGAATCACGCTGCCGTCACCCTCGGCGGGCAGAATCCCGGACTCGCGCAATTCGGCGATGGACTCGCCGAGCATCACGCGAGCGCACGCCTTGGCGAGCTGGACCGCGGTGGCCTTGGACACGAACGGCACCGTGCGGCTCGCCCGAGGATTCGCCTCCAGGACATACAGAATGTCGTCCTTGAGCGCGTACTGGACGTTGAGCAGGCCCTTGACCCCGATTCCAGCGGCGAGCGCTGCCGTCGAGCGGCGCACGTTCTCGATGTCGGAGCGGCCGAGGGTGATCGGCGGCAGGGCACACGCGGAGTCACCGGAGTGGATTCCGGCTTCCTCGATGTGTTCCATGATCCCGCCGATGTAGACGTCGGTGCCGTCGCACAGGGCGTCCACGTCGATCTCGACCGCGTCGTCGAGGAAGCGGTCCACGAGGACCGGACGGTCGTCGGAGATCTCCGTGGCGCGGGAGATGTAGTCCGCGAGCGACTTCTCGTCGTAGACGATCTCCATGCCGCGACCGCCGAGCACGTACGACGGGCGCACCAGCACGGGGTAACCGATCTCGGCCGCGATGTCACGAGCGCCGTCGAAGGTGGTGGCGGTGCCGTACTTCGCGGCGGGCAGACCGGCCTCTTCGAGTACCCGTCCGAACTCGCCGCGGTCCTCGGCGAGGTCGATCGCCTCGGGGCTCGTCCCCACGATCGGGACTCCCGCCGCCTTCAGCCGCCGCGCCAGCCCCAGCGGAGTCTGTCCGCCGAGCTGCACGATGACCCCGGCGACCGTGCCGGACTCGCACTCCGCCCGGTACACCTCGAGGACGTCCTCGAAGGTGAGAGGCTCGAAGTACAGGCGGTCGGCGGTGTCGTAGTCGGTGGAGACCGTCTCGGGGTTGCAGTTGACCATCACGGTCTCGTAGCCGGCATCCGAGAGCGTCAGTGCCGCGTGCACGCACGAGTAGTCGAACTCGATGCCCTGGCCGATGCGGTTCGGGCCCGAGCCGAGGATCAGCACCTTCGGCTTGTCGGGCTGCGGCGCGACCTCGGTCTCCGCGTTCGGATCGAGCTCGTAGGTCGAGTAGTGGTACGGGGTCTTCGCCTCGAACTCCGCCGCACAGGTGTCGACCGTCTTGTACACCGGATGTACACCAAGCTCGTTGCGAAGCGCGCGCACCGCGTCCTCGTCCGCGAACTGGCTCGGACGCAGCGCCGCGATCTGGCGATCGGAGAAGCCGTGGTGCTTGACGTAACGCAGCTCCTCGGCACCGAACGTCTCGGCGACGCGGACCTTGTCCCCCAGCCCGACGATCTGCGAAATCTCCTCGAGGAACCACGGGTCGATCTTGGTGGCCTCGAAGACCTGCTCGAGGGTCGCGCCCAGCTCGAATGCCTGGGCGACCTGGTAGATCCGGCCGTCGGTGGGCGTCTCGATCGCCTTCAGCAACTCGTCGAGCGACCCCTCGACCTCCGGGCCGGTCCAGAATCCGGCACGCTTGGTCTCGAGCGAACGCAGCACCTTGCCGAAGGCCTCGGCGAAGTTGCGGCCGATCGACATCGCTTCGCCCACCGACTTCATCGTGGTGGTGAGCGTGCCGTCGGCGCCCGGGAACTTCTCGAAGGCGAACCGCGGAGCCTTGACCACGACGTAGTCGAGCGTCGGCTCGAAGCACGCAGGCGTTTCCTTGGTGATGTCGTTGACGATCTCGTCCAGTGTGTACCCGATGGCGAGCTTGGCGGCCATCTTCGCGATCGGATAGCCGGTGGCCTTCGACGCGAGCGCCGAGGACCGCGACACGCGCGGATTCATCTCGATGACGACGAGGCGGCCGTCGCTCGGGTCCATGGCGAACTGGATGTTGCAGCCGCCGGTCTCGACGCCGACCTCACGCAGGATGTCGATCGAGAGGTCGCGCATCTTCTGGTATTCACGGTCCGTGAGCGTCATCGCCGGTGCCACGGTGATCGAGTCACCGGTGTGCACACCGACCGGATCGACGTTCTCGATCGAGCACACGATCACAACGTTGTCGCGACCGTCCCGCATGAGCTCGAGTTCGTATTCCTTCCAGCCGAGGATCGACTCCTCGATCAGCACGTTCGCGGTCGGCGACGCGGCGAGACCGCCACCGGCGATGCGCTCGAGGTCGGCTTCGTTGTACGCCATGCCGGAACCGAGGCCGCCCATCGTGAACGACGGGCGCACCACGACCGGGTATCCGAGTTCGGCGACGGTCGCGCGGACCTCGTCCATCGTGTAGCAGACCGCGGAGCGGGCGGACTCGCCACCGCACTTGGCCACGATGTCCTTGAACTTCTGCCGGTCCTCGCCCCGCTGGATCGCGTCGAAGTCGGCGCCGATCAGCTCGATGTCGTACTTGTCGAGGATGCCCTGCTCGGACAGCGCGACGGCGGTGTTCAGCGCGGTCTGGCCACCGAGCGTCGCGAGCACCGCGTCGATCGGAGTGCCGTTCGCAGCTTCGGCGGCGATGACCTTCTCGACGTACTCGGCGGTGATCGGCTCGATGTAGGTCGCGTCGGCGAACTCCGGGTCGGTCATGATCGTCGCCGGGTTGGAGTTGACCAGCGAGACGCGCATGCCCTCCTCGCGGAGGACCCGGCACGCCTGGGTGCCGGAGTAGTCGAACTCGCAGGCCTGGCCGATGACGATCGGGCCGGAGCCGATGACCAGGATATGAGAGAGATCGGTACGGCGTGGCATCAGTTCTTCTCTCCCTCGAGCATGCGGGTGAAACGGTCGAACAGGTAAGAGGCGTCGTGCGGCCCGGCCGCTGCCTCAGGGTGGTACTGCACGGAGAACGCGGACCCGTCGGCGAGCTTGACGCCTTCGACGGCACCGTCGTTGGCGCACGTATGACTGATCACCGCGCGGCCGAACGGAGTATCGAACTCCTGGCCCGCTTCACCTTCGAGCGCGAACCCGTGGTTCTGCGCGGTGATGGCGATGCGGCCGGTCTCGTGTTCGACGACCGGGATGTTGATGCCGCGGTGACCGAACTTCATCTTGTAGGTCTCCAGGCCCAGCGCGCGGCCGAGGATCTGGTTCCCGAAGCAGATACCGAACAGCGGCAGGCCCTGTCCGAGCACCTCCTTGGTCAGGTGCACTGCCCCGTCCGCGGTCGCCGGGTCGCCGGGTCCGTTGGACAGGAACACACCGTCGGCCCCGAGATCGAGGATCTCGTGGAGCGTCGCGGTGGACGGCAGCACGTGCACGCGGATGCCGCGCTCGGCGAACATCCGCGGCGTGTTGGTCTTGATGCCCAGGTCGATCGCGGCGACGGTGAAGCGCGGGTCGCCGCCGGTGGGTTCGACCACGTATCCGGTGCTGGTGCTCACTTCACCGGCGAGGTCGGCGCCGAGCATCGACGGCTGGCTCTTGACCCGGTCGAGGAGTGCGTCGACGTCGAGGTCGTCGCCCTTCCACACGAGAGCGTCGCCGGAGAACACGCCGGCCCGCATCGAGCCGCGGGTGCGCAGGTGCCGCACGAGTGCGCGGGTGTCGATCCCCGCGAGCCCGACGACGTTCTGCCGCGCGAGTTCGTCCTGCAGCGATCCGCTCGCCCGCCAGCTCGAAACACGTCGCGACGGGTCGCGCACCACGAACCCGGCCACCCAGATCTTCGAATCTGCGGCGTCTCCGGTGGGCCCGACGGACTCGTTGTCCTCGTGGTTCCAGCCGGTGTTGCCGATCTGCGGCGCGGTAGCCACGACGATCTGCCGGTGGTAGCTGGGATCGGTGAGTGTTTCCTGGTATCCGGTCATGCCCGTGCTGAACACGGCCTCGCCGAGGGTCTGTCCGACCGCACCGAAAGGCGTGCCACGGAATACCCGTCCGTCTTCGAGGACCAGCACCGCGGTGCCGGCTCCGAATGTTCCGCCGCTCATGCGTTGTCTCCGTTCTTCTCGACCGCACCAGAACCGGCCGTACGGACGGAAATCTCGCGTGTCGTGTTCGTCTTCGTGATGTTCGTCGTCGCTGTGATCGTCATCGTCGCTGTGATCGTCACTTTTCGTTCTCGTCCCGAGTCTGTTCCCGAGTCCATTGTGGATAGATCGACTTGTCGTCCCCACGGAAGCCCGTGTCGACCTCGGTCCCCGACGGCAGCTGCCACCGGATCACGAGCACGCCGTCCTTCGTCATGACCTTGCCCGCCAAGCCGCGTTCGGTCCGGATCGCCCGGATCGACTCCTCGGGAATCCAGATCGGCGACGCGCCGTGCCGTTCGAGGAGCACTCCCGTCCGGTACCGGCTCAGTTCGGAACTGGCGCGGAAGCCGAGGTCGCCCACCGCCACGCGGTCCTGCCAGCTCGGCGCCAGCGTGCTGCCGACGTACAGGCCCGTGCTCGGCTCGATGAGCCGCTCCCCCAGTTCCGCGGGCACCACCGGCAGTTCCCCGATCGCGTCCTGCTGTCGTCGGGCCCGGCCGCGCCAGCCCTTCCACATCAGCAGTACGAGCACGACCCACAACGCCAGGAATCCGACGGTGAGCACTATCCGGTCCATCTCGTGTTCCTACTTTCCGTCGGTCCGGGGGTATACCGCGCCGTCGCGGGCGGTGATCCGGCCGCGCAGCACTGTCGCGGTGACCCGTCCCGGCAAGGTCATGTCCTCGTACGGGGTGTTGCCGGCGATGCTCGCCAGGTCGGGGCCATGCACCGTCCACTCGGTATCGGGATCGACGAGCACGACGTTGGCCGGCTCACCGACCTCCAGCGGACGCCCTTGGTCGTCGAGCCCGACGATCTCCGCGGGGCGCTCGCTCATCACCCTCGCGACGCCGCGCCAGTCGAGCAGACCGGGACGCACCATTGTCTCGATCACGATGGACAACGCCGTTTCGAGGCCGAGCATTCCGGGACGGGCCTGGGAGAACTCGCAGCACTTGTCCTGATCGGCGTGCGGGGCGTGGTCGGTGGCGACACAGTCGATGACCCCGGACGCCAGTCCCCGGCGCAAGGCCTCCACGTCCGAGCGCTCACGCAGCGGAGGGTTGACACGGTTGATGCCGTCGTAGGTCTCGAGCCGCGAGTCGTCGAGCAGCAGGTGATGCGGCGTGACTTCCGCGCTGATGGCAATGCCCTGCGAGCGAGCCCAGTCTACGAGCGCGACCGTGCCCGCGGTGGACGCGTGGCAGATGTGCACGCGTGCGCCGGCGTCGCGGGCGAGGATCGCGTCACGGGCGACGATGGACTCCTCGGCGGCGCGCGGCCACCCGGCGAGGCCGAGGCGTGCGGCCGTAGGTCCCTCGTGTGCGACGGCGCCGACCGTCAGGCGGGGCTCCTCGGCGTGCTGGGCGATGAGCACTCCGAGCGAGGACGAGTACTCGAGTGCGCGGCGCATGAGCAGCGGATCGTCGACGCACTTTCCGTCGTCGGAGAACAACTTGACCTGCCCGATGCCAGAGGCCATGGAGCCCATCTCGGCGAGTTGCCTGCCTTCGAGACCGACCGTTACGGCGCCGACCGGATGCACGTCGACGAGGCCGACCTCCTGACCACGACGCCACACGTGGTCGGTCACGACCGCCGAATCGGCAACCGGATCGGTGTTCGCCATCGCAAACACGGCGGTGTAGCCGCCGCGAGCGGCCGCGGCCGAACCCGAGTCGATCGTCTCGGTGTCTTCGCGTCCGGGTTCGCGCAGGTGGGTGTGCAGATCGACGAAACCGGGCAGCAGGATGCGATCGGTGCCGTCGAGGATTTCGACGTTCACGTCGGCGTCGAGTCCGGGTCCGACGGCGAGAATCTGCTCGTCGCCGAGCAGGACGTCGACCGGATCCCCTTCGCCGTAGAGCCGGACGTTGCGGATGAGCACCTGCGGCGTCACCGGGGTATCTCCTCTTCCGTGAGTGTGTTCCGAAGCGGCGTTCACGACAGGTTGCCTTCCGTACCGACGAGCAGCCGGAACAGCACCGCCATGCGCACGTGCACGCCGTTGCCGACCTGCTGCAGGATGGCGGATTGCGGTGCGTCGGCGACCGGGAACCCGATTTCCATACCGCGCAGCATCGGTCCCGGGTGCAGGACCACGGCATGCTCGGGAAGCACTGCGGCGCGCTTGGCGCTGAGGCCGTAGCGGATCGAGTACTCCCGGGCCGACGGGAAGAACCCGCCGTTCATCCGTTCCGCCTGCACGCGCAGCACCAGCACCGCGTCGAGTCCGGGCAATTCGGCGTCGAGCGACTCCGCGACACGCACCGGCCACGTCTCCACACCGACCGGCAGCAGGGTGCGGGGAGCGACGAGCACGACCTCCGCGCCGAGCATGCTCAGCAGCAGGGCGTTGGAACGCGCCACGCGGCTGTGCAGCACGTCGCCGACGATCGCGACGCGGCGTCCTTCGATTCCGCCGAGTCGCTGACGCAGGGTGAGCGCGTCGAGCAGCGCCTGCGTCGGGTGCTCGTGTGTTCCGTCGCCGGCGTTGATCACGGCCGGACCCGATCCGGACTCGTTGGTCCACTGCGCGATCCGGTGCGCTGCACCGGAGGCGGGGTGCCGGACGATGAGCGCGTCTGCTCCGGCGGCGTGCAGCGTGAGCGCCGTGTCGCGCAGCGACTCGCCCTTCTGGACGGAGGAACTGGAGGCCGAGACGTTGATCACGTCGGCGCTCATCCACTTGCCCGCGACTTCGAACGAGACGCGGGTGCGCGTCGAATTCTCGTAGAACACCGTCATGACGGTGCGGCCACGCAGCGTGGGAAGTTTGCGAACCTCACGGCCGAGCAACGCCTGCTCGAAACGTTCTGCTTCGTCGAGAAGCCCTGTCGCGGAATCCTTGTCGAGATCTGCGATGGTGAGCAGGTGTTTCACTGGGCCTTGCCTCCCGAGATCTCCACGGCGTCGCGGCCGTCCTGTTCGGTGAGCAGCACTCGCACGTCTTCGCTGCGCGCGGTGGGAACGTTCTTCCCGACATAGTCGGCGCGCAACGGGAGTTCGCGGTGGCCGCGATCGACCAGCACGGCAAGTTGCACGGCTTCCGGACGCCCGAGGTCGCGGAGCGCATCGAGAGCGGCGCGCACGGAACGGCCCGAGAACAGGACGTCGTCGACGAGCACGACGAGGGTGTTGTCGACGCCGCCGTCGGGTACCGAGGTGCGCTCGAGCGGGCGGTGCGGCTTGGTGCGCAGGTCGTCCCGGTACAGGGTGATGTCGAGTGAACCGACGGGCACGCGGACACCGGAGAATTCTTCGATGCGGTCGGCGAGCCGGTTCGCGAGAGTGATGCCGCGCGTCGGGATGCCCAGGAGGACGACACGCCGCGCTTCGGCGGGGGTGTCGAGCGCGGTCTTCTCGATGATCTGGTGCGCGATTCGCGCGATGGTGCGGTGCACATCCGCTGCGGAGAGAAGCTCACGCGCGGGTGCGTCGGCGGGAGACACAGAATGGGTAGAAGCTGTGGACCCGTCCTCGGACACGGCCATGCAGCGACCTCCTTCTCCGCCTCACTGGACGGATCGTTAAAGGATGCCTGACAGTGTTCGAGCCTAGCAGCGTGCACCTGCCCGAAAGCGCGGTGCGCGGGTGAAGCGCAACACAGGACGTCGACATCCCCGGCTGTGGGAAACGCGGGATGAAAGCACGTGAGCGGGCTCCGATGGGACGATGCCCACGGGAACCCGCTCAACGAAGGTGGAACCGAAGTCCCGTCAGGACTCGTCGGAGTCCCGCGAGGGCGCCTCGGTAGGCGGCCGGACCAGGGTGGCTGCGGCTGCAGCACGCACCTGGTCCGCGACCACCACGATCTGGCCGAGTACGCCGTTGACGAATGCCGGCGAATCGTCGGTCGACAACTGCTTGGCGAGTTCGACGGCTTCGTCGACCGCGACGACCGGCGGCACGTCCGTGGCGTGGAACAACTCCCACACCGCGATGCGCAGGATCGCTCGGTCGACGGCGGGCAGCCGATCGAGTGTCCACTCGTGCAGATGGTCGGCGATGACGCGATCGGTTTCGTCGAGGTTGTCGGCGACACCGTTGATGATGGTCTGCGCATACGGCGGAACCGGGGCGACCTGGTCGTCCGCGATGGCGAGTTCGACCCGGTCGGCCGCGAGGTCGGCGGGATGAACGTCGCGTGCCTCTGCTTCGAAGAGCAGGTCGACAGCGCGTTTACGGGCCTTGTGACGGGCCCCGAGCTTTTTCTGTGTACCGGACACTCAGGAGTTCACTCGCCCCAGGTAGTTGCCGTCACGGGAATCGACCTTGAGCTTGTCGCCGGTGTTGATGAACAGCGGGACCTGGATCTCGGCGCCGGTCTCGAGGGTCGCCGGCTTGGTGCCGCCGGTCGAGCGGTCGCCCTGGAGGCCGGGATCGGTGTGCTTGACGACGAGCTCGATCGTGACGGGCAGTTCCACGAACAGCGGAACGTCCTCGTGCGTCGCGACCTGCACGGCCATGTTCTCGAGCAGGAACTTCGCAGCGTCGCCGAGCAGCTCGGGGCTGATCGAGATCTGGTCGAAGGTCTGCGAGTCCATGAACACGTAGTCGGTGCCGTCGTTGTACAGGTACGTCATGTCACGGCGGTCGACCGTAGCGGTTTCGACCTTGACACCGGCGTTCCAGGTCTTGTCCACGGTCTTGCCCGACGTCACATTCTTGAGCTTCGTACGCACGAACGCGGGGCCCTTGCCCGGCTTCACGTGCTGGAACTCGATGATCTGCCAGAGCTGGCCGTCGATCTTCAGAACGAGTCCGTTCTTGAAATCACTGGTGTCAGCCACTTACTTCGCGTCTCCTAGAGTCGGGGAAACCGCCTCAAACGACGGTTAATGTCTTGTCGGTGAGCGTGAGCAATTCCGGGGTCTGCTCCCGCACCACGAGCGTGTCCTCGATCCGCACGCCTCCGCGCCCCGAGAAGTACACACCCGGCTCGACGGTCACCGCCGCACCGGCGACAAGTGTACCGGTCGCCGCCGCCCCGATTCCCGGCGCTTCATGGATCTCGAGTCCGACCCCGTGCCCGAGGCCGTGGAGAAACAGATCCGCATGCCCCGCAGCGGCGACGACACTGCGTGCGGCGGCGTCCACCGCGGCGCACTCCGCACCCGGCGCGAGTGCCTCCCGCCCGGCGCGCTGCGCCCTCAGTACCAGGTCGTACAGGTCGCGCTGCCAGTCCTGAGCGTGCCCGAGCACGTACGTGCGGGTCATGTCGGAGTGATATCCGCCCACCTGGGCACCGAAGTCGAGTTTGACGAAATCTCCGGCTGCGAGGACCGCGCCGGTGGGCCGATGGTGCGGGACGGCCGAGTTCTCCCCCGCCGCGACGATCGTCTCGAACGAGATGCCGTCCGCGCCGTGCTCGAACATGCGCCACTCGAGATCTCGCGCGACTTCCTTCTCGGTACGCCCCGGGCGCAGACCGCCCACCTCGATCAGATCGGCCAGTGCGCGGTCGGCAACCGCGCACGCCTCACGGAGCAGGCCCACCTCGTATTCGTCCTTGACCATGCGCAATTCTTCGACGAGTCCCGGTGCGGGGACGAAACGAGCGGCGCTCCCGAGACCGTCCCACCGGAAACGCTCGTCGACGGTGACGACGTGACTTTCGAACCCCCATGTCGCGGGAGGCTCGGTCGCGGCGGCGACGAGATGCGCAGCGGAGGCCCGCGCGATATCGGCGCGCAGGTCGGGGACCTGGGCGGCGACCTGGGTCACGTACCGGCCGTCCGTGCTGATCACGGTGCGGCTTTCGTCGGAGTCGTCGTCCGCGGCGACGACGAGAGCGGCATTCGAGCCGGTGAAGCCGGTCAGATACCGGATGTTGAGAAGGTCGGTCACGAGCAGGGCGTCGAGGTCGCGCTCGGCGAGCAGGGCACGCAGTGCGCGACGACGGGAGGCGTGGTCTGCGGACATTCGACCAACCTACCCCGCAAGCCTGTGTGGGACGAGACACACTTTCCTGCCCGAAGCCGTTACTCTCGGGTACATGAAACCGTGGTTGGTTCGCGGACTGGGGCTTTCCCTCGTCCACGTGGTCGTGCGCGCACTACTCGGTGCCGCCCTCATGCAGTGGCCGTTGCAGGGATCGATTCTGCGCTGGCTGGGTCTGGCCGTCGTCATTCTGGCGGCGGTCGTGTGGGCCGGAATCGACGGAATCCGCGACCGGAGGGCATACCCCGACCCGGACGACGGGGAGGACCTGACGATGCGGTGGCTCGCGGCCGGCGCCGTCACCGGAATCGTGGCCGGGTTCCTCACCTGGCTCGTCGATACGCTCACCGACATCCCGATCGGCGTGAAGTCGATTCTGTTCGAACTGACCTCGGGTGCCGCGTTCACGGTGCTCCTGGTGTTCCTCCCGGCGATGGCCGCAGTGACCGCCGGCCGGTTCTTCGCAGGTCGCGGCGAGAAGGCCGACGAGAGCGACCGGCCGGCGTCACGGCACCAGCGCGAACCGGCCACGGTTGCGAGCGCGCCCGCCGCCGACCCCGCCTGGCGCAACGACGACGCACCCACCGAGGTGTTCCCCGCGGTCGACCCGCACGCGCCACGTCCCGAGCGCTGACCTGCCGGTCGTCACCGGCCACCGGGCTAGCGGCACGGTGGCCCGCTCACGCCGCTGTGTAGCGTCGACCCCATGAGCAAGATGGACGAAGTGGGCGAACGCGACGCGTGGCGATGCTGGCTGTGTGACGAGCCGGTGGATGCCACCATGTCGGTCAATGATCCGCGCGGTCCGAGCGTCGACAGCATCACGACTGCGAAGAAGGGTGCGAAGGGCGGGCAGGAGCGACTCGCGCATCGGGCGTGCAACACCAAGAAGGGCGCGGTCAAACCCGTCGTGCCGTGGCCCGATCACCTGTTCGTCGTCGATCCCGCCCCGATCATCGGTGTGGTCGAGCAACTCACACGGAAGGGTGGCCGCGTCGCCGTCGCCCGGTGCCCGAGCAAGGCCGACGCGATCGAGGCCGGTGACTGGCTCGTGGACCGTCTCTCGCGACTCGCACCGGGACTGTCGGTCACGACGCGGATCGACGCCGGTGGCGGCGGATTCCTTCTGGTACTCACCACCTGACGGCACCGCTCAATTCCTCAAAATACCGTATCGTTCCCTATTGACATCACAATAGGGAACGATACGGTATTTCTGTGGAAGAAACGTTGTTCTCCGTCGAGCAGGTCGCCGAACGCCTCGGACTGCACGTACGTACCGTTCGGAACTACGTCCGCGACGGCAAGCTGCCGGCGGTGCGCATCGGCAAGCAGTACCGGATCGCACAAACCGACCTCGACGCCTTCACCGGCAGAGCGGTACCGGCGCCGCCGCGCGAGACGGTGCGGAGGCAACGGCACACCGACGTTTCGAGCATCGTCGAAATCGATGCCGTGAGCCCGGAGACAGCACACCGCCTCACCACGGTGCTGATCGGCGCCGCGGGCACCCACGACGACGGACCACGACTCCGGATCGACACCGTCTACGACGAAGAGCGCGGACGGATGAAGGTGGTCGTGCTCGGCGGCCTCGCCGAGACGGCCCGACTGTTCGACTACATGGACGGGGTGCTCGACTCATGAACTCGATCTACAAGTCCGCCACCGCCGCCGAGCAGGTGCTGCAGCGCTATCGCGAGCGTCTTGCGTCGTGGCCGGTGCCCTCCGACCACGTCCGGATCCCGACCGGCGCAGGCGAGACCTTCGTGGTGGTGTCCGGTCCGCCGGATGCTCCGCCCCTCGTGTTGCTGCACGGGGCCGGCGCGAACAGTTCGACGTGGCTCGGTGACATCGCCTCGTGGGCCGGGAGTTTCCGCACCTACGCCGTCGACCTGGTCGGTGAACCCGGACTCAGCGCGCCGACGCGGCCGCGCCTGGACACCGACGAACCCGCCCGGTGGCTCGACCGGGTGCTCGACGGACTGGGTATCACCACGTGCGCGATGGTCGGCATGTCGCTCGGCGGATGGAGCGCGTTGGACTACGTGATCCGGCGACCCGGCCGCGTGACACGTCTGGTTCTCCTCTGCCCCGGCGGCATCGGCCGCCCGACGCCCCTGCGCATACTGCCCGCGATGGCGACGCTGCCGTTCGGACGGTGGGGCCGGCGGCGCGCCGTCGCACGGGTCACGGGACTGACCGGTCCCGAAGCCGCCCCTGTGCTCGACGACGTGGCACACACGTTCGGCGCGTTCCGGCCCCGGACGGAGAAACTCCCGGTATTTCCGGACGACGCGCTCGGTACCGTGACCGCACCGGTCCTGGTGGTGGTGGGCGCACGGGACGTCATGTTCGATTCCGGCGAGACCGCGGAGCGCGCACGGCGCTGCTTCCCCGATGCGGACGTGCAGGTTCTGCCCGATGCCGGTCACGCCATCCTCGGGCAGACCGACCGGATCCTCACTTTTCTGAGCCACTCGCGCACCGACTCGCGGTGAGTTCGGGGCGCTTCGCCGGTCGGAACACAGGTGACCTTCGCACAGAGGAGACACCGATGACCGACATGATCGATTTGTCCGGCGCGACCCGCCGCATGGACCGGGTTCTCGGCGGGATCAGCGACGAGCACCTGCTCGCGGCCACACCGTGCACGGAGGCGACGGTCGGGATGCTCGTGGACCACGTGCTCGGGCTGACGCTCGCCTTGACCGCGGCGGCGAGCAAGGACGTCGAGGGCCTCACCGACGCGCCACCGACACTCCCGACGGGTGAGCTTCCGGACGGCTGGAACGATGTTGCTACCGCGAGACTGCACGCCCTCGCCGACGCGTGGCGTGATCCCGATGCGTGGACGGGCACCACCCGCGCGGGCGGAATCGACCTCCCGGGCGAGACCGCCGGGCTCGTCGCACTCGACGAACTCGTCGTGCACGGCTGGGACCTCGCCGTCGCGACCGGACAAGCCTATGCGTGCGAGCCCGACGAGATCGCCGCGTGCCTCGCGTTCGCCGGAACCGTGTCCGACGAACAACGCGCGGAGCGTGCGCTGTTCGGCCCCGCCGTCTCCGTACCGGGCGACGCGCCCGCCTTACACAGGCTGCTCGGACTCACCGGCCGCGATCCGTCCTGGGCTCCGTCCGGCTGAGGGAGAACTCAGCCGAGCGGAACCGATGACGCGTAATCGTCGACCGGCAGACTTCCGGCCACGACGGCGGTCACCTTCGAACTTTTCAAGGTGAGACTGCCGCCGTGGTTGTCGAGGAACGCGGTGTCGGCGGCGTCCCGGCCGGTCGCGATCCGCACGAGGGACGAGCGCGGCGCCAGCCGCGTCGGATCCACGACGCACCAGGCGCCGTCGACGTACGCCTCGGTGACGGCATGGAAATCCATCGGGCTGCAGCCCGGAGCGAAGACGGAGACGAGCCGCGCGGGAATGTTCACCGCCCGCAACAGCGCGATCGTCAGATGCGCATAGTCGCGGCACACCCCGGCACCGGTGAGCAGGGTGTCGGCGGCGCTGTCGGTACCGCGACTGGCTCCCGGCGCGTAGATCAGGTGCTGCTCGACGAACTCGACGATCCGCGCGAGCGTCTCGGCATCCGGTTCCGGAGACCCGAAACGCGACGCGGCGAACCCGAAGAACTTGTCTGCCTCCGCGTAGCGGCTGGGTCGCAGATACATCGACAGGTCGGCCTCGGTCACCGGTGTCGCGGGGAACGAACCGTTCACCGTGGCCGAGTACTCGACCGTCACCTTGCCGGGTACGCAGTCGAGCATGTGGATTCGGGTTCCGTGCTCGACCACGACCTCCCGGGCGGTGATCTCGTCGTCGTTGTGGACCACACGCATCGACTCACGAACCTCGGCGTCGTCCGGGTTCGCCACAGCGATCTTCATTTCGATTCGGGTCGGCTCGGTGACTTCGAACTCGAGCGCGGCGGCGACTTCACGTTTCATACGACGATCGTGCCACCCGTCGCCCTCGGACGCCGAACCGCTAGAGCAGAACGGTCCCCGCGTCGGCCGAACCCTGACGCGCCACCTCGGAATACGCGGCTACCAGCAAGGCCGGATCCGGTCCTTCGAGCCGTCCGGGCTTCGCGAGACCGTCGAGCACGACGAAGCGCAGCAGCCCCGCGCGGTTCTTCTTGTCGCTCTGCATTCCCTTGAGGAGATCACCGAACGCGTCGGGATCGTAGGTGGTGGGCAGCCCGACGGATTCGAGGATCGCCCGATGGCGCTCCGCGGTGGCATCGTCGAGCCGGCCTGCGAGCCGCCCGAGTTCCGCGGCGAACACCAGACCCACCGACACGGCGGCGCCGTGACGCCACCGGTAACGCTCGCGCCGCTCGATCGCGTGCCCGAGAGTGTGCCCGTAGTTGAGGATTTCGCGCAGATCGGATTCCTTGAGGTCGGCGGCGACAACCTTCGCCTTGACCTCGACGGAACGACGGATCAATTCGGGAAGCACCGTCCCGAGCGGATCGACCGCGGCTGCCGGATCCTCTTCGATGAGGTCGAGAATCACCGGGTCTGCGATGAATCCGGTCTTGATGACCTCCGCGAGTCCGGCGATGATCTCGTTGCGGGGCACCGTCTCGAGTGTCGCGAGGTCGACGAACACCGCCGACGGTTCGTGGAACGCCCCCACGAGGTTCTTACCCGCCTCGGTGTTGATCCCGGTCTTCCCGCCGACCGCAGCATCGACCATCGCCAGCAGTGTCGTCGGTACGTGATAAACCCGCACCCCGCGCATCCAGGTCGCGGCTACGAACCCCGCGAGGTCGGTGGCTGCTCCGCCGCCGAGACTCACGATCGCGTCGGACCGAGTGAGGCCGATCCTGCCGAGAACCTCCCAGCAGAACCCCGCGACCGCGAGTTCCTTGCCGTCTTCGGCGTCCGGGATCTCGATGCGATGGGCGTCGATTCCCGTCTCGGCGAGCGCCTCCCGCACCGCCTCGGCGGTCTCGGTGAGCGTGGGCTGGTGGAAGATGGCGACGGTCCGGGTGCCGGACAGCGCGCCGACGAGGTCGCCGAGCAACCCACGTCCGATGACCACGGGATAGGGATGGGCTGTGTTGACGTCGATGCGTACCGGTTCGGTCACGGTGTGGTGCTCCGATTCTCTGGAGTGGTCTGGACAGCAGCGGCATCTTCCGCCGCACCGAGTTTGGCGAGGACCTGCTGGACGACGCGGCCGGGACTGCGACCGTCGGTCCGCACCCGAATGGTCGCCGACTGCCGGTACAACGGGCGGCGGCGGCGCATCAGATCGCGATATTTCTGGGCGGGGTCTCCCCCGTTGAGCAGGGGCCGTGAGGTGTTGTTGCCGGTGCGCCGCAACCCCTCGGCCACGCTGAGTTCGAGATACACGACGGTGTGCCCGGCCAGACGTTGCCGCGTCCGGTCGGACAGGATGGCGCCACCGCCGAGCGAGACGATGCCGTCGTGCTGAGCGAGTGCTTCGGCGACGACATTCTCCTCGATCTGGCGGAACACCGGTTCGCCGTCCTGCTCGAAGATCTCGGGGATGGTGCGGCCGGTGGTGCGTTCGATTTCCGCATCGGTGTCGAGCAACGACAGGTCGAGCGCCTGGGCGACTCGTCGGCCGATGGTCGACTTGCCCGCCCCGGGCGGACCGATGAGCACTGCGCGCGGCGCCATGCCTCTACCGCGGCGGGCGCGCCGCAACACCTTTCAGGTAGTGCTCGATGTTGCTCACCGTTTCCGGGAGCGAGTCACCGCCGAACTTCTCCAGGGCGGCCTGCGCGACGACGAGCGCCACCATCGCTTCGGCGACGACGCCGGCAGCCGGGACTGCACACACGTCGGAACGCTGATGGATGGCGACAGCCTCGTCACCGGTGGTCATGTCCACGGTCGAAAGTGCCCGCGGGACCGTCGAGATGGGCTTCATCGCGGCGCGTACCCGCAAGGTCTCGCCGTTGGTCATGCCACCTTCGATACCGCCTGCGCGGTTGGTGGAACGGAGCACACCGTCGGGCCCGGGGCGCATCTCGTCGTGAGCGGCGCTGCCGCGTCGCCTCGCAGTCTCGAAGCCGTCGCCGACCTCGACACCCTTGATCGCTTGAATTCCCATGAGTGCCGCGGCAAGTCGCGAGTCGAGGCGGTCGGCTCCGCTGACGAACGATCCGAGTCCGACGGGCAGACCGTGGACGACGACCTCGACGATGCCGCCGAGCGTGTCACCGTCGCGCTTGGCGGCCTCGATCTCGGCGATCATCGATTCCTCGGCGGCCTTACCGAACGCCCGCACCGGGCTCGCGTCGATCGCCGCGAGATCGTCGGCTCCGGGCTCGGGGCCGACGTACGGCTCGGAAGCCCCGATGGAGATCACGTGAGAGACGACCTCGGCACCGAATGCCTGCCGGAGGAAATTGCGGGCCACAGTTCCGGCAGCGACTCGCGCCGCCGTCTCGCGCGCGCTGGCACGTTCGAGCACCGGCCGCGCGTCGTCGAATCCGTACTTGAGCATGCCCGAGTAGTCGGCATGACCGGGGCGGGGGCGCGTGAGCGGCGCGTTGCGCGCCTGGCCGTCGAGCAGCTCCGGGGCCACGGGGTCGGCGGACATGATGGTTTCCCACTTGGGCCACTCGGTGTTGCCGATCTCGATGGCGATCGGGCCACCGAGGGTGCGCCCGTGCCGGACACCACCGATGATGGTGACCTTGTCGGCCTCGAACTTCATGCGAGCGCCACGGCCGTAACCGAGCCGCCTGCGCGCGAGCTGGTCTGCGATGTCGTCCGATGTCACCTCGACAGAGGCGATCATCCCCTCGAGCATCGCGACGAGGGCGGGACCATGGGATTCTCCGGCAGTTATCCAACGCAGCACTCCGTCATCCTTCCACGCGCGCCGCCTGCGCGGTGACGCCACCCCTGGTCATTGCTCCATGCAGAATCCGAGCAACGCAGCGGCGCACATCGAGGGCCCGTGCGGCACCCCGGCCGGCGCAGGCTCCGCACGGGGAGCCCGGCGGCGCACGACTCCGAGGACCGCCACGACCAGCACTGTCAGCACCGACGGGAGCAGTGCCGCGACGAGCCACGCCCGGGTGCCGGCGACGGCGGTGGCGGCGCCGAGCGCAACCGCGAGTTTGACGTCGCCGGCTCCCAGCGACCGAGGGGAAGCCAGGTGCACGACGAGCATCGGAGCCGTCATCAGTGCGGCGCCTGCCAGCGCCGCAGAGCCGTGGCCGGTGATCCCGGCGACGGAAACTACCGCGGCTCCGCCGCCGAGGGTGAGGAAATTCGGCAACCGCCGTACCAGGATGTCGACGGTGGCCAGGCCGACACTCCACCACCCGAGAAGCGCGAAGGCGACAGTGGCGTGCGCTGTGCCGCCGAGGGTTGCCCCGGCCCCGATCACCGCACACGCGATCTCGCACATCCCGGCCGCGGGCACTCTGCCCGCCAGTCGTGCTGCCAGCGCGTACACCACCGAACCCACCGCGGCCCCCGCGACCACACCCCCCACGATCATCACGGATGCCAGCGTGCAGCAGCGGGCGGTACATCCGGCTCCGGCCGACGTCCTGGTCGGCGTTCCGGGGAGAAACACGCTCCCTGTGGACAAACTCGAATCGGCCGCAGCCGCCAGGCGAAGCACGAACCGCTCGGCCGCGAAGGCGAGCTCGGACGGTTCAGTCCGCGCGGTCGGCGCGCGCCAGCATGTCGTCGAACTCCTCGACGTCGAGGGTGTCGGCGGTGACTTCCTTGCGGCCGTCGTAGACGTCGCGGTCGATTTCGCCGTCGGCGTTGGCGACCAGCATCGCGACGAAGGTGTCGCCGTTGACGTTGAGGAAAGTCCGGAAGATACCGGTGAACCAGTCGACGGCGATCAGCAGGCCCACCGCCTGGAACGGCAGACCGAGCGAGGTAGCCAGGAACATCGCCACCACCGGAAAGCCGCCGGGCACGGTGATGGTTCCCATGTTGAGCAGGATCGCCAAGCCCATGCCGAGAAGGATCTGCCCGACGCTCAGGTCGACATCTCCGGCCTGGGCAAAGAACATCACGACGATCATGTAATTGAGGACGGCACCATAGGAGCCCATCGTCAGTCCCACCGACAGCGTGAAGTTCGCGATCTTCTGGCTGACGCCGACCTTCTCCACCGTGTTCTTCAGAACCGTCGGGAACGTCACCGCCGAACTGGTCGTGGTGATCGCGATCGCCGTCTGCTCGGCGAGCTTGGACGGCAGCTTCCACGGGCTCAACCCGGTCCGCACGCTCACCACCACGACGAAGAGCGCAAACAGGATGAGCACGCCGAGAAGCGTTGTACCCAGGTACTTCAGGCCGGTGGTCACGACCGAGAACCCGACATCACCGGCCAAGGAGGCCAGCAGGCAGAAGACACCGATGGGGGCGACGTACATGACCAGCCTGATCATCGTCAGCACGATCTGCTGCACCTGATCGACAAAGGTAAGGACGCGATCGTCACCGGTCTTCGTGATGTGCTGGCGCAGCGCGATACCGAACAGCAACGAGAAGACGATGATGGGAACCATCGTCGCCGTCGACATCGCGTCGAAGATGTTCTTCGAGACGAAGTTCACGACGGTGTCCTGCCAACCGAGGGCCTCGCCCGCAGACGCCTCGAGCGCCGAATCCACCTCGCCACCGAAGACCATGCCGTCACCCGGGCGGATAACCGAACTCAGAACCCAGGCCAGAACCGCTGCCACGAGGGAGAACCCGATCATCCACTTGAAGGTCCGGAACGCGATCTTGCCGGTCCCGGTGCCGCTCATCGATCCGGTTGCCACGATGACCGACGCCATCACCAGCGGAACGATGGACATCTGGATCAACCGGATGAACATGTCGCCGACGAACTGCAGATTCGCCGCCCATTCCCCGACGATCAACCCGAATGTCAGCCCCGCGACGGCAGCGAGTCCGATGTGGACTCCTGAATTCCTCACCAAGTTCATCGAATCTCCCGACTCCGTGCCTCGGCCACGTTCGAACAGAACGAACGTGACGGCGCAAACGTAAGCGGCGCTCACTTCATCGGAGTTGCCTGCTCATTACGGCGTCGTTGCAGCGCCGGGGTGCCCGAGGTCGTCGAAGCCCCGCCAACACTTCGTCGACTCGGACCGAAGTTCCGGCGCAGAATCGGCGGACTCTGCGAGCATCGACAGAGAGGGCAGGGAGGGCTTGCCGGTCACCGGAAGGAACGCTGGATATGGAGCTTTCGTCGGTCCTCGAGCACGTCGGTTCTGCAATCGACGTCGTGGGTGTCGCGGCCATCGTCTTGGGAGCCGCGTTCGCCACGTGGACCGCGGTGGCGGCTCGGGTGCGCTCCCCCGGGGTCGCGGTCTACGAGCAGTATCGGCGCAGTCTGGGCCGATCGATCCTGCTCGGTCTGGAATTCCTGGTGGCCGCCGACATCATCAAAACCGTGGCGGTCACCCCTACCTTCACCTCTGTCGGGGTCCTCGCGCTGATCGTCCTGATCAGAACGTTCCTCAGC
Source organism: Rhodococcus sp. NPDC058639 (assembly GCF_042717545.1). Taxonomy (NCBI): domain Bacteria; kingdom Bacillati; phylum Actinomycetota; class Actinomycetes; order Mycobacteriales; family Nocardiaceae; genus Rhodococcus; species Rhodococcus sp. NPDC058639. Next base: position 383,233 of record NZ_JBHXRF010000004.1, read on the forward strand.
TGGTCGCTGCAACTCGAGATCGACGGACGCTGGCCGTGGCAGCGGCGTACGGAGGCGGACGTGCCCGCCACTCCCCCGGCTGATTGACGCCGCGCCGGCACCGTCAGCCGTCACTCCGACCGACCTCTCCGAGTTCGTTGCTCCGGCCCGACAGATAGGCACGCTCGACGGTGTTCGCGGTGCGGGTCGCGGCCCTCGCGTACGCGGCCGCCGCGTCGCGCTGCCGGCCGAGACGCCGCAGAAGATCCGCGCGCGCCGCGTGGAAGACGTGGTAGCGGTCGAGATCCAGTTCGTCGACGATCTGGAGGGCCACCTCGGGCCCGTCGGTCTCCGCGAGGGCGATGGCCCGGTGGAGCGCCACGACGCGAGTGGGGTGCAGGGCGAGAAGGTGGTCGTAGAGCTGCACGATCTGCGACCAATCGGTCGCAGCGGCGGTCGCCGCGTCTGCGTGCACGGCAGCGATCGCAGCCTGGAGCTGATACGGACCGGGCCGGTTCAGTTGGAGGCAGCGCCGGACGAGGGCCTGGCCTTCTCGGATCAGGTTCCGATCCCAGCGGGAGCGATCCTGGTCCGCGAGAAGCACCATCCGCCCGTCGGCGGTGGTCCGTGCGGCGCGACGCGACTCGCCGAAGAGCATCAACGCCAGCAGTCCCATGGTTTCGGGGTCGTCGGGCAGGAGTTCGACCAGCTGTCGGAGGAGCCGGATCGCCTCGGCACTGAGGTCGGTGTCGCCGAGTGCTGCTCCGCTCCCGGCGGTGTGCCCCTCGGTGTAGATCAGATACAGCACCGCGTGCACCGCGCCCAGCCGTTCCGGAAGGTTGTCCGCGGACGGCGTGCGGAAGGGAATCCTGGCGTCGCGGATTTTGGCCTTTGCTCGTGAAATACGTTGCGCCATAGTCGGTTCGGGGACCAGGAATGCGCGCGCGATCTGCGCGGTACCGAGACCGCCGAGCAGGCGGAGGGTCAGTGCCACCCTGGTTGCCGGGGCGAGCGCGGGATGGCAGCACGTGAAGATCAGTCGCAACCGGTCGTCGGGCAGGCCGGGTCCGGGGAGAACGTCGACGACGTCGTCCTCCGGCACGCCGCGAAGCCTCGCTGCGTCGGCGTGTTTGGCGTCCCGCAGGACCTCGCGCCGCGCGTGGTCGATGGCGCGGCGTCGCGCGGTGGTGATGATCCACCCGGCTGGGCTGGGTGGGATCCCCTCGCCGGGCCAGCGGTCCACCGCGACGGTGAATGCCTCCTGCACCGCGTCTTCGGCGAGGTCGAGGTCGCCGAAGACGCGGGTGAGCACCGAGACCGCGCGTCCGTACTCGTCGCGGAAGATCCGTTCGATCTGTGTCGACGTGACCGACATCGGATTCAGCCGCACGATCCCCACTGCAGGGGCCGCACCTCGATCGGCAAGGTGGTGGCCTCGGCGAGCTTGCGACCCCAGACGAGCGCAGCGTCGAGATCCGGCGCCTCGATGACGTCGAAGCCCCCGAGATGTTCCTTGCCTTCGATGTAGGGCCCGTCGGTCGTCACGACGCCCTGACTGCCTGCCCGGACGACGGTCGACGTGCTTGCCCCGTGGAGGCCTCCGGAGAAAACCCACGCTCCGGCCTCGCGCAGTTCACGCTGGAGGACCTCCAGCTTCCGCATGATCGGCTCGAGTTCCTCGGGCGGCGGCGGATCGCCGTCGGGTTGATAGATGCTGAGCAGGTACTGGACCATTGCCGAATCCTTCTCGAGGTGGCCGGCTGTTCCGGCCGTTCACCTACTACACGAACGATAGGCGCCAGATTCGACATTCGGCCGAGAAGACGAACGGTAAGTGGGCACGAGGACGGCTCATTCCGCCTAGCGTGAAGTCATGGAGTGGTCGAAGGCCCTCGGCATCCCGGCTGCGGCGCTGGCCGCGGTGGCTTCGTACGACATGCTGCAGCGGAAGCACTCGCTGTTGCGGAACTTTCCGGTCATAGGACACGGACGATATCTCCTCGAAGCCGTCGGGCCGGAGTTGCGGCAGTACATCATCACCCGCGACGACGAGGAGCGTCCGTTCACCCGTGATCAGCGCCGATGGGTGTACGCCTCGTCGAAGCAGGAGAACAACACCTTCGGGTTCGGTACCGACAACGATGTCGAATACACCGACGGATACACGATCATCAAACACCGCACGTTCTCACAGGTCCCCGCGTACGGCGCGCCACACAGCGGTGAGGGACTCGAGGTGCCCTCGGCGAAGATTCTCGGCGGACCACGAGGTCGGGCGAAAGCGTTCCGGCCTCGTTCGTTCGTCAACATCTCGGGGATGAGCTTCGGTTCCCTGTCCTCGGCCGCAGTGACCGCACTGAACAAGGGCGCCGCGTCCGCCGGATGTATGCACAACACCGGCGAAGGTGGGTTGTCCCGCTATCACCGCCACGGCGCCGACCTGGTCTTCCAGATCGGTACCGCCTATTTCGGGTGCCGCGACGCGGAGGGCAGGTTCGACCTCGCCCGGCTCGTCTCACTCACGGAGTCGGCACCGGTCAAGGCGATCGAGATCAAGCTGAGCCAGGGCGCCAAACCCGGGCTCGGCGGACTACTGCCGGCTACCAAAGTCACCCCCGAGATCGCCGAGATCCGCGGCGTCGCGATGGGCCACGACGTGGTGAGTCCGTCCCGGCACACTGCATTCCACGACGTCGACAGTATGCTCGACTTCGTCGAACGCGTCGCCTCCGAAACCGGACTCCCGGTGGGAATCAAAGCGGCCGTGGGTGATCCGACGTTCTGGCACTCTCTCGTGGATTCGATGCGCGGCGGCGAGCGGGGCGTGGACTTCGTGACCATCGACGGGGGCGAGGGCGGCACCGGCGCCGCTCCGCTCGTCTTCACCGACGCAGTGTCGTTGCCGTTCCGCAGCGGCTTCGCGCGGGTCTATCGGCAGTTCGCCGAAGCAGGCCTCGCCGAACACGTCACGTTCATCGGATCGGGCAAGCTCGGCATGCCCGACAATGCCGCGGCCGCATTCGCCCTCGGTTGCGACATGCTCAATGTCGCCCGCGAACCGATGTTCGCCCTCGGCTGCATCCAGGCCCAGAAGTGCCACACCGACACCTGTCCGACCGGAGTCGCCAGCCATAACCGATGGCTGGAGCGGGGCCTGGACATTCCCTCCAAGGCCGAACGAGTCGACAGCTATCTGCGGGCGCTACGGCGCGACGTCCTCAAAGTGGCAGAGGCATGTGGGGTGGCACACCCGAGCCTGATCGGTGCCGACGACGTCGAAGTCGCCGACGGCAACCGGCATTCGGTGACCCTCGCCGAACTCTACGGTTACCGGACGGACTGGGGGTTGCCGAGCCTCGCAGAACGCGAGGAGATCACCCGCATCATGACAGCCGGCGCACCCGAGGCCTCCGGCGGCGCGGGGTCACCGGGAGCCGCGACCAAGCCCCCGGGAACGTAGCGAGCCACACAAGCCGAACGGCAAGTCGTCGGCAACCGGTTCTCGTGCCGTTGTGCTACACGCCCGCCCGGTCTCAGGCGTAGTCCAGGCCCACCGCGCGCGCCATGGCTTCTCGGGGTGCGGGCAGGCCGGTGAACTGCTCCACCTGCCCGAACGCCTGGTTGAGGAGCATGTGCAGTCCACTGATGACCACCGTCCCGCGGGCTTCGGCCGCCGAGGCGAGCGGCGTCGGCCACGGATCGTAGATCGCATCGAGAATGTACGGAGCGCGGGCGAGTGCGTCGGCGTACGGCGCTGCGGCGACAGCGGGCACAGTGCTCACCAAGGCGTCCGCCTCCGCGCACACCTGTCCGAGGCCGGGAGCGTCGAACGGCACCCACCGCGCCTCGATGGCGTCCCCGAGGCAGTCGAACGTGGCCCGGGCACGCCCCTCGTCGCGCGCGACCACCGTGACGCTGCGGACACCGAGGTCCGTCAGACCCACGAGCGCGGGACGAGAGGTGCCACCCGAACCCACGACGACCGCGGATCCGCCGCTCAGGTCGCGTACCCCGCCGGAACGCAGCGCTCCCGTGACGCCGTCGACATCGGTGCAGTCCGCGCGCCACCCTCCGGGCACCCGCACGAGGGTGTTCGCCGACCCGATCGTCACGGCGCGTTCGGTGCGCTCGGTCGCGAACTCCAGGGCCGCGAACTTGCCGGGCATCGTCACCGAGACACCGATCCACTCGTCCCCGAAACCCGACACCAGACCGGGGAGTTCCTCGCCGGTGCACTCGATCCGGTCGTAGGTCCAGTCCGTCAGCCCGAGCGCCCGGTACGCCGCGAGATGCAGCAGCGGGGATTTCGAATGTTCGATCGGTTTCCCGAGGACCGCGGCCCTGCGGGCTACCGCGTTCAGATCATCTGCCACTGTTGAGAATTCCGCTTTCCAGAGCCTTCTGGGTATTGACGAGGTGTTCTTCGTAGTTGTTCGCGAACAGGGTCGTGCCCTTCTCGTCGATCGTCACGAAGTAGGTCCACTCGCCGGGTTCGGGATTCTCCACCGCCTGGAGGGCACCGATGCTCGGCGACGAGATGGGAGTCGCGGGCAGGCCCACGCTCGCGTAGGTGTTCCACGGGGTGACGAGTGCGCGGTCCGCGTCGGTGGTGGCGAGTTCCGTTTCGTCGAGTGCGTAGTTCACCGTGGAGTCGAACTGCAGCATCTGCCCGATTTCGAGGCGGTTGAGGATGACGCGGGCGACCTTGGAGAAATCGGCCGGCAGTGCTTCCCGCTCGACAAGCGACGCAGCGACCAGCAGTTCGTAGGGGGTCAGCCCCACCTTCGCCGCGGCTGCGGTGATACCGGTCTCGTCGTACTTGGTGGCGCTCGCGGAGACGAGGCTGCGCAGGACCTCGATCGGTTCCGCGCTCGGATCGATATCCCAGCTTCCGGCTGCGATCAGCCCTTCGAGCTGGCGTGCACGGTCTGGGACGTTCGCGACCGCCTCGCGCGCCCATTCCGGCACTCCCAGAGCTTCGAGGTCGGGGCTCGCGCCCGCTGCTTCGAGTTCCTCGTAGGTCAGGCAGGTCGGCGTGCCGCCGTCGTCGTAACAGCTTGCTTCGGAGATGAGGGTGTAGATGCCCTTGCGCACCGCGCCGGTATTGACGTCGCGGATGTCGTGAAGCTGCCGGCCCTCGGAAACGACGAATGCGCCCACGCGGCTGGTGTCGCTCACCAGCGCCGAAACAGCGTCGACCGCCGGGACGTTGGTCGGCACCCGGTAGTAGCCCGGGTGCAGGGCGTTCATGCCGGAGTTCTGCACGGCGGCTTCGTAGAACGCCGCGGAACTGGCGACGACGCCCTTCTCCACGAACTCGGTGCCGATCTCCTGTGCCGTGTCTCCCGGCTGCACCTGCACGACGACCTCGGGTCCGGCGGGCCCGGTGAAGTCGGGCGCGGGATCGGGCCCGGCCAGCTTGGTGTAGGCGAAATAGCCACCGCCCAGGACGACGACGAGCACCAGCGCCGCGGCAAGCGACCCGAGGATGCGTCCGCGCTTCTTGCGGGCGACGGCGCCTCCGGTTCGTTTGCCCCGGGGCGACGCCGCGCCGACAGCCGCGGGTACCGCGCGTGTCTCGGCGTAGTCCTCGTCGTCGTACGAGGACGAGTCGTAGTCGTCTTCGTCGTACTCGTCGTCTGGGGTGCCGACGTAGTCGCGGCCCGGTGCGGCCGCGGGGTAGGGATCGTTCCCGTCCCGAGGCGCGGGGTGGCGGCTGTAGCCGTCGCCGTCGTACCCGTCTCCGGTGGCGTCGTAGCCGTCGTAGGCATCGCCGGTGTTGTCGTAGCGGTACCCCTCCCGCTGTGCGTAGGAGTACCCGTCGGCGTACTCGTCGTCGGCGTAGCCGGGTCGTTGTCCGCTCTGCTCGGGCGGATAGCCGGAGCCGGGTGCGTGACCGGGAGGCGGACCGTCGAAGGCCCCCTGCTCGAAATGCAGCACGTTCGTCTCGTCGTCGTCCGGCGAACGCGTCGGGTGCGGTGCCTGCGGTGGCAGCGGTGACTGCGGTGGAGTGTCGTAGCGGTAGTCGCCTTCGCCACGCCGATCCGCCGGTCCCCTGTAACTACCGGCGTACGGATCGGAGAACAACCCTTGCCGTGTGGGTTCGGAACGGTCGTCGGACTGCCCGTGCCGGTTCACCGGCTTCCCCCGAGGTCTCCGTCGGCTTCGTTCACTGCTGCGCTCCGCTCGTCCAACCAACCCTGCAATATGGCCACGGCCGCGGCCTGGTCGATCACCGGCCGCGCGCCCCTTGCGCTCACCCCGCTCTCGCGGAGGGCACGCGCCGCAGTGACCGTGGTGAAACGTTCATCGGCCATGCGCACGGGAACGTCGGGCAATTGCCTGCGAATGCGGCGAGCGAACTCGCTCGCCAGTTTCGCGGCCTTGCCGGGCTCACCGCGCAGCGTCTGCGGCAGCCCGACGATAACCTCAACGGCCTCGTATTCCATAACGATTTGGACAATGCGCCGGATATCCGGCGCGTCGGGACCGCGGTCTTTCGAGCGCGGCACGGTCTCGACGGGCGTGGCGAGGATGCAATCGGGGTCGCTCGAGGCGACCCCGATCCGCACGCTCCCGACGTCGATCCCGATTCGTCGGCCTCGGCCGGGGTCGTCGGCCCCGGGTCGATCCGGGCCCGGCAGGTCAGCCACGCTCAGCCGGCCAGCTCGCTGAGCCGGGCACGGAAGGCATCGAGTGCGGCACGGATGCCGGACGGATCCGAGCCCGCTCCCTGTGCCATATCGGGCTTGCCACCGCCGCGGCCACCGATCGCGGGTCCGAAGCTCGCGACGAGATCGCCGGCCTTGACGCCCATCGCCTGCGCGGCCTTGGTGGTGGCGACGACGAAGGGAACCTTTCCGTCGGCACTGCCCAGGAGCAGCACGACAGCGGGCTCGGAGCCCAGCCGTCCGCGGATGTCGGATACCAGGGTGCGCAGGTCGTTGCCGGTGACGCCTTCGGGTGCCGTCTCGGCCACCACGAGCAGGTCGCCGATCCGCTGCGCCTTGCCGGCGTAATTGCCCGCCGCCGCTGCAACGTTGGCCGCCCGCGTCTTCTCCAGTTCCTTCTCTGCTGCCTTGAGCCGCTCGATCAGCGACTCGACGCGTCCGGGAACCTCCTCGGAGGGCACCTTCAGAGTCGACGACAGGCCTGCGAGCAGTGCCCGTTCCTTCGCGAGGTGGCGGTAGGAATCGAGTCCGACGTAGGCCTCGACCCGGCGCACACCCGACCCCACCGACTGCTCACCGAGCAGCGTGACGGTGCCGACGTGCGACGAGTGCTGCACGTGGGTGCCGCCGCACAGCTCCATCGAGAACGGGCCACCGATCTCGACGACACGCACCTCGTCGCCGTAGTTCTCGCCGAAGAGCGCCATCGCGCCCATCTTCTTGGCCTTGTCGAGGTCGGTGACGAACGTGTTGACCGGGTAGTTCGCCGCGACGGCCTCGTTGGTGACGACCTCGATGTCCTGTTTCTGCTGCTCCGACAACGCACCGGGCCAGGAGAAGTCGAACCGCAGGTAACCGGGCTTGTTGAGCGACCCGGCCTGGACGGCGTTGGGGCCGAGGACCTCTCGCAGCGCGGCATGCACGAGGTGGGTGCCCGAATGGCCCTGGGTCGCGCCCTTGCGCCATTCGGGGTCGACCTGGACCAGCACCGCGTCACCTTCGGTCACCTGTCCTTCGACGACGGTGACCTTGTGCGTCCACAACTGCTTGGCGATCTTCTGGACGTCGTCGACCTTGATCTTCAGGCCCGGTCCGGTGATCGTGCCCACGTCGGCGATCTGGCCGCCCGACTCCGCATAGAGGGGGCTGCGGTCGAGGATCAGCTCGACCTTCTGCCCGGCAGATGCGGTGTGCAGGCGTTCGCCACCGGTGATCACGGCGAGCACGTGCGCCTCGGTCACAAGTTCACCGAAGCCGGTGAACTCGGTGGGGCCACGATCGAGGAGTTCCTTGTAGACCGTCAGGTCGGCGTGCGCGTGCTTGCGGGCCCGCGCGTCGTCCTTCGCGCGCTGGCGCTGTTCCGCCATCAGCGACCGGAAGCCGTCTTCGTCCACGGTCAGTCCGGCCTCGGATGCCATCTCGAGCGTGAGGTCGATGGGGAAGCCGTAGGTGTCGTGGAGGGTGAATGCGGCGGTTCCGCCGAGCACGGTCTCGCCCTGCGCCTTCGCGGCGTCGACCGCGCCTTCGAAGAGCTTGCTGCCGGTGCCGAGCGTCTTGAGAAACGCGGTCTCCTCGCCCACCGCAACGGTCTCGATGCGAGAAAAGGACGTGGCCAGTTCGGGATACGAGGGTGCCATGGTGTCGCGCACGACGGCCATGAACTCGGCCATCGTGGGCCGCTCGGCGCCGAGCAGACGCGCCGAGCGCACGATCCGTCGCAGCAGACGGCGCAGGACGTATCCACGGCCGTCGTTGCCGGGGTTGACGCCGTCGACGATGAGCATCGCGGCTGTGCGGGCGTGGTCGGCGATAACCCGGAAGTGGACGTCGTCCTCGTGCTTGGCGCCGTACACCGCGCCCGTCAGTTCGGCGGCCTTGTCGATCACGGGACGGAGCAGATCGGTCTCGTACACGTTCTCGACGCCCTGGAGCAGGAACGCCACCCGCTCGACGCCCATACCGGTGTCGATGTTCTTCTTCGGCAGCGGTCCGAGGATCGGGTAGTCGTCCTTGGAGCGGCCTTCGCCGCGCTCGTTCTGCATGAAGACGAGATTCCAGATCTCGATGTAGCGGTCTTCATCAGCCTCCGGGCCGCCTTCGACGCCGTACTCGGGGCCACGGTCGTAGAAGATCTCCGAGCACGGACCGCACGGCCCGGGGATTCCCATGGACCAGTAGTTGTCCTTCATGCCGCGCCGCTGGATACGGGCCTCGGGCACGTTCATCTTGTCGCGCCAGATCGCGAACGCTTCGTCGTCGTCGAGATACACGGTGACCCAGAGCTTTTCCGGATCGATGCCGTAACCGCCGTCGTCGACGGAACCGGTGAGCAGCGACCACGCGAAGGCGATGGCCTCTTCCTTGAAGTAATCCCCGAAGGAGAAGTTGCCGGCCATCTGGAAGAACGTGTTGTGCCGGGTCGTCTTGCCGACCTCTTCGATGTCGAGCGTGCGCACGCACTTCTGCACCGACGTCGCACGGGCGTACGGCGGGGTCTGCTGCCCGAGGAAGAACGGCACGAAGGGAACCATGCCGGCATTGACGAACAGGAGATTCGGGTCGGCGAGGATCAGCGACGCGCTGGGCACCTCGGTGTGGCCGGCCTTCACGAAGTGATCGAGAAAGCGCCTACGGATCTCATGGGTCTGCACGTCATGGTCCTTTGTCGTGTGACGGTTCCGGGAACTGCCCGGTGTGGCCTGCCGGCCGCGCGAAACGGCCATCGTTCAGCTTAACGCCCCGACGCAATCGACTTCCGGTCGGTCCGACGGGCGTCACGTCCGCCTACCGCTCGCCTCTCACGATGCGGCGGAGCTTCGGCACCCGCGACGCCAGTTCACGTTCGGCTCCGTGGTTGGTCGGCCGGAAGTAGTCGACCCCGACCAGTTCGTCGGGCGCGTACTGCTGGGCGAGCACACCGTCCGGATGGTCGTGCGGATACCGGTACCCGACGGCGTTGCCGAGCTTCTGCGCGCCCTGGTAGTGCCCGTCACGCAGATGCGCGGGCACCATCCCGGCCTTGCCCGATTTGACATCGGCGATCGCGGCACCCAGTGCGGCGGTGACCGCACCCGATTTGGGGGCGGTGGCGATGTGGATGGTGGCCTGGGCGAGAGCGAGCTGAGCCTCGGGCATCCCGACCTGCTGCACGACGTGTGATGCGGCGACCGCGGTCTGCAACGCGGTGGGATCGGCCATACCCACTTCTTCGCTGGCCTGGATCATCAGGCGCCGGGCGATGAAGCGGGGGTCCTCCCCCGCGACGATCATGCGCGCCAGGTAGTGCAGGGCGGCATCGACATCGGAACCGCGTAGCGACTTGATGAACGCGCTCGCGACGTCGTAGTGCTGGTCGCCGTCGCGGTCGTAGCGCACCGCAGCCCGGTCGATGCTCGACTCGACAGTGGACAGATCGATGACGGCGTCGCCGTCACCGGCACGGTCCGACGCCGTCTCGGCGGAGGCCTCGAGCGCGGTCAGCGCCCGTCGCGCGTCGCCGCCGGCGAGCCGTACGAGGTGATCGAGCGCGTCGTCGGTGATGTCCACCATGCCACCGAGTCCGCGTTCGTCGACGCGGGCACGTTCGAGGAGTTGCCGGATGTCCTCGGTGCCGAGCGGTTGCAGTTGGAGCACCAGCGAGCGCGACAGCAGCGGGGCGACGACGGAGAAGGAGGGATTTTCGGTGGTAGCCGCGACGAGCAGCACGATCCGGTTCTCCACAGCGGCGAGCAGCGCATCCTGCTGGGTCTTCGAGAACCGGTGGACCTCGTCGATGAACAGCACCGTCTGCTCGCCGTGGGCGAGCCGGCGGCGCGCCACATCGATGACCGCACGCACGTCCTTCACACCGGCGGACAGCGCCGACAGTGCTTCGAATCGGCGTCCGGTCGCACCGGAGATCAACGACGCCAGCGTCGTCTTCCCGGTGCCGGGCGGGCCGTACAGCACGACGGACGCCGCGCCCGAACCTTCGACGAGACGCCGGAGCGGGGCGCCGGGTTCGAGCAGGTGCTGCTGGCCGACCACCTCGTCGAGACTCGCGGGACGCATGCGGGCGGCGAGAGGAGCAGAGGGGCCGGTCGGCGCTGCGGGTGCGCGGCGTATCTCCGGTTCGGGTTCGGGGTCCTCCTCGCGGGGCGCCTCGAAGAGAGCGTCCGGTTCTGCCGAAGGATCGTCCGCCCCGAATACGTCACTCACCACTCCGACGCTACAAGCTCCCACCGACCGCCGCGGTCGCAGTACCCGGCGAACAACCGGTGACATTTCGGTGCATTTCTGCCGTTTGCCCTGAACCGGGCCTATCGGCGTGGTCAGATCGACGCCGTGCCCCTACCTCGTGTGACGCGTCGAACACTCCTCCGAGCCGGCGCGCTGGTTGCCGGCACGTCCGCTCTGGCCGCGGCGACCACTCCCGGCGCGTCGGCGGCCCCGGCCGTCTTCGCACACGGCGTGGCCTCCGGCGATCCGCTCCCCGACGCGGTCATCCTCTGGACCCGCGTAACTCCCACGCCCGACGCGGTCCCCGGCTCCGGCGTGGGGCCCGCGACCACGGTGCAATGGGAGATCGCCCGGGACGCCGAATTCTCCGACACGGTGGCGTCGGGATCGGTATCGACGACAGCCGACGCGGACCACACCGTGAAGGTCGATGCGACCGGCCTGGCACCCGGCACGGATTACTACTATCGCTTCCTCGCCGGCGGGGCCGTCTCCCCCACCGGTCGCACACGCACCGCACCGACAGCCGGCGCGCACGTCGACCGTCTCCGGTTCGGCGTCGTGTCGTGCGCGGACTGGGAGGGCGGGTACTTCGCGTCGTACCGGCATCTCGCCGCACGCGGCGACCTGGACGCGATGGTTCATCTGGGCGACTATCTGTACGAGTACGCGGCCGGCGAATTCCCGGTCTCGACGGGATCCGAAGTACGGGCGCATCGTCCGTCGCACGAGATCGTCACCACCGCCGACTACCGGATGCGGCACGGCCAGTACAAGACCGACCCCGATCTGCAGCGGCTGCACGCCCTCGTGCCGTGGATCGTGGTGTGGGACGACCACGAGTCCGCGAACGACGCGTGGTCGGGCGGTGCCGAGAACCACGATCCGGCGACCGAGGGCGACTGGGCCGCGCGCAAGGCCGCATCGGTCCGGGCGTACCACGAATGGATGCCGGTCCGGAGGGAAGGCGATCGTCTGTACCGGCGGCTCCGGTTCGGCGACCTCGCCGAACTGTCGATGCTCGATCTGCGCACGTACCGTTCCGAGCAGGCTCGGCCGGTGGACGGGAAGACTGTCGACGACCCCGGCCGCACGATCACGGGCAAGGACCAGATGGCCTGGCTCACCGCGGGTGTGGCGAGTTCTCCGACTCGATGGCAGCTCGTCGGCAACTCCGTGATGTTCGCACCGCTCCTGCTACCTCCCCTCGACGTGCGCACGACCGGTGCGCTCACCGCGCTGCTCGGTGCGCCGTCGAGCGGAGTGCCGTTCAGCACCGACCAGTGGGACGGGTACCCGGCCGACCGTCAGCGTCTGCTCGACGCGATCAGCGGGGCGGGACGGCGCAATGTCGTATTCCTCACGGGCGACATCCACACGTCGTGGGCCATCGACATTCCCGCCGACCCGGCCGACTATCCGGGTGCGGGCACCGTCGCTACCGAGTTCGTGGTGCCGTCGGTGACGTCGGCCAATATCGACGAGCTGCTGGGGGTCCCGCCGCGCACGGCATCACCGGCGCTGGAGGAGGTCGTGCGGTCGACCAACCGGCACATTCGGTTCGTCGAACTCGACTCGCACGGCTTCGGCGTCCTCGAGGTGACTCCGGATGCGGTGCAGATGGAGTGGTTCTTCCTCGGTGACCGTACCGACCCGTCGACCGGCGCACGACGGGCGGCGGGCTTCCGCGTCCTGAACGGCAGCGCGCGCGTCGAACCCGTGCCGCCGGTGTGACCCGGACAGGTGGGCGTCAGGCGGCTTCGCGTGCCTCGAGCTGTTCGAGCACCTCACGCGCATGTCCGGCGACGTCGTCGTGGCCGGTGTCGGCCGCGAAATCGGCGAGCAGCATCCAGCGGGAACGCAGCGCTTCGATTCGCGGCACCGACAGTTCGTGCTCGCGCACCGAGGCGATCCGGGCGTGGTCCTCGGGCAGGAACAGATGTGTGCTGAGCCAGACGCACGCCAACAGCGCGTCCAGAAGACGTTCGGCCAGCACTTCGTCGTAGGCCAGATGCGGCCACATGCCCACGACCTCGGCGCGCCACGCGTCGGCCATCGCCCGCATCCGCCCCACGGTCATGGGGACGGCACACACGCACAGGGGGAAGGACGTCAGGGCGAATGCGATGTCGAGGGTCGCGTCCCGAAAGCCTCCCCACTCGTAGTCGAGGAACTGCACGCCGTCGTCGCCGACGACGATGTTGTCCGGGCACAGGTCCGACGGGCTGAACGCCCGGTGACGACCGCCGGTGAACAGCTTTGCCGCGCGTTCGGCCCGTTCCCGGACCGAATCGGGCACGGTGAGACCGAAGTCGGTGGCCAGCAGTTCGGGCACACCGCGGACTGCGTCGATCGCCTGTTCCGACACCATGTCGGCGACATGCGAGACGTCGGCGCGGCGCAGCAACGCCGCGAAGTCCTCTTCTCGTCCCACGGTCGCGGCGTGCATCCGGCCGAGAGCCTGCGCAAGCGCCATGAGCGTGTTGCCGACGGTCTCGGTGTCACCACTGCGCATCAGAGTCGCCAGAGGGGTCGCGTCGCCGAGATCGCTCAGGACGAGCAACCGGGTCGCGAAGTCGTACGCGAGCAGTTCCGCACCGGGACGGTGGTCCTTGGCGAGGGCGGTCGCGAACTGGTACGAGACCGCTTCGCGCAGGAATGCGATCTGCTCGTCTGTCGCGGAACCGTGGAAGTCGACGTGGCCGGCGCCGCGCGACGGCGGCACCTGCTTGAGCACGAGTGTGCGCGGCAACGAGAAGGGGTTCGCGGCGACCCGCACCCGGAGAACGACCGACCTGCCACTGCCCCCGAGGTCCACGGGATCCGCCAGTTTGACCGGCGCCCCGGTACGACGAGTGAGCAGCTGCTCGGCTGCCTGCACTACCTCTGACACGGGGTCCGCCAATGTTGCAGTCATCACGGACCAATCTACAGGTTCTCGGTCACGAAATGGGCTCGCAGAAGACCTCGGTCACTCAGGACCTTCGACGGTCACGCTCGACAGGGCGCGTCCGCTTTGTCCAGACCTGCACCGTCCCGGCAGCACACCGGGTATCTCACGAGATCGACGACCGGGCGCCCGCGGACGTGTTCCCGATGTCTACGGGGTTCGATCACCCTGATCGGAACGTCCTCCCGCAGCGGAGAATTCTTCGTCGACCGGCGCGACATCCACCGACACCTCGATCGTGCTGTCCTGCGCCTCCGTGTAGATCACGCCCCGCAACGGCGACACATCCGCATAGTCGCGTCCCCACGCCACGGTCGTGTACCGCTCGTCGCCGAGTTGATCGTTCGTGGGGTCGAAGTCCAGCCACGTGCCGTCCGGCAGCCACACCGACGCCCACGCGTGCGTTGCGTCGACCCCGACCATGCGTTCCTTCCCGGGCGGCGGGTTGGTCGCGAGATATCCGGAGACATAGCGTGCTGCCAACCCCTGGGAGCGCAGGCATGCGATCGCCAGGCGCGCGAAGTCCTGACACACGCCCGATCCGGCCGCCAGCACTTCCGCAACGCGGGTGGACACGGATGTCGACCCCGACCTGTAGGTGAAGTCCGTGAAGATCCGGTGGGTCAAGTCGACGATCGCCTCGGCGATCGGTCGCCCGGCGGTGAACGTCTTCTCCGCGTAGGCACGCACGTCGTCGTCGATCTCCGGTGGACGCACGTCGAGTACGAAGTCGACGGCCAGCGCACCGGCGGGGCCGGCCGGGCGGGCCGTTTCCCACGGCGCCAGACACGCCGGCGTACGCAACCGCCCCGGGTCCGGAGGTGAGACCGCAACCTCGGAGCGTCCGACCACTTCGAGCACCTCGTGCGTGTCGGTGACGTGGAAGAACAGATCGCGGTTGCCCCACAGGTCAGCGCCGGTGGACATGTCCGCCGGCGCGGGGCTCACAGTGACCTCGCTGGAGAGCACGTGTTGCCGGTCGGTCTCCCGGGGGAGCAGGTATCCGCGGCCGTAGGAGGAGGTCACAGCACCCGAGTAGCGGTAGGTGGTGCGGTGCACGATGCGGTACCGCCGCACACCGGGCTCGCTGGATCCGTCGGCGACTGTCATGGCAGGTCCCTCCGCTCTGTGCCGCCCCACAGCGGCCGGGTTCCACCGGGCAACGACAGCGGTCCCTTCATCAAGACGACGGCGAGTTCCGTCAGCCCGGCATGGGTGGAGCCGAGCAGGCGCGCGAACTCCGCGCGGACACCGTCGGTGACCGTCTCGAGGTCGGACGGGTCGCAGCGGCGCAATGTCGCGAGGAGTTCGTCGACGAGTCGCTCCGGCAGGGACGAGCCCGACGAGTGCGGCAATGCCACCAGGTTCTCGCGCAGCCGGTCGAGGAGGTACGCGAGCGAGCGCGGATTACCCGGGTCGAACAGGAGCAGTTGGGCGACGGCGGCGACCCGCACCGTGGTATTGCGTCGCCGGAACGTCACCGAGCTCTCCGCTGCGGCGAGCACCGATTCCATGAGCGCGCGTTCGGTGGGCCGGGTGTGCTCGCGGGTCAGGGTCGAGGACAGCAGCGACACCAGCGCCAGGCCCCGCTCGAGGCGTTTGCCGATGTCCATCACGTGCCAGCCCAGGTCGCGCACCATCGATTCCGCGCCGAGACCGGACAGGGCGAGCATGCCGTTGAGAACCGCCGACTGGGTCGCGCCGAGCTGAGCTCCGTCGTCTTCCGGATCGACCGCGAGGTCGTCGAGGGCGCGCTGCACGTCGGCCAGGACCGTCCAGGTGTCGTGCGAGAGCTGGTCCCGCACGGCGCGGGCGGCGCGCTCGAGCCCACCGAACGACTGCGCCAGCGAGCCCGGCCGCGCCCGATCCACGGTCAGGGCGCGGAACTCCGCCACGACGTTGCGATGGTCGTCCACCATCGAGACACCCTCGCTGAGCTGCGACGTCGAGACGAGTGTGCCGAGCAGAACCGGCAAGCAGTCGCTGCCCTCGAGCCACGGCCGGTTCCGGTAGTCCTGGTAACGCTCCCTCATCGAAATGAGCAGTCGCGCCGTGTCTTCTGCGCGCTCGCTGTAGCGGCCGATCCAGAACATGTCGTTGAGCACGCGCGGTGAGGCCACCACCTCGGTGGAAGGCACCGCGAAGCGCGGCAACGATTCCGGCGCGGCAGAGCCCGCCGCGTCGGTGGTGGCGCCACCCGCGACAGTCCGTACCCAGACATCCTTCGCCGCTACTCGCGGTTCGGTTTCCGGTGCGACGCCCGGTACCAGCACCTCACACAGCCCGCCGGGCATGGGTGTGTATCCGACGCGCTGCGCGACGGTGAACAACCGGAGACTCACGGGAGACGCCGTCACGGCCGTTCCGTCGAGGCTGGGCGCGTGGGAGTACTCGACACGTTCCTGTGCCACCCAGTTGCCGGGTTGCGCCTTCACACGAGCGAGCAACTCCTCACGCTCTGCGGCAGTCAACGTCTCGCCGACAACGGTTTCCGCAGTGACGGTGGAGCGCACGACCAGATCTGAAAGTCGCGAGGTGAGTTCCGAGAGTCCGGAGGCGGTGCCGCCCCAGTGGGTCTCCTCGGACTCGAGCAGGAGGTCCTCGTCGAGCAGCGCCCGGGCGAGCGGCCGAAGGTATCCGGCGAGAGCGGGGTTTTCGAGCACACCACTGCCGAGCGGGTTGACCAGCGACACTCCACCGCGTCGGACGACCTCCACGAGTCCGACCACGCCGAGTCTCGAATCGCGCCGGAGGTCGAGCGGGTCGGCGTAGTCGGCGTCGATTCGCCTCATCACCACGTCGACGCGTGTCAGCGACCCCAGCGAACGCATCCACAGCCTCCCCTCCCGCACGGTCAGGTCGGCCGACTCGACGAGCGGCACGCCCAGCACGCTCGCGAGATGTGCTTGGTCGAAGGCGGTTTCGGATTGCGCTCCTGGACTGAGGACCACCACGAACGGGTCCTCGACACCGCTGGGCGCGACGTCGCGCAGGGCGAGCCTGAGCGCGTGACCGAACGGTGCGAGGGGCCGCGGGCCGGCGGTGGTGTAGATCTCCGGCATCGCATGGGCGACGACCCGCCGATCCGCCATGGCGTAGCCGAGACCGGACGGCGCCTGGGTGTGGTCGCGGATCGCACGGAAGCTACCGTCGCGATGCCGCGCCACATCCACCGCGTGGATGAAGAGTTGATGCGGCCCTGGGAGCGTGACTCCGTGGGCCGCTCGCAGGTATCCGGGATGGCCGAAGACCAACTCCGGAGGCAGCAAGCCGGTAGTGAGCGTGCGTTGCGGGCCGTACAGGTCTGCCAGCAGCGCGTCGAGGACGCGGGATCTCTGCACGAGTCCTCGTTCGAGAACCGCCCAATCGTCGGCGGCGAGAACCAGGGGTAGGGCGTCGACCTCCCAGCGCACCGGGCCGGTCGGTTCTCCGTCCGAACCCACCGAGTCGACCGGGTTGTAGGTGATGCCGTGATTGTCGACCAGCGTGCGTACGCGTCGCCGGTAGCGCTCGAGCACCGCGGGCGAGCGGCCCTCGAGCACCCCGGCGAGTTCGCTCCAGTGCTCCCGGATCTCACCGGAAGCTGTGTGTAGCTCGTCGTACTGCGGACTGAACGGGGTGTCGTACTCCCCGACCGGATCCGCCTCGGCCACGTCGTGCATGAAGCGCCGCCCTCTCGATCTTTCCGTCGGCGCACCGTCGTTCACGACCCGCTCGACCGTCGCACCGGCGACCGGGTCAACTCTGCCAGGTGAAGTTGCTCAACGGGTATTCGTGGAAGAGAGGGCGGCGCGGGGGGTGCCGCACATCACTGCTGAGAAATGGTCGAGACTACTCCGGTGATGTGTGGGTGACCTTCTGGAAGCCTTTCGCGGTGGCGCGGTCCACGCCGGCTTTCACCACGCCGAAGATCAACCCTTGGAATGCGGCCGCGACGAGTACGTCGCGAGTGCTCTGCGCCAGGTCTCGAGGCTCCGGCTTCGGGCGATTCGGACCCACCCGCTTCCACAATTGATTGAAGACCGCTCCCGCGAGCACACCTCCTCCGATACTCGTTGCCATCGCGAGGGGCTTGTACATCATCACGCGCACGTCGGGCATCTGGTAGTTCCCTCCTTCGTGCGGCGCCCAGGGGCGGCGCCGCGATCTCCCGACCGAGGTACCCGTCTCCTGCCGTGGGCAAACGGCGTGGTCGCGCCGGTTGGTCCGCAACAGGACGGAGGTGCGCTGTTCGGTTATTTTCGCGTTTCCGTCGCATTCGAAATCGGTCTTGTTCGGAGATACGGCGAGGCCGCACGCCCATCAGGACGTGCGGCCTCGAGGTAGCTGGGTCAGCTCTTGGCGGGAGCAGCCTTGTCCGCCTCAGGTTCGGGCTTGTAATCGATACCCGACTCCTTGCGCTGCTCCGGAGTGATGGGACCCGGCGCGTCCGTCAGCGGATCGACTCCCCCACCCGACTTCGGAAACGCGATGACCTCGCGGATCGAATCCATCCCGGCGAGCAGAGCGGTGATGCGATCCCAGCCGAAGGCGATGCCGCCGTGCGGGGGCGCACCGTACTTGAACGCGTCGAGAAGGAAGCCGAACTTCTCGTTCGCCTCCTCCTCCGAGATGCCCATCACCTTGAACACGCGTTCCTGGATGTCGGGACGATGGATACGGATCGAACCGCCACCGATCTCGTTGCCGTTGCACACGATGTCGTACGCGTACGCAAGCGCCGATCCGGGGTCGGTGTCGAACGTGTCCATGAATTCGGGCTTGGGCGAGGTGAAGGCGTGGTGCACCGCCGTCCACGCCGAATGCCCCAGTGCCACATCGCCGCTCGCCGTCGCGTCTGCGGCCGGTTCGAACAGCGGCGCGTCGACGATCCACACGAAAGCCCAGGCGTTCGGATCGATCAGGTCGAGCTTGCGGGCGATCTCCCCGCGTGCCGCGCCGAGAAGTGCACGCATCGGCTTGGTGGGGCCGGCGGCGAAGAAGATGCAATCGCCCGGCTTCGCGCCCACGTGTGCCGCGAGTCCGGCGCGCTCGGTGTCGGTGAGGTTCTTGGCAACCGGACCGGTGAGTTCCCCGTCCTCCCCCACCAGCACGTACGCCAGGCCCTTGGCCCCGCGCTGCTTGGCCCATTCCTGCCACGCATCGAGCTGGCGCCGCGGCTGGCTCGCGCCACCTTCCATGACGACCGCACCGACGTACTCGGCCTGGAACACCCGGAAGGTGGTGTCCTTGAAGAATTCCTTGCACTCGACCAGTTCGATCCCGAACCGGAGGTCGGGCTTGTCCGACCCGAAACGACGCATCGCGTCCGCGTACGTCATCCGCGGGATCGGCGTCTGGATCTCGTAGCCGACGAGGCGCCACAGCGCTTCCAGCACGTCTTCGGCGAGCAGAATGACATCGTCCTGGGTCACGAACGCCATCTCGATGTCGAGCTGGGTGAACTCGGGCTGCCGGTCCGCGCGGAAATCCTCGTCGCGGTAACAGCGGGCGATCTGGTAGTACCGCTCGATGCCGCCGACCATGAGCAACTGCTTGAACAGCTGCGGGGACTGCGGCAGCGCGTAGAAGTTCCCGGGCTGCAGGCGGGCGGGTACCAGGAAGTCACGAGCGCCCTCGGGCGTGGAGCGCGTCAGCGTAGGGGTCTCGACCTCGACGAACTCGTGCTGGGCCAGCACTGCCCGTGCGGCGGCGTTGACCTTGCTGCGCAGCCGGATGGCCTTGCCCGGGCCTTCGCGTCGCAAGTCGAGGTAGCGGTACTTGAGACGCGCTTCCTCGCCCGCCTGATCGTCGAGCTGGAACGGCAGCGGAGCGGACTCGTTCAGCACCTCGAGTTCGGTGGCATTGACCTCGATGGCGCCGGTGGGAATCTCGAAGTTCTGGTTTCCTTCGGGCCGCATCTCGACCACGCCGGTGACCTTGACGCAGTATTCGGCGCGGAGACGGTGCGCCTGTTCCAGCACTCCCGGGTCGCGGAAGACCACCTGCGCCACCCCCGACGCATCGCGCAGGTCGATGAAGATGACCCCGCCGTGGTCGCGGCGCCGAGCGACCCAACCTGTGAGGGTGACAGTCTGCTCGGCGTGCTCGGCTCGCAACGAGCCGGCGAGATGGGTGCGCAGCACGGAAGTCCTTTCGAAACGACAGCGACGGGTTCGTCGGGTGTAATCCTACGAAAGACAAGAACAGGGCGGGCACACGCATGCCGAATCGCCTCGTGACAAGCTGGTGCGACTTCTGGGCACTGCGACGAGAGAGCGATGCGATGACCTTCAACGAGGGCGCACGGATGAACCCGGGCCGAGTCCGTACCGGGGGCGGCGGACGGGGCGGCAAGATCGCGCTCGGTGGCGGAACCGGCGGCATCCTGATCCTGATCCTCGCACTGTTGTTCGGTGGAGATCCCGGGTCGCTGCTCGGCTCCGGCGACCCCGGCGAGTCCACCGGGTACGGGGCAGGCGGCACCGTCGAAGGCTGCGAGACGGGAGCCGATTTCAACGCGAAGGTCGACTGCCGCATCGTGGGCACGGTGGGGAGCCTCGATCTGGTGTGGGAGGAGAACCTCGCGCAGCAGACCGGGGTGGCGTACGTGCAGCCCGGCGTCGAGCTCTTCAGCGGCGCGACCTCGACGGGCTGCGGCAATGCCACCAGCGATATCGGCCCGTTCTATTGCCCGCCCGACGAGACGGCGTATTTCGACACCAGCTTCTTCGACGAACTCGTGACACGCTTCGGAGCGAGTGCGGGACCGCTCGCGCAGGAGTACGTGGTCGCTCACGAGGTGGGGCATCACATCCAGAACCAGCTCGGCGACCTCGGGCGTGCGCAGGCCGATCCGCGCGGGCCGGAGTCCGGCGCGGTACGCACCGAATTGCAGGCCGACTGCTACGCAGGGGTGTGGGCGTACTACGCGGACAAGATGCCCGACCCGTCCACCGGGCAGCCGTTCCTGTCGCCGCTCAGCGACACCGACATCCGCGACGCCCTGTCGGCGGCGTCCGCAGTGGGTGACGATCGGATCCAGTCCGCCGCGTCGGGCCGCGTCAACCCCGAAGCGTGGACCCACGGTTCGTCGGACCAGCGCCAGAAATGGTTCCTCGCCGGCTACCGCACGGGACAGGTCGACGCGTGCGACACCTACTCGGCGCGCGACCTGGACTCACCGGACGCGTTGCGCTGATCGGAGACGCCGTTGCGCACCGTCACCGTCATCTGTGCGCGATCGGCATCGAGATCGGCCAGCCGCCGCATGCGCAGCGACACCGGCCACCGCCCGGGACGCCGTGCCTTGAGATAGAAGATCCGTTCGCTCGATGCCCCGGGAAAAGGGTTGTCGGAGGGCACGCACCGGATGTCGTGCAGCATCAGGCCCGCACCCACGCGGTTGGTGAACCAGCAGTAGTCGTGGGACGTGTTCTCCTTCACGTGCAGTTCGATCATGTCCCCCACATCGACGGTCACGTCGTGTGGGCCGGTGCTGATGTGCTTCATGATCTCAGCGTACGAGGTCGTTGAGACGCAGACCACTGTTCTCGGGGGTGCCCACCGGATCGGCAATGGGATGTGTGGCAACGCACTCTCGCGGGCACCCGACCGAGATGAACGACAAATCACTCGGCATTACGCGTACCGACGCGGAGATCGGCGGGTATCTGCTCGCCCTCGCGGACAGCAAGGCGTACAACGAACTGACCGAAGCCGTCGGCGCACTCGTCTCGAGCACCGATTCGCACCCGCCCCCCTACAACGGTGTCTACCGGTGGGTCGTGAGCAGCATCGCGGATGTTCTGGTGAGCAAGCTCGGACCGGAACTACGCGGCGACGAGGGTGTCGCTCTCACGATCCGCACCACGGGCGGCGCAGAGGTCGACCTCAGCAGCCTCGAAGAACCCGAGTCGAGCGTCATGAAGGCCGTCGCCGACGTACTTGCCGGCGGCGCTGCCGAAGCACGTGTGAAACTGGGCCCCGTCGGATTGGGCATGGACTGGATCAGCCGTCTCGAGATGCTCGTCGAAGCCGTGTTGTGGCTCGACAAGCTTCTCGACGCACCGGCCTCGAACACCCCCGACACCCTCCCCTGGTGACTCCACACCACAGGAACCGATTCCGGATCGGGCCTGTAGTCGACGCGCACGGACGCGCGTGAGTGAGACCGACAATCGCGCCCGGCGACCGAACCGGCGGTCCGCGTCCTGGGACTATCCCCGGGATGGACTTCACCGCTTCGGTCGCCGGCTTGCGTGCGCAGGTCGGGGTAGTGTGCCGCGAACCACCGCCGCCCCTACGATGAGCCGATGATCCACGTGGCAGTATCCCGGCCATGCATCGCATCGCGTCCACAGGTATCCGGAGCATCCTGCGCTCTGCACTCCGCGTTGCCGATTCGGCCGAATCATCGGACGGACAACCCTTCTCGGAACCGGAAATCCTCCTGCCGCATATGCGGTCCCGCCGGTACGGATGGACGCATTTCGGAGTCATGATCCCGGATCTCCCGGAGCCACATCGGTTCTTCTCGATGATGTCCCTGGTGGGCGCGACGGGATCCGTCGCATTCGACAACGACGACGCGCTCGCCGGCAGTCCCCGCCGCAACACAGCCCTGGTGGCCGGGACCGCAGCCTCCCATCCCGCGCACTTCGGCAACTACGCATTCGGCGACACCTTCGTTGCCGAACCGGACGGCTCACTCGTCCGGTTCGGTGACGATCTGACGCTGACCGGCAACTACCCGGAGTACCGACTTGCAGGTCGCCTGGGCGGCGTCGATATCGCGTTGCGCCTCACCAACACCGACAAAGTGTCGTGGTTCTTCCGCAACCCGGTTTACAAGCATTTCGGGCTGCTGACCGAATACGGCGGGACGATCACCCATCGCGGGACCACTGTGGAGGTGGCCGGGTTGTGCTCCTTCGAATACGGAGCCTGCCCCAGCCCGTATCTCCTGCGCGACAGGCCACTACCCGCGGCACTCAAGGCACCGCTCGACTACTTCGTGTACCAGATCGTCAATCTCGATGCCGACAACCAGATCCTGCTGAGCCGGTACTCCCTCGGCGGAGTCCCGTTCATGACCACCGCGCTGCACCGGTCCCGCGACCGGTACGGCACCCGTTTCGAGAATGTCTCGTTCGAGGTGGTGCGGCAGCGTGACTCACCTGAACCGACGCCGTACGGAGTCCCGATGCAGGTACCGGCAGAGACTCGATTCGTCGTCGTGGATGCCGACGGACACCCGTGGCTGGATCTGCACGCGACCATGGATACCGAGTTCACGTTCGGTCTCGGCACCGGATTCGTCACCGGGTTCGCATACAGCGCGGTGTGGCAAGGAGCCGAGATCTCCGGACGAGGTTACTTCGAGTTCATCGATCGGCGGTCGTCGGACCGACGGGCTCTCCCAGGCCGCGGGCACCTCGCCGAATCACCAGTACGGGACACGCCGCGTGCTCGGCGACATATGAACTGACCGAACCGAGTAGCAGCCCCGCGAACCCACCGCGCCCTCTGCTGCCCACCACGACCATCGTCGCGTCGCGGCTCGCCTCGGTCAGGACCTGAGCCGGATTCCCTTTGGCGACGCGCTCGCGTAGACCGGGCGGAAGATTCTCTCCGAACGCATCGGTAAGAGCCGTTTTGAGCACGCTCGCCGCGTCCACGTCGGGGCGGTAGTCCTCGGGATATGCCACGAATCCGTAGGTGTTCGGAAGCTCCCACGACGTCACGGCGTCGATGCCCGCGTCGAGGCCGGGCGCGAGTCGCGCCGCCCACCGGAGAGCATTGATCGACGAATCGGACCCGTCGACTCCCACTACCACTCGCGGAGACTCGTTGCTCGAGGTCATCGTGCGGCTGCCCTTCGTCGCGATCCTTCGACCGTAATCGAACGCCGTACGCGACCGCAGGCGAACGCACCCGCCTGGCGCAGGCGTGCGTCAGATACCGGGGATGAACCCCGGATACACGTAGTGACCGGGGCCTCCACCCGGCATGGAACTGCCGGTCACGCTGGGCAGATTAAAAGGCAGCCTCACGAGCTTGTGCGGGTTTCCGTGCTCGTCGGCCTGCCAGCAGTCGTACGTCACGCCGTGGAAGGCGGTACACACGATTCGGGTGGAGGTCCCGAAAGGCGACGTGAGCCGCTCCTGCGCGACGAGCGGATTCCAGTAGGCCGGGTCGGTGGGGGTGAGGAAGTTCTTCGTCTCGAACGGCACGAACGGAGTGGGGTAATCGGGTATCGGCGGCCATTCGTCTGCGGCGGCGGTCCCCGCAGCGCCCAGGGCGACGGCTACAGCACATCCCACTGTGAGAACACCTCGGGCGACGTGTCGCGATACGGAAGTCATCGGCTCTCCGTTACTGTCGCTGCCCGCTCGGCCGCCGGCAGTTTCGGAAACTGTAGACCGGTGCGGCGGCGATCCGGCCGCGTTTCCGCGAGTGGATCGGATGGTTGTTATCCGTCACTATTCCCGGACCCGCCATTGTTCCCGGATCCGCTCCGGGTCAGCACCAGTGCCGTTCCGACGATGCCGATCACACTGATCGCCAGCGCGACCGACGGCCATCCTTCGGATTGCCAGTACACGTCTTCGAGAGTGATCAGCAGTGCCGCCTCGTCGACGATCAGAGCGAGCGCCACCCCTAACGCGAGACCCATCCACGCTCGCGCTTTCGGAGTCCGGTCGACCAGGCCGAAGATCGCAACACCTGCCAGCAGGACGATCCCCCACAGATAATGGTGCAGGTGCACTCCGCCTGCGCTCACGTCACCGAGGTTGCTGGTGTCGATCTGAATCAGCCACGTCACGAGTCGGGCGCCACCGAACGTCAGAGTGAAAGCGACCCACGCCAGCACAACACCCCGACGCGAGGGATCGATCTGCTTCCACCGCCGAGGAACCCCGCGTTGTGTTTCAGCACAGTCCGACGATCGCGTTTCTGTCATCAATCAGTTGTATCGCAGCGGCTCGGGTCGACTCACGTCAGGTTTGCTACCGATCCAGCGCGGACGTTCCGGCGCCGGGTCGCCGATTCACGGGCTGCGTTGCCGGGTACGCACGACAAGTACCCGCCCATCGAATCAGGAGGACCATGTGTCGACCCATCTGACGGTAGACGACCTGCGCGACCTGCTCAGCTCGTCGTCTCCGGACTCCGTGCTGGTTCTCGAGGAGGGCCGGTTCCACGTCGTCGACGCCGCTGACACCGACGAGCGCCGTCGGGCATTCGTCGTCGTCACCGGAGAGGAACTGCGGCAACAGTTGCCGCAGGACCGAGAGCACACCGAGACCGACCTCGAACTGGTGGCGAGCACCCTGGACGCGACCGTCGCACATCTCGGGGGATGACCCGGACAACCGGTTCCCACCGACGACGGAACGGCGAGGGCCCGTGGGTCGAAACCCACGGGCCCTCGCTGCGCTCTACGAGCCTGCTACAGACCGGCAGCTTCAGCCGAACCGGAGAAGAAATCCAGGGCATCGAAGAGAGACGCGGCGGCGCTGAAGAAATCTGCCAGGAAGGCCAAATCGATCACGGTGCTTCTCCTATCAGGCGGTGTACATCGGTCGTGTCAGTAACGTCTGTCACTGCCATCCCATTGTGACCACATTCCTCCGCTCCCGCAGCCTGGGGGTGCGAAATCGTCTCGGGGCAAGGGTTATTGCGGGGAAAGTCCGATTTGCGCGGTCGCCGGCGGCGCAGTCGTGACGTGCCCCGCGTGCTCCGCAACGATCGGGTCAGTCGAGTTTTCCCGACAGGCGCTCGAGACGCTCCATGCTCACGCCGTCGAGCCCGACGATCTCCACTCGCTTCCCTTTCTCCGCGTACTTGTGCTGTACGGAATCGAACGTCGCCACGGTCGAGGCGTCCCATACCTCCGCATCGGTGAGATCGATGACCACGTGCTCGGGATCGCCCGCATAGTCGAAGCGGTACACCAGGTCGTTGCTCGACGCCCAGAACAGCTCGCCGGACACCCGGTAGGTGCGTGTGCCCTCCCGCTCGTCGACCGTCTCCACCCGGGTCATGTGCGCGACGCGCCGTGCGAACGCGACCATCGCCGTGAGCACACCCGAGACCACTCCGATCGCGAGATTGTCGGTGACCAGTGTCGCGCCCACCGTGACCAGCATCACCAGAGTCTCGCTGCGGGGCATCAAGCGCAACGTCCGGGGTGCGATGCTGTGCCAGTCGAGAGTGGTCACCGCGATCACGAGCATCACGGCCACGAGCGCAGCCATCGGGATGGCCCCGACCACATCGCCGACGGTCACACACAACAGGAGCAGGAACAGGCCGGCGAGGAAAGTCGAGATCCGGGTCCGCGCGCGCCCCTCCTTGACGTTGATCATGGTCTGGCCGATCATCGCGCAGCCGCCCATGCCACCGAACAGTGCACCCGCCCAGTTCGCAACACCCTGCCCCCACGCTTCGCGGGTCTTGTCGGAACGACTGTCGGTGATCTCGTCGACGAGCTTTGCGGTCATCAGCGATTCCATGAGTCCGACCAGCGCCAGGCCCACCGCGTAGGGGGCGATGATCGCGAGGGTGTCCATGGTGAAAGGGACGTCGGGAATCATCCACGTGGGGAAGCCCCCGGGCAGCTCGCCCTGATCGGCGACGTCGGGCACGTCGATACCGAAGAGAACCACTACACCGGTGAGAGCGACGATCGCGATGAGCGCGGCCGGCACGGCGGTCGTGAGTTTCGGTATGACCACGATCATGACGATGCCCGCCGCGACCAGCGGATACACCAGCCACGGCACCCCGAACAGATGCCGCAGTTGCGCCGCGAAGATGAGGATCGCCAGGGCATTGACGAAGCCGATCATCACCGATCGAGGGATGAATCGCATGAGTTTGGCGACTCCGGCGACGGCGAGCACGATCTGCAGCGCACCGGCGAGCCAGACGGCCGCGATCAGATAGTCGAGTCCGTGCGAGGCGACGAGGGGTGCGATCACCAGTGCAGTCGCACCCGCCGCGGCGGACACCATCGCCGGCCGTCCCCCGACGAACGCGATGGTCATCGCCATGATGCACGACGTATAGAGCGCGACCTTCGGATCGACTCCGGCGATCACCGCGAAGGAGACGACTTCGGGGATCAACGCCAGCGACGTCACCAAACCGGCAAGCACCTCGGTCGTGAGTCGTCGAGGCGAGCGGAGAGTGTCTGACACGGTTTGCACCGGAAGAGTCTAGGCGCGACGGCGCCCGCGCCGTGTCGCGTCGCCGCGGCCGACATCGGCGTATAGGGTGTGTCGCAGCGCACGGTCGTCGTCCGCACCGCCGTGGCCGAATGAATGCCCGTGCTCCACAAGCGCATCCGAGCGGATCCGATCGTCACCGCACCTGATCGTCACCGCACCCGATCGTCACAGGACCCGCACCCTCTCGACCCGCCCCTGCAAGCCTCACCGCCAGGGACGTTTCCGTCGCCCCGAGTTCCGAAAGCTCCAGTTCCGAAAGAAGGACGGCATGAGCCACGACAGCGAGTTCACCGGCCCGCTCTTCCTGCAGCCGAGCAACCCGAACGACGAGACAGTGCCCGAATCGGCTCCCCAGAGCCCACCTCCCGCCACGCCGGAGTACGAAGGATTGTTCTCGTCGCAGCCCTGAAGCGTCACGAGAATCGCCCTTCCTCACGGTGTCGACGCCCCACGCGGCGCGACAATGCGCGCCCGACGGCGAGACGATGAGTGCACCTGTGTGCCGACTATCGCACTTCCGGCGCACGGGGAACTTTGCGGCAGGCAGATCCGTCTTATCCTGTGAAGACCTTTTGTCCGCGAGTTACCAGAGAGAGCCATGAGTCGCGCCAAGCGCAAACCTCGAAGACCCATCCCGCCCAACAGTGACGACCCCCCTGTCACCGAGCCCCGGATCCTCCCGTGTTGACCGCCCTCGGAATCGCGTTCGGTATCGCCGTCGTTCTGGCCATTACCGCCGTGACCGGCTACTTCGTAGCCCAGGAATTCGCCTACATGGCCGTAGACCGGTCGCGTTTGAAAGCCCGCGCAGAAAGCGGCGACACCTCCGCCGCACGCGCCCTGTCCGTCACACGACGCACCTCCTTCATGCTCTCGGGCGCACAGCTCGGAATCACCGTCACCGGCCTTCTCGTCGGTTACGTCGCAGAGCCCCTCATCGGTAGCGGGCTCGGAGAAGCATTCGGCGGACTAGGAATCCCCACCGCAGTCGGTGTGGTGTTCGGCACAGTGCTTGCCGTGCTGTTCTCGACAGTCATCCAGATGGTCTTCGGCGAACTCGTCCCGAAGAACCTCGCCATCGCACGACCCGAACCGGTCGCACTGTGGCTGTCACTGTCGACGACGATCTACCTGAGGCTGTTCGGCTGGCTGATCCGGCTGTTCGACGCTTCGTCCAACCTGCTCCTGCGGGCACTGCGAATCGAACCCGTCCACGACGTAGAGCATTCCGCGACACCCCGCGACCTCGAGCACATCGTCGCCGAGTCTCGCAACGCGGGTGAACTCCCGAAGGAACTCTCGACGCTTCTCGACCGCATCCTCGACTTCCCCACCCGTACTGCAGAACACTCCATGATCCCGCGTGCACATGTGGACGTCGTGGACCTCGACGAACCGGTGAGCGACATCCTCGCGAAGATGAGCACCGGACACACGCGGTACCCCGTGGTCGGTACGTCGTCCGATGACCTGCGCGGCGTCGTACATCTGCACGATCTTCTCGACGCCGATGTCCAAGCCGGCACAGCTGCGTCGGTATGCCGTCCACCCGTCATCGTCCCCGCGACGTTGCCGTTGCCGGACGTGCTGACCGAACTGACCGCCGCGAACGACGAGATGGCGCTG
Source organism: Rhodococcus sp. NPDC058639 (assembly GCF_042717545.1). Classification (NCBI taxonomy): domain Bacteria; kingdom Bacillati; phylum Actinomycetota; class Actinomycetes; order Mycobacteriales; family Nocardiaceae; genus Rhodococcus; species Rhodococcus sp. NPDC058639. Next base: position 411,894 of record NZ_JBHXRF010000004.1, read on the forward strand.
GTGATCGACGAATACGGCGGTTTCGCCGGAGTGGTCACGATCGAGGACATTGCCGAAGAACTCGTCGGTGAGATCGCCGACGAGCACGATCCGGCGGCATCGGCCGAGGTCATCGTGCGAGACGGCGACGGCTGGCTGATTCGGGGCGACGCTCACCTCGACGAGGTGAGCCGCACCCTCGAACACGAACTGCCTGAAGGTGATTACGAGACACTCGCCGGCCTGGTCATCACCGAATTCGGTGGCCTGCCCGAAATCGGAGACACCGTCGAGATCCCACTCGATCCCGATCCCGCGGACCTCGTCCACGAGGAACGGCCACCACGTCGAACGCTCGTGGCGGAGGTCCGCGACATCGACAAGCATGTGCCGGCCTCGCTCCGTGTGACCGTCGAGAACAAGGAGGGCGGCACACGATGAGTAATCCCTGGGTTGTTGTGGTCGTCACGGTCGGATTAATCGCGGCGAGTGCGTTTTTCGTTGCCGTGGAGTTCGCCCTGATTGCCGCACGCCGCCATCGGCTCGAGGACGCCGCACCGGACAGCCGGTCCGCACGTGCGGCCCTGCGCAGCGCGTCGGAACTGTCGGTGTTGCTCGCGGGATCTCAGCTGGGCATCACGGTGTGCACGCTCGCGCTCGGTGCGACGACCAAGCCGGCCGTGCACCACTGGCTCACTCCCCTGTTCGGGGCGTGGGGAGCGCCCCTGTGGCTGGCCGATGTCGCCGGGTTCATCCTCGCGCTGATCGTCGTGACGTTCTTGCATCTCGTCGTCGGAGAAATGGCGCCGAAGTCCTGGGCTATCGCGCATCCCGAGAAGTCGGCGACGATGCTCGCGATTCCGATGCGCGGCTTCATGTGGCTGACCAGGCCGATCATCGTACGGCTGAACCGGTTGGCGAACTGGTGCCTCCGCAAGGTCGGTGTCGACGCGGTCGACCAGGTCAGCACCGGCCAGGATCCGGATGCGCTGCGGCACCTCGTGGAGCATTCCGCGACTGTCGGCACGCTCGACGAGAGGTACCACGGGCACCTCACCAGCGCGCTCGAACTCGAGGCGCTCACCCTTGCCGACATCGTTACTCCCCATCCGCCGAGCAGCGTGCGGCCGGAGGCCACTGCGCCGGAGATCCAGGAAACGGCCCATCGAACGGGTCACCTGAGACTGCTGGTGCGCGGCAACGGGCATGTCGACGGAGTCGTGCACGTACGGGACAGCCTGCGTGCGGAGGCCGACGTCACCGCCGCGGATCTGATGCGGCCGGCGTTGACTCTCGACATGTCGGTGCCCGTATACGAGGCGTTGCGCACGATGCGGGAAACTCGGAATCATTTGGCCACGGTCACAGAAGACGGTCGGGTGGTCGGCTTGATCACCCTCGCCGACGTCCTCGCCAGGTTGCTCCCGACGGCGGCGGCGCGCGCCTGACGGGCGTATAGGCTCGAGTCCGAACACAACCAGGGGCCACCCCGCCGGCACATCCGGCGCGGTGGCCCCTGGTTCGTTTCGGGATGCCGCTCTACCTGGTCTTTCCCCGACGATCGGCTTCGACACGCCGTACCGGCGAGTAGGGCTGCGTGTCTGTCATAGTTTTCACATGGACACGGTGTGTGCGTAACGTCACTTTTCGATCACATGCAGCCCACACCACGCTGAGGTACAGCACAAGACAGGGGCTCGACACATGCAGACATCCCAGCGACGCCTGTTGTTCGTGGGTTATCCCGATGCTTCGGAGATATCCCAATGGGCGGCGGTGCGTGCAATCGCGGTTCAACAGGGCTGGCAGACGACCCGGACCTATACGCCGGGCCACATCGCTTGTGCTGTCGTCTCCGAGAACGTGCTCGACGGGGTGTGCTCGCCCACCGAGGCAACACTCATGCAGAAACTCCATGCCGATGCCGTCCGGTGCGCGAGCGCTATCGACGCCATCAGCGATCTGTTCGCATCCGCAACGTAGCTGCCGCCGACTATCGGTGGTTCGAGGAACCTGTCAGGCGGACGTCAAGGCCCGGATCAGGTCGGAAGGAGCCGGGTCGGGACGCTCGAGAGTATCGAGTACGAACTCGCGACGCTGCTCGGGCACGACGTGCACACCCCCGTAGTTGTGTAGTTCCAGGCCCACCGGCAGGAGCCGCAGCGCGACAGTGGCACCGTCGAGGACGGCGGAGACCGTGCGGTCCCGAACGTCGGACACGGTGCCGGTCCGCACGTTCCGGACGGTGAGTCCCTCACCCGGATCGGTTGCCTCGATCACGAACCCGTCGAGGGACGCTCCCCTCCATCGCTGTGCGAGCTCACCTTCGTCGACCGGGAGCAGTGCCGCCCAGTTGTCGACGAACTCGTCGAACGCTCCCGCATCGAACAACGCGACATCGGCGACGAGCCGGTCCACCGAGGACTCGCCCGCGTGTGTCCCCGCTGCGACGTCGAGTTCCGCACGCACTCCGGTCCATCGGGGTTCGTCGAGGACCACGCTCGCCTTCGCATACAGCCACACCGCACGGTCGCTCAGTGATGCATCGGATCGTCCCAGATGGCACACCTTGTACTTGCGTCCCGATCCGCACCAGCACCTGTCGTTGCGCCCCAGCTCCGGATGCTCGACCGGCTCGAAACGCCGGAGGAACGGATACATGCCGTGGGATGCGCCCCCGGCGGCCCGTTCGAGCAGGCGAAGACCGCCTGCCGCATCACCCCGCACCCCGGCGATCGTGGCGAGGTCTTCGAGCGCAGGTTCCCAGTCCGGTGTCTCTGCGAGGGCGAGCTGGTAGCGGTGTTCGGCTTCGTCCACGTCACCGCGTGCCTGGGCGGCCCGGCCGGCGATCCAGAGGGCACTCGCACGCGTCCGGCGCGGTCCTCGCCGCAGCACCTGTTCGGCGGCCGCGGCCACCACCCCCGGATCGAACCCCAACCGCCCGAGTGCTTCGTCCACGCACACCCGGGCAACACGCGGGTCGGCGAGACCAGCGAAGTCGTCGGGCTCGGCGAAATGCGAGTCGATGGTGGTGGCGCTGTCGCTGCCGACGGCGAGCGATCCCGCCAGCGCGAGGAATGCCATGGCGCCCCGTGCGGACCGGGTGTCGAGATCGAATGCACGGGAGAAGGAATCGGTCGCCACCTCGACCAGGTATCCGCCCGTCGGTGCCGAGGTGACGGTGCCGGACCGCACCAGCCGGAATCCGTCTCGCACGAGGCCGGCCCCCTCGAGTTGTTCACTCAGGGGCAGGCACGCGTCCCGGGCCAAATCCTTGTCGTCGGCGAGGGCGACGAACAGGTCGGTGTCGGGGTACAGCGCGTCTTCCGGGTCCGACAACCGGGCGGCGCGATCGGCGAGCCACTCGCCCAGACTCCCGCGACCGGCATTCTGGTCGGGATACAGGTCGACGACGAGTTCCCCACCGACGCAGGTCACCGCGATCAGGTCACCGAGCGTGGTGTCGGACAGAAATCCTTCCGGGAAGAGCAGCACCCCGAGACGGGCCCAGGCGACGCCCGACAACCCCCGGGCTTCGAAGGATTCCTCGCCCGGCATCACGACGCGCGTCGCCGGGTCGGCGCTCGGCAGGCAGACCGGGACCATCACGTCGAACAGTTCGATCGCGTCTGCCGAGATCTCCCCGGCCGTGAGACGGTGCATCCAGATTCGTCCCTCGAGCAGGTTGCGCGGCGTGACGAACCTGCCGTCGCGCAAGTGCATGATTCGCGGGTCGTCGAACGCATCGCCCAGTTCGAGGGCTGTTTCGAGGGTGCAGACGTCGCCGAAACCACGATCCGACAGCGCGGCGGCCATCTCGTCGACGGTGAGCGGCCATCGTTCGTCGAGTATCGCGACGGCAGCGGCGACAGAGTCGGTAGACGGTTCGTTCACCACACGATCCTACGGCCCCGTCTCAGCCGATCGATGCCCTCCGGCGTGGCGGTGGGCCTGCCTCGTGGCGACTCCGGAGCACCGCCACCCGAGTCATACTTCGGGGCTACCGAGGGCTGCGTGCATTTCCCACACGATGATCTCGGCACCGGACCGCGTGGTGACCTGCTGCCCGCCCCCACCGCTGATGCGCACGGCGTCGCCGTCTGCCAGCAGACCGACACCTTCGAGCACCGCTTCACCTCGGGCGACGAAGACATGCAGGTACGGTGCGTCCGGCAGGACGATCGGCTGCCCGGGCTGGACCCGGGACACGTGCATCGCCGCGTACTTGTTCTTGATGCGGATCGCGGAATGATCGGCGTACTTCTTCATGCCGGACGCGACCGGCACGAGACCGCCGGACAGCAGTTCGTGGTCGATCTCGAGTTGTTCGTACCCGGGGGTGATGCCCGCTTCGTCGGGCAGCACCCACATCTGGATGAAGTGCACCGGGTTGTCGTGCCGGTCGGCGTGAATGCCGCTCGCCCCGTCGAAACGCCACGCATCGTTCTTCTCGGAGTGGAGGATTCCTGTCCCCGCACTCATCCGCTGAGCCAAGCCCGGGTAGAGCACACCGGAGTGCCCGGCCGAGTCCTGGTGGACCAGCGACCCATCCAGGACCCACGTGACGATCTCCATGTCCTGATGCGGATGTGTGTCGAATCCCTGTCCGGCCGAGACGATGTCGTCGTTGTTGACCATCAGCACCCCGTGGTGGGTGTTGGCGGGATCGTAGTGGTGCCCGAACGAAAACGAATGACGCGAGTCGAGCCACCCGATCGTGGTCTTGTCGCGCTCGTCCGCGCGCCGGACGTCGAGTCGGATGTCGTGGGGTGCGGTACTCATCGGTTCTCTTCCCGTGGTCGATAGTGCGCGTCTGCGGTCGGCGGATTGCGGCGCGGTCGGATACGAGCGTGGGGCAACTGCGGTGCAGGCAGGCGCGCCACCTCGCCCACGTACCCGTCCACCCGGCCGAAGCGGTCGGAATCCCGTTCCCATTCTTCGCGGAAGGCGGCGATCTCGTCGTGGTCGCGACCGACGAAATTCCACCACATGACGATCTCTTCGCCGAACGGGGTTCCGCCCAGCAGCACCAGGCGCGCGGGACTGTCGCCGAGATTCGCCACCGACAGCGAGGGCACGCCGGTTCCGACATACCCGAGCACACCACGGGACAACGTGGTGTCGAACAACTCGACAGATCCGGTGTCGACCAGCACCCCGTGCTCGAAGGCGGGATCGACATCGACCGTGATGCTCGCCCCCGGTTCGACTATGATCTCGGCACCGAGCAGAGGCGTGAACGTGGTCACGGGCGAGGACGACCCCGCCAGGGTGCCGAGAAAGACCCGCGCCCTCGCGTCGCCGAGATCGGTGCTCGGCGGGACGTAGTGCTGGAAGTCGCGGGCAGCATCCCGGGCACCGTCCGGCAACGCCACCCACAGTTGCACGCCGTGCAGGGTGGTCGTGCCGGGTGTCGATACCTCCGAGTGGCAGATGCCGTGCCCGCCGGTCATGAGGTTGACCTCTCCCGGACGAACGAGTGCATGCACCCCGTGACTGTCGCGGTGCTCTATTTCCCCGGTGAACAGCCACGACACGGTCTGCAACCCGGTATGCGGATGCGGCGCGACATCCATACCGCCGGTGGCAGCCACATCATCGGGACCGTAGTGGTCGACGAAGCACCACGCGCCGATGAGCGAGCGTTGCCGCTGCGGCAGAGTGCGGCGCACGGCCATGGCTCGCGGACCACCGAGAGGAACGTCGCGCGCACTGATGATCTCCACGCGAGGGTGCCCCGCGTCGCCGACCGGGAGGTCCTCGGTGCGACACCGGATCTCGTTGGGATCTGTCTCCGTGTTGCTCATGGAATTCGATGCCTCCGATCGAGGGACAGACGTGTGTGTCCGCGGGGGCGGATCGGGTCAGAGAACTTCGGATCCGTACATCTCGCCGAGTGGATCGGCGATCAGTTCGAGTCGTGCTCCGTCGGGGTCCCGGAAGTAGAGCGACACCTCGTTGTGTTCGAGCAGTTCTACACCCGCGTCGATCAGCTTGTCTCGCAGATGATTCCAGCGCGCGGGTTCCACGCTGATCGCGACGTGGTGCAGTCCCCCGAGGACCTCGCGATACGGTCCGAGATCGAGGCCGGGAAAATCGAAGAAGGCCAAGAGATTCCGGTTTCCGATGTCGAAGAAGAAGTGCGAGGACCCGGCATAGTCGCGGTTCTCGATCACCTCGGTGAGCGGAAACTCGAGCAACCCCTGATAGAACTCGACGGTGCGTTCCACATCGCTGCTCACCAGCGCCGTGTGGTGAAGCCCTCGCGCCGAGGACTCCGGCCGGGCTGCCCGGGGCACCAGATATCGGGCACGGATTCGCTCGCGCTGCTGCTCGAACCGGTCGGCCGAGCCGGTGCGGTCGTCGGTCATCGCGGCCTCCTCCGTCCACCGGCGATCGTACGCCGGTCCGATGTAGTTGATTACTCAACCATAGTCGCACACGGTTCGTTGCGCAGTCAACTACTTCGGATATAGTGTACATATGACGACGACGTGGCTGGATGACGAGGAACAAGCACTGTGGCGGTCCTACCTGGACGTCACTCGCATGTTGTTCAAGGAACTCGACAAACAACTTCTCCGCGACGCCGGAATCTCCTCCGCCGACTTCGAGATCCTGGTGCTCCTCTCCGAAGCACCCGACAAGCGCATGCGCATGAGTGATCTCGCGGAGGCGAGTACGACCACCCGCAGTGGAATCACGCGGGCGATCGCACGGATGGAGAAAGCCGAGTGGGTCCGACGAGTGGAATGCGAGTCCGACAAACGCGGTGCCTGGGCCGAGTTGACGGACAAGGGTTCGTCAACCCTCACGGACGCGAGTCCCGAGCATGTCGCCACCGTGCGGACTGCGATGTTCGACGTACTCGATCCGCGGGAGGTGGCCGTGATGGGTGAGGCGTTCGCGAAGGTGCGCACTCGTCTGGCCGAACGGCGCCGACTCGCCTGACACCCCATCGCCGCGGGCCGCTAGGTTGTGTACCGCCACAGACTCGAAACCCGAAGGCGGTTCCCCCGATGCGCCACGATCCGCGCCGCACCTCGCTCGACCTCTATCCCATCCAGCGAACGATCACGACACTGTTCAGCGACACCGACGCGCTCGGGCACATCAACAACATTTCGATCGCGCGCTACTTCGAACAAGCCCGGGTCATGATCATGGAAGCGATCGCGCCGACACACGGACGCCCACTGTTCGAGCGGGCAGTACTCGCGCGCGTCGAGATCGACTACCTCTCCGAGGTCTTCTATCCCCACGACGTCGTCATCGCGACAGGGATACTCCGGGTCGGCACGTCCTCGCTGACGGTGGGCTCGGCACTGTTCCAGAAGGGCCGATGCGTCGCCCTGGCCGATTCGATCGATGTGAGCACGGCACTCGGTGGCGGCCCGCGCCCGATCACCGACGACGCACGTGCCGTCCTCGACAAGTTCCTGCTCGACCTCCCCGCCTGAACGGACTGACGAGCCTCACCTCTCGTGGTGTGCGGCGAGGGGGTCCGCCCACTGCACGACCGGACCTTCCACCGCGTTTCTCAGCGCCGACGTCTCGGGATCGTCACCGATCGCGCCCTCGTTCACCAGCAGGTTCTTCTCCAGGAAGCACCGGACCGGCGCCGCATCGAGATCGTCTCCGCGCCGGCACCGATCGTCGATGCCGAACGCCAAGAGCAGGAGATGCGGCACCCGCACATCCTCCGGCCGCAACCGCGGCTGGAAGTAGGGCACGTCGAGCACGCGTGCCCCCTCGTTCAGATAGAACGCGAGCCGGCGGCCCGGATCCCCGAACCCTCTGTCGCGGTGGTAGCGCGGATCTTCCGCTTCTCCGAGGATGAGCAGCGGATCGTATCGCCGTAGCCACTCTTCTCTCACCTCCCGGAGCACCGCCCGGCCTATCCCACCGCCCCGGCGCCCCGGGTGCGTTGCGAGATACACCGTCAAGAGCACTCTGCATTCCGGAAACCACTGTCCGACAGCGCCGCCCACGACGAAACCGTCGTCGCTGACAGCTACGGAGGCGCACATCGTCCCCGCAGGGTCGGCAAGGGCGGCAGCGAGCGCATCGGGTGAGAGCAGTTCCTCGTCGGGAAACGACGGAGTGAGAACATCGTCGTAGAACTCGTCGAGCATGTTTGCCGGAAGATCCCCGATATCGACGATCCTGATCGGGAGCCCACCCCCCACATTCTTTTCGGTCATCACACTCTCCGTTTCGGACAGATCGCCGACTCGACATCCTCCCCCGACGTTACAGATACGGACGGGTGATCAACTCGATGGCGTGCCCGGACGGGTCGAAAAAATATACCCCTCGCCCACCGTGCCCGGAGTTGCATTCGCCCGGCCGACGCATCTGTGGATCAGCCCAATGGTCGATGCCGCCCGCCGTCAGTCGCGCGTAGGCGCGGTCGAACAGGTCGTCGTCGACGAGAAAGGCATAGTGCTGCATCTGGATGTCCACCGGCGGTTCTGCGAACTGCAGCAGAACGCCGTCGTCGAGCACGAGGTTCGTGAACACACCCCAGGACGGTGCTTCCCCGAGTTCGAGCAGTTCGCGGAAGAAGTCGGCCGATCGGTTCCGATCCTTCGCCGCGATGATGGTGTGGTTGAACGTAGCCGGCATGAAGAGGTCTCGCTTTCTGTTCGTGGAGTAGTAGCTGCGGTACTCACGAAAGCGAGGAGGTCCCCGAATGGTGTTGTCACGACGCCGTGTCGGCGCCTCTGCGGAGATCAGAACTCCACCGGATCACCAATCCGTGTGTGGCATGATGCCGGCCCGGTGTTCACGGCCACGAGGTTACACCGCAATGCTCCGGCGGACAACGCTTCCCGGCCGGGAGAGAGTCAGAACAGGGTCGGCGCGGCGACCGTGCCGGCGTTTTTCCTACCGTGCTCGGACGACACCGGCGGGATCTCCCGATGCTCGAGTTTCCGGCCGCCGAGTCCGTAGCGCTCGACCAGTGGGGCAACCCGGTCGTCGAGCCAGCGCGAGTATTCCGGAGACACGTACGCACCGCGCCCGTAGAGCGCGCGATAACGCCGCAACAGCGCAGGATGTTCCTGCCCGAGCCACGACAGGAACCACCCGCGGGTGGCACCGCGAAGATGCATCGGGATCACGGTCGTGGAGGACGCACCGGCAGCGGCGAGGGCTGCGAAGAGTTCGTCGAGGTGGCGGCTCGAATCCGTCAGGAACGGGATGACCGGCGCAACCATCACGTGACACGACAACCCGTTGTCGGTGATGGCGCGAATCAAATCCAGCCGCGCCCTCGGCGACGGGGTGCCCGGCTCGATCTGCTGCTGCAGGTCGTGGTCGCCGATCGGCAGCGACACCGCGAGGCGGACGTCGACCTGCCGGGCAGCGAGTGTCAGCAGCGGCAGATCGCGGCGCAGGAGCGTGCCCTTGGTGAGTATCGAGAAGGGTGTGCCCGATTCGGCGAGGGCACGAATGACCCCGGGCATGAGCCGGTATCGCCCCTCCGCCCGCTGGTAGGGGTCGGTATTGGTGCCGAGCGCGACGTGCTCGCGGGTCCACGACCGGCGCGCGAGTTCCCGTCGCAGCACAGCGGCCACGTTGGTCTTGACGACCAACTGACTGTCGAAGTCGTGGCCGGCATCGAGATCGAGATACTCGTGCGTCGGCCGGGCGAAACAGTACCGGCACGCATGGCTGCACCCTCGGAAGGTGTTGACCGTGTAACGGAAGGGCAGTTGTGATGCCTCGGGGGTCTTGTTGAGCGCGCTCTTGCAGAGCACCTCGTGGAACGTGATTCCTTCGAACTCGGGGGTCTGCACGCTGCGGACGAGGCCCGCCCAATCCAGTCCGGGCAGGGCTCCGTCGTCCGCATCCACTGTCTGAGCCGCCCACCGCATACACACAGTCGAACATGTGTGCGATGACCTGTCAATCGAGAATCGTCGAGACTTCCGTTCGGGTTGCCGAACGATGCGGGATCGATCTGGAACGGGACGGTCGCGGCCGCGGGGGCGATCCCCCGTCGGCGTAGTAGTGTCCTGTTCCGCCGTTCTGCGGAAGGATCGGTGCACTTGTGCGCCCGAGCAAAGGGGAACTCGTGAGCGAACCCACCGTGCGTGTGACCGCCGCCGGTCCCGGCCGCGACCGCCAAGGCGTTGTCTACCGCAGCGGCGCGCTGGGTCGCCGGCCCGCAGTACCGACCGCATTCGGCGATCTCGAACGAGCGGCGCGCCGCGCCAGTTCGACGCGGGCCTGGGCGTATGTCGCCGGCGGCGCCGGCGAGGGGCGCACCATGCACAACAACCGGCGCGCGTTCGACCGGTGGGCGATCGTTCCGCAGATGGCGCACGGTGTCACCGAGCGTGACCTGAGCACGACGGTGGCGGGCACGTCGTTGTCGTCGCCGCTGTTGCTTGCCCCTGTGGGCGCCGGTGCGCTGATGGCCCGCGACAGCGACCTGTCGATCGCGCGGGCAGCGGCGTCGACCGGCGTGCCGTACATCTTCTCGAATCAGGGTTGCAGTCCGATGGAGGAGTGCGCCGCCGAGATGGGCACGACCCCACACTGGTTCCAGCTGTACTGGAGTTCCGACGAGGATCTCGTCGACAGCCTGCTGCATCGGGCGGAGGCGAGCGGGGCCGAAGCCGTCGTCGTCACCTTGGATACCACGATGCTCGGGTGGCGTCCCCAGGATCTGACACTCGGTTCGCTGCCCTTCGCCCGAGGGGAGGGCATCGCCCAGTACACCTCCGATCCCCGTTTCCGGGAGATCGTGCGGCAGCGGATCGAGGCCGCCCGGAATGCGGTCGCGGTCCGCCCGGACGTCACCGTGGGCGCGATCCGCACGCTGATCTCGATGACGCGCAACCATCCGGGCGGGTTCCTCGACAACCTGCGTTCGCCGGAGCCCCGCGCCGCCGCGGAGACGTTCCTCGACATCTACTCGAATCCGGGCTTGAGCTGGGAGCATCTCGCTACCCTCCGCGACCGGACGAGCCTGCCGATCGTGCTCAAGGGAATTCTGCACCCCGACGATGCCCGCCGCGCCGTCGATCTGGGTGTCGACGCGATCGTGGTGTCGAACCACGGCGGACGCCAGATCGACGGGTCGATCGCGTCGCTCGACGCACTTCCCGAGATCCGGGCCGCAATCGGACGTGAACCTACGCTGTTGCTCGACAGCGGTATTCGAAGCGGATCCGATGTGTTCGTCGCGCTCGCGCTCGGTGCGGACGCCGTGCTGCTCGGCCGGCCCTACATGTACGGATTGGCCGTCGCGGGGCAGCGTGGGGTCGAAGAAGTGATCCGCAACGTGATCGCCGAGTTCGATCTCACCATGGCGCTGGCCGGGGCCGGGTCGATCACCGACATCGACGAGCGGTTCGTTCGCCCTAATCCGTCGTTCTGACGGTCCGCGCCGAGGACGCACCGATCGGGATGCGCACGGCTGCCGAACGCCCGCCTTCCACCTCGCCGACCTCGGTGCCTCGAGCTACAGTGCTCGGCACACTGATCTTCGAGGGGGGTTCGATGAGCGGTTTGTTTCCCGGTGCCGGAATCCGGGTGGTGCCAGAGGGAATCAGGGCATTCGGCACCACGAATCTGCACGCGGCCGAGAGTGTCGCACAAGCCGGGGCGATCGATCTGCATGCGAACATCGCGTCGCTCAGCCCGGCGTTGGGGTTGATCGGCGCCGAGTTCCTCGGCGTCTTCGGCGCAGCGCAGTCCGAGCACACCCGCGCCGTGGGGCAGCTCGCTCTCGCGTACGGCTCCTGCGGGATCGCGGCGCACGAGGCCGCAGCCGGGTACGAAAGCGCCGATGTCACCACCGCAACAGCACTGTCGCAGGCAACGGGGGCACTGTGAACCAGGCCGTGCACACTGCTCTCCCGCCGGCGCCGACCGTTCTCGACGCACTCCGTGCGTCTCCTGTCGGACCGGTGCTCGACGCGCCGCTCCCGGTGCTCACGTGCCCCGCACCGCCACCCCCGGGTGAGCTTCCCCAGTTGCCCGACGCCAATGCGATCACGGAACTGCTGCAGTCGATTCCGGTTCCGGTCCTGCCCGATCTCCACGAGTTCCTGCGACCGCTCACCGAACTCGGCTCGCTCTTCGGCACGGGCGTCGTCGAGGCACTCGATCCTTCGGCCGTGCTGCAGCAGGGGTCCCGGCTCCTCGAGAACGCGACGGCGCTGGGACGCAGCGCACTTCACGCTCTTCCCGAATCGTGGGAGGGCTCGACCGCAGATTCTGCCGCCGATCACGGCCATCGTGCCCGGCAGGCGAGCGTCGAACTCGCCGACCGCGGCGACCGGATCGGCGCTGTGACGCGCGCAGCAACCGCGAGCGTCGAGCGGGGAAACATCGAGTTGACCGGTATTGCAAGCTCTTTCGTGTCGATCGCGATTGCGGCTGCCCCGGTCACGATCACGCCGCCCGGGCAGGCGGCGCTGATCGCCTCGGCGATCGAACACGTGCACGCCGCACTCGCCGTCGTCGCTCGGACCCGAGGCGAGCTCGCGGGACACACCGGGGCGATGACTGCGCTGACCACGCCCATCCCGGTGCCGGCGCCGGTGGCGACGGCGCTCACCGACCCGCGGGCGCTTTCCGGGCTCGCGACCGACACCGTCTCGACAGTCACCGGAACGGTCTCCACCCTCGCCGGTTCCGCCGGGCCGGGTGGCGATGCCTCCACCACACCCTCCGCATACGCACCGACCGTCCCCGCGGGGCACACGCTCCCGCACACCGTACCGAGCACTGCTGCAAGCGGAGGCATGTCGTCCGCCTTCGCAACGCCGGGCGCAGGTTACGGGGCCGCCGGGTCGAGCCCCGTCGGCCTCCCCCCTGCTGTGCCGGGCGCGGGCATGACGCCCGGGGCGCCGGGTGGCGCCGGCGCGGCGGGTACCGCAGGAACGACGGGACGTGGATCGATGGTCGGTGCCCTCCCGTCGACCGGGGGTGCGCGTCAAAACGACGGCGAACACCGCACCACCCCCGGCTTCCTGGTCGCCGCGGCAACGAGCACGGACGTGGTCGGCGACTTACCGCTGGTGACTCCGGCGGTCATCGGCGGCGACCACACGTGGTGAGCGGCAGCACACAGAAGCCGGCCCGAGCCTGCGGTTCCGAAGGACCGCCGGAACGAAGGTCCTCTCGCGTACCGTCGTGAGAGTGGTCGATGTGCATCCGAGGCAGATCGGCGTCGAAGAGGAATTCCAGCTCGTCGACGTGAGGACGCGACGTCTCGTTCCGCGCGCACCCGAACTGCTCGACCGTCTGTCCGACGCGAGTTACGTCGCGGAGATGCAGCGGTGCGTCGTGGAAGCCAACAGCGGCGTCCATACCCGTCTCGCCGCATTACGGGCCGATCTCCAGGCCAAGCGCGAGTTTCTCATCTCCACCGCAGCGACGATGGGGTTGGGTGTGGTCGCAGCGGGATCGGTTGCCCTGGCTGTTCCGGAGGAAATCCGGGTCACCGAGACGCCCCGGTTCCGCCGCATGCTCACGGACTACCAACTGCTCGCACGCGAACAGTTGATCTGCGGAACCCAGGTTCACGTCGAGATGTTCGACCGCGACGAAGCGATCCGGGTGGCACACCGAGTCACGCCTCACCTTCCGTTGTTCCTCGCGCTCAGCGCGAGCTCACCGTTCTGGCCGGACGGGTCCGACACCGGATACTCGAGCGTCCGGCCGCTGATGTGGATCCGATGGCCCACCACCGGACCTGCGGCACCGGTGTCGTCTGCCGCCGAGTACGACCAACTCGTCGCCGACCTGGTGTCGAGCGGGGTCATCACCGATCCCGGAATGGTCTATTTCGATGTGCGCCCCTCCTCGCATCTGCCCACCCTAGAACTGCGCGTGTGCGACAGTTGCCCCTCGGTGGACACCATCACGCTCGTCACCGGTCTCTACCGTGCTCTCGTCGACCGGGAAATCGCGGCGGTGCGTGCGGGAGACGCCCCTCCGGTCCCGTCGCCGACGCTCGTGCGGGCGGCGATGTGGCGAGCGGCGCGAAGCGGCATGGAGGGCGAACTCGTCGATCTCGACGTGTCACTCCCCCGCCCCGCAGTCGACATTCTCACCCGGTTCGTCGACGCAATGCGGCCGCAACTCGAAGAGAACGGCGACTGGGACCTGGTGTCGCAGCTCGCGTCGGACGCTGCCACGCGCGGAAGTTCGGCCGCCCGGCAGCGAAGGGTGTTGCGCCACAGGGGAAAACTGACCGACGTCATCGATCATCTGCTTGCCGAAACCGCCGGCTGCCCCTCGTCGGCCGGGGCCGCGACCCAGCCGCCCCGCACCTTGTTCCACGGGTACCGGTCTGCCGGTGACGATTCGCCGTACGACGAAGCGATCGACGCCGACGGTGCGCCACGACCCGTCTACCTGCGCACGGTCGAGTCGTTGTCGCGGCTCGGCGCTACCGCGCTGCGAACGGTGCAGGACGACATCGGGCATACGCAGCGCGCGGAGAAGCTCACCTTCCGGGCGCGGGGCGCCGGCGGCCCCCAGCCGTTCCCCATGGACGTGGTGCCCCGGATCATCACCGCTGACGCGTGGCAACACCTTCAACGCGCGCTCGAGCAGCGTGCGACCGCTTTGAACAGCTTTCTCGTCGATATCTACGGCCGCGGGGAGATCGTCGCATCCGGTGTGATTCCGCCGGGGGTTCTCGATCTCGCCCGGCGTTACCGCAACACCGGGAAGGTGTCGCAGGGGCGCGCGGTGCGAGCCCACATCTCCGCCGTGGACCTCGCCTGCACCGCACCGGAGCGCTTCGTTGTGCTCGGTGACCACCTGCGCAGTCCGTCGGGTACGGGACATGCGCTGGCACACCGTGCGATGACGCGGCGTTTCCTCGGTGATCTGTGGCCCGCGACCGGCGTCGTCGAAGTCGAGACGGTTTCGGCTCAAATCGCCCGAACTCTGCGGGAAGCTGCTCCCCCGGCAGCGCGCGACGACGTCACCGTTGCCGTCCTGAGTGCGGGAGGACACGACCCCGGCTGGTTCGAACACACCATGATCGCCGACCACGCAGGAATCGAGCTCGTGCAGACCGACGAGCTGGTCGTGCGCGACGACATCACCTACATCCAGCACGGGCCGTCCCTCACGCGGGTGGACGTCCTCCACACACGCATCGGCGAGGACAGGCTGTTGTCGTCGGTCGGTTACGACGGGCGGCCGCTGCGACCGGGACTTCTCGGGGCGATCCGCGCCGGAACCCTCACGCTGGCCAACGCACTCGGCAACGGCGTGGCCGACAACAAGGCCGTCTTCCGCTACGTGCCCGCGATGATCGAGTACTACCTGGGACAGCGTCCGTTGCTCGACCAAGTCTTCACGTGGGTGTGCGCGGACCGTGCGCATCGCGACCATGTTCTCGCCCACCTCGACGAACTGGTCGTCGAACCCGTCGACAGCAGCGACGACGCGGAGGTCATGATCGGTCCGGAGGCCGACGCCGTCGAACTCGACAGGCGCCGCCACGAGGTGATGTCACGTCCGGAACGGTTCGTCGCCCACGAGATGGTGCAGGCATCGACGCACCCGACGTTCGACGGCGAGACGGTGCATCCTCGTGCGGTCGATCTGCGTGCGTTCGTGCACCTCGTCGCGTCCGGTTCCTCGGTGTCCGCCGAGGTCTCACCGGCGTTGCTCACCCGCGTCGCGCCGACGGGGAGCGCGATCGTCGACCGGTCGCGGGTCGGTGGCACCAAGGACACCTGGATTCTCGAGTCCTGAAACCGCGCAACCGACCCGCACCCGCCGCGCGTCCTCCCACGGTCCTGCTCAGTCGATGAGCGAGGCCACTTCGTGATCGGTCAGGGTGGTCTGAGGAACACGTCCCGCGTCCCGGGCGAGCGCGATCGCCCGGTAGAGCGGTCGTTCGCCGAGGCCGGCGTCGCGTGCTTCGGCGCGGAGTTGTTCCACCAGGACCGACGAGATCGCCGCTGCCGGTGCGAGTTCGCTCGCGGCGAGCGCATTGGCGAGGGTGCGTAACGCGAGCACATCGAGTTCGCGCGCTCCCTCACCGGCGTACAGCGCGAGGGGAATCATCACCAGGCTGTGGTTGCCGTCGTTGACCCGCAGCACCACTTGGGACACGCGCGCCACCCGGACGAGGAGTTCCACCCCCGCGAGGTGCCGAAGATCCACACTCCGGGAACGGAGCACTCCCGAGACGGTGACGACCGTGCCGTCGATCCGCAAATGGCGGTGGGTCGCGGCGAACGCACCGATCGTCGGCGGGGCCGCCACCAGCACGCCCACCACTATCGCGGCCCACAACGGGGCGATGAGGTAGACGAGTACGCCCGCGAGGAGTCCGATCCCCATCGCTACCAGCGCGACCTTCCGAACACGTGGTCGCAGCAAACGGGCAGGGATCAGATCGAGAGACACCGCTGCGGGCGAACCGCCCCGGCCCCGCCCAGCCGAGCCGCCGCGACCGTCATCCGCCGGCAACGACCTGCCCCACACGTGCGACGACATCGGCGAGCGGCACGGTCTGCTGTTCACCGTTGCGGAGATCCTTGAGGACGATCTCCCCCGCTTCGAGTTCGCGCTCGCCGAGGACCAGCGCGACCACGGCACCGGACTTGTCCGCAGCCTTCATCGCACCCTTGACGCCGCGCCCGCCGTAGGCGAGGTCGACGCGGATCCCGGCCGCGCGCAAGCGATGTGCGACCGGGACGAGGGCAGCCTTGGCCGCGTCGCCCATCGGCACCCCGTACACCTCGCAGCGCGCCGGGTTTCCGGCCGTCTTGCCCTCGGCTGCGAGGGCGAGGATCGTGCGGTCGACGCCCAGCCCGAATCCGATGCCCGACAGCGCCTGCCCGCCGAGTTGTTCCATCAGCCCGTCGTACCGTCCACCGCCACCGATGCCCGACTGGGCGCCGAGGCCGTCGTGCACGAATTCGAACGTCGTCTTCGTGTAGTAGTCCAGTCCGCGCACCATCCGCGGGTTGACCACGTACGGGACGCCGAGCGCGTCGAGATGACCGAGCACCTCGTCGAAATGTGCCTTCGCACTGTCGGAGAGGTGATCGAGCATCAGCGGAGCGTCCGCGGTCATCGCTTTCACATCGGGACGCTTGTCGTCGAGCACCCGCAGCGGGTTGATCTCGGCGCGTCGGCGGGTGTCCTCGTCGAGCGGAAGGGCGAGCAGGAACTCCTGCAGCAGGTCCCGGTACTGGGGTCGGCAGGTCTGGTCGCCGAGCGAGGTGATCTCGAGCCGGAATCCCTCGAGACCGAGGCTCCGGAATCCGGCGTCGGCGATCGCGATGACCTCGGCGTCGAGCGCCGGATCGTCCACACCGATCGCCTCGACGCCCACCTGCTGGAGCTGACGGTAGCGGCCTGCCTGCGGCCGTTCGTACCGGAAGAACGGACCCGCGTACGACAGCTTGACGGGCAGTTGCCCGCGGTCGAGGCCGTGCTCGATGACCGCACGCATCACGCCCGCGGTACCTTCCGGACGCAGCGTGACGGAGCGGTCACCGCGGTCGGCGAAGGTGTACATCTCTTTGGAGACGACGTCGGTCGACTCACCGACCCCCCGCGCGAACAGGCCGGTGTCCTCGAAGATCGGCAACTCGATGTGCCCGTAACCGGCGAGTCGCGCAGCTCGGGTCAAGCCGTCACGCACGGCGACGAACTCCGCGGACTGCGAGGGAACGTAATCGGGCACACCCTTGGGCGCCGAGAACGTAGAGGCCTTGCTCACTGGTACTGCTTTCTCTCGTGGGCGGTTCGATGGTGCCGGCGGCGCGAAGCCGTCAGCGAGGCTGCGGGAGCCCGACCAGGAACTGGTTCGACGTACGCTCCTGGCCGATCGTGCTGGACCCGCCGTGTCCGGGAAGGATCGCAGTGGAGTCGTCGAGGACGAGCAGCTTGCGCGCGATCGAGTCCAGGAGCTGTTCGTGATTGCCACCGGGCAGGTCGGTACGGCCGATCGAGCCCTGGAACAGGGTGTCGCCGGTGAGGGCTACCTGCAGGCCGGCACCGTCCGGGGTGCTGGTGCGGGTGCGGAGCACCACCGACCCCTGGGTGTGGCCGGGCGTGTGGTCCACCACGAACTCGATGCCTGCGTGCTCGATCTCGTCGCCGTCGGCGAACTCGACGACTTCCTGCGGCTCGACGAACTCGACTCCCTCGAGGAAGGGCGCGAGGCTCGACCCCATGCCCTGCAGCGGGTCGGTGAGCATCATCCGGTCGCCGGGATGGATGTAGACGGGGATCTCGTAACGGTCGGCGACAGCTCGAGCCGACCACATGTGATCGAGATGGCCGTGCGTGAGCAACACGGCGCGCGGCGCGAGATCGGAGCCGATGAGGAATTCGCCCAACGGCTCGGCGGCATCCTGTCCGGGATCGACGACGACGCACTCCTTCGCGTTGTCCTGCGCGAGGATGTAGCAGTTGGTCTGGAACATCCCGGCAGGGAATCCGGTCACGAGCACGGGTATCGCTCCTACGAGTGTGGGCATTCGCGGTCCCCTACAGAGTAGGCGCAGCGCCCCGTCCTTTCGCTCTCAGGTTGGGGTGGCAAACTCGACTCGGCCCGAGAGCGCGGGCACACCATCGATCGGTTCACGGGAGGACAACTGCAGTGCCGAGCAACGCACAGCGGCGCAACGCCGCGAAACGCAAACTCGAACGGCAGCTCGAGCACAGGGCCGAACGCGAGCGCAAGCGCCGACGCATGACGATCGCGCTGTCGGCGCTCGGCGTCGTCGTGGTCGTCGTGGTCGTCGCCGCCCTCTGGTCGATCACCGGGAGTGAGGACGACACGGCGACGGATGCGTCCGCGGCCGAGACGACAGCAGAGACCGACAGCGAGTATCCGGCACTGCCCGCGGGCCGCTCCGAACCGCTGCCCGAGACGGTGAACTGCGAGTACCCGGCCGACGGACGTGACCCTGCGAAACCGGCGGAACCGCCGCGCACCGAGGGCATCGTGACCACCGGCGAAAACAACACCGATATCAGCGTGAGCGTGGAGACCACGCAGGGCAACATCGGGCTGATGCTGCACAACGACGACTCCCCGTGCACGGTCAACAGCTTCCTGTCGCTCGCGGCGCAGGGCTATTTCGACGGCACGGACTGCCATCGCCTGACCACGTCGCCGTCGCTGCAGGTGCTGCAGTGCGGCGACCCGACGGGTACCGGTTCGGGCGGCCCGGGGTACGAATTCGCCAACGAGTTCCCCACCGACCAGTACGCGGCGGACGACCCCGCGTCGCAGGAGCCGGTGGTCTACCCGCGCGGAACGGTAGCGATGGCCAACGCCGGTCCCGGTACGAACGGTAGCCAGTTCTTCCTGGTGTACGGCGATTCCGTACTTCCCCCGCAGTACACGGTGTTCGGCACGATCGACGAGACCGGCCTCGCGACGCTCGACAAGATCGCCGGCGCGGGTGTCTCGGGCGGGGCCGCCGATGGTGCCCCCGCGGCAGCGACGACACTCACCTCGGTCAGGATGGACTGATGACTCGATTCCGTACCACCCTCGCCGTCGGCGCTGGGCTCGCATTGATCCTGACCGGATGTTCGGACGACGGGGGTGACGACACCGCAGCCTCCCCGTCCGGATCGGCGACGGCAAGCGGTGCGGCGCAGTCACCCGAGTACACGGGCGCGCTGCCCGAGCGTCCCGCGGGCGGAGACCCGGTGTCGTGCACCTACACCCCGTCCGGTGACCCTGCTCGTGACGTGAGCGCTCCGGCCGCAACGGACGTACCCGCAGACGGAACCGTCGGCGTGTCCCTCACCACCAGCGTGGGGCCGATCGGGCTGGAACTCGACCGGGCGGAAGCACCGTGCACGGTCAACAGCTTCGTCTCGCTCGCCGAGCAGGGCTACTTCGACGACACGCCGTGCCACCGTCTGGTGACCTCTCCCGGGCTGCAGGTCCTCCAGTGCGGAGATCCGAGCGGCACCGGGACCGGAGGGCCCGGATACGGGTTCGACACCGAGTACCCGGAGAACCTCTACCAGCAGGGTGACGCGCAGCTTCGGCAGCCCGTGATCTACCCGCGCGGCACCGTCGCCATGGCGAATACGGGACGGCCGGGCAGCAACGGCAGCCAGTTCTTCCTCGTGTACGCGGATTCGCAGCTTCCGCCGTCCTACACCGTGTTCGGCACCGTGGACGAAGCCGGGCTCGCCGTGATCGAAGAAGTTGCGGCCGAAGGTGACGACGGCTCGATGGCCGCCGGCGGCGGCGCGCCGAACCGCGGGGTACAGATCGAATCGGTGACCGTCGAGGGCTGATCCCCACCTGTCCTCACGACCGCCGGTCGTCCGCTCCCGTATGCCGGGACGGGCGGCCGGTGTCGTCTCGGGACACTCTCACGTCGCCTCGTACCGCGCGAGCGCCACTCCTCCTCGGAACCTCCGCGAATCCAGGAGACGCAGCGCGGCCCGCGTGTACCCGTCGGGAAACAGCCGACGACCCCGGCCCTGCACCACCGGGAACACGAACAGCCGGTACTCGTCGACCAGGCCCGCCTCGATGAGGCTGTGGCACAACGTGATACTTCCGATGGTCACGATGTCCCGGCCGGGACCGGCCTTCAGCGCGCGGACCTGTTCGATCGGGTCTCCGCAGAGAATCGTGGTGTTCTGCCAGGCGGGATCGCGAAGGGTCGACGACACCACGTACTTGTCCACATTGTCGAGGTACTCGGCCACCCCGGTCGGATCGTCGCGCTGCAGCGGCCAGTAACTACGGAAGTCCTCGAATGTCTGCCTGCCGAGCAGCATCGTGTCGGATTCCCCGGACTGCGCACGGGTCTCCTCGAGCAGGTCCTCATCGGCTTCCTCGACGTCCGTGGGCGGGGAGAACCAGTCGTCCAGGATCTCGATCGATCCGTCGAGGGTGATGTTCTGGGTTATCGCGAGTCTGCGCATCGCGCCTCCCGAGGTAGTCGGGTTCTTCACCCGTACCGACCCCGGCCGGGGAGCGAACTCATCGAGGGGCGCTCGGACGCGGGCATGTCATCCGACGAGACGACATCACGTCCCTATCCGTTCGTCACCGCGTAGGCTACGCTCCCCGAATTGTGACCTTCGACACTTCTGTGCGTACGCACTTGGTACGCCTCGTTCTCGCGGTATTCGTCGCCGCGGTACCGGTTCTCGCGACCGGCTGTAGCAGTGACGAAGGCAAGACGGCCCCGGTCCTCGCCGCCGGGGAGTCCAGCACGCGTGGCGCACCACCCCATGACATGTCCGTCTACCCCGCACTGCCCGCTGTACCGCGTCCCGCCGCGGCGACGGTCTCCTGCACCTACGTCGACCGGGGAGAAGCCCCCGTAACCCACCCGCCGTCGACCGCACCCACCTCCGGCGTCGTGAATCTGACCTTGGACACGTCGGCCGGGCCGGTTCCCCTCGTCCTCGACCGGTCGCTCGCCCCGTGCGCGGTCAACAATTTCGTGGGTCTCGCGGAGCGAGGTTTCTATACCGGAACCTCGTGCCACCGCCTGTCCAACGATCCGGGCAGCCACCTCTACCAATGCGGTGACCCGACCGGGACCGGCACGGGCGGGCCCGGATACACGTTCGCGGACGAGTATCCGGTGCCGGCCTACGACGGACAGCCCCACCGGCCCGCAGCCGTCGTGTACCCGCGTGGCACGGTCGCGATGGCCAACACGGGCGTGGCCCACACCAACGGAAGCCAGTTCTTCCTGCTCCTCGGCGACTCGCTGCTGCGTCCGAACTACCCCGTGTTCGGACGCGTCGCCGACGCGGGCCTGCCGGTGCTGGACGCGGCTGCGGCATCCGGCAACGACGGCACCAATCCGCTCGGCGGTGGCACGCCGATCACGCCTGTGACCATCGAGGCGGTGCGATAACCCCGTCTGTCAGGCCGCAGACGTGACCCGGTACACGTCGTAGACACCCTCGACGTTGCGGACCACGTTCAGCACGTGGCCGAGGTGCTTGGGATCGCCCATTTCGAACGTGAAGCGGCTCACCGCAACTCGATCACCGGTCGTGGTCACCGAGGCGGACAGGATATTGACCTTCTCGTCGGCGAGAGCCTTCGTCACATCCGACAACAGCCGGTGCCGGTCGAGTGCCTCGATCTGGATCGCCACGAGGAACACCGACGACGGCGACGGCGCCCATTCGACGTCGATGATCCGCTCCGACTGCTCACGCAGCGAACCGGCGTTGGTGCAGTCGGTGCGATGCACGCTCACCGCACCGGTGCGGGTCACGAACCCCATGATCTCGTCACCCGGCACCGGTGTGCAGCACTTCGCGAGCTTCGAGACGGTGCCCGGTGCACCCGGCACCAGCACGCCCGAATCGCCGCTCTGCCGCGACCGGGTGGGGATGGTGGACGGCGTCGACCTCTCGGCGAGTTCCTCCTCCACCCCTCCGACACCGCCGAGCAGTGCAACGAGGCGCTGCACGACATGGTGTGCCGAGACGTGGTGTTCGCCTACGGCCGTGTAGAGGGCCGAGACGTCGGAGTACTTCAGTTCCCGGGCGACACCGAGCATCAGGTCGGCGTTCATCAGGCGCTGCAACGGCAGGCCGACGCGGCGGACTTCCTTCCCGATCGCGTCCTTACCGGACTCGAGCGCCTCTTCGCGCCGTTCCTTCGCGAACCACTGGCGGATCTTCGCCTTCGCACGCGGCGACACCACGAACGACTGCCAGTCGCGGCTCGGGCCGGCGTTCGGGTCCTTCGAGGTGAACACCTCGACGACCTCACCGTTCTCGAGTTTGCGCTCCAGGGCGACGAGACGGCCGTTGACACGTGCCCCGATGCAGCGATGCCCCACCTCGGTGTGCACGGCATACGCGAAGTCGACGGGCGTCGAACCGGACGGCAGGGTGATCACATCACCCTTCGGGGTGAAGACGAAGATTTCCTTGACGGCGAGGTCGTACCGCAACGACTCGAGAAACTCGCCCGGGTCCGCGGCTTCCCGCTGCCAGTCGAGCAACTGCCGCATCCAGGCCATGTCGTCGAGTTCGCCGACGTCGCCCGAGTGCCGTCCCTTGGTCTCCTTGTACCGCCAGTGCGCGGCGATGCCGAACTCCGCGGTGCGGTGCATCTCGTGCGTGCGGATCTGCACCTCGAGAGGCTTGCCCTCGGGGCCGATCACGGTGGTGTGCAGCGATTGGTACACCCCGTAACGCGGCTGGGCGATGTAGTCCTTGAATCGTCCGGCCATGGGCTGCCACAGCGAATGCACGACACCGACCGCGGCGTAGCAGTCGCGTATCTCGTCGCACAGGATCCGCACACCGACCAGGTCGTGGATGTCGTCGAAGTCGCGGCCCTTGACGATCATCTTCTGATAGATCGACCAGTAGTGCTTGGGGCGGCCCTCGACGACCGCGTCGATGCGCGATGCCGCGAGCGTCTGATTGATCTCGGCCCGGACCTTCGCCAGATAGGTGTCGCGCGAAGGCGCACGCGTCGCGACGAGACGAACGATCTCCTCGTACTTCTTCGGGTGCAGGATCGCGAACGACAGATCCTCGAGTTCCCACTTGACGGTCGCCATGCCGAGCCGGTGTGCGAGGGGTGCGATGACCTCGAGGGTCTCTCGCGCCTTGCGCGCCTGCTTCTCCGGCGGCAGGAACCGCATCGTGCGCATGTTGTGCAACCGGTCGGCGACCTTGATCACGAGTACCCGGGGGTCCCGGGCCATCGCGATGATCATCTTCCGGATGGTCTCGCCCTCGGCGGCGTTACCGAGCACCACCTTGTCCAGCTTGGTCACACCGTCGACGAGGTGTGCGACCTCCTCACCGAAATCGGCGGTGAGGTCTTCGAGCGCGTAGCCGGTGTCCTCCACGGTGTCGTGCAGCAGTGCCGCCACGAGAGTTGTGGTGTCCATGCCCAGTTCGGCGAGAATCGTCGAGACCGCGAGGGGATGGGTGATGTACGGGTCGCCGGACTTGCGCTTCTGATTCGCGTGGCGTTCTTCCGCGACGTCGTAGGCGTGCTGAAGTTGCGACAGGTCGGCCTTCGGATACAGCTCGCGATGGATCGTGACGAGCGGTTCGAGGACCGGCTTCAAGGTGGTACCGCGCTGCCCGGTGATGCGGCGTGCCAAGCGGGCGCGCACACGGCGGGATGCGGACGTCGACGCCGGGGTCGGCGTCGGTCCGGAGCCTTGGGACCGATCAAGATTCTGGGTCATGCCACTCTCCCATCTCGGCCGCGCGCCCGGAGTCCGGACAGATCCTGTCCGGACGTACGGGGCACGGCCGGTCCACCGGTACCTGCCGCAACTGTAGTACTCAGATCCGGACCAGCGAGGTCAGTGGGTACCCCGCGAGCCGCGCACGTCCGCCCAGAGCCTCGATCTCCGTCACCACGGTGACCCCGACGATGTCGGCGCCGGCGCGTTCGAGGAGTTCGACGGTCGCGCCGAGCGTGCCGCCGGTGGCGAGCACGTCGTCGACGATCAGTACCCGCCGCCCGTGCAGAATCTTGGAATCACCCGGGATCTCGATGGCGGCAGTGCCGTATTCCAGGGTGTACTCGCACGTCTGCACCGGCGGGGGAAGCTTGCCGGCCTTGCGCACCGCCAGGACACCGACGCCGAGATCGCGGGCAATGCCACCGCCCAGCAGGAACCCGCGGGCGTCGATCCCGGCGACGAGTTCTGCACCGGGCGCGACCGAGGACAGAGCGGTGATGATCGACGAGAACGCCGGACCGTCGGCGAACACCGGCGTGAGATCGGCGAATCGGACACCCGGGGTCGGGAAATCGTCGACCCACCGCGTGTGGGCGGTGACGGCGGCGGCGGCCTGGTCGATCAAATCGGAGGAAGCGGTCCGAGAAACGTTCATCCTGTCAGTATCCACCGGTCCATGTTCCAGCCCGAACCCGCGGTGGTGGGATTCGGAACCCCGGCCGCCAGCCCGGACGCAAAACCGATCGAGCGGGGCTGCACGAACAGCGGCAGAGTCGGCATCTCGTCCCACAGGATCCGTTCGCCGTCGCCGACGAGACCCGAGACGCCCTGCTGGTCGCCTGCGACGAGCAGTCCGTCGAGAATCTCGTCCACTCGCCCGTTCGCGAATCCGCCGATGTTGCTGCCGGTACCCGAGTGCAGCGCGCCGCGCGCGATGTCCATGTCGGCAGTGCCACCGGAACCTGCCGCCGCGGCGGTACCGCCGAGCACGGCATCAACGTCGGTTCCCAGCTGGGACGGGACGAACGACTCCGATCCGGCGTCGACCACGTCGATCCCTGCGTCGCGGCACGACGCGGCAATCAGTTCGACGGTTCGGGCCCGCCTGTCGTCCGGCGTGAGATAGCCGATCCGGACCTCCATGCGGTCCTGACCGGACGCGGTGCGTTCACCGCGCGCCGCCTCGAGATCCGGTTGGAGGTATCGCTCGGCGGGACCCGCCGTCTGCGGGTACAACGGTGAATCGGTGGCCAGCAGACGCGAGGAGACCGGGCCCGTCGCGAAGCCCGAGCCCGCGCCCGAGGCACCGAGTTCGTCGAACAACTGGGTGCGGGGAACGCACAGCGCGAACGCACGGCGCGCGGCGGGGTTCTCGAAGACCCCGCGGGTGGCGAACACGATCTGTTCGAGATTGCGGGAGATCACCGTGGACGATTCGACGGCGCCGACCACCCTGTGCGCCTCGCTCATGGATCCGGCGCCGACGTCGACGACCTGGATCTGTCCGCTCTCGGCCGCGGCCGTCATCTCGGTCCCTCTCGGCCAGACGACGATCCGGTCGGTGCCGGGTGCGTTGCCCCACCACCGTTCGTTGGCGACCAGGACGAGTCCTTCCTCCGCGGTGTAGGACTCGATGCGGTACGGGCCTGCGGACGGGAACAACGCGGGGTCGAATTCGCCCGGCGTGAGAGACCATCCGGTGTTCCAGAACTCGGCGATGCGACGGACCTCGTCGAGGTTGTTGCCGTTGATCGCGCCGACCAGGTCTGCGACACCCGCCTGCCGCGCGGCGATGTGGGCGGGCATCAGTTCGGTCGCACCGAAGAGCGTGTTCCAGTCCGCGTCGCCGCGGCCGCCCTTGAACACGACCGTCGCGTCCTTCGATCCGGGTTGGCAGTCGACGCGGTCGATGTCGGCGTACCCGCCGCGCCGGGACGAGTCGAACACGTTGACCTGCCCGCCGGATTCATCCGGTGTGGTGAACCGGCCGCTCGCGGCGGCCCAGGTGAGCACGAGATCGTCACACGACATCGGCACGCCGTCCGAGTAGACCGAGTCGGGCGAGAGCCGGTACTGCACGGTGAACGGATCGCCCGGTACCGCGGTGGCGGTGCCGATGTCCGTGTCGGAGACGGCATAGCCCGACGGCGCGATGTACCCGAAGCCCGGCAGTACCCGGGTGAACGCCTGCCGGGCTCCTGACGCCGCACCGTCGACCGTG
This sequence comes from Rhodococcus sp. NPDC058639, assembly GCF_042717545.1. NCBI lineage: Bacteria > Bacillati > Actinomycetota > Actinomycetes > Mycobacteriales > Nocardiaceae > Rhodococcus > Rhodococcus sp. NPDC058639. The sequence goes on from NZ_JBHXRF010000004.1 coordinate 438,279, forward strand.
TTGGCGTTGTAGCTGGTCACCGTGTTGTCGATGGCGTAGCCGATCGAGTGCACACGTTCTTCTTCCGTGGCGCACGAGATCGTTGCCGCCGCGACTACCGCAAGCGCGATGCCCAGCGCCGCGCGTCGTGGCCGGCCCCTCCGGCGGGAGGCGTGCGTTCGCTGAATCCACTCGGTCACCGGCATATCAGGACTTTCTCTTGGCGCGCTTTCCGGTCGGCCGGGCCCCGGGCCTGGGGGCTCGCTGAACGGGAGCGTAGCGGGCGGCCGGAGGAGCTGCAGGCGTGGCGACCGAAGTCCGTGCGGTGTCGGGGACTTCGCCGCTTCCGGCGGCTGCGGCGCGCGCCGCTGCCTCTTCGCGCTTGGCCAGTACCTTGCGGGTGTGCTTGGCGATCGGTCCGCGCCATTCCTTCAGGGTAACGAGCAGCGGGGTGGCGAAGAAGATCGACGAGAACGCGCCGACGATGATGCCCACGAGCTGGATGAGCGCCAGATCCTTGAGAGTGCCGACCCCGAGCAGCCACACCGCCACGACCATCAGGGCGATGACGGGCAGCACCGAGATCACGGTCGTGTTGATCGACCGCATCAGGGTCTGGTTCACGGCGAGGTTCGCCTGCTCGGCGTACGTCCGCCGATGCAGGTGCAGGATGCCCCGGGTGTTCTCCTCGACCTTGTCGAACACCACCACCGTGTCGTAAAGGGAGAAACCGAGGATGGTCAGCAGGCCGATGACGGTCGCGGGCGTGACCTCGAAACCGACGAGCGAGTACACACCCGCGGTGACGATTATGTCGAAGAACAGGGCCGCGATCGCCGCGACCGCCATGTCGCGTTCGTACCGCACCGCGATGTACACGCTGACGATGACCAGGAACACCACCAAGGCGATGAGTGCCTTCTCGGTGATCTGACTGCCCCACGTCTCGCTCACATCCGCGACGCTGATCGCGTTGATCGAGGGCTGCCCGTCGGCACCGGCCGGCTGGAACTCCTCGAACAGTGCCGACTGCACGGCGGCGACCTGTCCTTGGTCGAGGGTGTCCGAGCGGATCTGGATGGTGGCGCCCGATCCGGCGCCGACCGTCTGGACCGAATCCGGCTCGAAACCGAGCGTGTCGCTGAAGACGGTCTCGACGTTCTCGGTGGTCACATCGGCGACGACCGGCATCTGGATGCGGGTGCCGCCTTCGAAGTCGATGCCCCACGTGAAGCCGCGCACAAGCATGCTCAGCAACGCGAGCAGCACGATCACCGCGGTCACGATGTACCAGCGTTTGCGCTGCCCGACGATCTCGAAGGCACCGGTACCGGTGTAGAGCCCGGCAAGTGTTCCGCGACGCGTGGTGGGTCGTTCCGCTGTTGTCGTGTCGGTCATGGTCACGCCTCCTTCGCCGCTACCGCAGCGAGCTGGCGCTCGTGCGCCACCTGCTGAATTGCGCCCAGACCGTTCACGCTCGGCTTGGACCAGAACTTCGACCGCGATGCCAGGTGCACGAGCGGCCAGGTCACGAGGAAGACCACCACGACGTCCAGGATCGTGGTCAGACCCAGGGTGAAGGCGAACCCGCGAACCTGTCCGACCGCGAGAACGTACAGCACCGCGGCGGCGATGAAGCTGACCGCGTTGCCGGACAGGATGGTGCGACGGGCACGTGCCCAGCCGCGCGGCACTGCCGAGCGGAAGCTCCGGCCTTCACGGATCTCGTCCTTGATGCGTTCGAAGAAGACCACGAACGAGTCCGCGGTCATGCCGATACCGATGATCAGGCCCGCGATTCCGGCGAGGTCGAGCGTGAATCCGATGTACCGGCCGAGGAGCACCATCACCGCGTAGACCGCGAGCCCGGACAGGATGAGCGAGAGCGCGGTGAGGACACCGAGCATCCGGTAGTAGACCAGGCAGAACAGGAACACCAGGACCAGTCCGACGGCACCCGCGATCAGACCCGCTTCGAGAGAAGCGAACCCGAGGGTGGCCGAGACGGTCTCGGCTTCCGATGCGACGAAGGACAGCGGCAACGAACCGTACTTGAGCGTGTTCGCGAGTTCGCTCGCCTGAGTGTTGGTGAAGTTGCCGGTGATCGAGGTGGCACTACCCGCGGGCGTCGCGCCCTGGATGACCGGAGCGCTGACCACCTGCGAGTCGAGGGTGAAGGCAGCCTGCTTGCCGATGTTGGCGGCGGTGAACTGCGCCCACGTGTTGCTGCCCTCGGTGTCGAAGGTCAAGCTGACCTCGTAGCGGGACTGCTGCGAGTTGAATCCCGAGGACGCGTCGGCGATCTGCTGTCCGTCGATGATGCTCGGGCCGAGCAGGTACACGGAGGTGTCGTCCGTCGAGCAGGCCACGAGCGGCAGTGCCGGATCGTCGTTGCCCGCGAGCGGGTCGGCAGCCGAACAGTCGAGCGAGAGAGCCGCCTCCTGCTGGACAGCAGGGTCGGAACTCTGACGGAGGGCTCGGGCCGCAGCGATCTGGTCGGCGGCTTCTGCCTGCGGGCTGCCGGGAACCGCGTCGGATGCCGGGGACTCGGCGGGAGCGTCCGTGGCGGGAGCTTCTGTGGCGGGAGCTTCTGTCGCGGGCGCAGGTGTGTCCGCAGACTCGCCAGGTTCGACCGGCGCGTCCGTCGGGTTCTGTGCCGGGAACGGACGGCCCTGCGGCTCCGCGCCGTCCGTGGCGGGTGCCTGACCCTCCTCCGCCGGCGGAGCTTCTGCCGGAGCGTCCGTCTCCGATTCCGGGGCCGGGGCGCCGTCGGCGGGGCCGTCCTCCTCGACAGGCTGCTCAGCCGCCGAGTTGGAGCTTGCGATCGGTCCTCCGAGCACGGGACGGATATAGAGCCGCGCCGTCTGTCCGAGGGTCTTCGCCTGCGAGCTGTCGTCGCCGGGCACCGTGATCACCAGGTTGTCGCCGTCGACGACCACCTCCGAGCCCGATACACCGAGTCCGTTGACGCGGGTTTCGATGATCTGCTGAGCCTGCCGCAAGCTGTCGGCGCTCGGGCTGCTGCCGTCCGGGGTGCGCGCGGTGAGCGTCACCCGGGTGCCGCCCTGCAGATCGATGCCGAGCTTGGGAGCCGGCGACTTGTCCCCGGTGAAGAAGACCAATGCATACAGCGCTACCAGGATCACCCCGAACAGGGCGAGCGAACGCGCGGGATGCACCGATCCATTGGAAGGTGCCACGGTGTGTGTGTCTCCTCGATACGAGTGAGTGGAATCGGAGATGAGCAGCCCTCAGAGGCGCACTACGCGCGCGGGGCGGCCACGCAGCCGCATCGGCGCCGACACAATGTCTCGGTGCGCCGCAGCGTCGGCGTCAGTGCTCGGTGGGACGCCCTTCGGACGGATCGTCCTTGCCCAGCGACACGGTGCCGCCGTCGTCTGCGGAGTTGTGCGCGGGCTCGACGCGCTCACGGACGACCAGACGCGACCATGTGGTCACGACGCCCGGCGCGATCTCGAGTTCGACCGTGTCCTCGGCGAGCGAGACCACCGTGGCGTGCATGCCTGCCGTCGTCATCACGCGGTCGCCGATGCGCAGCGAGTCCTGCAACTCCGCTACCTTGGCCATTTCCTTCTTCTGACGCCGTACGCCCAGGAAGGTCGGGACGAGCAAGGCGAGAATCAGGAGCGGGAATAGCAGTTCCATCGTTGAAGTCAGTCCTCGGTTGTAGCCAGTGTCGTGGCGGCAGCGTGGCCGGCTCGACGTCGGAATCGGCCTCCACGGACCGATGCAATAAACCAGTGTGCCATTACCTCGCCGCAGACCCTACGACCACGCGGACGGGTACTAGACCCCGGGTGGTCCCGGGCCCTCACCGGACCGATCGAACTGCGGCTCCCGTGCGCGCACCTCGATGCCGCCCGTGGCCGCCTCGGGGGGCGGAGTCAGTCCGAGCTGTAGCCAGGCCGCCTGCGTCGCGACGCGACCACGTGGCGTGCGGGCGATCATTCCGGCACGCACGAGGAACGGCTCGCAGACCTCCTCGACGGTTCCCGGCTCCTCGCCGACCGCCACCGCCAGCGTGGAGACGCCGACCGGCCCACCACCGAAGCTGCGCACCAGGGCGCCGAGCACCGCACGGTCGAGGCGATCGAGGCCGATCGGATCGACGTCGTACACCTCGAGCGCCGCGCGGGCGATCTCGCGTGTCACGACACCGTCGGCCCGGACTTCGGCGTAGTCGCGCACCCGGCGCAGCAGACGGTTGGCGATGCGCGGCGTGCCGCGCGAGCGTCCGGCGATCTCGGCGCTCGCGTCGTCGTGCAGGTCGATACCCAGGATCGTCGCCGAACGCCGCAGGATGAGCTGCAACTCCGCGGGTTCGTAGAAATCCATGTGGGCGGTGAATCCGAACCGGTCGCGCAACGGACCGGTGAGAGCACCGGAGCGGGTGGTGGCACCGACGAGCGTGAACGGCGCGACCTCCAGGGGTATGGAGGTTGCTCCCGGCCCCTTCCCCACGACCACGTCGACCCGGAAATCCTCCATGGCGAGGTAGAGCATCTCCTCGGCCGGGCGCGCGATCCGGTGGATCTCGTCGATGAACAGGACGTCGCCCTCGACGAGGTTCGACAACATCGCCGCGAGGTCGCCCGCGCGCTCGAGAGCCGGCCCGGACGTCAGGCGCAGCGACGCTCCCAACTCGGCGGCGATGATCATCGCCATGGATGTCTTGCCCAGCCCGGGAGGACCGGAGAGAAGGATGTGATCGGGTGTGCCGCCGCGCATGGTCGCGCCGCGCAGCACGAGCTGGAGTTGCTCGCGCACTCTGGGCTGACCGATGAAGTCGTCGAGGCTCTTCGGACGCAAGCTCGTTTCGATGTCTGCGTCGGGCGCGGTGAACGCGGCCGTTACCGGAGAGTCTTGCGGATCGTCGTACGAACCGCCCTCCTCGGGCAGATCGTCGCCGGTCACCGGGACTTACCCAACAACGACAGTGCCGCCCGCAGCGCGGTGGACGTGTCGGCGTCCGGGGCATCGGCCAGCACCGTGTCGGTGGACTGCTCCGCCTGCTTGAGCGGGAAACCGAGCCCCACGAGCGCCTCGACGACCTGCTCACGCATCGGCGAGGCCGGCACCGCCGACAGCGGAACCGCGCCGTTGCCGCCGAACGCGGCGACCTTGTCGCGCAGTTCCACGATCATCCGTTCGGCGCCACGCTTGCCGATTCCCGGAACCCGGGTGAGGGCGGCGGTGTTGCCGTCGGACAGCGCCGCCCGCAGCGCGTCCGGTTCGAGGACGGCGAGCGTCGCCATCGCGAGCCGGGGGCCGACGCCGGAGACGGTCAACAGGAGCCCGAACAGATCGCGGGCATCGGGATCGGCGAACCCGAACAGGGTCATCGAGTCCTCGCGGACGATCATCGCCGTCATGAGCCGGGCGTGTTCGCCGCGTCGCATGGTCGCCAGGGTTGCCGGGGTCGCGTTGACGCGGTAGCCCAGCCCCGCCGATTCGATGACGACGTGGTCGAGTGCGATCTCGAGGACCTCGCCGCGGACGGAGGAGATCACCGTGTTCCTGCCTTCCGGGCTGCGGCCTGCTCCCGCAACCGTGCCTCGTAACGTCGTTTCTGTTCTGCCGCAGCGGCTTCCGCCGCGGCCATGCGCGCCATCATCGGCGCCCGCCAGCAATGGCAGATCGCCAGGGCGAGAGCATCGGCGGCGTCGGCGGGTTTCGGTGCCTGCGCCAGCCCGAGGATGCGGGTGACCATTGCGGTCACCTGCTTCTTGTCTGCTCCGCCGTTGCCGGTGACCGCCGACTTCACCTGGCTGGGGGTGTGGAACATGACGGGTATGCCGCGTCGCGCGGCGGACAGTGCGACCACTCCCCCGGCCTGCGCCGTTCCCATCGCGGTACGGACGTTGTTCTGCGAGAAAACTCGTTCGACCGCGACGACCTCGGGCCGGTACCGGTCGAGCCAGGTCTCTGCCGCATCGGAGATCTGCAGCAGTCGTGTCGCAAGGTCGAGATCGGTGGGCGTCCGGACGACATCGACGGCCACAGCGGTGACCTCCCGGCCCCGGCCCGTGTCCACGACCCCGAAGCCGCATCGCGTCAGCCCCGGGTCGACACCCATCACACGCACCCGTCATACCCCTTACGCACTACGAACAATTGTTCGATAGCCTATCGGAACGGGTCCGCCGCCCGCCGGTCCGACACGCGATCGGCCGGCGGACGTCACGGGGTCAGTCTTCGAGTTCGGCGAGGACCTCGTCGGAGACATCGACGTTGGTGTACACGTTCTGCACGTCGTCACAGTCTTCCAGCGCGTCGACCAGCTTGAAGACCTTGCGCGCGCCTTCCGCATCCACGGGGACCTCGACGGATGCCCGGAAATCGGGATCGGCCGAGTCGTAATCGACGCCCGCGTCCACCAGCGCGGTGCGTACCGCGATGAGGTCGCCGGCTTCGGAGACCACCTCGAACTGGTCGCCCAGATCGTTGATCTCCTCGGCGCCTGCTTCGAGCACGACCTCGAGGATCTCGTCCTCCGAGCGCTCGCCCTTGTCGAGCACGACGACGCCCTTGCGGGTGAACAGGTACGCCACCGAACCGGGATCGGCCATGTTCCCGCCGTTGCGGGTCATGGCGGTACGGACCTCGCCCGCGGCGCGGTTGCGGTTGTCGGTCAGACACTCGATGAGCACCGCGACACCGTTGGGGCCGTAGCCCTCGTACATGATGGTCTGCCAGTCGGCGCCACCGGCTTCTTCGCCGCCGCCGCGCTTACGGGCCCGCTCGATGTTGTCGTTCGGGACCGAACTCTTCTTCGCCTTCTGGATGGCGTCGAACAGCGTCGGGTTTCCGGCGGGGTCACCACCACCCGTCCGGGCTGCCACCTCGATGTTCTTGATGAGTTTCGCGAACATCTTCCCGCGCTTGGCGTCGATGACCGCCTTCTTGTGCTTGGTGGTGGCCCATTTGGAGTGGCCGCTCATTCGCTTGGAGCCCCTTCCGGCGAGGTACGTCGGATCACTACCGACTGTTCGGAGAGCCGATTCTACCTGCCGGATCGCGCCTGTACGCGCACCGCGTCGACGAAGAGTCGGTGCACCCGCAGATCACCACCCACCTCCGGGTGGAACGAGGTCGCGAACACCGCGCCCTGCCGCACCGCCACGACACGACCCGCAGCAGGTCCGGTGGGCACGGTGGCGAGGACGTCGACGTCCGGCCCTGTCCTCTCGACCCACGGGGCCCGGATGAACACCGCCCGGACCGGGCCACCCTCGACGCCCTTCACGTCGAGGTCCTCCTCGAACGAATCGACCTGCCGCCCGAACGCATTGCGCCGCACGGTGATGTCGAGCGCGTCGAGGTGCTCGGCGTCCGGTCGCGTGTCGAGAACCTCGGAGGCGAGCAGGATCATCCCGGCACACGAACCGTATGCGGGCATCCCCGCCCCGAGCCGGGATCGCAACGGGTCGAGCAGATCGAACACGCGCAGCAACCGGCTCATCGTGGTGGACTCCCCGCCCGGGATCACGACCCCGTCGACGGCGTCGAGTTCACTTTCGCGGCGAAGCGCGATCGTGCGGGCACCGGCGGACTCGAGTGCTGCGCGATGCTCCCGCACGTCGCCTTGCAGTGCGAGCACCCCGATGGTCGGCGTCGTGGTCATGTATTCGTACCTTCTCCCGGGGAAGCCGCCTACGGCCGCGGCGTGCGGCTGAGACCCTCCTGCACGACGGCGGCGACGAATTGTCCACGGCTGTCGAAGATTCTGCCCTGGGTCAGTGCGCGCCCGAATCCCGCGGCCGGAGAGGTCTGATCGTAGAGCAGCCAGTCGTCGGCGCGGAACGGGCGCATGAACCACATGGCGTGGTCGAGCGAGGCGCCCTGGATGTCCTCGTCGCGGTGGATGACCATCGACGAACCCAGCAGCGTCATATCGCTCATGTAGGCGAGCGTGCACACATGGAGAACCGGGTCGTCCGGCAGCGGCAGGCGCGAACGGAACCACAACTGCTGCTGGGAGGCCGAGCCGTCGCGGCGCACGATGCGATCCTGCGGTACGAACCGGAACTCCCATTCCGACCACTCCCGGTGCACCCACCGGTATTCGGGGTCGGGCGAATCCATTGCGTCGGTCAACTCGTCGGGCATCGGCACGGCGGGCATCACATCCTGGTGCTCGATGCCGTGGTCCTCGATATGGAACGACGCCGACATCGTGAAGATCGCCTTGCCGTCCTGTACGGCGGTCACCCGCCGGGTGGCGAACGAGCGTCCGTCGCGGATCCGCTCGACCTGGTAGACGATGCTTTTGTCCGGATTTCCCGGACGCAGAAAGTAACCGTGGAGCGAGTGCACGCCGAAGTCCGGATCGACGGTGCGCACGGCGGACACGAGGGACTGCCCGGCCACCTGACCGCCGAATGTCCGCTGCAGCAACGTCTCGGTCGCGATACCTCGGAAGATGTCGTTCTCGATCTGTTCCAGCGCCAGGATGTCTTCGATCTTCGCCATATGGGCCCCTTCTCTGCTCCGTACCCGTTGAAGGCTAGCGGCAGGCAGGAACGGACACACAGGTGCTCCTCCCCAGGTCGAGGAGCACACACTCTCCGCAAAGGCCCGATTTGTGGCACTCTTTCCCGCAAGGGAGGGTGGACATGGGGAACCACGTGCGGACACCGAGCAGGAACCACGTCACCGTGAGCGGACGCCGAGGCGCCCCGGTGATCGTGCTGGCACACGGTTTCGGCTGTGATCAGAGTCTGTGGCGTCTCGTGGTTCCCACGCTGGAACAGGACTTCACCGTCGTGCGATTCGACCACGTCGGGGCCGGCCGCTCGGATCTGTCCGCATGGAGCGCGTCGCGGTACTCGACTCTCGACAGCTACGCCGAGGACGCGCTCGAGGTGTGCCGCGATCTCGGGCTGGGACCTGTTGTCTTCGTTGGTCATTCCGTGAGCGCGATGATGGGGGTCCTCGCCGCGGCGCAGGATCCGGACGCGTTCAGCGGGCTGGTTCTCCTCGTGCCGTCGCCGTGCTTCATCGACGACCCGGCCACCGGATACCGCGGCGGGTTCAGCGCCGAGGACATCGACGAACTTCTCGAGGCACTGGAAGCGAACTACCTGGGCTGGTCGGGTGCGATGGCCCCGGTCATCATGGGAAACCCGGAGCGCCCGGTACTCGGCGACGAACTCACCGATCTCTTCTGCCGCACCGACCCCGACATCGCCCGTGTCTTCGCGCGCGTGACCTTCCTGTCGGACAACCGCGACGATCTTGCAGCGGTCTCGGTGCCCACGCTCGTCGCGCAATGCTCACGCGACGCCATCGCACCACCGGAAGTGGGCGCTTTCGTCCATGCGGCCATCCCCGGCAGCGAACTCGTGACACTGGATGCGACAGGCCACTGCCCACAGCTCAGCGCGCCGGACGAAACGGCCGCCGCGATCGCCGAGTTCGTGTCACGGATCGGATGACGACCCCGTTCCATCCCGAGGACCGGCCCGCGCCACGCGACCTGCCGGGCGCACACCCGGACGACGAACCGGGCACCGCAGCTCTCGGGCAAAGCCTCCAGGAAAGCGCGGAAAGCCTGTACGAGAACGCCCCCTGCGGCTACATGACGACCCTTCCCGACGGGCGCATCGTGAAGATCAACACGACGCTCCTGGGCTGGCTCGGCTATCCGCGCGAGGACCTCGTGGGACGGCGGTACTTCTCCGATCTGCTGTCCGTGGGTGGACGCATCTACCACGAGACGCATTTCGCGCCGCTTCTCCTGCTCCACGGCGAAATCGGCGGAATCGCATTGGAGTTGACGGCGGCGAACGGGTCCAGGCTTCCCGTTCTGGTCACCTCGAACCTCGAGCGGGACGCTGCAGGGCGGCCGGTCCTCATCCGGACCACGCTGTTCGACGCGAGGGAACGACGCGCCTACGAGATCGAACTGCTCCGCGCGCGGCGCGAAGCCGAGAAGGAACGCGAACGGCTTCAGCGCATCACCGCGGTGTTGCAGTCCACTCTGCTGCCGCCGACCCTGCCCGAGGTTCCCGGACTCGACGTCGCCGCTCACTACCACATCGCGTCCCCGGACGAGGTCGGTGGCGATTTCTACGACCTGTTCCCGCTCGGCACCGATTCATGGGGCCTGTATCTGGGTGACGTGTGCGGCAAGGGTGCCCGCGCGGCGGTGGCGACGTCGATGGTCCGGTACACGCTGCGGGCCGCGGCGGTGCACGATGCCGACCCGGTCGCGGTACTCGGCGCGCTCAACACCGCGTTCCTCGAGGAACGGGCGCGTGAATCCCGCGACGGTGAGCCCCGGGCGCCTTTCTGCACCATCGTGTTCGGCACCATCACCCCCGACACCCGCGCGGGGAGTTTCCTGATCTCCCTCGCGACCGGCGGCCACCCGCCGGCCGTGCTGATGCGAGCGGACGGCACGGCCGACTATCTCCCCACCGTGGGAGGGCACCCGATCGGATTGCTCGCCGATCCGCGTTTCGTCACCGCGCAGATCCGGCTCGATCCCGGCGACACGCTGCTCCTCTACACCGACGGGGTGACCGAGGCGCGTATCGCCGACACCGTTCAGGACCGATACGGCGAGGAGTCGCTGCTCGAGTTCGCCAGGGCAACGACGCCCGCGACCGCCACGGACACCGTCGCCGCGGTGCGGCAACTCCTCGGCGTTCTCGGATCCGGCGTCCAGGACGACGTCGCGGTCACGGCGATCCACGCACCCCGCCGGCTTCCGTCGTCCGGCTGACAATGTGGACCGGTCGGCCGGTTCCGCTGCCAACACCCTCACCGAGCGAGCAGAATGCACCCATGGCCGACACGGGGCACCATCGCCGGGAAGACCCTCAGCGCACGCCGCTCTACGGCGTGCTGATGATCATCGCCGCACTCGCGGCCGCGATCGCGGTGAGTTTCTACGGGCCGGTGTGGCTCCGGATCGTCGTCTACATTCTCGCCGTCGTCGTCATCGCCGTCGGGTTCGTGTTCACCCTGCGTGATTACTCCAGATAGTCCGACGGCAAGCGGCGCACCCGGAAAAATACCGGGTGCGCTGCTCTGTGGGGTCACCGAGAGAACACGCTCACCAGCCGCGCTCTGCCAGGCGGTGGGGCTCCGGGATCTCGTCGACGTTGATTCCCACCATGGCCTCACCGAGGCCCCGGGACACCTTCGCCAGGACATCGGGGTCGTCGTGGAAGGTGGTGGCCTTGACGATCGCAGCTGCACGCTGCGCCGGATTTCCGGACTTGAAAATACCGGAACCGACGAAGACACCTTCCGCTCCGAGTTGCATCATCATGGCCGCATCGGCGGGGGTCGCGATGCCACCGGCGGTGAACAAGGTGACCGGCAGCCTACCGGCCTTCGCAACCTCCACGACGAGGTCGTAGGGTGCCTGAAGTTCTTTTGCGGCAACGAAGAGTTCGTCTTCGGGAAGCGAACCCAGTCGCCGGATGTCCTGCCGGATCCGCCGCATGTGGGTGGTCGCGTTGGACACGTCACCGGTTCCGGCCTCGCCCTTCGACCGGATCATGGCAGCACCCTCGTTGATCCGTCGCAGCGCCTCACCGAGGTTGGTGGCGCCGCACACGAACGGCACCGTGAACGCGAACTTGTCGATGTGGTGCGCGTAGTCGGCGGGGGTGAGCACCTCCGACTCGTCGATGTAGTCGACGCCGAGGGACTGCAGGATCTGCGCCTCCACGAAATGACCGATACGCGCCTTGGCCATCACCGGGATGGATACGGCCTCGATGATGCCGTCGATCATGTCGGGGTCGCTCATGCGGGAGACACCCCCCTGCGCGCGGATGTCGGCCGGGACCCGCTCGAGAGCCATGACTGCGACTGCGCCGGCGTCCTCGGCGATCTTGGCCTGATCGGGTGTGACCACGTCCATGATCACCCCGCCCTTGAGCATCTCGGCCATGCCGCGCTTGACGCGGGCGGTGCCGGTGACGGACGTGGATTCTGGGGTGCTCACAGCAGGACTCCTGGAAGAGGTCGACACGGAAACGCCGCAGCACGAATCAGCCTGCGCGATACGGCGAGTCTATGGACGTGCACCGCCACCGCCCATAGCCAGTCGCGGGGGGCTGGCCTTGCCGTGTCTGCTTGCCGCGTCAGCGAATTGCGCGGACCTCGGGTTCGCGATGCCGGGCCGCGACCGCGCGTGCCTCGTCGAGCAACTGCGGCAGATCCTGCGGATAGACGGACTCTCCCGCCCCCACCAGGTCACGGACCCCGGCCGGATCGAACCAGCGGTGCTCGAGGCTCATCCGGCGTTCGAGTTCGGTGAATCCGTCCGCTCCGGGTTCGAAGGCGGGTACCTGCACTGCGAAGAAGAGTTCCTCGGAATGCAGTACTTCGCCGTTGAACGGGAAGACCGCCACGCGCCGCCACATGGGCCCGAACACCTGATCCGGGTCGACGTGGAGTCCCGTTTCCTCGGCGATCTCCCGGATCGCCGCATCCAGCAGGCTCTCCCCCGGTTCGACGGCGCCACCCACCGTGAACCAGAAATGCGCCTCGGGGGTCGTGGGGTCGTGCCCGCGCAGGAGCAGCACCCGTCCTTCGTCGTCGAGCAACACCACTCGCGCCGACGTACGCGCGCGGTCGGGTACCGGCGCGGGCGAATCCGGCGCGGGGGAACTCGGTGTGGGTGAACTCGGTGTGGGTGAACTCGGTGTGGGACGCACTGCCACAGGCTGAGCGGACACCGGGACGGACGTCCCCGCCCGCTCGGCGATTTCGAAGTAGGTCGGGAGGGGGGCGGTACCGCCGAGATGCAGCCACTGCACGGTACGCCGGGTCCGCAGCGCCAGCGTGTCGCGCACTGCGTCGTTGTGGAAACGACGAGCGATGAGCACGCGCGCTTCGGCGTCGGCGAGTTCGGCGACGAGCGGAGAACGCAGCCGATCGGTGTCGACCTTGGCGAGCGCAGCGGACAACGCGTTCTCCGCGGCTTCGCGGTGGCTTCGGTCGGCGCGTTCGGCGACGTCGGCGAGATGTGCCAGGTTCCGGCCCTCCGACGCCGAGATGGACGCGGCGATGCTTCTCGCGACCACGGCGCGTCGTGCGAGTGCTGCGTCGAGCGCGAGCCACGACAGATCCGAGCGCACATGGAGCCGGTCGAGCCGGTTCGCGACGGAGTACGCCCAGAACCCCACGGCCACAACGAGTGCCGCGACGAGCGCGAGGACGAGGATTGTCAGTGCACTGAGTGTCATGAGCGCACCTCGCGAACGCGCCCGGCGCCGACGGTGACCGTCTCGTACACCCGGAGGATCTGCTCGGCGACGACCGGCCAGTCGTAGCACCCGACGATCTCCGTGCCCGCCTCCACGAGCGCGTCACGGCGCGTGTCGTCGTCGAGCACTTCGAGGATCCCCTGAGCGAGTGCGTGCGAGTCGCCCACGGGGACGAGGACACCGGCACGGCCGTCGCGCAGAACACGACGGAACGCGTCGAGTTCGGACGCCACCACGGCGGTGCCCGCAGCGAGCGCCTCCACGAGGACGATGCCGAAACTCTCACCACCGAGGTTCGGAGCGCAGTACACGTCGGCCCCTCGCATCGCGGCGGCCTTCATATCGTCGTCGACCTGCCCGAGCAGTCGCAGGTGGCCGGCGTGTGGTCCCGCGTCCTTGCGGAGTTTGTCCTCGTCACCGCGACCGACGACCAGGATTTCGATGTCGGGATAGCGCGCGACGATCGTGGGCAACGCTCCGAGCAGGACTTCCATGCCCTTACGGGGCTCGTCGTACCTGCCGAGAAACAGCACCGTGCGACCCGCCCGGGGGTAACCCGGCATCGGCGGGGTGTGCTGGAAGAACGGGACGTCGACACCGTTGGGAATCTCCACGGCGTCCGCACCGAGCGAGTTGACCTGCCACCGGCGAGCGAGTTCGGACACGGCGATGCGGCCGGTGATCTTTTCCAGGTACGGCTGCAGGACGCCTTGGAACGTGCTCAGCACCAGCGACTTGGTGGTGGAGGTGTGGAACGTGGCGACGATGGGACCTTCCGCGATCTTGAGCGCCAGCATCGACAGGCTCGGTGCGTTGGGCTCGTGGATGTGCAGGACGTCGAAGTCGTTGTCGTTGATCCACCGCCGCACCCGCGCGTAGGACACGGGCCCGAAGCTGAGCCGTGCCACCGACCCGTTGTACGGGATTCCCACTGCGCGGCCGGCGGAGGTCACGAAGTCCGGCAGCACGGTGTCCTCCGAGGCCGGCGCGAGAACGCTCACGTGGTGGCCGCGCGCGATGAGCACCTCGGCAAGGTCCGCGACGTGCGCCTGGACTCCGCCGGGCACGTCGAACGAATACGGGCAGACCATTCCGATCTTCACTTACGCCTCCATTCGGGCGCGGCGAGCCTCGGACAAGTCGTCGAGCCACAGCGGCTGCAGCATGTGCCAGTCTGCCGGGTGAGCTGCGATGTCGGCGGCGAACCGGTCGGCGAGAGCCTGCGTCGCCGTCTCGACACCTCCGGTCACGTCGATTTCGGGATGCACGCGAAATCCCCACCCGTCGTCGGTGAACCAGCAATGGACCGGGAGCAGCGCCGCCCCCGTCTCGAGGGCAAGCTTCGCAGGTCCGGCGGGCATACGCGTGGGCTCGCCGAAGAAGGTGACCGGGACGCCCTTTCGGGCGAGGTCACGCTCGCCGAGCAGGCAGACCACCTTGTTCTCCCCCAACCTTTCGGCGAGTTCGACGAACGGCGGGGTCTCCCCACCGGTGAGAGGAAAAATTTCGAATCCCAGCCCTTCGCGGTAATCGACGAATCGCTTGTACAGCGCTTCCGGACGCAACCGTTCGGCGACGGTCGCCAAGCCTCCCGTGTGCCGCACACACCACACCCCGGCGAGATCCCAGTTACCGCTGTGCGGCAGAGCCAGGATCGCACCTCGTCCCGCCGCGAGTGCCGCGTCGAGATGTTCGCGCCCTTCGATGGCGTCGTCGATCGACACGGCCGTCTCGTCCAGATCCATGGACGGCAACCGGAACGCTTCACGCCAGTAGCGGGCATAGGACCGCAACGACGCCCGGACGAGTTCGTCGGGAACCTGGTCCGGAGCCGTGCCCAGCACC
Organism: Rhodococcus sp. NPDC058639; assembly: GCF_042717545.1. Classification (NCBI taxonomy): domain Bacteria; kingdom Bacillati; phylum Actinomycetota; class Actinomycetes; order Mycobacteriales; family Nocardiaceae; genus Rhodococcus; species Rhodococcus sp. NPDC058639. The sequence goes on from NZ_JBHXRF010000004.1 coordinate 453,356, forward strand.
CGGGCCAAGTTGCGACGCAACTGCTGCGGTCCCCCGCCCCGGCGCGCAGCGTAGTCCGCACCGGTGTCGAACAAACGACGGGCGAGCCCTTCGGGAAGCGCACGCACCACGCGCCATCCCGCCGCGTACCCGAGGTCCGCGGCGCGATCGGCGAGCCTCACCGGTCGCCCTCGTTCTCGTCGGTCGTGTCTGCGGGGGTACCGGTGGCGATCGGAAGCAACTCCCGCGCGCTGGGCGAGTTCCGGACGGCGAGAACCCGCTGGAACACCGTGATCACCGAGCCGGCGGCGAGCAGCCACATGGCGATGTGGATTGCCCAATCCAGACCGAGGCCGGTGAAGCCGGCGCCGACGAGGACGATGACGAGGCGGTCGGGACGCTCGATCAGGCCGCCGTCCGCCGAGAGCCCGCTGGCCTCGGCCCTGGCTTTGGCGTAGGAGATGACCTGCGAGCACACGAGGCAGATCAGGGTTGCGACGAAGAGCGGGCGACTGTCCTCGTGGTAGACCGCCCACCACGCCAGACCCGCGAAGATCGCACCGTCGGCGACCCGATCACAGGTCGCGTCGAGGACCGCGCCGAACCGGGTGCCGCCGCCGCGCGCTCGTGCCATCGCCCCGTCGAGCATGTCGAACATGACGAATATCCAGATCGCCAGTGCACCCCAGAACAACTCGCCGATGGGGAAAAGCGTCACGGCGGCTGCGATCGTCGCGACGGTGCCGATGACGGTGACGGCGTCCGGCGTCAGTCCGGTTCGGATCAACGCCTTGCCGAGCGGCGCGGTGGCCTTCGACACCGACGCGCGCCCGAAGAAGCTCAGCATTGTTCGACCCCCGTTTTCCGATTCGACCGTTGTGTCCGGGACACGATCCTGCCACGGCCGGGAAGCCCACGGTCGACGCTACCGCCGACAGGTGCAGGAACCTGCACTTGAAGTGAGTTTCTCACTCGTCCCAGGCCGACGCCAGAAGTGCCCGGGTGTCGCGCAGCAATTGCACCATCACCTTGGAACCTCCGAGGACCGTGATGAAGTTGGCATCTCCGCCCCAGCGGGGCACCACATGCAGGTGCAGGTGCTCGGACAGTGAGCCTCCCGCGGCCGCACCGAGGTTGAGACCGACGTTGAAGCCGTGCGGCCGCGACACCTTCTTGATCACCTGGAGGGCGCGCTGGGCGAACGCCATCAGTTCGGCGCTCTCCTCGGCGGTGAGGTCCTCGAGATTCGCAACCCGCCGGTACGGCACGACCATGAGGTGGCCGGGGTTGTACGGATAGAGGTTGAGCACCGCATACACGTATTCGCCGCGGGCGACGACGAGGCCCTCTTCGTCCGGCATCTTGGGAATGTCGGTGAACGGCTCGTACGGTTCGCTGCGCGCACCGGGCGACTCGGTGATGTACGACATGCGGTGCGGAGACCACAGTCGCTGCAGGTGGTCGCGGTCGCCTACGCCCCGGTCGACGAGCGCGTCGGCCGTTTCCGAGGTTCGGCGGGGGTCACCTGCCGGTGCAGCGGCAGGGTCGGTGTACGCACCCGGCTCGTCGACGGGGCCGCCGGTCACGGCTGTCCGCCCGCCCCGGCCGGCTGTACGAGCTCGGCGGTGGGCGATGCGTTCTCGCGGCGGCGCACCCAGTCGACGACGATCCGCACGGCCTCGTCGACGGGCACCCCGTTGATCTGCGTGCCGTCGCGGAACCGGAAGCTCACCGCGCCGGCCGCGACGTCGCGCTCGCCGGCGAGCAGCATGAACGGCACCTTCTGGGTGGTGTGCGTGCGGATCTTCTTCTGCATCCGGTCGTCCGAGATGTCGACCTCGGCGCGGATGCCCTCGGCCTTCAGGGCGGCGACGACGTCGAAGAGGTGGTCCTCGAAGTCGGCGGCGACGGGGATACCGACGACCTGTACCGGCGAGAGCCATGCCGGGAACGCGCCCGCATAGTGCTCGGTGAGCACACCGAAGAACCGCTCGATCGATCCGAACAGCGCGCGGTGGATCATCACGGGACGGTGCTTGGCGCCGTCGGATCCGGTGTACTCGAGCTCGAACCGTTCCGGCAGGTTGAAGTCGAGCTGGATGGTGGACATCTGCCAGTTGCGTCCGAGCGCATCGGTGACCTGCACCGAGATCTTCGGACCGTAGAACGCGGCGCCGCCCGGATCGGGGACGAGGTGCAGACCCGAGGCTTCGGCGACCTCGCGCAGGGTGTCGGTGGCGGTCTCCCACAGTTCGTCGCTACCGACGAACTTCTTCGGGTTCTTCGTCGACAGCTCGAGGTAGTAGTCGTCGAGTCCGTAGTCCTGGAGCAGATCCAGGATGAAGTTGAGCACCGTGGTGAGTTCGTCGCGCATCTGCTCCGGCGTGCAGAAGATGTGCGCATCGTCCTGCGTCATGCCTCGCACGCGGGTCAGGCCGTGGACGACGCCCGACTTCTCGTAGCGGTACACGGAGCCGAACTCGAACATCCGCAGGGGAAGCTCACGGTACGACCGGCCGCGGGAACGGAAGATCAGGTTGTGCATCGGGCAGTTCATCGGCTTGAGGTAGTAATCCTGGCCGGGCTTGCGAATCGTGCCGTCGTCGTTGAGTTCCTCGTCGATGTGCATCGCCGGGAACATGCCGTCGCGGTACCAGTCGAGGTGACCCGAGACCTCGAAGAGATGGCCCTTGGTGATGTGCGGCGTGTTGACGAAGTCGTACCCGGCGGCGACGTGCCGCTCGCGGGAGTAGTTCTCCAACTCCTGCCGGATGATTCCGCCCTTGGGGTGGAACACGGGCAGACCCGAGCCGAGTTCGTCCGGGAACGAGAACAGGTCGAGTTCGGCGCCGAGCTTGCGGTGGTCGCGCCGTTCCGCCTCGGCGAGCAGTTCGAGGTGCCGGTCGAGGGCTTCCGTGGACTCCCACGCGGTGCCGTAGATGCGCTGCAGATCGGCGTTGTCCTGGTCACCGCGCCAGTACGCGGCGGAGCTGCGCGTGAGCTTGAATGCCGGAATGTATTTGGTGGTCGGCAGGTGCGGACCGCGGCAGAGGTCCTTCCAGACGAGTTCACCGGTACGCGGGTTGAGGTTGTCGTAGATGGTCAGCTCGTTGCCGCCGACCTCCATGATCTCGGGATCGTCGATACCGGACTTGTCGTCGATGAGCTCGAGCTTGAACGGCTCGTCCGCGAGTTCGGTACGCGCGTCGGCGATGTCCGCGACGACCCGGCGCGAGAAGCGCTGCGCGTCCTTGACGATCTTCTTCATGCGCTTTTCGAGCTTGGCGAGGTCTTCGGGCGTGAAGGGCCGGTCGACCTTGAAGTCGTAGTAGAAGCCGTCCTTGATCGGCGGGCCGATGCCGAGCTTCGCCTCGGGGAACTCCTGCTGCACCGCCTGTGCGAGCACGTGAGCGGCGGAGTGGCGGATGACGCTGCGGCCGTCCTCGGTGTCGGCACCGACGGCCTCGACCTCGACGTCCTGATCCGGCATCCACGCGAGGTCTCGGAGCGCACCTTCGGCGTCCCGGACAACGACGATCGTGTCCGGTCCTTTGAGCGGCAGTCCCGCCTCACGTACGGCCGCGCCCGCACTGGTTCCAGCCGGCACCCGGACGAGCGTGGCTGATTTCGCGGATGCGGGCGTGGTCACTGTGGTGAACTCCTCGGCTCGATGCCTGATAAAAGGGCGTCGCCTGCGCGTAGACGTGCGCGATGGCAACCCCTACATGCTATCGACATTCACTCCGCCGACGAACACAGGGCGTCACCGGCCGCGGACGACCCACGCGACGAACGTCAGATCCTGTGCAGGCCGACGAGTACGCGTTCGAGCAGATCGACACCCGGGCCGACCTGATCGACCGTGCGATGCACCGTGAGCTCTCCTGTCGCGGCGAGGTCGCCCACCAGGACTCTGGCAACTCCCAGGGGGATGCCCGCCAGCGCCGCCACCTCCATGATCGAGCGTGGCTGCACGCACAGGGCCAGCACGGTCCGGTGCTCCTCGAGCGCGAGCCCCCGTTCGCTTCCCTGCGCGGAGGGCACCGCGGACACGAGTGCTTCGAGCGGTAGCTCGACCTCCGCACGGGTGCGTCCCCCGATTCGTACGAACGGCCGCACGAACGACGACGTCTCTGGCTGGTCCATGTCCTCGTTTCCCACATCGATCTCGGATCCCCTGTCGGTGCCGGACATCGCTGCCCGCCTTTCAGGGATACCGCCCACCACCCCGGTTTGCCCGGAAACACTGCCATGATCCACTTCGCCCGACGGCCGGCCGCGCTCCGCAAGCTCTGCGCCTGCGCTGTTTCGGCGCTGCCGGGATCTGGCCGAACCAAACCTGGCGCCGGTTGCCCCGACAACCGGCCATTCGCTGTCCGCAACACTCATCTACGGCGCACCCCCTCCTGGGACGAGGTCAATCCTGCCATCAATTGCTCGCGCGGACGCCGGTGGCCACGAAAGTCGGACGCTGCCGACCCAGGCACCCTCCAGCACCATCGGTCGCACAATGCCCAACTGTTACATGGCACAACAGAAAAGAGAGTGCCCTCCGGTAGGTGCCCTTGATCACTATTCGACGGCCCACGGTATCGGGTCGGAATGCGGACTTCGTTCGCGAACTCGGCGCGGACGTGGTCATCGACTACCGCACCCAGGACTTACGGAGTCCCCGATCCGGCGTTCGCGAAAGAGGCCGGTCCGAACCCCATCGTGCGCCTGGTCATCGCCGCTCGCAGTCGCACACCCGTCCCCTTGCCAGGAAGCTCGGCGTGACCTACGAGTTTTTGTTCATGCACACATCCGGGGAGCAACTGCGTCTCATTGCCGATCTCGTCGACGCAGGCTCCATCCGCCCTGTCGTCGGCGCCACCTTCGCGATCGACCAGACCCCTGAAGCCCTCGCGTCTCTCGGCAAGAGCAGCATTCGAGGGAAGTCGGTCAACACGGTCCCTGACCTGGCAAGCCGAGGACACGAAGGAACTCAACCGCACCGGCGGCGATGGGAAATCAGAAGATCCTGCGGGCGGCGTTCTCGTCCCGCGCTGCACGCGGAGATACCGGCCTACAAGGCCGCGGTGAGGGAGACGTGATGAGGGTCGTCGCTGTCACGGGGTGAACATACGACAATGTGTGGTCCCGGCTGGGATCGAACCAGCGACCTTCCCGGTGTGAACGGGACGCTCTTCCACTGAGCCACGGGACCGGGCCGCATCGCTGCGGCTCGAACGGAAAGGAACATTAACACTCTCTCGCCCCGAACACGAATCCGCAGGTCACCGCCGTTCGGCCACACTCGGGACGCTACTCCGGACGCGGGAACACACCGCACTGTAAGGAGAGGGGTGTTCGCGTCCGATGCAGTGAGTGGGCGCGCAGGGGTCGCCAAGGGCCCGGACTGCACAATCGCAGAGGACGCAGGATGCCTGTACAGAAAGGCGTGCACAGGAGTCCGCACTACTCGCCGGATGACGCAGACCGGAACGGAACGACACCGACTGGCCGCGCCACTCCCCTTGCCCCCTCTAGCGACAGTCACCGTCCGGGCGTCTTACGGAGCGCGTGTTCGGGAGCCGGCACCCCGACATAGAGACGCGCCCCTACCGCGCTCGTCGACAACTGCGACTTGTCGACCGTGTCGACACAGACGCCACATGGCACCCTGCAGCCCCTTGCACCGCATTTTCTGCCACGACCAGCAGATTTGTGTGTTTCGACGATGGTCGGCTAATGTTCTGAACCGCACCACGGAGAGCAAAACGCCGAACGGTGCGAATGCGGATGTAGCGCAGCTGGTAGCGCATCACCTTGCCAAGGTGAGGGTCGCGGGTTCGAATCCCGTCATCCGCTCGAGAGGTTGGACTCGACCTTTTAATGGTGGAGTGGCCGAGTGGTGAGGCAACGGCCTGCAAAGCCGTGCACACGGGTTCGATTCCCGTCTCCACCTCGCGCGATTAGCTCAGCGGGAGAGCGCTTCCCTGACACGGAAGAGGTCACTGGTTCAATCCCAGTATCGCGCACCAGGTTCGACCAGCACGTGGGTCGAATCGATGTAGAGTCAACGTGCATGCGGATGTAGCGCAGCTGGTAGCGCATCACCTTGCCAAGGTGAGGGTCGCGGGTTCGAATCCCGTCATCCGCTCCATTTAAACCCCCAATATCCCGCGCGATTAGCTCAGCGGGAGAGCGCTTCCCTGACACGGAAGAGGTCACTGGTTCAATCCCAGTATCGCGCACCAGGAACGACGAAGGCCCCCTTCATTACGAAGGGGGCCTTCGTCGTATCCCTCCGGTGGACGCGGCCCTCGATCAGGGACGCGACCGGCGTCGCACCTGAATCGAGGGCCCGCGGATTACCGGACCGCCGCCGACGTGTGGGTTCGGTTGATTCCGGCGATCATCGCGCGAAGAGTCGACTCGACGCCGCTCTCCCCCGTCCCCATCACCCATGTCCGGCGTGCGCCGGACCCGCAGAGCAGGAACGTCACGTGCAGGTCTCCGAGATCGTGACGGTGGAACGAGTGGATCTCGATGCCGAAGCCGAGGTCGTAGAGCATCGCCGTCATCCCCGCGACGGGACCACACGCAAGCGCGGACGCGGAGTGGATCGTATCGCCCACCGCGATCGTCGCTTCGAATGCCGATCGGCCCGCGGACAACGTGGTGGCCGACCAGTCACCCAGCCGAAGGGGACCGCGCTCGGAGGCGTACATCGCGAGGAACTCCTGCCACGACATTCCGGCGGCTTCTGCGCGCAGCGGGAGCGGAAGCGGGCGGCCGTACCGCGCAGCGAAAGGATCGAGGGGCATGGCACTACCGGGCATGCATGCCGGTGCGGCACGGAGAGCGGTTCGACGCGAATCCGACGGACGCGCAGCGGCAGCATCGAAATCGGAGGAGAGGAAAGAAGTGAAGGCGTTCATTTCGGGAGGTCTTCCGCGAGAAGGAAGGACCGACGCATAGCTCAACGACCCGCAGCGAGGGGTCGGTCCGAATCAGACCCCGCTACGGCGGTGAACTACGAGTACGCGCTTCATAAGTGCCGACCTTAAAGGGTTTGTGAACGTTACGCAACAGTGAGTTGTGCACGATGTGACGGAAACGTGACCGCTGCAGGTGGAACTCCCGGAAAACACTCGGGTAGCGTGGAACATGCCATCCCCCCCGATGGTATTGGACCCCAGCCATGACCCCCCATCCAAGGCTGGGGTTCAGCCATTTCCGGCCCGGAACTTCCCGCCCCCGACCACTCGGTGCTTCACTGGATCCATGTCCACGTCGTCACTCGAAGAGGCCGTCTCCGTCGGTCCGGCAGGCATCTGGGATGCCGAGACCATCGCCGGAGTCGCCGCCACCACGTTCCCGCTCGCGTGCCCTCCCGGGGCCGGCTCGCAGGACATCGCGGCGTTCGTCGAGGCAACCCTCAGCGCAGAGAACTTCAGCGAGTACCTGACCGACCCCCGCCGCATCGTGCTGAAAGCCTGCGTCGGCGACGAGATCGTCGGCTACCTGATGGCCGTGGACCCGGCGAGTGAGAACTCGGTGGACCCGGCGAGTGAGAACTCGGTGGACCCGGCGAGTGAGAACTCGGAGCCGTCGACGAGTGAGAACTCGGAAGCGTACGCCGTACCCGACGTGGTCACCGCACGACCCGCGATCGAGATCAGCAAGCTGTACGTACTTCCGGGACATCACGGCGCCGGAGTATCCGCCGCGCTGATGGAGGCGATCGTCGAGCGCGCCGTCGAGCGCCGGCGTGCCGGGCTGTGGCTGGGTGTGAACCAGGAGAACACGCGCGCCCGTCGCTTCTACCAGAAGCACGGCTTCGAGGTCGTCGGCACGCGAACCTTCGTCGTCGGTTCACAGACACACGACGATTTCCTCATGCAGCGCGTGTTGTGACCGCCCCGTCAGTCAGCCTGCGGCAACCTCGAAACGGGAGAGGGCGAGCAGGCGCGACGTGGCACGCAGGTACTTCTTGCGGTACCCACCCGACAGCATCTCGGGCGTGAAGATTTCGTCGAGCCGTGCGCCGGCGACCGTCACCGGAATGCTGGCGTCGTAGAGGCGATCCGCGAAGACCACGAGGCGCAAGGCGACCGACTGATCGCGCGCGGGATGCACTCCGTTGATGAAGACCGCAGGCACCCCTTCGACGAGCTTGCCGTACCGGGAGGGGTGCAAGGTGCTCAGGTGATCGCACAATTCGTCGAAGTCGTCGAGCGTCGCACCGGAAACCTGGTCCGCACGCTGGATGAGCTCCTCCGACCCGATGGGATCGGGGGCCGGCGGGAGGTCGCGGTGCCGGTAGTCGGGTCCGTCCACGCGGATCGTCTCGAAGATCGAGGCGAGCTTCTTGATCTCACGCAGGAAGTCCTGGGCTGCGAAGCGACCCTCGCCGAGCTGGCCCGGCAGTGTGTTCGACGTGGCCACGATCGACACTCCGCGTGCCGACAATTCCGTGAGCAGCCGGGAGATGAGCATCGTGTCGCCCGGATCGTCGAGTTCGAACTCGTCGATGCACAGGACGCTGTGACTCGACAGTTCCTCCACGGCCTTGTTGAACCCGAGTGCTCCGACGACGTGCGTGAGCTCGACGAAGGTGCCGAAGGCTTTCGGGGGGGGTGCGCTGTGGAAGATCGAGGCGAGCAGGTGGGTCTTGCCCACGCCGAAACCGCCGTCGAGGTACAGCCCCGCTCCCTGGGCCGGCGCCTTACGGCCGAACAGGCCTCGCTTGCCGCCCCGGACCTTCTCGACCTTGCCGACGAACTCCTCGGCGGCCTTGACCGCTGCGGCCTGGCTCGGCTCGGCGGGATCGGGGATGTACGACGCGAAACTCACCTCGTCGAACATTGCGGGCGGCACCAGCTGGGCTACCAACTGATCTGCGGGCACCACCGGGTTGCGGTCGACGAGGCGTTCGTGCATTCATCCAGCGTAAGGCCGCAGAGTGAGTGGGCAGCACCGGCAAAGCGGAATGCGACCTACTTCACAGAACGTTCACCATGTGGTTACGAGCCGCGAGGACAATGCACTGCACCGCGACGCGGCTCCCGTTCACTCCCACCGGGACCATGCCGGGTCTCGGGGTCGTCCCTCACGTCGGCACCTGTGCACTCCCCGATCGGTGACACCTGGCAGGCTGTCCCCATGCGCAGAACCGGTGTGCTCGCGGTGGGATGGATCGCAGTGGCCGCAGTGGCCGCCGCGTGCGGAGCGGGACCATCGGTCCGGCCCGACGTCGCCGTGGTGCGCGAAGGAGTCGGTGGCAGCGAACCGACCGTCCAGGAAGACGAGGACGCGGCGCCCGAACTCCCCGTTCCCCAAACAGATCTCACGTGGCGCGACTGCACTTCCGACACCGTCGCGTCCTACTCCCTGCCGCCGGGGCCGACAGGCCTGCTGCTCGAATGCGCCGAAGTCCCCACGCCGATCGACCCCTCCGGAGCTGTTCCCGGCACCTTCCCGCTCGCCGTGCTCCGGGCGCAACTGCCGGACACCCCCGACGACGTCGCACCACTGGTCCTCACGACCGGCAGCGACATGCCGTCGACGCGTGCCCTCGCCGCACTCGCAACCGGCCCCCTCTCCGGTGTGCTGACCACGCGTCCGGTGGTCGCGGTGGACCGTCGCGGCATCGGGATGTCGCTGGCCATCGACTGTGTGTTCGGCGCCGACCGTCGCGCCATCGCCGATCTGGGACAGTTCGGTCGCAGCGGGTCCGCGCCGGAGCGAGTGGCCGAACTCGGCCGCCAGGCCACCATCTCCTGCACCGACTACCTTCAGCCCCAGGAGTTGATGTTCAGCGCGTCCCACGCGGCCGGCGACATCGACCGGCTGCGGCAGGCATGGAACATCGAGCGCCTGGGCCTCCTCGGCATCGGAAACGGCGCGGCTGTGGGCCTCGCATACGCCGCGGCGTACCCGGGTGCCGTGGGCCGGCTCGTACTGGACTCCCCCGTCGCCGCATCGGGCGACGCGGAACAGATCGCGGAGTCGCGCGCCCGCGGCGCCGAGTCCGCGGTGGACGCGTTCTCGCGGCAGTGCGCGGCGCTCGACTGCTCGCTCGGTGACGACCCCCGGCAGGCTCTCGAAGACCTCCACGCACAGGCCTCGAGCGGCGCTCTGGCACCTGTCTCCTCCAACGCCCTGCTCACGGTCGTCACCGCGTTTCTCGGCACACCGCGCGGAGATCTTCCGAGCCGGATCCGCGAACTCTCCGACACGCTGGCTGCCGCGCGGGACGGCGATGTGGTGCCGCTGCTCGATCTCGTAGGCACCGCCGAACAGATGCTCGCCTCGGACGGTCAGTTCGTCTCGCGGTGCAGCGACGGCCAGCGGTGGCCGACGCCGACGCGCGCCGCCGATCTCCAGCGCAACTGGGCGACGCTGTACCCCCTGTTCGGCGCAGACACGGCCGCGGCCACCACCGCGTGCGCGGCATGGCCCACCCTGCCCGCTCCACCCCTGCCCGCAGCCCTGGACACCCCTGTGCTCGTCACCGGTGGCGCTGCGGATCCGATCGTCGGCAGCGCGGGAGTCGAATCGGTGACCGGCGCGCTCACCTCCGGCGCGATCGCATGGTCGACCGTGTCCTGGCAGGGTGCCGGTTATTCCGCCTCGCTGCATTCGACGTGCATCCAGGGCCGCATCGAGCGGTATCTGAGTACGGGAGAGTTGCCGCCGAACGGGAGTCTCTGCCCGGCGTGACACGCGACGCGGCGATCCCCTGCGTGCCGGGGGACGTGCGCGGTCCCGATCTCGGACGGGGTACCGTGCCGTAGTGTTCCTCAGCAGTCTCGAACCCCGGACGGCACGAACCACGGCAGACGTGGTCAAGGCCGTGGTGTGGCCACTGGCGGTCCTGACCGTTCTGCACCGGGTGGTGATCAAAGCAGTCAACGGTTTCCGAACCGATGATTTCACCCCGGTCTACAACGCGGCGCTCGCGTTCCTCAACCGGCTTCCGGTCTATACCGCGAACTTCCAATGGGTCGACCCGCACTACCTCTATCCCCCGTCCGGGACGCTGCTGATCTCGCCGATCGCCGTGATCGACCCCGAACGGTCCCGGTGGCTTTTCATCCTCGCGAACGCCATCGCCATCCTGATCGCGCTGTACCTGCTGCTGCGCATGTTCGGCTTGCGGCTCGACTCGCCCGTCGCTCCCATCCTCGTGCTGGGTGCGTTCGCGTCCGAGACGGTGACCAACACGCTGGTCTTCACCAACATCAACGGGATGGTGCTGCTGGGAGAAGTCGCGTTCCTGGTACTCCTGCTCAAACGCCGAGACCTCTGGGCGGGCGTGATGCTGGGGCTCACCTTCGCGGTCAAACCGATCCTCGCGCCGCTGCTGTTCCTTCCGCTGGTGCGAGGGCAATGGAAAGTGTTCATTCCCGCCGCCGGCGTGCCGATTCTGCTCAACATCATCGCGTGGCCGTTGTCGGTCGACGCGTGGAACTTCGTCGAACTGACGGTGCCGTACCTGCTCGAGTCCCGCGACTATTTCAACAGCGCGATCGTCGGCAACGGGATGTACTACGGTCTGCCCGGCTGGCTGGTCCTGGGCCTGCGCGGTGTGCTCGCCGTGCTCGTCGCGGTGTCGCTCTGGCTGCTCTACCGCTACTGCCGCAACGACGAGGTCTTCTTCGTGTGCACCGCCGCCGGTGTGCTCCTGAGTGCGTCGTTCCTGCTGGGGTCGCTCGGCCAGATGTACTACTCGATGATGCTGTTCCCGCTGCTCATGACGGTGCTGCTGCCCAACTCCGTGATGCGGAACTGGCCGGCCTGGCTGGCGGTGTACGGCTTCATGAGCTACGACTCCTGGCTGTCGGGGCGCTGGGTCGAGGCGGGCCGGGCCGCGGAATACATGAAGACGACCCTCGGGTGGTCTCTGCTCATCATCGTGATCTTCGCGGTGCTCCTCGACCGCTACCTCGCGGCGCGCCGGGAAGGGCGGCTCGACGACGGTATCGAGCCGTCACACCTGCTCCCTGCCGCGGAGCACACCGACGAGGCCGCTACTCGGGCCTGAAGTACCCGGGTAGTCGGGACGTGGCCCCGGGGTGCGTCGTGGCGGCGGTCTCGGAGCGCGACTAGCGTGGGGACATGACTTCCACTCCCCGATCCGAACCCGCTCCCAAAGTTGTGCTGAGCGAGGACGAGTGGCGCGACAAACTCACTCCCGCCGAGTACGCGGTGCTGCGTCAGGCCGGCACGGAACGGCCCTTCACCGGTGAATACACCGACACCGAGTCCGAGGGTGTCTACGAATGCCGTGCGTGTGGCGCCGAACTGTTCCGCAGCAGCGAGAAGTTCCCGTCGCACTGCGGCTGGCCGTCGTTCTTCGATCCCGCCGACTCCGACGCCGTGATCCTGCGGACCGACGATTCGCTGGGGATGCGCCGCGTGGAAGTGCTGTGCGCCTCGTGCCACAGTCACCTCGGCCATGTCTTCGAGGGCGAGGGTTACCCCACCCCCACCGACCAGCGCTACTGCATCAATTCGATTTCCTTGCGCCTGGTTCCGACAACGTAACGCCCGCGTCCGTCAACGCGCGCCACAGCCCGTCGGGCCGCTCCGTCGTCGGGAGCGGCTCGACGAGCCGGAACGCACACCCGATCTCCCTGGCGGCGCCGTCCGCTACCGCACTGTCGCCGATCATCAGGGTGCGTTCGGGTTCGACTCCGAGTGCATCGACGGCGTAGCGAAAGATCTCGGGTTCCGGTTTGACAGCACCGATCTCGAAAGAGAGAGCGAACACGGAGACCAAGTCGTCGATGCCGAGTGCGGCGAAGGCAGGCCGGATGTCGAAGGCGATGTTGCTGAGGACCCCCACCGCGATGCCATCGCCCGCGAGTGCTTCGATCACGGGCACGGTATCGGGGTACACCGTCCAGCTCGCCGGGTCGACCACCTTCCCGTACAGCTGCTGAGCCTGCTGGGGGTCCTCGACGCCGGACCTGCAGAGCACGGTCAGATACGCCTCCCGATGCCAGCGCGGATCGCGGTCGCGATTGATCCAGGCGTGATGCTCCTCCGCGTCCATCTCCACCGGCTGTCCGGTGGGAGCGGTCAGCCGCCGCATCAGCTCGGCCTGCCGGCTCACGTCGAGGGCCTCACCTCGTGCATCGGTGAAGCCGGCCATCCAGCTCTCGTCCTCTTCGAGCCGGAACAGCGTGCCGGAGAAGTCGAACAGAACAGCATCGAACGGTCGCGCGCTCATGGTCCGAGGCTATCGACTCGCCGACCGCCTCGCTGTGCGACCAGATCCCGCCGGGTGGCGCCGTCGTGGCTATGGGGCCATGATCGGACCATGGCGACAGCGCGCAGCGGGCCCCGGATCGGAACGGCCAAGGTGTCCATCGTCGGCGTCGGCAGCGTCGGAGCCGCGGTGGCGTACGCGTGCCTGCTCCGCGGCACCGCGAACACGATCGCGTTGTTCGACACCAACGCGGCTCGCGTGCGCGCCGAGGTTCTCGACCTCAACCACGGCACCCAGTTCACTCCGGCCTGCCGTATCGAGGGCAGCGACGATATCTCGGTGACCGCCAATTCCGACCTCGTCGTCGTGACCGCGGGCGCGAAACAGCAGCCCGGTCAGTCCCGGCTCGATCTCGCCGCGGCCAATGTCGCGATCACCCAATCGGTCACGCCCCGGTTGCTGGCGGAGTCTCCCGACGCGGTGATTCTGTTCGTCAGTAACCCCGTCGACATCGTCACGGCGGCGGCCATCGCGGTGACCGGCGTCGACGACGGCAGGATCTTCGGATCCGGCACGGTTCTCGACTCGGGTCGTCTCCGCTATCTCATCGCCGAGCGGGCCGGTGTCGCGATCGAGAACACCCATGCATTCATCGTCGGCGAGCACGGCGACTCCGAACTCGCGCTGTGGTCGGGAGCGTCCGTCGGCGGCATTCCCATCGACTCGTACACGGTCGACGGTCGCGTCGTGTTCGATGCCCAGACCCGCGCAGACATCTTCCACGAAGTGGTGCGCAGCGCCTACGAGATCATCCAGGGGAAAGGCGCGACGAACCTGGCGATCGGGCTGTCGACGGCGCGGATCGTCGAGGCCGTCCTGCGCGACCAGCGGCGCGTACTGCCCGTGACCTCGTGGCAGACCGGGATCCACGGCATGCGCGACGTGTGCCTGTCGCTGCCGACCATCGTCGACGCGGGCGGCGCAGGCAGAGTTCTGGAGGTCCCGCTCTCCGAGGACGAGGTGGCCGGACTGGCCGAATCGGCCGCAACACTGCACAACGTGCAGAAATCGCTCGGGTTGTAGACCGCCCGGTTCCTCACGTCACGGTCGGCGGGGCCTGATCGTCGGCGGGTCGTACGCGCGGATGGGCGGCAACTCCCCCTCGAACCGTTCGATCTCGACGAGCACGTGTTGTCCCGTGCACCCCTGAGCCAGCGACGACGTGCCTGTATCGGGAGTGAGAACGTTCGGGTTGCCGTGGACGCACATGGACTCCGGATCGGCCGGGTCGAGCGGGTCGTACCACGCTCCCGTCGCGAGTTGGACGACCCCGCGGCGCAGTCCTTCGTCGAGCAGCGCACCGGCCAGGCACGCACCCCGGTCGTTGTACACCCGCACCACGTCGCCGGGGGTGATTGCGCGCTCGGCCGCGTCCTGCGGATGGATACGGATCGGTTCGCGGCCGCGGACCTTGCTCTTCTGGCTGGTCGCGCCGTGGTCGAGTTGGCTGTGCAACCTGCTTTTGGGCTGGTTCGCGATCAAATGCAGCGGGAACGTCTGTGCCCGCTCACCGCCGAGCCACTCCTCCGGTTCGTACCACGTCGGGTGGCCCGCGCAGTCGTCGTATCCGAAGCCGTCGATGTCCGCCGAGAAGATCTCGATGCGCCCGCTGGGCGTGCGGAGCGGATTGTGCTCCGGGTCGGCGCGGAATTCCTCGAACAGGGTGAGGTCGTCCTCGGTGCGCATGCGGACGTGGCCGCGACGCCAGAATTCCGCGAACGATGGGGGGTCCTCGAGCCGGCGCTCGTCGGCGAGGACGTAGCCGCGCCACTGCCCGTACAGGTGCTCGAGCCATTGCGCCGACGTGCGCCCCTCGGTGAACCGCTCCCCGAATCCGAGTCGGTGCGCGAGAGCGGAGAAGGTGTCGTAGTCGTCGCGGGCGTCGGCGAAACGGGGTGCGGCCGCCTGCATTGCGACGAGCAGCGGATCGTTGCGCGTGCACGACAGATCGTCGCGTTCGAGCGCGGTGGTGGACGGCACGACGATGTCCGCGTGCTTGGCCATCTGCGTCCAGTACGGGTCGTGGACGACGATCGTGTCCGGCCGCGTCAATGCGCGGCGCAGACGGGCGAGATGCTGATGGTGATGGAACGGGTTGCCGCCCGCCCAGTAGACGAGCCGGGTGTCCGGAAACGTCAGCCGTCGGCCGTCGTAATCGAACTGCTCCCCCGGATGCAGCAGAAGATCGGAGATCGCGGCGACGGGGATGAAGTCGTCGACGTCGTTGTTGCCCTGGAACAGCGTGGGCAGCGGGTAGGGCACGGGCGCGCGGCCGGGTTCGTTCATGGATCCGTACCCGTGGCCGAATCCCCCACCGGGAACGCCGATCTGACCCAGCATGGCCGCCAGGGTGATACCGGCCCACGGTGCCTGCTCGCCGTGTCGTACCCGCTGCAGCGACCAGGTCACCGAGATCAGCGTCCGGCCGGTCGCCATCCGGCGAGCGAGATCGATGAGCGTGGCTGCCGGCAGACCCGACAGTTCCGCAGCCCATTCCGGTGTCTTGGGAACACCGTCGGTGCGGCCGAGCAGGTACGCCTCGAACCGGTCGTATCCGGTGCAGTAGCGGTCCAGGAACTCGCGATCGGCCAGACCTTCGCGCGCGAGGACGTAGGCGAGCGCCAGCATGATCGCGACATCGGTGCCCGGGCGCGGTGCCAGCCATTCGTGCTCGCCGTGGACGTCGTCGCGCAGCGGTGTGATCGACACGATGCGGCCCCCGCGGGCGCGCATCCGGTCGAGGGCACCGCGCGTCGGATGGTCGCTGGTGCCGCCGTCGTTGACGCCGGTGTTCTTCAGCGGCACACCGCCGAAGCACACGAGCAGGTCGGTCTCGCGGGCGATGACGTCCCAGTTGGTGGAGCGTGCGAACAGTTTCCAGTGGGCCCCGACCACTCGCGGCATGATCACGCCGGTCGCGCCCAGCGAGTAGCTGTGCACCGAGCGGGTGTATCCACCGAACATCTTCAGGAAACGGTGCACCTGGCTCTGTGCATGATGGAAACGTCCGGGCGACGACCATCCGTACGATCCACCGAAGATCGCGCGGTTGCCGTGACGCTCCGCTACTCGCTTCAGTTCCGTGGCGAGCAACTCGGTGAGTTCGTCCCACGAGACGGCGACGAATTCGTCGCTGCCGCGGTCTGTGCTCGGGCCCGGCCCGTGTTCGAGCCATCCCCGCCGGATCGCGGGACCCGTGATCCGGGAGCGGTGCCGCACCGATCCCGGAATGTTCTGCAGGATCGGCGACGGGTCGGCGTCCCCCGCGTAGGGGTGCGCGGCGACGACTTCGCCGTCACGCACCTCCGCGGAGTACATACCCCAGTGCGCCATCTGGGAGAAGCGCGCTCCGGGCAGCGCGGGGCCGCCGTCCGTCCCGATCGGGCCGGTCACGGTCAGGGCAGCGACTCGATAAGCGCTTCGACCTCGACGCGCGGACCGGTGAAGAAGGGCGTTTCCTCGCGCACGTGCATCCGGGCTTCGGTCGCACGCAGGTCGCGCATGAGATCGACGATCCGGTCGAGTTCGGGTGCCTCGAACGCGAGGATCCACTCGTAGTCGCCGAGCGCGAACGAGGGCACGGTGTTCGCGCGGACGTCGGGGTAACCGCGTCCGGCCTTGCCGTGATCGGCGAGCATGGTCCGGCGCTCGGCGTCGGGCAGCAGGTACCACTCGTAGGAGCGGACGAACGGGTAGACGCACACGTATGCGCCCGGCTCCTCACCGGCGATGAACGCCGGCACGTGGCTCTTGTTGAACTCTGCAGGGCGGTGCAGGGCGACATTCGACCACACCGGCTCGCTGGCCCGGCCCAGGTTCGTGGTGCGCCGGAAATCGGCGTAGAGCTTCTGGAGGTCTTCGAGCCGCTCGGCGTGCGACCAGATCATGAAGTCGGCATCCGCACGGGTGCCGGCGACGTTGTAGATGCCGCGCACGGTGACATCGGTGTCGTCGAACTGGGCGAAGAACTCCTTCGCGTTCTCGATCGCCGCTGCGCGGTCGTCGTCGAGAACACCCGGCTGCACCTGGAAGACGGACCACATGGTGTAGCGGAGGGTGGAATTGAGTTTGTCGTAATCGAGACGTGCCATACCGTTCATCCTGCCATTCGTGCGGCGAGTCGTGCCGCCGCGGTGGTTCCCGACGCGACGCATGCGGGGACGCCGACACCGTGCAGCATCGCGCCGGCGATTTCGAGTCCGTCGACTTCCGCGACTGCGGCGTCGAGCGCGGCGACGACATCGTGGTGCCCGGACCGATACTGCGGAAGCCCCCCGTGCCAGCGCTGCACGTAGGAAGCCACCGGCTCGTCCTCGACCCCGGTCACGGCGGCGAGGTCGGCGCGCGCGAGGGTGACGAGTTGCTCGTCGGAGGCGGAGAGCAGTGCGTCGTCGCCGTAGCGCCCGAACGACGCCCGGGCGAGCGCGACATCACGCTGCGCGAGGTGTGGCCACTTCCTGCTCGACAGGGTGAACGCCTTCGCGGCGAGCTCTTCTCCGGTGGCCACCAGAATCCCGGAGTTCTGCGGCAACGCCGAACTGCCGGGAAGAGCGAGAGCGACGACGACCGACGACGCGAGAGGTATCTCCGCCGCGGGGGCCGCGGCCGCCGGCACGGCCTCGGCCAGGAGCGCGGCGACCTCGGTGGCGGGGACCGCCAGCACGACTCCGTCGACCTCGCCGACGGGGTCGAGCGACCATCGTCCGTTGCTGCGGCGCAGCCCGCCCGCAGTGGTGTCCAGGTGGATCTCGGGCGCGGCCGCACGCTCGAGCGCCGCGAGCAGCACCGCGTAGCCGTCGCGCAGGGTGCCGAAGACGGGCGTGTTCGAGGGTGCCGGGAGTGCCGCCGCGACCGCGGCGGTCAGGCTCGTTGCACCGGCGTCGAGTGCGGCGGCGAGCGCCGGGACGGTGGCGCGGACACCGGCGGTGTCGGACAGTCCCGAGTAGACCCCACCCAGGAGCGGATCGACACTGCGCCGGACGACCTGCTCACCGAAACGCGAGCCGACGAGTGCGGCGACCGACATGTCGCCGGCCGGATCCCAGTTCAGCGGTACGCCCGGTTCGTCGGTGATGCGCTGCAGCGTGTCGTCGTCGACGAGTCCTTCGACGGAACGGGCGTCGGCGGGGATACCCATGAGCGTCCCCGCGGGCAACGGCCGAAGCCGTCCCCCGGCATAGAGCAGGGGCCGAGCGCCCGACGGATGGACGACCTGGTCGCTCAGGCCCAGTTCGTCGAGCAGGGCGGGAACCTCGGGCCGACGCGCGATGAAGGCTTCGGCGCCCACGTCGACGGGCCCGTTCGCCAGGTCCACGGTGTGCAGTTTGCCGCCGAGTCGCGGAGACCGTTCGAGTACGACGATCCGGGCATCGGGGCCGAGCGCGCCGCGCAAGCGGTAGGCGGCGACGAGGCCGCTGATGCCACCACCGACGACGGCGACGACTGGGTCGGTCACAACGAATGCACCAGCTCGACGACGCGGGTGAGCATGTCGGGATCGGTGTCGGGCAGCACACCGTGGCCGAGGTTGAAGATGTGGCCTGTCGCACCGGCCGCGAGTGCGCGGTCCGCTTCGGCGACCACGCGCCGGACCTCGCGTTCGATGACGTCCCAGCCGGCGAACAGGATGGCGGGATCGAGGTTGCCCTGCAGGGCCTTGCCCGGCCCGACCCGCTGCGCCGCCACATCGAGCGGGATGCGCCAATCGACTCCGACGACGTCGGCTCCGGCCTCGCCCATCGCGCCGAGCAATTCGCCTGTGCCCACACCGAAATGGATCCGCGGCACCTGGGCGGCAGCGAGTTCTGCGAACACGCGCTCGGAGTGCGGAAGCACGTACTCGCGGTAGTCGGACAACGGGAGCGCCCCGGCCCACGAGTCGAACAGCTGGATCGCGTCGACGCCGGCTCCCAGTTGGGCACGCAGGAACGTGATGGCCATGTCGGTCAGCCGTCCGAGCAGCGAGTGCCAGGTTGCCGGATCGGAGTGCATGAGCGCCTTGGTGCGCTCGTGGTTGCGGCTCGGGCCACCTTCGACCAGGTAGGACGCGAGCGTGAAGGGTGCTCCCGCGAAACCGATCAGCGGAGTGGTGCCCAGTTCCTTGGTCAGCAGCGTCACGGCGCGAGCGACCGCGCCGACTTCGTCGGCTTCGAGGTGCGGAAGGGCGGCGACATCGGCAGCGGTGCGCACGGGATTGGCGACGACCGGCCCGGTTCCGGCGACGATGTCGAGATCGATTCCCGCAGCCTTGAGCGGAACCACGATGTCGGAGAACAGGATTGCGGCATCGACCTTGTGCCGGCGTACCGGCTGCATCGTGATCTCGCAGACGAGTTCGGGGTCGAAACACGATTCGAGCATGCCGACGCCCGCACGGATCTCCCGGTATTCCGGCAGCGAACGCCCCGCCTGGCGCATGAACCACACCGGGCGGTGCGACGGCTGCATCCCCCGGGCCGCGGCCAGCAACGGAGCCTCCGGCAACGCTCTGCGCGACGGGTACTCCGCGGGCACCGCGGAAGCGACGTTCGTGTTTTCCAAGCCGGTCATCGATCCTCGTTCTTCGGTCTCGTCGGGTTCGGTCGGACCCCGGTTCGAAGCCCATGCTGCCACGCTCACCCGCCCCGCCGGAACCGGCGCGCCTCCCGCGTGCACTGCGTCACCGGCGCTAACGTCCGCTGTCGTGACCACTTCACCCGAGCCGGCCCGCTTCCGCGCGGCCGTCGAATCGATGAAGGCGGCCACCGTCCGCAGCGAGATCGAAGTGGCACCGATCAGACCACCGCAACGACTGGCCCCGCACAGTTTCGCGCTGGGCGCCGAGGTCCTGCACGACGAGTCCGACGGTGTCCCCGAGGAATCCGAGGGTGACGCCTTCGGCCGCCTCATTCTTCTGTACGACCCGAACGGTGACGAAGCCTGGCACGGCACCACTCGGCTCGTCGCGTACATACAAGCCGACGTCGACGCCTCACTCGCCGCCGACTCCCTGCTCCCGGATGTCGCGTGGAGCTGGCTGGTCGATGCCCTCGAAGCGCACGGCGAGCCGTTGACCGCGCTCGGCGGAACGGTGACGGCGACGAGTTCGGTGCGGTTCGGCGACATCGCCGGCCCTCCGCGAGCGCATCAACTCGAGCTTCGCGCGTCGTGGACTCCTCGCTCCGACGTGCTGGCCCCGCACGTCGAAGCCTTCTGCGATGTCCTCGCGTACGCCGCGGGTCTGCCGCCTACCGGGGTGGCGCAGCTTCGGTCCTGACGGATACGCCCGATTCGGTCCTCTCGGGAGACGGTCGGGTTCTAGCCTGAGGGGCATGCAGCGCCTCAGTGGACTCGACGCAGGCTTCCTCTACCTCGAAACCCCCAGCCAGCACCTGCACATCTGCGGGTTGCTCATCCTCGATCCCTCCACTGTGCCGGACGGATACGACTACCGAGCCGTCCGGCGGGAGTTGGACGCCCGCCTCGACGCCGTCCCCGCCTTCCGCATGAAGCTCGCCGACAGCCGCTTCAATCTCGACCATCCGGTATGGGTCGACGACAAGGACTTCGACCTCGACCGCCACCTGCATCATGTCGCGGTACCGGCCCCCGGCTCGCGGACAGAGCTCGCCGACCTGTGCGGTCACATCGCCGCGCAGCCGCTCGACCGTGCGAAGCCCCTGTGGGAGATGTGGGTGGTCGAAGGACTCGACGACGGTTCGATCGCGATGATCCTCAAGATGCACCACGCCGGCGTGGACGGGGTGTCGGGTGCGGCGATGATCGCTCAGCTGTGCAGCCTCGACCCGGCGGCACCGCGCCCCGACAAGGTCGCCCCCGGCGTCGGCGGCGGAAACGAGATCTACATGGCGGTCACAGGAGCGGTGAACGTCGCCCTGCGTCCCCTGCATCTGGCCCGGATCCTTCCGTCCGCCGTGACCTCGGTGGCGTCCTGGGTGGCACGAGCTCGCCGTGGAGACGCCATGCCGGCCCCCTTCACCGCGCCGCGCACCCCGTTCAACTCGACGATCACCGGACATCGGGCCGTGGCGTTCGCCCAGCTCGAACTCGCGGATGTGAAAACCGTGAAGAACGCATTCGACGTGAAGGTCAACGACGTGGTGATGACCCTCGTGGCGAGTGCGCTTCGCAGCTACCTCGAAGGCCGCGGCGAACTCCCCGACAGTCCGCTCGTCGGGATGGTGCCGGTCTCGGTCCACGAGGAGTCCGACCGGCCCGGACGCAACCAGGTGTCGGCGATGTTCGCGGGCCTGCACACCCACATCGAAGATCCGGTCGAGCGGCTGCGCGCACTGTCCGAAGCGAACGAGGTCGCCAAGGATCACAACGCCGAACTGGGCGCGAACATGCTGCAGGACTGGTCGCAGTTCATGGGAGCGGCAGTGTTCGGCGCGGCCATGCGCACGTACGCCACATTGCGCCTCGCCGACAAGCACCCCGCGATCCACAATCTCGTCATCTCCAACGTGCCCGGCCCCCCGCAGGCGCTCTACTTCCTCGGTGCACACGTGACCGCGCTGTACCCGTTCGGTCCGCTCTTCCACGGAGCCGGGCTCAACATCACGGTGATCTCGCTCGAAGGCAAGCTCGACGTCGGCCTCATCACCTGCCCCGAGTTGGTCCCGGACCTGTGGGTACTGACCGACTATCTGGCGCCGGCGCTCGACGAGTTGCTGGCCGCCGCGGAGCAGGCTCGGTCATCGGACGACGAGGACTCGAGCGTCGACGGTGTGAGCCGATGAGCGTCCGTTCTGCGCGCGGCACAATCTCGCTTTCCCAGGACAGCCGCTAGAGTCACGCCCATGTCTGCAGGCCAGGACCACGAGACGGTAGTGCCCGAGCACAGCTCTCCCACTGGCGGTGATTCCCCGAACGAGCGCCCGCCCGCGGCGACGGTGCCGCTCCTCGAGCCGCGGGAAGGCGTACCCGAGGTCGTCACCACCGCCGCGGGTGTCGCCGAGGCGGCCGCGATGCTCGCCCGCGGGCACGGTCCGCTGGCCGTCGACGCGGAACGGGCCTCCGGCTACCGCTACTCCGCCCGGGCCTATCTCGTCCAGTTGCGGCGCAACGGAGCCGGAACGGTGCTTCTCGATCCGATCCCCACGGCGGCCGACCTCGCGCCGCTCGCGGACGTGATCAACGACCTCGAGTGGGTGCTGCATTCGGCCGACCAGGACCTTCCGGGCCTCGCAGAACTGGGCCTGCACCCCGCCGTGCTGTACGACACCGAACTGGCGGGGCGGCTCGCCGGGTTCCCGCGGGTCGGGCTCGCGGCGATCGTCGCCGACACGCTGGGGTTCGAACTGCGGAAGGGGCACGGGGCCGCAGACTGGTCGACGCGCCCGCTGCCCGACTCCTGGCTGAACTACGCGGCACTCGACGTGGAAATCCTCGTCGAACTCCGCGACGCGATGGCCGAGGAACTCGAGCGGCAGAACAAGACGGAGTGGGCCGCGCAGGAGTTCGAGCACATCCGGCTGGCCGGACCGCCTGCACCGAAGCCCGACCGCTGGCGGCGAACGTCGAAGATCCACACGCTCAAAGATCCGCGCCGTCTCGCGATCGTGCGCGAGTTGTGGACCACCCGGGACGAGATCGCGGCGAATCGGGACATCGCGCCGGGCCGCATCCTTCCGGATTCGGCGATCATCGCGGCCGCGGAGGCCGCTCCGGCCACCCTCACCGATCTGCGCGCTCTCCCGGTCTTCGGTGGACCCCGTCAGCGGCGGTCGTCGCGGGTGTGGTTGTCGGCGATCGACCGTGCCCGCGCCCTGCCCGCGTCGGAACTGCCTCCGGTCACCCCGCCCTTCACCGGTCCTCCGCCCGTGGGCCGGTGGGCCCGGCACCATCCCGAGGCCGCCGCACGACTGTCGGCCGCGCGTGCCGAACTCGCAGCGTTGAGCGAGGAGGTGTCGGTTCCCGTCGAGAACCTGGTGAGCCCCGAACTCGTTCGGCGTCTGTGCTGGGACTGGGATGTCGCGCCCGGGTCGGATGCGGAGGCCTACATCGAGGAGAAGTTCGCGGCCGGAGGTGCCCGGCCGTGGCAGCGGGCGCTGACGGCACCGCGGCTCGCGAAAGCTCTCGCGCCGGCGGCGTAGCGACCGGTCAGGACGAATCTGCTCCTCGTGCGAGAGCGTCGCGCACGAAGTGCCCGAGGAGCCGGGCCGCAACGGCCGCCTCGGGGACGAGTGGGTGGAATGCGTGCCACACGTGTACCTGGCCGGGCCAGATCTGCAGTTCGTGGGACACGCCCGCCGCGGCGAGAGCCTCCTTCAGGGCCTGTGTGTCGCCGGTGATCGCTTCGGTTTCCCCGCCCTGGATGAAAAACGGCGGCCAATGCGACCCAGGAGCCGCGGCGAGCAGGTCGAGGCGAGGATCGGCCGGGTCACCGTCCGGGGCATAGGCGCACCGCGCACGGTCTGCGAACTTCACCGACAGGAACGGATCACGCCGGGCCGCTTCGCGTTCCCAGCCGGTGCGGAGCCACAGGTCCAGCCACGGAGAGACGAGTGCGACCCCGGCGGGAAGATCTGCGCCGTCCCGGTCGAGTTCGACGACGAGCCCGTAGGCGAGGTGGCCGCCGGCGGAGTCTCCGGCGATCACGATGTCGCGGGCAGCGTAGCCACGTTTCCGAAGGTGGTCGAACCCGGCGCGGACGTCGTCGGGCGCTGCCGGGAACGGTGCTTCCGGTGCACGACGGTAATCGGGCAGGAATGCGGGGACTCCCGCGGCGCGGGCGATTCGAGCGGCGACGCCGACGTGCGACGCGGACGACCCCATCACGAAGCCTCCCCCGTGCAGGTAGTAGAGAACGTGCGGCGAGTCGGCGGTCCCGGTCGGGAGGACCCATCGGCCCGGGACCGGGCCGGTGCGGTCGCGCTCGACGCGTGTACCCCGAGCGAGGTCGAGGCGGCCCGCGACCGACAATCCGAGACGCAGACCGCCGAGCGGCACCCGACCCAGCGGGACGACGTCCGCGAGAACCCGGGCGCTCACGGCGAGGACGGCCGCGAAGGCCCGGCTACGGCGGCTCCCCCGGTCGGGAGGCACGACGGCGGCGGTGGCGCGCCCCTCGTCGCCACGGCCGCTACCCGGTGTGACAGGCACACCGGTCATGCCGGCGCCCCGTCCGTCGTGGGCGGACGTACCCCGAACCGGCGGCGCGCGTCGCGCAGGACCAGCGACGCGGGAAGGTGGCGCACCCGGAGCGGGAGTGCCCGGTACAGCGGCGCGGTGACCCGCATCGCGCAGTCGAACCTGCGCTGCTGACGGTCCGTCCAGATGAGGCCGTAGGCGTCGCGGATGCGGGCATCGAGAAGACCGACGGTGAGGAAGCGGGCGGGCGACATGCCCGCGCGGATGTACCACGGCGCCTGCCCGCCACGGAGCAGTGCGTGCGCGTAGGTACGGACGGTGTCGTCGACGACGAGATCTGCGACGACGCTGTTCCAGTAGTCCTCGAATGCCGCGAGGTCGGCCGGCCACAACTCGGCCGGAACCTGGAGCGCGGTGCCGTATACCGCGAACTCCCGGTACATCCGCTCGGCCTCGGACCGGTGGAGAGGCCCGAAGAAGCGTTCGTAGATGTCGTGGCCACCGTGGAACATGACCGCCGCGATCCACAACTGCAACTTCGGGTCGAAGGCGTTGTATCCCTCTGCCCGGACGGGCGCATGAGAGCTGTTGACGAACCGCACCACGGCGCGTCGCTCCTCGTCGCTGCCGAATGCCACGAGAAAGATGTACGCGCTCGTGTTCCGGAAACGGGCAATCGGGTCCGTGAGGGCCTTGCTGTGCTCGGCCACCCCGTGCCCTACCGGTGGAAGCGCAATCTCCGTGAGGAAGCGCCGAGGCGAGCTGAGCAGGAACGCTGCCTCACCTACCACGCCCTGCACCGTGGGGTCAGGCCGACGTCGTGTCATGGATTGCAATGTATCCGCAGATCAGGCGGTGTCAAGAGGAACAAGTCCGGAGGCGATGCACGTGTGGCACCCCGTTGGCCGTTGGGGAATGCTCGTTAACTTCTGGAGGGTGACGAGTGCACCTGGCATCACCACGTCAGCAGGCCCGCACGGGAACCGCCGGGAACGAGAACGCACTGCTCACAGGCGTGCGCCGGGGCGACCCGCATGCCCGCGCGAAATCGCAGGTATTAAGTTACTCACCGGTAATGACAATGTAGGCTTGTCCGCGAGGCCGGTCGCCGTCAGGCGATCGAGCGCTCCTCGCCACGGCACGTGTCGGCGAGTAATCGCTCCATCAGGAGGAATCCGCGTGGCTCCCACCACCTCAACACAACGCAACGTCGTCTTCGTCGACGGAATCCGGACTCCGTTCGGTAAGGCCGGCCCCAAGGGCATGTACGCCGAGACCCGTGCCGACGACCTCGTCGTGAAGGCGATCCGTGAACTGCTGCGCCGCAATCCGCAGCTCGACCCCTCCCGTGTCGACGAGGTCGCAGTCGCGGCCACCACACAGACCGGCGACCAGGGCCTGACCATCGGCCGGACGTCCGCGATTCTCGCGGGCCTGCCGGAAACCGTCCCCGGCTTCGCCATCGACCGCATGTGCGCAGGTGCCATGACGGCCGTGACCACCACAGCATCCGGGATCGGCTTCGGTCAGTACGACGTCGTCATCGCCGGTGGTGTCGAGCACATGGGCCGCCACCCGATGGGTGAGGGCGCCGACCCCAACCCGCGCTTCCTCGCCGACAAGCTGGTCGATCCGAGCGCCCTCGTCATGGGCAACACCGCCGAGAACCTGCACGACCGGTTCCCGAGCATCACCAAGGCCCGCACCGACGCCTACGCGGTCAACAGCCAGAACAAGTACGACGCGGCCAAGAAGGCCGGCTGGATCGCCGACACGCTGGTTCCCGTCGCGACTCGCTCCGCCACCGGCTGGGGCCTCGCGACCGAGGACGAGCCACCCCGCCCGGGCACCACGATCGAAGATCTCGCGAAGCTCAAGACGCCGTTCCGACCCGCCGGCCGTATCACTGCGGGCAACGCAGCGGGTCTCAACGACGGCGCGACGGCCGCGATTCTCGCGGGCGAGGACACCGCGCGTGAGCTCGGTCTGCCCGTCGGCATGCGCATGGTCGGTTTCTCCTTCCAGGGCGTCGATCCCGCGGTGATGGGCATCGGCCCCGTCCCCGCGACCGAGAAGCTGCTCGCCCGCACCGGCCTGAGCATCGACGACATCGGTCTGTTCGAGATCAACGAGGCATTCGCGGTGCAGGTGCTCGCGTTCCTCGAGCACTTCGGAATCGACGACGACGATCCGCGCGTCAACCAGTGGGGCGGTGCGATCGCGTGCGGCCACCCGCTCGCCTCGTCGGGCGTTCGCCTGATGACCCAGCTGTCGCACCAGTTCGCCCAGCATCCCGAGGTCCGCTACGGCCTGACGACCATGTGCATCGGTCTCGGCATGGGCGGCACCGTGATCTGGGAGAACCCGAACCACGCCGATTACGAATCCGGAGCCGCATAACCATGACATCGGACACCGCACACGGGGCGACCGACGCGACGGGAATCGCGTCCGCGTTCGCCGACGAGGTCGTCACCCACGCGTACACCAAGCTGCTTTCCGTCCCCGGCATCGAGGGCCCGGTAGCCCTGATCACGCTGGACAACGGCTTCGACCACACCAAGCCGAACTCGTTCGGTCCCGCGGGACTGCTCGCCTTCGACAAGGCGCTGGACGAGGCGTTCGCGGCGAACCCGGCCGCGATCGCCGTCACCGGCAAGCCGTTCATCTTCGCAGCGGGCGCCGATCTCAAGGGCGTTCCCGCAGTCACCCGCCGTGAACAGGGTGTGGAGCTCGGAACCTTGGGGCACAACGTGTTCCGCCGCCTGCGCGACACGTCGATCCCCACCTTCGCCTTCGTCAACGGTCTGGCGCTCGGCGGCGGACTCGAGGTCGGACTGCACACGCACTACCGCACGGTCGCCGACAACGTTCCGGCGCTCGGCCTGCCCGAGACGATGCTCGGCCTGGTCCCCGGCTGGGGTGGCACGCAGCTTCTCCCGAACATCGTCGGCCCCGACAATGCCGTCACGTTGATTCTCGAGAACCCGCTCAACAACGGCCGCACCATCAAGGCGAAGCAGGCCCAGGCACTGGGTTACGCCGACGTCGTGCTCGCATCGGCCGACTTCCTCGAGCAGTCGCTCGCGTGGGCGTCGAAGGTACTCGCGGGCGAGATCGTGCCGGCGCGTCCGGAGATCGACCGCGGGGCCGGCTGGGATGCCGCCATGGCACGCGCCAAGGCCCTCGTCGCCGGGAAGACCCGCGGCTTCTCCCCCGCCGCCGAGCGTGCCATCGAGCTCCTCGAACTCGCCCGCACCACCGACATCTCGGATCCCGAGTCGCTGAGCAAGGGCTTCGACGCCGAGACCGAGGCACTCGCCGACCTGCTGATGTCCGACGAACTGCGTGCGGGTCTGTACGCATTCGATCTGGTCAACAAGCGCGCCAAGCGCCCCGCCGGAGCTCCGGACAAGTCCCTCGCGCGCAAGATCAGCGGCGTCGGCATCGTGGGCGCGGGCCTGATGGCCAGCCAGCTCGCGTTGCTGTTCGTCCGTCAGCTCAAGGTTCCGGTGATCCTGACCGACATCGACCAGGATCGCATCGACAAGGGTGTCGGCTACGTCCACACCGAGATCGACAAGCTGCAGGGCAAGGGCCGGTTGTCGCCCGACGCCGCGAACCGCCTCAAGGCGCTCGTCACCGGTTCGCTCGACAAGGCCGCATTCGCGAAGACCGACTTCGTGATCGAGGCCGTGTTCGAGAACATGGATGTCAAGAAGCAGGTGTTCAGCGAGCTCGAGCAGCACATCACGCCCGAGACGATCCTCGCGACGAACACCTCGTCGCTGTCGATCACCGAGATGGCGTCGGGCCTGCAGCATCCCGAGCGGGTCGTGGGATTCCACTTCTTCAACCCGGTCGCCGTGCTGCCCCTGCTCGAGGTCATCCGGGGCGAGAAGACCGACGACGCCACACTGGCAACGGCATTCGCGACTGCCAAGTCGCTGAAGAAGTCCGCCGTGCTGTGCGGCGACAAGCCCGGCTTCGTCTTCAACCGCCTGGTCACCCGCACCCTCGGTGAGGTCATGACCGCTGTGGACGAAGGCACCCCGTTCGAGGTGGCGGACAACGCCGTCGGCGCGCTCGGCATGCCGATGTCGCCGTTCACGTTGCTCGCGCTGGTCGGGCCCGCCGTCGCCCTGCACACCGGGGAGACCCTGCAGGCCGCGTACCCCGACCGCTTCGTGTCGTCGCCCGGCCTCGAGGCACTGGTGGAGGCTCGTAAGCCCGGTGTGTGGTCGTACGCCGACGGGCAACAGGTCGTCGACCCCGAGGTCGCCGCACTGTGGCCGCAGGGTGACTCGCCGTCCACCGCGGAGGAGGTGCTCGAGCGCACCCGCCGGGCATTCGCGGAGGAGATCGCCATCATGCTCGACGAAGGTGTCGTCGCAGCACCCGAGGACATCGACCTGTGCCTGATCCTCGGCGGCGGCTTCGCGTTCTGGAACGGCGGCATCACGCCGTACCTGGATCGCACCGGAACGTCGGAGGCCGTCAACGGCAAGCGTTTCCTGGCCCCGGGCGTCGCCGACGTCGCGTAAGGTCCGGCTGCGCTCGACGCGCATACGACGAAGGCGTGTCACCCCTGCGGTGGCACGCCTTCTTCGTGTGAACAACATCCCCCGCGACTTGCCGCGGCGTAGTGTCCCCGATGAGCAATTGCCGTAGCTTTTTCCGACCGCGCAGCGCCCCCGGGTGGTGCACGACGTCAGCAGGAGCTTTCATGACGCAACCGTCGTCCGCACACGCTGCCAAGGTCATCGCGGTTACCGTTGCCGCCGCAGTGGGCGGATTCCTGTTCGGGTTCGACAGCTCCGTCATCAACGGCGCCGTGGAGTCGATCGAGCAAAATTTCGCGCTCAGCTCGTTCGTCACCGGGTTCGCCGTCGCGATCGCTCTGCTCGGCTGCGCGGTAGGTGCCTGGTTCGCGGGCAGGCTGGCCGATCGCTGGGGCCGCAAGCGAGTCATGGTGCTCGGCTCGATCCTGTTCCTGGTCTCGTCGACCGGTTCCGGACTCGCGTTCAGTGTCCCCGATCTCATGCTCTGGCGGGTTCTGGGCGGATTGGGCATCGGCATCGCGTCGGTCATCGCGCCCACCTACATCTCCGAGATCGCACCGGCCCGCTACCGCGGCGGTCTCGCCTCGCTGCAGCAACTCGCCATCACGCTCGGCATCTTCGCGGCCCTGCTGTCGGACGCGGTGTTGCAGAATGCCGCGGGCGGTGCGTCGAACGACCTGTGGTGGGGACTCGAGGCCTGGCGGTGGATGTTCCTGGTGGGAGTCGTCCCCGCTGTGGTGTACGGCATCCTCGCGGTGCTGATCCCCGAGTCGCCGCGATACTTGGTAGGGAAGGATCTCGACGAGGAAGCCGCCGAGGTCCTCGCCAACGTGACCGGCGAACTGGACCCGGAAGAACGGGTACGCGAGATCCGGCTGACTCTGCGACGCGATACGAAGGCGTCGTTCGGAGATATCCGGGGCCCGGTCTTCGGGTTGCAATCGATCGTCTGGGTCGGCATCACGATGGCGATCTTCCAGCAGTTCGTCGGCATCAACGCGATCTTCTACTACTCGACGACGCTGTGGCAGTCTGTCGGATTCAGCGAGAACCAGTCGTTCACGACCTCCGTGATCACCGCACTGATCAATGTGGTGATGACCTTCGTGGCGATCCTGTTCGTGGACAGAATCGGCCGGCGACCACTACTGATGACCGGTTCCCTCGGGATGTTCGTCAGCCTGTTGCTGGCCGCGATCGCGTTCTCCCAAGCCGAGGGCGGAGGCGACGACGTGTCGTTGCCGGCACCGTGGGGTGCCGTCGCGCTCGTCGGCGCGAACGCGTTCGTCATCTTCTTCGCCGCGACATGGGGACCCATCATGTGGGTCATGCTGGGCGAGATGTTCCCGAACCGAATGCGGGCAGTCGCCCTCGGCATCAGTACGGCCGCGAACTGGATCGCGAATTTCACCGTGACCCTGGCCTTCCCGCCGCTGACGTCGGCGGTGGGCCTGTGGTTCCTCTACGGGTTGTTCGCGTTCTTCGCGTTGCTGTCGTTCTTCTTCGTCAAGACGAAGATTCGGGAGACCAAGGGAATGGAACTCGAGGACATGCAGACCTGATCCCCGGCGGGGATCAGCCGACCTCCCGCTCGAGTTCCGCTCCCGTGCCGTTCGGGGCCACGCCGTTGCCGTGTCCGGCCGAGGCGTTGCCGTGTGCGGCCGCCTTCGGAGGAGCGACGGTATGCGGGGTGGCAGCCCATCCCGTCACACGGCGCACGACGTCCTCGACGGTGAGCCCGAGTTCCTGATGGATCTCGGAGCGCGACGCGTGATCGAGGAACCGCTGCGGCACCCCGAGTGCGCGCAGAGGCACATCGATGTCGCGGTCGCGGAGCGCAGCGGCCACTGCCGACCCCACACCACCGTGCGTACCGCTGTCCTCGATTGTCACGACGAGCCGGAAGGAGCGGGCAAGCTCGGTAATCGATTCGGGTACGGGGAGCACCCACCGCGGATCGACGACCGCAACGCTGATCCCCTGCTCCGCGAGAACCTCGGCGGCGTCGAGTGCGAGTCGCACGAATGCGCCCACCGCGACGACGAGCACGTCGCCGGAGCGTTCCTCGGGCATCCGCAGCACGTCGACGATTCCGTCGATCCGTTCGACAGCCGGGATGTCTTTCCCGACCGAGCCTTTCGGAAAACGCAGCACGGTGGGGCCGTCGGAGACGTCGAGCGCTTCGGCAAGCTCTTCTCTCAACGTCGCCGCGTCGCGCGGCGCCGCCACGCGAATGCCGGGGACGATGCCCAGGAGGGAGAAGTCCCACATGCCGTTGTGGCTCGCGCCGTCCGAGCCGGTCACGCCCGCTCGGTCGAGCACCATCGTGACGGGCTGCTTGAGCAGCGCGACATCCATGAGCAACTGGTCGAAGGCGCGGTTGAGGAACGTCGAATACACCGCGACCACGGGGTGCAGGCCACCGAGCGCGAGGCCCGCGGCGGACGTCACGGCGTGCTGCTCCGCGATACCGACGTCGAAGGTGCGGTCGGGGAATCGCTCGGCGAATTTCGAGAGTCCGGTCGGGCCGGGCATGGCCGCGGTGATGGCGACGACCTCGTTGCGTCCGTCTGCCTGGGCGATGAGTTCCTCGGAGAACACCGACGTCCAGTCGGGTGAGGACGACGACGATGTGGCCACACCGGTGCGTGGGTCCATGACTCCGGTGGCGTGCATCAGATCGGCCAGATGGTTCTCGGCCGGTGCGTAACCGGCGCCCTTGCGGGTCACGGCATGGACGATCACGGGGCCACCGTAGGCCTTGGCGCGACGCAGAGCCGCCTCCATGGCCGGCTCGTCGTGGCCGTCGACCGGGCCGAGGTACTTGATCCCGAGATCGGTGAACAGCACCTGCGGACTGACCGCATCCTTGACGCCGGCCTTCATGCCGTGGAGCACCGAGTACGCCGTCGGACCGACCACCGGAAGCCGCTTGACGATCCGGCGGCTGTTGTCGAGGGCACGTTCGTATCCGGGCTTGAGGCGCAGCACCGCGAGATGATCGGCGAGTCCACCGATCGTCGGTGCGTAGGAACGGCCGTTGTCGTTGACGACGATCACCAGGGATCGGTCGGCACCGGCGGCGATGTTGTTCAGCGCTTCCCAGCACATTCCGCCGGTGAGCGCTCCGTCGCCGACGACCGCGACGACCGTGCGGTCGGGTTCCTCGGTCAGCGCGAAAGCTTTGGCGAGGCCGTCGGCGTACGACAGCGCAGCCGAAGCATGCGACGACTCGATCCAGTCGTGCTCGCTCTCGGACCGGGACGGATATCCGGACAACCCCCCGCGCTGGCGCAGGGTGTCGAACCGATCCCTGCGTCCGGTGAGGATCTTGTGGACGTAGGCCTGGTGGCCTGTGTCGAAGAGGATCGGGTCACGCGGCGAGTCGAAGACGCGGTGCAACGCGATGGTCAATTCCACAACGCCGAGATTGGGCCCGAGGTGTCCCCCGGTCGCAGCCACCTTCTCGACCAGAAAATTGCGGATTTCCCCGGCGAGCTGCGTGATCTCGGTGGGGGTCAACCGACGAAGATCGTCGGGGGACTGTATGCGGGACAAGACACCCACCTGGAGAAACTCCCTCCGGCTCGGGATTCGCGCGTGGCCGCGCGAGCAAGTGATCACCAGTCTACGGAGCGAATGCAACAAGGGGGTGAGCGCACTCCGCAGACACGGGGCCCGATGTCGTGATGCACACGACATCGGGCCCCGTCCGCACCGTGCATCACACGTCGGTCGTGTCCTTGGTGCGCTCGTCACCGGACGGCTCTTCGACCAGGTCGATGGTGGTGCGCAGTTCCCGGTTGGGGATGACCGCGACTGCGAGCAACGTGATCACCGCGAAGCCTGCGGCCACGAGGAAGAGCGTGCCTGTGGCGTCACCGTAGGCGTGCTGCACGATCTCGACGACGGGCGCGGGCAGCACACTCAGATCGAGGCTGCCACCGCCACCCGCCCCGGCATCGATGCCGAGCTTCGCGAATCCTTCGGCCGAAATCGTGGCGACTCGCGACGCCAGGATCGAGCCCAGGACGGAGACGCCGATCGCGCCGCCGAAGGTGCGGAAGAACGCGACGGAGCTACTGGCCGCACCGATGTTGCGCACGCTGACGGTGTTCTGGACGGCGAGCACGAGATTCTGCATCAGCATGCCCGTGCCGAGACCCACGATCGCGATGTATCCGCTGATGGCGAGCAAGGACGTGGTGTGGTCGATGGTCCCGAGCAGCGCGAAGCCGACGAGTTGCAGGACCGCACCCCCGATGAGGAAGCCCTTCCACTTACCGAAACGCGTGATGAGCTGACCGGACAGCATCGAGGAGACCAGGGTTCCCACCACCATCGGAATGGTGAGCAGACCCGCCTCGGTGGGGCTGTATCCGCGAGCGGTCTGGAAGTACTGGCCGAGGAAGGTGGTAGCACCGAACAGGCCCACGCCCACGGCGACGGACGCGATGATCGCGAGTGCAGTGGTGCGCTCGGAGATGATCTTCGGCGGGATGATCGGGTCGGCGACCTTCGATTCGACGATGATCGTCGCGATGAGCAGCGCCAATCCCACGCCGACGTAGAGCGCCGATTCGGCGGAGATCCACTCGTAGTATCCGGCCTTCCCTGCGAAGGACACCCAGACGAGCAGGACGCTCACCGCGGCGGTGATGAGGGTCGCGCCGAGCCAGTCGATGTTGACGTTCTGCTTGCGCACGGTCTCGATGTGCAGGGTGCGCTGGAGCAGGACGAGAGCCACGACGGCGATCGGTACACAGACATAGAAGCACCAGCGCCAGCCGAGGGTGTCGACGATGACGCCGCCGAGGACGGGACCACCCGACATCGCGACGGCCATGACCGCGCCCATGTATCCGGAGTAGCGGCCGCGCTCGCGGGGCGGGATGATGCTGCCGATGATCGCCACGACGAGGGCGGTCAGACCGCCCATGCCGATGCCCTGCACCACACGAGCAGCCAGCAGGATCGGCACGTTGTGCGCGACGCCGGCGAGCACCGACCCGACCACGAAGACCAGGATCGACAGCTGTACCAGAAGTTTCTTGTTGAACAGGTCGGCGAACTTGCCCCAGATCGGGGTGGATGCCGCGTTCGCGAGCAGGGCGGTGGTGATCACCCAGGCGTACTGGGTCTGAGTCCCGTTCAGGTCGGCGATGATCGTGGGCAGCGCCGTCGACACGATCGTGCTGCTCAGCAGCGCCGTGAAGAGCGCGGCGAGCAGACCGGAGAGAACGACGAGGATCTCCCGGTGCGTCATCGGCGCGTCGGCCTCTGCCTCAGGACCCGGCGGAAAGGCCCCGGGCCTGGAGTCGGTGGTGGTCATGAAGAAGTCCTTTGGACGGTGGCGGTAGCTATCGGAAGCAGCGAAGCGTTGAGTCGGCGGAGAACTGCGATCGCATCGGCGACCTGCTGCTGATCCCAGTCGGTGAGTTCGGCGGACAATCGCTCGGTGCGCCGCTCGCGGACCGACTCGAGAACGTCCAGTCCCTTCGGCGTACATCGGACGGTGTGTGCTCGCCGGTCACCGGGGTCCGGGCGTCTTTCGACAAGCCCCCGTTCGACGAGTTCACCGATCTGCCGGCTGAGCGACGACTGACTGACGCACATCTCCGCAGCGAGTTCACTGGGGCGGCACTCCCCCGCCCTCGCCAGGAGGATCAGCACCCCGGCGAGCGCGTGGGGAAGCACGTCGGTCTCGTTGTGCGCGAGCGCCGAGCGCATCGTCCTACCCAGGAGAAAGATGGCGTCCACGAGTTCGTGCGCCGTCTCGGTCCGAACCGGCACGAAAACCTCCGAAGACAAGTATTTGGTTACGACATGCAACTATAGCATATAGTTGCTTGCTGTAACCAAATACTTCGCGAAACGGACGTACCTCCCAGCCGTATCACCGGCCGCTCAGGCTGCCCCGCTCACCGGGTGAACAACTCACCGGGTGAACAGCGCGAGGCACTCCACGTGATGAGTCGACGGGAACGCCGCGAACGCGCGGACTTCGGCCAGCTCGAAGCCCTGTGCGCGGTACAGGCCCACGTCACGGCCGAATGCCGCGGGGTCGCAACCGAGGTGGATGACCCGGCGGGGCCCCGCCTCCGCGATGGCACTCACGACCTCCTTGCCCGCACCGGCGCGAGGCGGGTCGAGCACGACGACCTCCGGAGCCGGAAGGTCGCCGACGAGGCGCTCCACGCGTCCGTGCCGGAACGAGATCTGGTCCAGGTCCGCCAGGGCAGCCGTACCGTCCTCCACAGCGGTCCGCGACGACTCCACGGAGATCACACTCCCCCGGCTTCCCACCTGGCCGGCGAGCGAGGCGGCGAAGACACCGACTCCGCCGTACAGGTCCCAGACGGTGCTTCCCTCCGATGCCTGCGCCCACTCCGCGACGACCCCCGAGTACGTGGTCGGCGCCCCGCGATGGGCCTGCCAGAACCCGGTTGCCGCGACGGACCACTCGCGATCGCCGACCCGTTCGACGGGTCGTCCCGACCCCTCGACGACCTTCTCTGCGCGAGGTGCACTCGTCGCGGCCCGGCGAGCGGCGGCGCCGCGGCGGCCGGGGCTCTTGTGACCGGTACCCGAAATCACGGGAGGCGCGATCTCGACGATGTGCCGGTCGCCGTTCGCATCCAGCACGACCTGCAGTTCGGCGCCGGGACGCCACACCTGGTCGGACAACCCCCGGTAAGCGGCGGCATCTATCTGTGGGCACGCAAGCTCGGGAACGACGTCGTTGCTGTGGTACCGCCGGTACCCGGGACTACCTGCGGCGTCGACCGCGAGCCGGACACGGCTCCGCCACAAGGTGCCGTTCGGCGCCCCGCCCGGGATCTCCTCGACGGTGATGTCGCGCTCGACACCACCGAGCCTCCGCAGCTGTTCGCTCACCACCGCGGCGGCAAAACGCTGCTGCGCGGGCACGGAAGCGTGTGACATGTCGCAGCAGCCCGCACCGCCCGGTCCGGACACCGGGCACAGCGGATCGACCCGATCCTCCGAGGCCTCCAGGATCTCCACCGCGTCGGCGAAACAGAACGAACCACCGCGGTCCTCGGTGATCGACGCGAACACCCGCTCCCCCGGAAGGCCGTGCCGGACGAAGATCACCCGGCCTTCGAACCGGGCGACGCAAAAGCCGCCGTGCGCGGGGTTGCCCAAGATCACCTCTACCCGGCGTCCGGACCAATCCGTGCGCGTGCCCTGTCGTTCCTGCCGACTCACTGCTGTTCCTCCTTGTCGAGACCCCGGCGCACCGCTCCGGGCGCCGAATCGATCCGTTCTCGTCCTACCGCTGCCGACGAGCGCAGCTGCCAGGGCACGCTCGTGACCATCACCCCGGGTTGGAAGAGGAGACGACTCTTGAGACGTAGCGCACTCTGGTTGTGCAGGATCTGCTCCCACCAGTGACCCACCACGTACTCCGGAATGAACACCGTCACGACGTCACGCGGCGAATCACGCCGGACACGCCGGACGTAGTCGAGCACGGGCCTGGTGATCTCACGATACGGCGACTCGACGACCTTCAGCGGAATGGTGAGGTCGCTGCGCTCCCATTCCCGGACCAGCTTGCGGGTGTCCTCCTCGTCGACGTTCACGGTGATCGCTTCGAGAGTGTCGGGGCGGGTCGCCCGCGCGTACGCCAAGGCACGCAATGTCGGCAGGTGGAGCGTCGACACGAGCACGATCGAGTGGGTGCGACTGGGCAGAACCCCGTCCCACTCCGCACCTTCGAGTTCGGCCGCGATGGTGTCGTAATGACGACGTATCGCCTTCATCACACCGAAGATCGCCACCATCGTCGCGACCGCGATCCACGCGCCCGCGGTGAACTTCGTGACGAGCACGATCAGCAGCACGGCCGTGGTCGCCACGAACCCGATCACGTTGACCGACCGTGAACGCTGCATCCGGCCACGGCTCGCCGGGTCCGTCTCGGTGGCAAGGAGTCGGGTCCAGTGTCGGACCATTCCGGCCTGTCCGAGACTGAAGGCGACGAACACGCCGACGATGTAGAGCTGGATGAGCTTGGTCACTTCGGCGTCGAAGACCCACACGAACACGATGGCCAGACCCGACAGGAACACAATGCCGTTGCTGAACGCGAGGCGATCACCGCGGGTGTGCAGCTGACGCGGCAGGTAGCGATTCTGGGCGAGTACCGAGGCGAGCACGGGGAACCCGTTGTAGGCGGTGTTCGCGGCGAGCACGAGGATCACCGCCGTCACGACCGCCATCAGGAAGAACGCCACCGGAACGTCGCTGAAGATCGTCTGGGCCAGCTGCGCGACGAGCGTTTTCTGCTCGTACCCCTCGGGGGCACCCCGCAGCTGGGTCGCCGGATTCTCGGCCACCACCACGCCCAGGCGCTGGGCGAGGAACACCACCCCGAGGAAGAGCGTCACGGCGATCGCTCCGAGCATGAGCAGTGTGGTCGCGGCGTTCCGGGCCCTGGGCTTGCGGAAGGCCGGTACCCCGGTGCTGATCGCCTCGACACCCGTCAGCGCCGCGCAGCCCGACGAGAAGGCCCGTGCCAGAAGGAAGATGAAGGCGATCGCGGTGAGGTCGGTCTGCTCGGCGACAAGCTCGAACTCCGCCGATTCGGCTCGCAGGTCCTCCCCCAGGACGAAGATCTGGACCAGCCCCCACCCGAGCATCACGAGCATGCAGACCACGAACGCGTACGTCGGGAATGCAATGGCCTTGCCCGCCTCCCGTAGCCCACGCAGGTTCACCGCGGCGAGTATCGCGATGGCGGCAATGGCGAAGAGCACCTTGTGCTGTGCGACGAAGGGCACCGCCGAACCGATGTTGGCCGCGGCCGACGACAGCGAGACCGCGACGGTGAGCACGTAGTCGACCATGAGGGCGCTGCCGACCGTCAGACCGGCGGTGGCCCCGAGATTCTTCGTCGCGATCTCGTAATCGCCGCCGCCCGACGGGTAGGCGCGCACATTCTGCCGGTAACTCGCCACGACGATCACGAGGACGGCGGCCACCGCGAGACCGATCCACGGCGAGAACGTGTACGCGGACAAGCCGGCGATAGACAGGACGAGG
Organism: Rhodococcus sp. NPDC058639; assembly: GCF_042717545.1. Lineage (NCBI taxonomy): Bacteria > Bacillati > Actinomycetota > Actinomycetes > Mycobacteriales > Nocardiaceae > Rhodococcus > Rhodococcus sp. NPDC058639. The sequence continues at coordinate 491,324 of NZ_JBHXRF010000004.1, forward strand.
AAGATTTCCTCCGGCGCGTATGCCACCGAGGACAATGCGTCGGAGGCGAATACGGGCAGGGCTATCCGCTTGGGCAGCAGATCGTGCCCGAGGGTATCGCTGCGGAACGGGCGACCCAGCAGGAGCCGTTTCGTCGCGGTGGAAAGCTTGGACACCCGCAAAGCCTAAGCCGTCCGCCTGGTGGAACACTGCATCGGACGCCGGTGTCCGTTTCCGCACGCCACCGACGCTTCTCCGAGTCCGACCCCGCGCCCGACCGCCGGGCGGTACGGTTCCGTTCGGCGACCACCGACCGTGGTCGCCTCCTCGATCGACGAAACGGAGTGTCCACGGTGTACGTGGTGGTGATGGGGTGTGGCCGGGTGGGTTCGTCCGTGGCTACCGCGCTCGCGCGACTCGGCAACGAGGTGGCGGTCGTCGACCGGGACCCGAGCGCATTCCTGCGGCTGGGACCGGATTTTCCCGGCCACACGGTCGTGGGGATGGGATTCGATCGGGACGTGCTGATCCGAGCCGGCATCGAACGGGCCGACGCGTTCGCCGCGGTGTCGTCGGGTGACAACTCGAACATCATCTCGGCGCGCGTAGCCCGAGAGATCTTCGGGGTCGAGCGGGTGGTCGCACGGATCTACGACGCGAAGCGTGCGGCCGCCTACGAGCGCCTCGGCATCCCCACCGTCGCCACCGTGCCGTGGACCACGGACCGGTTCCTGCACGCGCTCACCCACGACAGCGAGACGACGCGGTGGCGTGATCCGACCGGCTCGGTCGCAGTGGCCGGCGTCGACGTCCACGAAGGCTGGGTCGGACGGCGCGTGACCGAACTCGAGGAAGCGACCGGTTCCCGCGTCGCGTTCCTCATCAGGTTCGGCACCGGCCTGCTGCCGGATCGCAGGACCGTGATCCAGGCAGATGATCTGGTCTACATCGCTGCCGTTTCCGGTTCCGCGGCCGAGGCGGTCACACTGGCCGAGAACCCTCCGGCGGAGGACAACTGAGCACGATGACCCCGTCAACCGAGAGGATCCGTCGATGAAGGTCGCCATCGCAGGCGCGGGGGCCGTGGGACGGTCGATCGCCCGCGAACTCGTGCGCAACAACCACGAGGTCATGCTGCTCGAGCGCAAACTCGACCACGTCGAACCCGCTGCCGTTCCGGAGGCCAAGTGGGTGCACGCCGACGCGTGCGAACTCAGTCTGCTCGAGGCTGCCGGTCTCGAAAACTACGATGTGGTGATCGCAGCGACCGGCGACGACAAGGTCAACCTCGTGCTGAGCCTTCTCGCCACCACCGAGTTCGGGGTGCCGCGCGTCGTGGCCCGCGTCAACGACCCCCGCAACGAATGGCTTTTCGACGAGTCGTGGGGAGTCGACGTGGCGGTGTCGACCCCTCGCATGCTCGCGGCGCTGGTCGAGGAGGCCGTCACCGTGGGCGATCTGGTGCGGTTGATGACGTTGCGCAGGGGCGCGAACCTCGTCGAGATCACTCTGCCCGACACCACCGCGCTCGCGGGCAAGCCGGTGCGCAAGCTGCAGTTGCCGCGTGACGTCGCGCTGGTGACGATCCTGCGCGGTGAACGGGTCATCGTCCCGCAACCCGACGACCCGCTCGAGGGCGGAGACGAACTGCTGTTCGTCGCTGCGCAGGATGTCGAAGACGAGTTGCGGGCGGCGGTCGGCGTCTAGCCTCCCACTCCGCCGGGACCTTCGGACGATTCCCGTGCCGGGTCCCGGTTCCGGCTCCCACACGACCGGCGCTGCACGGCGCACCTCGGTACGCTGTGCCGACCATGCCGCCGCGGCGTGACGAGGGACTTCGGAGGTGACCGAACCATGACCGTGTATCGGCAGCAGATCGCCGGTGTCACATACGAATTCCACGGTCTCGTGGATCTCCTGGCGAAAGCGTCACCGCGGCGATCGGGCGACGAACTCGCCGGGTGCGCCGCGCATTCCGACGCCGAGCGTGCGGCGGCTCAATGGGCGCTCGCGGACGTGCCGCTGTCGGCCTTTCTCACCGAGGCGATCGTTCCGTACGACACCGACGAGGTGACCCGTCTGATCATCGACTCGCACGACGCCGACGCGTGCGCACCCGTCGCTCATCTGACGGTCGGGGGCTTCCGCGACCACCTGCTCACCGTCGCGGCGCAGCCGGACCCTGCCCCCGCGCTGGGGGCACTCGCGCCCGGGTTGACCCCGGAGATGGTCGCGGCAGTCAGCAAGATCATGCGCAACCAGGATCTGATCGCAGTCTCGCGGGCGGCGACCGTCACCAGCGCCTTCCGCACCACCATCGGCCTGCCGGGACGGCTGTCGACGCGGTTGCAACCGAACCATCCGCTCGACGACCCGCACGGTGTCGCGGCGGCCGTGCTCGACGGTCTGCTGATGGGGTGCGGCGACGCGGTGGTCGGTATCAACCCCGCGAGCGACTCTCCGCACGCGGTTGCCGACCTCCTGCGGTTGCTCGACGACATCCGGCAGCGGTTCTCCATCCCGGTCCAGTCGTGTGTACTCACCCACATCACGACGACCATCGACCTGGTGGCGCAGGGCGCGCCGGTCGATCTGGTCTTCCAGTCGGTCGCGGGCACCGAAGGCGCCAACCGCGGATTCGGAGTCGATCTCGCCCTCTTGCGGGAAGGCAACGACGCGGCGCGGGCGCTGCGCCGCGGAACGGTCGGCGAGAACGTCATGTATCTGGAGACCGGGCAGGGCTCGGCGCTCTCGTCGGGCACGCACCTGGGCGCCGGAGGACGTCCCGTGGATCAGCAGACGTTGGAAGCCCGCGCATACGCGGTGGCGCGTGAGCTGGATCCGCTACTGGTCAACACCGTCGTCGGTTTCATCGGGCCCGAGTACCTCTACGACGGCAAACAGATCATCAGAGCAGGCCTCGAGGATCAGTTCTGCGGCAAGCTCCTCGGCCTGCCGATGGGAGTCGACGTCTGCTACACCAATCACGCCGAGGCCGACCAAGACGACATGGACACCCTGCTCACGTTGCTGGGCGTCGCGGGCACCGCGTTCGTCATCACGGTCCCGGGGGCGGACGACGTCATGCTCGGCTACCAGTCGCTCTCGTTTCACGACGCGCTGTACGCGCGGGAGGTCATGGGGCTGCGACCCAGCCCCGAATTCGAGGAGTGGCTTCGGGCACAGGGCTTGGCCGACGATTCCGGGCGCATCCTGCCCGTCGATATGGCGGCCTCGCCGCTGCGAGCACTCGGAGGGGCACTGTGACGGACGCGTGGGAGGTACTTCGGCGCCACACGCAGGCCCGGATCGGGCTGGGACGGGCCGGCAACGGTGTGCCCACGCGGCGGCACCTCGAGTTCGTCGCGGCGCATGCGGTGGCCCGCGACGCCGTTCACGCACCTCTCGACGTGGAGTCCCTCGCACAGCAGCTGGAGGCGCTCGAATTCGATGATCTGCCCGGACCACCTGGACTCGGTACGCCTCTGACGGTGCGCAGCGCGGCCGTCACCCGGGACGTCTATCTCCGCCGCCCCGATCTGGGACGCCGGCCCGAGGACGGAACCGCCCTTCCCCACAGTGGTGCCGATGTGGGGATCGCTCTGTGCGACGGCCTGTCGTCGACCGCGCTCCTGGCCCACGGCCCCGCGCTCGTCGCAGCGATCGTGCGTGCGCTTCCCGGTTCGACCTTCGCACCGCCGGTCATCGCCACGCAGGCGCGGGTCGCGCTCGGCGACCACATCGGCGCTCAACTCGGCGTCACGACCATGCTGGTGCTCATCGGGGAGCGCCCCGGACTGTCGAGTGCCGACAGTATCGGCGTCTACCTGACCCATCACCCCGAGCCGGGGCGCCGCGACTCCGAACGGAACTGTGTGTCGAACATCCATCCGCCCGACGGGATGACATGCGAAGGGGCTGCGCGGGTGATTGCTGCACTCGTGGACGGTGCGCGGCGGCTCGGCGCGTCCGGCGTCATGCTCAAGGACACTTCACGCGGTCCGGCGTTGGCCGACGGAGAACACCGCGCGTTGTAGCGCTGCTTCGTCTTGCAGGCTGTCTCGTCCGGGCGAAATCACACGTCGCGGTGGCGGCCCGAGGGAGGAATCGGGGTCTCCCCCGGTTCCTGGACTTCCGCGGCCTCGGGAGCCGGCTCGACGAGACGGTCGGCTTTGCGTACCGCCCACAAGGTCACCAGCAACACCAGTCCGGTGAGCGGCCAGCCCATTCCGATGCGGGCCACAGCCAGCCAGCCGGTTTCGTCGGCGTCGTAGAGGTGGTTCTGGACGAGATAGCGCGCCAGGAACACCAGTGCCCACGCGACGGTCGCGATGTCGTACGCACGGACGGCGTCCTTGTGCGACCGCCACCGTGAGCCCTGCCCGTTCAGCATCCCCCAGATCACGCCCACGAGCGGCCTGCGGACCAGCACCGATACGACGAATGCTCCGCCATAGATCAGGCTGGCGTAGATCCCGAAGAGGAAGTACCCCTTGGCATCACCGGTGCGGTACGCGATGAACGCGCACACCGCGACGCCGATGAAACCCGAGATCGCGGGCTGAATAGGGGTGCCGCGAATCAGCCGCCACGCCAGGACACCGCAGGCGACGGCCACGGCCGCCCAGATCGCGGCCGTCAGGCCCCACCAACTGTTCACGGGCACGAACACCAGGACGGGTAGCGTCGAATACACCAACCCGCTGATGCCACCGAGTTGTTCGAGCATCGTCTGTTGCCTGATGTCGCTCACTCCTACGAGAGTGCCATATTCCCGGTGCTGCCCCGGACGCAGACGTGCGGAGACCCCAGGAGCCTCACGGTCCGCGCCCGATCAGGCCGGGCCGCGCAATTCGTAGTAGGGGTTGTAGATCACCCGTCGACCGTCGCGTTCACCGACTCGGCCCCGTACGAGCAGGGTTTTACCGGTTTCGATACCCGGGATCCGTCGACGTCCGATCCAGACCAGAAGGATGGAGTCGGTGCCGTCGAACAACTCCGCCTGCACTGTCGGGGCGGCCGCTTTCGAGCACGACTCCACGCTGCGGAGTCGGCCGAACATGGTCACTTCCTGGCCGCGGGTGCACTTGACGACGGGAAGCGCGCCGGTCGAATGAGACGACTCGGCCATCTCTTCTGCGTCGAGTTCCTCGAGATCCTCGGTCAACCGACGAGTGAGCCGGCGTAGGTAACCGGCCGCGGCGGGTGGCATGGCGCGCTCCTGTACACGGTGGGCACATGTGGCGTGCCCGAAGTTGTCGTTCGATCGCCACTGTAGACCGATTCCGGGCAAGCACAAGCACACCGAGTTGTAGTCCGGTTTCGAGCATTCGGCAGGATTGTGAGATGCCCCGCACCGTGCCCCTCACCATCGATCTCAGCACTGTCACCGTCGCCGTCGTCCTGCCCGGCACGGGTTCGGATGCGAACTTCGTGGATCGCGTCTTCCGCGACCCGCTGCGCTCCCGGGGAATCGACGTCGTGGCGGTCGATCCCGACCCTCGGGGAGTCGTGCGCAGCTACGTCAGCGCCATGGATGCTGCCGCGCGCAGCGGACCGATCCTGGTCGGTGGAGTCTCGATCGGGGCCGCAGTCGCCGTGCAGTGGGCGGCAGAGCATCCCCATCTCGCTGCGGGAGTACTCGCGGCCCTGCCTGCGTGGACCGGCGATCCTGCCGCGGCGCCTGCCGCAGCGAGCGCGCGATGGACTGCCTCGGAACTGCGCGCTCACGGTCTCGACGCGGTAACGGCCGCGATGGCGGCGTCGAGTCCTTCCTGGCTTGCCACAGAACTGACTCGATCCTGGAAGGCCCAGTGGCCCGACCTGCCGTCGGCGCTCGAGGAAGCCGCCGGTGTACACGCGCTCGACGTGGACGGCCTGCGCGCGCTCGAGGTGCCTGTCGGGATCGCTGCGGCCGTCGACGATGCGGTGCATCCGTTCGAGACGGCGGCGCAATGGTCGCGGGAGATTCCGCATGCCGCGCTGGCGAGCCTCCGATTGGCCGACATCGGCGCGGATCCGGGTCGGCTCGGCACGCTGTGCCTGACGGCGCTCGACCAGGCGTGCGCCGGCCCGGCCCCGCGTGAGGACCGGACCGGCGGTACGGGCTAGAAGCCCAGCTGCTGCATCGCGGAGCCGGACTCGCCGCGCCGAGGCGGCTGCGGCTGGCGGGCGCTCGGCGGCGGGGGGTTCGTTCCCGCGCGCGCCTGCGGTGCGGGCCCACCCTGGCGCGGCGCCTGAGGCGCAGCCGGGGCGCCCTGCGGAGCGCGTTGTTGCTGTGGGGCGGCTCCCTGCTGAGTGGGTTGCTGTCGCGCCGCAGCTTGTTGCTGCGCTGCCGCGGCGAGCTGCTGCGCAAGTGCTTCGGGAAGCACGACGGGCAACGGCGTGCGCACCGGATACGGCTCTGCTCCGCGTCGCACCACGGTGCCCGCGACGACGGACCGCGCGAGCACCACCAGTTCCGAATCCCCGCCCGCGTTACCGGCGGGACCGGCGACAACACACCGAATCATCCAGCGAGGGCCGTCCACTCCGATGAACCGGAGGTCCGCGTTCGAGGTCACGCCGTGCAGTTCCCGGCCCCACGGACCGGATTCCATGCTCACCGTCGCGTTGTCGTTGCGCAGGGTCTCGGACAGTTCCGCAGCGACTTCGCGCCACTGACCCGGCGACTTCGGCGCCGCGTACGCCGACACCGTGATCCGCCCGTACCGGGTGACGATGTGAACATTCTGCGGCGCACCGTTCTGCGCCATCTCGACCTGGATCTGGCTTCCCTGCGGGAGGGGCACCAGCACGGACCCGAGATCGAGGCGGGAACCGGTGAGGTCCTCTTCGTCGATCTCGGTGATGTCGAACGGCCCTTCGTCGCCGGCGGCACCGGTCGCGTGGTCGTAACCTGCCTCGTCGTAGCCGGCAGTGTCGTACCCGGCCTCGTCGTACCCGGCCTCATCGAAGCTGCCGTCGTCCGCGTAGGCCTGCCCAGCGCGATCTGCACCGGTATCCTGCCCACGATTCTTGCGACGTCCGAACATGTCAGGAACCTTCCTTCACGAGACCGGCGTGTCCGCCGCTCGATCCGTATCCGCCGCTTCCGCGCGCGGTGTCGTCGAGTTCGTCGACCTCGACGAACTCGGCGAGTTCGACGCGTTGGACCAGCAACTGGGCGATCCGGTCACCGCGGCGCAGCTCGACGGCGTTTTCGGTGTCGTGGTTGATAAGGCACACCTTGATCTCTCCACGGTATCCGGCGTCGACCGTGCCGGGGGTGTTCACCACCGACAGGCCGAACTTCGCTGCGAGTCCGGACCGCGGATGAATGAGCCCGACGGTACCGATCGGCAGGGCAACAGAGATGCCGGTCCCCACCAGAGCTCGCTGGCCCGGTTGGAGAGTCAGGTCGGCGGTCGTGCACAGGTCGACACCTGCGTCACCGGGGTGAGCGCGGGTGGGCACGGGGATCCCGGGGTCGAGGCGACGCAGCGGAATGCGCGGAAGATCGGTCACGTGGACCGAGGTTACTCTGCGGATGCCGGTCCCCCACTGCGGGCGCGAGGCCATCCGATACGGGCGACTATCCTGGGCCTGTGTCTCGATCCTCTCGCTCCGGAGCGACTCCCGGCCGGACCACCGGCACCCCGACCTTCTCCGAACAGATGTGGGTGCCGTGGTGGTGGTGGCCCATCGGGCTCGGCATCGCTGCGTTGCTCGCGGCGGAACTCCATATGGGCGCGCCGGGCCTCTACGCCTGGCTGCCGTACGTCCTGCTGCTGCCCTTCCCGATCTGGGCTCTGATCTGGCTCTCTCGCAGCAAGGTCGAAGTCGTCGACGGGGAACTGGTCGTGGGACGCGCACATCTGCCGGTGGAGGTCATCTCACGCGGTGTGGTGGTTCCGGCGTCGGCCAAGAGCGCTGCGCTCGGTCGCCAGCTCGATCCGGCCGCGTTCGTCCAGCACCGGCCGTGGGTCGGGACGATGGCGATGGTTGTACTCGACGATCCCGACGACCCGACGCCCTACTGGCTGATCAGTACCCGGCGTCCCGCCGAGTTGCTCGAAGCGTTGGGCTGCGACGTTTCCACAGGAAAGTAACCAGGGGCAGCACCCGAGGGAAGTGAACTCGGGCCGCGACCCGGTCGCCGCAGCGACCTGAGTTCGTCACACCGAGCGGCCGCGCGGCATGGTCATGCCGAGCGGCCGCGGGGCGACCTCAGGCTGCGGAGTCGCGGGGCGATCTCATGCGGCGCAGTCGCGGGGCGATCTCATGCGGCGCAGTCGCGGCAGATCAGGACGCCGTTCTCCTCGGTTGCCAGTCGGCTGCGGTGGTGCACCAGGAAGCAGCTCGAGCACGTGAATTCGTCGGCCTGCTTGGGCACGACGCGTACCGACAGCTCTTCGCCGGACAGATCGGCACCGGGCAACTCGAAAGACTCGGCGGTATCCGATTCGTCGACGTCCACCACAGCGGACTGCGCTTCGTTACGCCGCGCCTTCAGTTCCTCCAGTGAATCCTCCGACACCTCGTCACTTTCGGTCCGCCGCGGTGCGTCGTAGTCAGTCGCCATGTCCTCTTACCTTCTAATCTTCGTGCGGGCGCTCAGCAGAAGCACCGAAGGTGCTCCCGGCCAAGGCAACGCTCGACGGTGTCATGAAGTTCCCTGGATAAGTCCGGATCCCGGACATACCCGAATACGTTGTATTGCGAGCCCAGGTCGCGCAACTCCTACGACTCGGGCCGCCGAACAATAGCCGACACGGACCCGAAATATGCAATCAATTTCGCAGCCCACCCGGAATTGTCGAGTAATTGTCACCAACACCACAGAAACCCGTGGCATTCCCTCCCCGCGAAGGCGGACACCTCCGGAGGCCTCCACCTTCCGAAGGCACCGCCCTCTAGAGTGAGTGCGCACCATCACCGGCACGAACACGAGAGGCAGGGCGGCGTGGTTTCCCTGATCACCCAAGGCACCGCTACCGACAAGCGCGGCCGGCCGTTCCGTCACCGCCGGACACTGCCGGCAGCGATCGCCGCGGCGGTCCTCGCGGCCGCGACCATCGTCGTCTGGACCTCGGTGTTCAGCTCGGTCGAACCGGTGACCACCACCGTCGCGTGCAACGCCCCGGCCCTCGGCGCATCAGGTCCGGACGGCACTGAGCCCGCGCCGCTCGGAGACGTCGTCGATCGGTCCACCTTGCTCGACGTCGAGCCCGCGTCCCTCGCAGCCACCCGTGTTCGCGTGTTCAACGCCAACGGCGAGCGTGGCCAGGCGACACACGTCGCGGCGCAGCTGAGCGACTACGGCTTCGCCAGCGCGCCGGATGTTCAAGCCGGCAACGACCCCGTGTACCTGGATCAGAACATGCAGTGCCAGGGACAGATCCGGTTCGGCGAGTCGGGTAAGGCCGCCGCGAGCGCGGTCTGGCTGCTCGCTCCGTGCGCCGAGCTGGTCCTGGACGAGCGTGGGGACGACACCGTCGACTTCGCCCTCGGGACGTACTTCAAGGACCTCTCCCCCTCTGCGGACGCGGAAGAGGTCCTGCGGACCCTCCGCGAGGTCCCGGCCGGAGAGGGTTCGGCGCCCCTCGACATCGACCTTCTCACCGCCGCACGCGACGCCCGTTGCTGATTACTTTTTCACTTCGAGTGCAAAAGGGGACGCCGCTCACAATTTCGACGTGACGCGACACAAAGCATATTCGGGTGAACCGGGCGGAATACTCAATTCGGCGCGGAGTGATTTGCGCCTAATTCGGTGAGTAACTCGTTGAAAGCGACCGCAATTCCCGGCGCCGCCGCGACCGTGATCTCTCCGGCGTCGCCGAAGCCCCCGGGTATCCGTACCGTCGCGCCCGCCTCGGCCGCGACGAGCGCACCCGCTGCCCAATCCCACGGATTGAGGCCGTGCTCGTAGTGCGCGTCCACGCGACCCGAGGCCACCATGCACAGGTCGAGCGCTGCTGCGCCGATCCGCCGGATGTCGCGGACCCGCGGAAGGAGCGCTGCGACTATCGCGCCTTGATGGGCGCGCCGGCCCGGAGAGTAGGAAAAGCCCGTCGCCACGAGCGACATCCCCAGGTCGGTCACCGGGTTGCACCGCAGCGGGGTCTCCGTGCCGCGCGCGTCCGTGAGGGTCGCGCCCGCGCCCAGCGCGGCCGAGTACGTGTCGCCGGACGCGATGTCGACGACCGCCCCCGCGATCGATCGGCCGTCCACCTGCGCGGCGACCGAGACCGCCGACGCCGGGATGCCGTAGACGAAGTTGACGGTGCCGTCGATGGGATCGACCACCCAGCACACTCCGGTCTCCCCCGTGCCGGCCGCCTCGCTGCTCCCGCTCTCCTCGCCGAGAAAAGCATCCCCGGGTCGCAACTCGCGCAAGCGGGCGCGGATCAGGTCCTCGCTCTCGGTGTCCGCCACGGTGACGGGATCGGTGTGCGTGGATTTCGTGCGGACCGAATCGGCGCCGTCGGATCCGGGCGGGCCGAAGAGTTCACCGCGACGGGCGCGAACATGGTCGGCGGCCTCTCGGGCAACCGTGACGGCCACCTCGCGCAGGGCGGACAATTCCGAAGGGGTGGCATTTTGCTCGGCAGGCATTTCCTCATCCGAACACACCCGAGCGCGGGACACCAGCGCACCACTCGCGGCTCGCAGAACGGAGATGCACGGGTTCGCGACCCCGCGCCGCGACGGACCACACTATCGTTGCGACACAGGCGCAGTCCGGATTCCCCGGACCGATCCGAGCGAGAGGAACACGTGATGACCCAGGACACCCCGACGATGTCGGCGAAATCGGTGCAGTCGTCGAACCTGGGGTTCGGGGTCGACGTCGGAGGCAGCGGCATCAAGGGTGCGGTGGTGGACCTGGACACCGGGGAACTCGTCGGTGAACGCATCAAGATCCTCACTCCTCAGCCGTCGACACCGGATTCGGTCGCCGCGACGGTCGCCGAAATCGCGGAACAGGCCGGATGGTCCGGTCCGGTGGGTGTCACCCTGCCGTCGGTCCTGATGGGTGGTGTCGTACGCACCGCCGCCAACATCGACTCGTCCTGGATCGGCACCGATGCGCACGAACTGTTCACCGAGGCACTCGGACGTCAGGACGTGTCCATCCTCAACGACGCCGATGCGGCCGGGATCGCCGAAGATCGCTTCGGCGCGGCGAAGGACACCGACGGAGTGATCATCCTGCTCACCTTCGGTACGGGCATCGGCTCGGCCGTGCTGCACAACGGCGTCCTTCTCCCCAACACCGAATTCGGCCACATGGAGATCGGCGGGCGCGAGGCCGAACACATCGCGGCGTCCTCGGTCAAGGACAAGCTCGGCCTGTCGTACAAGCAGTGGGCCAAGGAAGTCTCCCGCGTTCTCGAGCACTTCGAAGCGCTGCTGTGGCCGGACCTGTTCATCGCGGGAGGCGGGATCAGCCGTAAACATCACAAGTGGATCCCGCTCCTGAACAACCGAACTCCGGTCGTTCCCGCCGAACTGCGGAACGCCGCGGGGATCGTCGGAGCCGCATACGCAGCGAAAACCGGCGTAACACCCTGAGTCGCGCTCATCCTCCCCGGACGGAATCGTTACAATGGTCCTCAGCCGGCCGGAACCGGCCTGATCCCGACAGACCTCTCCGCCGGAACACCTCTGGCGCGACGCCGCACTACCTCGTCACGAAAGGGCGTACGTGGCAGCCACCGACATCCACACCGCTGATTCAGAGAACGAATCCGCACCCGTTGCAGGCGCCTCGGGCGCCGCCGCCGACGCTGACGGCACCGCGGCGGATACCGCGCCGAGCACCAAGTCGCCAGCGAAGAAGGCCGCAGCCAAAAAGGCTCCCGCCAAGAAGGCCGCAGCAAAGAAAGCTCCTGCCAAGAAGGCCGCAGCCAAAAAGGCTCCCGCCAAGAAGGCCGCAGCGAAGAAGGCCGCCGGAGCGGCCGGCGAGGAAGAGTTCGACGCCACCAACGTTGCCGATCTCGCCGACCTCGAGATCTCCGAGGGAGAACTCGCCACCACCGAGGATGTCGTGGTGGAAGAGGAAGAGCCCACCGAGAAGGACAAGGCGTCCGGTGACTTCGTCTGGGACGAAGAGGAGTCCGAGGCGCTTCGTCAGGCCCGGAAGGATGCCGAACTCACCGCCTCCGCCGACTCGGTGCGCGCGTACCTGAAGCAGATCGGCAAGGTCGCCCTGCTCAACGCCGAAGAAGAAGTCGAGCTCGCCAAGCGGATCGAGGCGGGCCTGTACGCCGTCTACCGTCTGCAACAGCTCGCCGAGAAGGGCGAGAAGCTGCCCGTCGCGCAGCGGCGCGACATGAACTGGATCTGCCGCGACGGCAACCGCGCGAAGAACCACCTCCTCGAGGCGAACCTTCGACTCGTGGTCTCGCTCGCCAAGCGCTACACCGGCCGCGGAATGGCGTTCCTGGACCTGATCCAGGAAGGCAACCTCGGTCTCATCCGCGCGGTCGAGAAGTTCGACTACACCAAGGGTTACAAGTTCTCCACGTACGCCACGTGGTGGATCCGGCAGGCGATCACGCGTGCGATGGCCGACCAGGCCCGCACGATCCGTATCCCGGTCCACATGGTCGAGGTCATCAACAAGCTCGGCCGCATCCAGCGCGAACTCCTCCAGGATCTGGGACGCGAGCCCACGCCGGAAGAGCTGGCGAAGGAAATGGACATCACGCCCGAGAAGGTGCTGGAGATCCAGCAGTATGCGCGTGAGCCCATTTCGCTCGACCAGACGATCGGCGACGAGGGCGACAGCCAGCTCGGCGACTTCATCGAGGATTCCGAGGCGGTCGTCGCCGTCGACGCGGTGTCGTTCACGCTGCTTCAGGATCAGCTGCAGTCGGTCCTCGAGACCCTCTCCGAGCGCGAGGCCGGCGTCGTCCGGCTGCGCTTCGGTCTCACGGACGGGCAGCCTCGCACGCTCGACGAGATCGGGCAGGTGTACGGCGTGACCCGCGAGCGTATCCGCCAGATCGAGTCGAAGACGATGTCGAAGTTGCGGCATCCGTCCCGGTCGCAGGTACTGCGCGACTACCTCGACTGACAGAGCAACGAGAACGAGGGCCACCCTGCCGGGTGGCCCTCGTTCTCGTTGTTCACTCCGGCACGCCCCTCGCAGATTTCGGCGACGGAGTCGGCTGACGACGCCGGACGCTCACAGTCGCGCGAACCGGCCGTCGTCGCCGGGCCGGTATTCGGTGACCGCGACGACCGCACCGACCGGCAGCGGGCCGTACAGGTGCGGGAACCGCATCGACTCGGGGTCTTCGGGCACACCCGGCTCGTAGCGCACCGGGTCGGTGAGCGCCGAGGGGTCCACGTGCAACAGCAGCAGGTCGGTCCGGCCGGCGAACAACCGGTTGGCGGGCAGATGCACCTGCGCGGGCGTCGACAGGTGCACGAATCCGGTCTCGCTCAGCGACACCGGCGTCACGGCACCTGCGTCCCGAGCCCGGTCCCACTCGTCGCGTGGGCAGAGGTGGAGGAGAATGTCGGTCATCGGCTCATTGTCCTCGTAACCTCGGCACGCCTGCCGATTCGGCCACCGTGAGCAGATCGCCGCCGAGCCCGCGCTACCGGGACTCGCTGGGGCGACGCTGCGCTGTCAGCGAACACACCCCGGGACAAAGCTCCACGTCGGGGCCTTTTCGCAGGTCCATGCGTGAACCGCGACACCATTGGGCACCCCGGGGAACAACGCATCGAACCGAAACGTCTGTCAGAGTAGATCCACCGCGCTACCCCCGGCGCGGCGGACCAGACCCCAGGCACCCGATTTCAGCGGTAGCCAGTTTGGAGGAGTCATGCCCGGTACGTTGACCAGCCCGAAGTTGACCGCTGCAGATCGCTGCGATCGGTGTAATGCTGCCGCTCGCGTGCGCGCCGTCCTTCCGACCGGTGGTGAATTGCTGTTCTGTGGCCACCACGCCAACGAGCACACCGATCGTCTCCGTGAACTCGGAGCGACGATTGCCACCGAAGAGGAATCCGACGCGACCGTCTGATCCTCCGACCCTCCGTCGAGAGCCACACGGCCCCCGACATCCGACCCGAAGCGGGCGACCACAGCAGATGTGGTCGCCCGCTTCCGTCTGTTACCGGCTCTCCGCCTGTCACCAACTCCGCAGGATCGCGATCCGATCTCGCAACTGCTCGACATTGGCCATCGCCGTCGGCGGACCTCCGCACTGCCGGCGCAGATCCCCGTGGATCACCCCGTGCGGTTTACCGGTCCGGTGGTGCACCACCGCGACGAGCGAATTGAGCTCACGCCGCAACTGGGCCAGCGAATCGGCCGTCGCGACCCGCTCCGTGACCTGAGGAGGAGGTTCGTGCGCGGGAACCGCTTTCGGCTTCTCGAGTTGCTGTTCCTGGCGTTGCCGCAGCAGGGCTCGCATCTGGTCCGCGTCGAGCAGGCCGGGCAACCCCAGATAGTCGGCTTCCTCATCGCTCCCGGAGAAGGTGGCCGTGCCGAACGAGGAACCGTCGTAGATCACCTGGTCGAGTTCGGCGTCGGCGCCGAGCGACTGGAACGCCTTCTCGTCCTCGCCCGGCTCGTCCTTGCGGCGGTTGGCGTCGGCGAGCAACTCGTCGTCGAATCCCTCCTTCACCCGGTGGGGTTTGCCGAGGATATGGTCGCGCTGAGCCTCGAGCTGGCTGGCGAGGTCGAGGAGGACCGGAACGGACGGCAGGAAGACGCTGGCGGTCTCGCCTTTGCGGCGGGCACGCACGAACCGTCCGATCGCCTGCGCGAAGTACAGCGGGGTGGAGGCGCTCGTCGCGTACACCCCCACTGCGAGACGGGGCACGTCGACGCCTTCCGACACCATTCGCACCGCGACCATCCAGCGCTGGGTGCTGGCGCTGAACTCCGAGATCCGCTTCGAGGCGGTGGGATCGTCGGACAGGACGACGGCGGGCGCCTCCCCGGTGATGACCTCGAGGGCCCGCGCATACGCACGGGCGACCGTCTGGTCAGTCGCGATGACGAGCCCACCGGCGTCGGGCATTCCCCCGGAACGTAGCTGTTCGAGGCGGGTGTTCGCCGCCCGCAGGACGGCCGGGATCCAGTCGCCCTCGGGATCGAGAGCGGTACGCCACGCTCGCGCCGTCTGTTCGGCGCTCAGGGGCTCACCGAGGCGTGCGGTGAACTCCTCCCCCGCGTTGGTGCGCCAGCGGGCCTCGCCCGAATAGGCGAGGAACACCACGGGTCGCACCACGCCGTCCGCGAGGGCGTCGGCGTACCCGTAGGAGTGGTCGGCTTTGGACTGCATCAGCCCGTCACCGTTCGGCTCGTACGTGACGAACGGAATGGCGCTGTCGTCACTGCGGAACGGAGTACCGGTCAGTGCGAGACGCCGGGTGGCGTCACCGAACGCCTCACGGATGCCCTCGCCCCAGCTCTTGGCGTCACCACCGTGGTGGATCTCGTCGAGGATGACGAGGGTGCGGCGCGCTTCGGTGCGTACCCGGTGCTTGAAGGGGTGCGACGCCACCTGCGCGTACGTGACGACCACGCCCTGGAAGTCACTCGAGGTCTGCCCGGTCGAGTTCGAGAAATTCGAGTCGAGGGCGATACCGACGCGCGCGGCACCCGCGGCCCACTGGTGCTTGAGGTGCTCGGTGGGCGCGACCACCGTGATCTGATCGACGGTGCGGTCGCGCAGCAGTTCCGACGCGACACGCAGCGCGAAGGTGGTCTTGCCGGCGCCCGGGGTCGCCACGGCCAGAAAATCGCGGGGCTTGGTCGCCAGGTACTTGGTCAGGGCGCGACGCTGCCAGGCGCGCAGCTGTCCCGCCGGGGCGGAGGTCGTAGCTTGTCCGACGGTTTCGATGCTCACCGGTTTCTCGTGCTCCTTGTCCGCATAGCTGTGATCGACCTCCGCCGGTGCCGCGACGCAATGCGCCTCGACCGGACGTCGACCGTCATGAAGCCTAACGTCTCCGCGCGCCGATCCCGGTCACGAACCGCGCGCCGACGGTCACCTCCGGCGGGATCGTGGCAGACTTTCCCTGCACCTACCGGCCCGGCTACGCGCATGACGGCACGTCGTCGGGAATCCTGGAAGCAGATGAACGACACACTCCGATCTCCCACTTCCCAGCCCCGCGGCCGCCTGCGGCACGCGGTACGCCGGACTGGGCAGGTCATCGGCCACACCCTGGCGATGGCCTGGAATCACTCGATCTTCAGCAAGGCGGCGACTGCGGCCTTCTGGCAGACGCTGTCGTTGCCGCCGCTGCTGCTGGGGCTGCTCGGCAGCCTCGGTTACGTGGGCGGATGGTTCGGACCCGACACAGTGGACATCATCACATCCAAGATCGTCACGTTCACCCGTACGGCGTTCAGCGACAGCGTGGTGGACCAGATCATCCAGCCCACCGTCGAGGATGTCCTCAATCGCGGGCGCGCCGACGTGATGTCCGTCGGGTTCGTGCTGTCCCTGTGGGCAGGGTCGTCGGCGATCGCCACCTTCGTCGATTCGATCGTGGAAGCCCACCATCAGCAGAACCACCGCAACCCGATCTGGCAGCGCATCTTCGGCCTGCTGCTCTACGTGATGTTTCTCATCCTGGCAGTGTTCACTCTGCCGCTCGTCGCTCTCGGCCCGACGATGATCGGCCGGTTGCTGCCCGACTCCTGGTACACGCTCGGATCGAGCATCGTCGACACGTTCTACTACCCGGGTGTCGGACTGCTGCTGCTCCTCGGTCTGACCACGCTGTACAAGGTCGCCCTGCCGAAGTCGCTGCCCTGGCACCGGTTGCTCGGAGGTGCACTGGTTGCCGGCGCGTTCTTCATCGCCGCGAGCGTGGGACTGCGCTGGTACCTGACGATCATCGCGTCGACCGGGTACACCTACGGAGCGCTGGCCGCGCCCATCGCGTTCCTGCTCTTCACATTCTTCCTGGGATTCGCGATTGTGCTGGGCGCCGAGTTCAACGCGACCGTCCAGGAGTTCTGGCCGGCGCGTGCGACCAGGATGGAACAGTGGAAGGAGTGGCTGTCGGCGCAGGCCGACCAGGTGCCGTCACCCGAACTCGGTCCGGTCACCAATCTCACGCGACGGCTCACCGCCGCCAGCCCGATCCGGATTTCCGATCTGTTGCGACCGGGAGACGAGCAACCCGAGGCCTGCCCGATCGACCGGCACGAGCGATCCGACACCGACCGGGAGTGCATGAAAGTCGACCGGGACGGCGCGGAGAGCACCGCACCCGAGCATGCAGAAGCGGCCGGGGAAGAGAGTTCTCCCCCGGCCGACGATGCCGATGTACTACCGCTGGATCCGGGTGCCGGGACCGTGCCCGAGGCTCACTCGCCGCCTCTACGGAGACCTTCGTAGACCTTCTTGCACTCGGGGCACACCGGAGAACCGGGTTTCGGCGATCGCGTCACAGGGAAAACCTCGCCGCACAGCGCAACAACGTGGGTTCCCATGACCGCGCTTTCTGCGATCTTGTCCTTCTTCACGTAGTGGAAGAACTTGGGAGTATCGTCCTCGGTCGTCTCGTCGGGGGTGGTATCCGGCCGTTCCTTGGTATCCGTGCTCACGTATCCATGATGCCGCACGACGACCGGAGATGCGCGTGTGCATCTCGGGACCTGTCGTGGGAAGGTGGAGGCTATGGCAAGAACTTCAGGTTTCGGTGGATCTCCCGACCACGGATCGCCCGATAACCCGGTTCTGATCACGGAGGCGTCGGCGTCTCTCGAGGACCAGCACCGAGCGCGGGTCCGCAAATACCTCACGTTGATGTCGTTCCGTATCCCCGCGCTCATCCTGGCGGCGATCGCGTACGGCGTCTTCGAAAATCCCTGGATATCGATGGCCATCATCGGCCTGTCGATCCCGCTCCCCTGGGTCGCCGTGCTGATCGCCAACGATCGGCCGCCGCGCAGCAAGAACGAGCCGAGCCGCTGGGACGGTCGTTTCGACGCGAACCCCGCCGTCGAGGCACCGGACCGCCGGGTCATCGACGGCTGACGCACGACGCCCTGCGAGAATGCCGGGGTGGACCGCGACCTGCTTCTGTCGATCTGCCCTGCCCTGCGCACGGCGCTGAGCCGATCCCGCTACGACCTCGACGCCGTGCGGGAACTGCTCGGACCCGAGGCGCACGCCGCATACGGTCGCGGGGAGCCGGTACCGGCGCGCCGCGCGGCCCGCGGGGCGGGCGATCTGGGGCTGCTCGTGCGTCTGTTCCTGTTGCAGGACACCTGCCCCGAGGACGACGCGGCACGCGCCCTCGCGCCCCTGTCCCCGGCCGACGCGATCCGGGCCGGACTTCTCGAACGCGACGGTGACGGCGTGCGCGCCGCACTCGACCTCCGACCGTTCGATGCCGGGACCGGCACGCGGTGGCTGCTCTCGGACCTCGACGGCTCTCTCCGACCCACCGTCACCCGCCCCGACCACGTCCTCGGTGTCGGGCAGGCCTCCCTGTCGCTGCTCCACGCCACCCCTACCGACCGGGTCGGTTCGGTGCTCGATCTGGGCACCGGATGTGGCGTCCAGGCGATCCGTGCCGCCGAGTACGCGGACACGGTGACCGCAACCGACATCACGCCGCGGTGCCTCACCCTCACCGCCGCCGGCGCGGCGCTCAACGACATCGACCTGGAACTGCTCGAGGGATCGTGGTTCGACCCCGTCGCGGGCAGGACATTCGACCGGATCGTCGCGAACCCGCCGTTCGTGGTGAGCACCGGCGACGTCGAGCACAGTTACCGGGACTCCGGAATGGATCTCGACGGCGCCAGCAAGCTGATGGTCTCGCAGGCGGTCCGGTATCTGAACCCCGGTGGGACCGCTGCGATGCTCGCGTCGTGGGTGCACGTCGAGGGTGAGGACTGGCGGGCCCGCGTCGCCTCCTGGCTCCCTGCGCACGGCGTCGACGCCTGGGTCGTCCAGCGAGACGTGGCGGACCCAGCGCTCTACGTGGGTACATGGCTGCGCGACGGCGACGCGGACGAGCGCGACCCCGACGGTGCAGCCCTCGCCGAGCAGTGGCTCGACCATTTCGAACGCAACGGCGTCGAGGGCGTCGGGTTCGGATTCGTCTATCTGAGACGGACCGACAGCCCGTCGGACGTGCTCGCCGAAGATCTGCGGCACGGGTCCACCGATTCCCTCGGGGACGAGGCGATCGACTACTTCCGGCGTGTGGAGTGGCTCCGGAACCACGATGTGCTCGGCGCGCGGTTCAC
The DNA here is from genome assembly GCF_042717545.1 of Rhodococcus sp. NPDC058639. Taxonomy (NCBI): domain Bacteria; kingdom Bacillati; phylum Actinomycetota; class Actinomycetes; order Mycobacteriales; family Nocardiaceae; genus Rhodococcus; species Rhodococcus sp. NPDC058639. The sequence continues at coordinate 510,537 of NZ_JBHXRF010000004.1, forward strand.
TCTGCGGCCCGACACCGCTCTCGAGCGGGTCTATCTCCCCGGCGCGGAGGGCTGGAAAGAAGCCGTCGTCCGCGTGCACCGCGGCAACGGACCCGGGTGGCAACACGAGATCGACGACCTCGCCGCTGCACTGCTCGCGGGGTTCCGGGCCGACGGATTGCCGTTGGAGGACCTGGTGACGTTGCTTGCCGCCGCACACGGGGAAGACGAGGACGCGCTGACGGCGCAGGCCGTCTCACTCCTTCAGGGTCTGATCCGGCACGGACTCGTCGAACCGGCCTGATTCCCGCGTCTGCGGCGGTGGCGGGTTCCGCCTGGGCGATCTCTCAGCAACTTCTCAGGACGGGCGGCGGGTTTCCGCAGGTCAGTGCGGTGGTGCTCACAGTCTCACGGGAACTATCGGTGGGCTTCCGAGCGTTGAAGCTTGTAAGACACCACCGATGAGGAGGCACGTCATGGCACGCCCCGCAACAACCGCTCGCGTCGATTCGGACATCGACAGCCAGAGCCCCGCCGCTGATCTCGTCCGCGTGTATCTGAACGGGATCGGTAAGACAGCTCTGCTGACGGCAGCCGATGAGGTGGAGCTGGCCAAGCGGATCGAGGCCGGTCTGTATGCCAAGCACGTGCTCGAGACCAAGAAGCGGCTCACTGCTGCGAAGAAGCGCGACCTGTCGATCGTCGTTCGCGAAGGTCAGGCCGCCCGCAGTCATCTGCTCGAGGCGAATCTGCGTCTCGTGGTTTCGCTCGCGAAGCGGTACACCGGACGTGGGATGCCCCTGCTGGATCTGATCCAGGAAGGCAACCTCGGCCTGATCCGCGCGATGGAGAAGTTCGACTACGCGAAGGGCTTCAAGTTCTCGACCTATGCCACGTGGTGGATCCGGCAGGCCATCACCCGCGGTATGGCCGATCAGAGCCGCACGATCCGCCTGCCCGTCCACCTCGTCGAGCAGGTCAACAAGCTCGCCCGGATCAAGCGTGAGTTGCACCAGCAACTCGGCCGGGAAGCTACCGATGCGGAACTGTCGAGCGAGTCGGGCATCGCGGTCGAGAAGATCGCCGATCTGCTCGATCACAGCCGCGACCCGGTGAGCCTCGACATGCCGGTCGGCAACGACGAGGAGGCGCCGCTCGGTGACTTCATCGAAGACGCCGAAGCCACGTCCGCCGAGAACGCCGTCATCGCGGGACTGCTGCACAGCGACGTCCGGACCGTGCTGGGCACGCTCGACGAGCGCGAGCAGCAGGTCATCCGCCTGCGGTACGGCCTCGACGACGGACAGCCCCGCACCCTCGATCAGATCGGCAAGCTGTTCGGGTTGTCGCGCGAGCGGGTCCGGCAGATCGAACGCGAAGTGATGAGCAAGCTTCGCGAGGGCGAACGCGCAGATCGCCTTCGCGCATATGCCAGCTGACCGGGCGCGTCAGCGGTAAAGATCCCCGAGGACCGGGCTGGGTCCTCGGGGATCGTCTTGTCTGTGGGGCGTGCCCCGGTGTTCAGCGCAGGCGCCGGGGCCCCAGATCGAGCGGGTGCGGTTCCGGCCCGACCCGCACATGGGCGTCGGTCAGTTCCACACCCCCCGGGGATGCGAGCAGCGGCTCACAGACGAGATCGCGCACCTCGGGCAGATCGTCGGCGAGAGCCGAGATCCGCTGTACGAAGTCCACCAGCGCCGCCTTGTTCACCGGGGCCGCGTTGCGGTAGCCGGAGAGCAGCGGTGCGGCCTTCGGTGCGTCGATCAGTTCGGTCGCTTCGTCCTCGGTGAGAGGCAGCACCCGGTACGCCCGGTCGCCGAGAAGATCGGAGATGACTCCGGCGAGGCCGAACGAGATGAGCGCGCCGAACGACGGATCGTCCTGCACGCGGATCGCACATCCGATGCCTTTGACCGCCATCTTCTGCACGTGCAGCAGCGGCTCGCCCGACATCGCCGCAAGGTCGCGGTACGCGATCCGCACGGATTCCGCGTCGACGAGATCGAGTCGTACCCCGCTCAGGTCGGGACGATGGCGCCATTGCGCCCCGGTGGCTTTCACCGCGACCGGAAAACCGATCTCCTTCGCCGCCGCGACCGCTTCGGACTCGGTGGTCACCGCCCGGAAATCCGCGACCTGCACGCCGTAACACGCCAGCAGCAGGGCCGCCTCCGTGTCGGACAGGTACCGGCCCTCGGGAGCGGCCTCGAGCCACCCCTGGACGAGCGCGCGGGCCCGTTCGGGATCGATCCCCGCCGGACGCACGACCTGCGACGGCGGCCGGCTGCGCCACTTCGCATAACGCCATGCCCGCGCGAGCGCCTTGGCCGCACGCTCCGGCCCCGGGTACGACGGCACCGACCCGCGGGTGGGGTTGCCGGCGGAATCCCGCACGGCGAGAACGTCGGGGATGCCTTCGGTGGCGAGGAAGGTCGTCACCACGGGCTTGTCGGATCCGGAGACCGCATCGCGCAGTGCCTGCGCGAACGGTTGCACGTCCACCGCGACCGGCGGCACGAACACCGCGATCACCGCATCGATGCTCGCCGAATCCAGTGCATGTGCCACGGCCTCGGCGAACTCGTCCGGGCTCGCCTGCGGCCCGAGGTCCACCGACTCCGGCGCCACCAGTCCTTCTCCGCGTGCGGCGTCGACCGCGAGCACGCCGAGAGCGGTGGAGTTGCCGATCACGGCGACCCGCGGCCCGGCAGGAAGCGGCTGATACCCGAAGAGGAGAGCCGAGTCGAACAGTTGCGCAATGGATTCCACCTGCACGACGCCGGCCTGTTCGAACAGACTGCGCACCATGGTGTCGTCCATCTCGCCGGTACGTGCCGCGAGGGCGGGGGGTACGGCATGGCGTCCGCTCTTGACCGCCACGATCGGCTTGCTGCGCGCCACCCGCCGGGCGATCCGCGAGAATTTGCGCGGGTTGCCGAAGCTCTCGAGATACAGCAGCACGACCTCGGTCGCCGGGTCGGTGTCCCAGTACTGCAGCAGGTCGTTGCCGGACAGGTCGGCGCGGTTGCCGGCGGAGACGAACGACGACAGCCCCACTCCGGTCTTCGCGGCCTCGTCGAGGATGGCGATACCCAGGGCGCCCGATTGGCAGAAGAATCCGACGTTGCCGGGCGCCGGAAGCACCGGTGCCAGGGTTGCGTTGAGCAGGATCGACGGATCGTTGTTGGCCACGCCGAGCGCGTTCGGGCCGATCAGCCGCATGCCGTGGGAGCGGGCGGCGAGCGCGAGTCGCCGTTCCGCATCGCGGCCCTCCGGCCCGGTTTCGCCGAATCCGGACGAGACGACGAGCAGCGCCTTGACGCCCTTGGCGAGACAGTCGTCGAGTACCGCGTCGATGGACTCGGCGGGCACCGCGGCGATCGCGAGGTCCACCTCGTCCGGGATGTCGCGGACCGTGGGATAGGCGCGCACCCCCCGCACCGACCGGTGTTCCGCGTTGACGGGGTACACCGGTCCGGTGAACCCGCTGCGCAGCATGTTCACGAGCACCGCATTACCGACCTTGCGGCTGTCGGTGGACGCACCGATCACCGCGACGCTGCCGGGGCCCAGGATGTTGCGGACGCTGCGCGCCTCGGCGGCGCGTTCGCGAGCGTTCCGCACCGAGACGAGCGCTTCGGTGGGGTCGATGGCGAATTCGAGTCGCACCACCCCACCCTCGAAACTACGGCTGACCTGGTATCCCGCTTCCCGGAACACCGTGATCATGTGCCGGTTCTCGGCGAGAACCTCCGCGACGAAGGTATGCAGTCCGTTCTCGGCTGCCGCACCCGCGAGATGCTCGAGCAGGATCGGCCCCAGACCACGTCCCTGATGCGCGTCGGCGACGGTGAACGCCACCTCGGCGGACAACCCGTCGCCCTCGTCCGGGAGTCCTTCGTACCGCCCGACCGCGATGATCTCGTCGCCGAGCAGCGCCACGAACGCGACACGGGTGTGGTGATCGACGACGGTGAACCGAAACAGGTCCTTCTTCGAAATCGTGGGATACGGCCCGAAGTACCGCAGGTACCGGGTCCGTTCCGACAATTTGCTGTGGAACTCCACGATGCGGTCGGCGTCCTCGGGGACGATGGGCCGCAGATGCACGACACCGCCGTCGGAGGCCAGGACATCGGCAACCCAGTGTCGGGGATAGTCCCGGGCGACGCTGAGCGCGCGCTCGCGTGCCGCATCGGCAGCGATCTCCGCCTCGCTTTTCCCGGGCCCGAGGCCCGGGTCCGCCGGTACTTGCTGGGATTCAGTCACGCGGGTCCTCCGGATCCAGGCCGAGCAGTGGGAACGCCGATCGGCGTGTGGCGATGATCGCCGAGTCGATTCGGGTGAGCGCCCGATCGAGAGACGCCACCCCGGTTTCCGGGGTGCCTCCCGGGCCGTCCCAGGGAAGATAGGACACGTCCGAGTCCTCCCCCATGACGGTCGGCAGATCCACTCCGGGCGCGAGGGCGCCGACCCGTTCGCGCCAGTCTTCCGGGACGGCGGTGGTGAGGTCGATCTCGCGGTCGAGCGCCGCCGCGATGAGGTGGGTCCATGCCCGCGGCACGACGCGAACCAACCCGTAACCGCCCCCGCCGACAGCCAGCCAGCGGCCCTCGCAGTGGCGGTCCGCGAGATCACGCATCGCAAGATAGGAGGCCCGCTGGCCGTCGATGGTCAGCGCGAGATCTGCGAGAGGGTCCTCGCGGTGACTGTCGGCGCCGCACTGGCTGATGAGGATCTGCGGGCGGAACGCAGCGAGCGCGCCGGGGACCACGGCGTGAAAAGCCCTCAGCCACAAGGAATCGACGGTGCCGGGCAGAACGGGCATGTTGATCGAGGTGCCCTCGGCGTCACCCGCGCCAACCTCACTCGACCAGCCGGTATTGGGCCACAGTGTCGCGGGGTGCTGGTGGAGAGAGATCGTGAGCACCCGTGGGTCGCCGAGAAAGGCGTGCTGGACTCCGTCACCGTGATGCGCGTCGACGTCCACGTAGGCGATGCGGTCGTAGCCGTTGTCGAGAAGCCAGGAGATCGCGATCGCGGCGTCATTGTAGACGCAGAACCCGGCTGCCCAGTCGGCCATCGCATGGTGCATACCCCCACCGATGCTCACCGCGCGCCGGGTCCGGCCGGAGGCGATCTCCCGGGCGGCGGCCAGTGTGCCGCCGGCGAGGGTGGCACTCGCCTCGTGCATGCGGGGGAAGATCGGATTGTCCTCGGTACCCAGGCCGTGCGGGGCGTCGGCGACGGCAGCGGTACCGGGTGCGACCGCGCCGGCCCGTTTGACGGCATCGAGGTAGGCCGGGGTGTGGATACGCAGCAGGTCCACATCGTCTGCGGGAGAAGGATGGACTGTCTCGACACCCTCGAGCAGACCGATACTTTTCGACAGCGCCATGGTGAGATCGAGCCGCGTGGGGTTCATCGGGTGCGTCGGGCCCCACCGGTAGTCGAGGTATTCGGGGCTCCACACCACCACTCGATCGCCGCCCAATTGTGTCGTACCGCCCTCTGCGGTGGAGCTAGTGGTCATGAACACAGACGCTACTGGTCCGGGAAGGGACGCGCGAGCAGCCGAGGGCGCCCCCACCGCCCTATTCGCACGGTTAGAATCGGCGCAGACGAAGGGGTGTGAGAGTGAAGGACCTGGTCGATACCACGGAGATGTATCTCCGGACGATCTACGATCTGGAAGAGGAAGGCGTCGTGCCGTTGCGTGCGCGCATCGCCGAACGCCTCGAGCAGAGTGGACCCACCGTCAGCCAGACGGTCGCCCGTATGGAGCGGGACGGCCTGTTGCGCGTCGCCGGCGACCGCCATCTGCAACTGACCGAGAAAGGCCGCGACCTCGCGGTGTCGGTCATGCGCAAGCACCGTCTCGCGGAGCGACTCCTCGTCGACGTGATCGGCCTCGACTGGGAGAACGTGCATGCCGAGGCGTGCCGGTGGGAGCACGTGATGAGCGAGGAGGTCGAGCGGCGACTGGTCGAGGTGCTCAACAACCCGACGACGTCCCCGTACGGAAACCCGATCCCGGGCCTGGCACAGCTGGGCTTGGACAAGGATGCTGCTCCCGACGAGAAGCTGGTGCGGTTGACGGAGATTCCCGCCGGAAAACCGACCGCGGTCGTGGTACGTCGGCTCGCCGAATACGTGCAGTCCGACCCCGAGGTCATCGCGCGCCTGCGTGAGGCCGGAGTCGTCCCGGACGCGCGCGTTACAGTCGAGACGCGCCCGGGCTCGGTGACCATCACCGTGGCCGGGCACCACAGCTTCGAGCTTTCCGACGAGATGGCCCACGCCGTGCAGGTGAAACAGGTTTGATGCAAACCTCTTCACAGGCCCGCTGCGGGCCTGTGAAGAGGGGATCCACAGCGTGAGACTTCTGGTGACCGGCGGTGCCGGGTATGTGGGCAGCGTGTGCAGCACAGTGCTGCTCGAACAAGGCCACGAGGTGGTGGTGGTCGACGACCTGTCCACAGGCAACGCCGACGCGGTCCCCGCCGGTGCCGAGTTCGTCGAAGGCGACATCGCGTCCGTCGCGACCGAGGTCCTCGGCTCGGGCGACGACGGCCCCCGATTCGACGGCGTGCTGCACTTCGGGGCGCAGTCGCTCGTCGGTGAATCCGTCGAGCACCCGGAAAAGTATTGGCAGGGCAACGTCGTCACGACGTTGACGTTGCTCGAAGCGATCCGGCGATCGCGCACTCCCCGTCTGGTGTTCTCGTCGACAGCGGCGACCTACGGTGAACCCGACGAGGTACCGATCGTCGAGGACGCACCGACGAGACCCACCAACCCGTACGGCGCTTCCAAGCTCGCAATCGATCATGCGATTTCGTCGTATTCCCACGCGCACGGCCTGGCGGCGACGAGCCTGCGGTACTTCAACGTAGCCGGGGCGTACGGCGGTGTCGGTGAGAACCGGGCGGTGGAGACCCACCTGATCCCCCTGGTGTTGCAGGTGGCGCTCGGGCAGCGAGACCACATCTCCGTGTTCGGAACCGACTGGCCCACCAAGGACGGGACCGCGGTGCGCGACTACATCCACGTCAAGGATCTCGCCGACGCGCATGTCCTGGCGCTCACGCGGTCGGAGCCGGGTCGCCACCGCATCTACAACCTCGGCAGCGGTGAAGGTTTCAGTGTCCGAGAAGTGATCGCTGCGTGCGAACGCGTCACGGGACAGCCGATCGCGGCGGTCGACGCCCCCCGCCGGGCCGGCGATCCCGCGGTGCTGATCGCGTCGAGCGCCCGGGCCATGAACGAACTCGGATGGGCTCCGAAACACACCGATATCGACGAAATCGTCTCGGATGCCTGGGAATTCACCAAGAGCCTCGGTGGGCGCTCGCACGCCGCGCGCCGCGGCTGAGTCACCGGGCAGGTCCGTCCTGCGGTAGTGCGACGCCCAGTCTCGCGGCGATCTCGTATCCGGTCGCCGCGAGACTCCTGATCGCGTCGGGACGCAACCCTGCCTGCAACGCCTGATCGAGAAGATCGGAAAGCCGGTGTCGCGGGTCGGATTCCAGCGCGACCCCGAGAGCGACGCCGGCGAACGGCCCGTCGCCGCGCACATACGCTCCGAACGCGACCAGTGCGGCCGCATCGGCGCGTTCGGGGTCGGGCAGGGCACGCACCAGATCCACCCAGAGCCGTTCGGCGGCGCCCGCCCACGGTCCTGTCGCGAGGGCCAGCGCGGCGTCCCGCACGGTCCGGTTCGCAAGAATCACGGCCAGTTCGGCGCACTCCCCCGGCAGCAGATGCTCCTCGTCGCGGCCCGGGACGACCAGAGCCAGGAGGGTCTCGAGTTCTGCCCGGTCGGCGGCGACGGATCCTCCGCTCCGTTCGGCACGCTCGTACGCGAGATCGCGGGCGTGGACGGCCGCGTCGAGCCTGCTCGCGACGTCGGCGCGGAAACTCGCCGGGTAGGGCTCGAGGAGGGCGGTGAGTTCGCTGCGGGTTCGCCGGATCGGGTTGCCGTCGAACACGCGGGCGGCCGCCACGACGGAGGCGTCGGGGTCGGGCACCGTCCCGGAGTCGTCGCGACCGGGAACGAACCATCTGGCGCCGGCATCGATGGCGGGGACCGCGAGCGCACCGCCGAGCACGATGTCGGCGGTCGCGAGGTAGGCGGCGAACTCCTCGACGAGGGTGTGAGCACGGCCGGCGGCCGGTCCGTGAGGGTCCTCGAGCCTGTCGTCGACGAGGATCGCGATCACGGACTCCGCTTCCTCACGCGCGCACACGGCACGGAACCGGCGGAACGCGTCGCGCATCGGGTCCTGCGTCCCGTCCCGGGGTCCGTCGAGTAACAGGTCGTGCCGCATCACCGCTCCGATCGTGGCGGCCCCGGTCTCACCCGGCCGCGTTGTCACGGGCGAGAGGCTGAGAACGACGAGGGAGCGCGCGGGACGGAACCCGAGCAGCGCGGGCACCGCTGCGATCAGGTCTCCGATATCGGTGAGGCGGAGCGGGCGTGGGGACGAGGTGGGTGTGGTCATGCCCGAACGGTCTCCCGGCCCGATGACAGGTCCGGTGCCTCCGGGGCTCGATCGGTGCGCTCTGGGGATCGACGCGCGCTCTGTGGACAACTGCGCGGCGTGCCGGCACGGCCGCGGAGGCACGTGGTTCCCGCGTGGGTACCCGCGTCTACCGTGGCCGGCCTTCGAGCGCGTACCGCACCGCGTCCGCGTAGACCCGATCGACGTTCTCGGCGTCCGCGGGGCCCGACTCGAACGACATGTACGTCACCAGCACGCGCACGTCCCCGAGTTGGGCAGTATGCGTGAGTATCGACTGAGCGAGAGCGTCCGGGCCTTCCCCGGACGTGACCGTCCGGGACAACGCCAGCGTCTCGGAACCCGGGACGAGCACCGGCGGGTCGGGTTCGAGCACCGTGGTGACGGTCGCGGTGACGCCCCGGTGGGTGGCCTCGACCCGCGCGCACTCGGCCAGGTGACCTCGGTAGTCCGCGAGTGGCTCCGCCGAGGTCGTCACTTCGACGCTGAGCGTGGCGCGGCCCGCGGTGTCGGTGCCGACGGCCATCGCCGTACCTCCCGTTCCGTAGTCCTGCGGCGGCGGCAGACAGCCGCCGGGGTTCACGCGGGCACCCGGTGGGATCCCGGTGAGGTCCGGTGCCGCCTGCGCCACGGCCTGCGGGGGCAGAACCACGGCACTGTACGGCTCGGGGAAGCGGTCGACGGGCAAGAGTAGTTCGGCCGGTGTGCGGTCACTTCCGGGAGTGGCACCGGGTGGCGGCGCCGCGGTCGCCGGCGGGCTGCCGGTGTGCGGCGTGGCCTCGGGGCGTGCGACACCGGAAATGCTGGTCGTGCATGCTGCGATCAGGACCGATGTGCCGGTGAGGAGTATCGCTGCTGCGGTCGTGAGGCGCGCGGTCGGGTGGGGCGGGCGAGGGTCGTCGGCGGTCCCGCACCGTGGAGCGTCGCGCTTCGCCACCTGAACCTCCGTCGTCCACAGTCCAGCGGGGACGGACCCGGGAATTCGCCACCGCCGCTTCAATTAGACTCGGACACCACCATGCCACGCCGGTGCTGCACCGGCGGGAAGGCTACGACGGCGCAGTGTGATCGGAGTGGTTCCCCAATGGACGAGCAGTCCCGGATGTACGAGCTGGAGTTCCCGGCTCCACAACTCATGACCACCGACGGGCAGGGTCCGGTTCTCGTTCACGGCCTCGAAGGGTTCGCGGACGCCGGGCACTCGGTGCGGCTCGCCACCACGCATTTGAGGGAGACGCTCGAGACCGAACTCGTGGCGTCGTTCGCGGTCGACGACCTCATCGACTACCGCTCCCGGCGACCGCTGATGACCTTCAAGTCGGATCATTTCTCCGACTACGCGGCCCCCGAGCTGAACCTGTACGCCTTGATCGACAATGCGGGAACTCCGTTCCTGCTGCTCGCGGGCAGCGAACCGGATCTCAAATGGGAGCGGTTCATCACGGCGGTACGCCTGCTCGCCGAGCAGTTCGGCGTGCGGCGCACCATCGGCCTCAACTCCATCCCGATGGCCACACCGCACACCAGGCCGCTCTCGGTCACCGCCCACTCCACCAACAAGGACCTCATCGCCGGCCACCACCGCTGGTCCGGTGAATTGCAGATTCCGGCGGGGGCATCGTCCCTGCTCGAGCTCCGCATGGCGCAGCACGGACACGAGTCGGTGGGATTCTCCGTGCACGTGCCGCACTACCTGGCGCAGACCGACTACCCGGCGGCCGCGGAGACGCTTCTCACCCACGTGGCGGAGATCGGCGATCTCGACATTCCGCTGCAGGCCCTCGACGAGGCCGCAGCACGGGTCCGTGAGCAGATCGACGAGCACATCGAGGGCAACGAGGAAGTGCAGGCGGTGGTGCAGGCCCTCGAACGGCAGTACGACAGCTACGTGGCAGCGCAGGAACAGCAGACCTCTCCCCTGCCGACCGACGAAAACCTGCCGACCGGCGAGGAACTCGGGGCGGAATTCGAACGCTTCCTCGCGGAGTACGACCAGCGCGGCGGCGACGATACCGATCAGTCGCTCTGAGCGGAACGGAGCGCGTCACGACGCGGCGGGTTCACGGTGGGAAGTTTCATGACCGTTACGATCGACGCCCATCGCGTCACATACGCTCGGTACGCTCTCGCGACATGCAAGAGTGACTCCGGGTGGCGATGACCGTCAGGTCGAGAAACCAGCCGCACGTAGGTGCCTCCCCACGTCGGTAGGAGACGGTGATGACCACAGCGCGTCCGAGGAAGCTCCGCCCGGTTCCCGACAAGGAACCGCGCATGGTCTTCCGCACGATCCACGGCTACCGCCGCGCGTTCCGGATGGCCGGCAGCGGGCCTGCGCTGCTGCTCATCCACGGTATCGGTGACAACTCTTCGACGTGGACGGACGTGATTCCGCACCTCGCCGAGAAGTACACCGTGATAGCCCCCGACCTGCTCGGACACGGCCGGTCGGACAAGCCGCGCGCCGACTACTCCGTCGCCGCGTATGCCAACGGCATGCGCGACCTGCTGTCGGTGCTCGGGATCGACAAGGTCACGGTCGTCGGCCACTCCCTCGGCGGCGGAGTCGCGATGCAGTTCGCGTACCAGTTCCCCGGCAGGGTCGAACGACTCGTGCTCGTGTCGTCGGGCGGTGTCACGAAAGATGTCCACCCCGTCCTGCGCATGGTGTCGCTACCCGTCGTCAGCGAAGTACTCAAGCTCCTGCGCGTACCGGGTGCGATGCCCGCGATGAGGCTTGCCGGTTCTGCGCTGGGTCAGCTCAACAAGTCGCCGCTCAAACCCGGTGCGCTGTTGCACGACGCCTCCGACCTGGTACGTATCCTCGGTGAACTTCCGGATCCGACGGCATGTCAGGCCTATCTGCGGACACTGCGGGCGGTTGTCGACTGGCGTGGCCAGGTGGTGACGATGCTCGACCGCAGCTACCTCACCGAGGATCTGCCGGTGCAGTTGATCTGGGGCGACCGCGACAGCGTCATTCCGGTGGGGCACGCCTACCTCGCGCATTCCGCGATGCCCGGTTCCCGACTCGAAGTGTTCCGCGGCGCCGGCCACTTCCCGTTCCGGGACGATCCTCTGCGTTTCCTCCGGGTCGTGGAGAACTTCCTCGACAACACCGCTCCCCTGCAGTTCGACGAGGAGAGCTGGCGGCGGCTCCTCGTCTCCGGTGTGAGCGAATCGCGCATCACCGGGGGCCCGGCCACCCGCATGGCCGTGCTCGACGTGATGGAGTCCGACGAGCGCAGCGCCACGTAGCGGGTCTCGCCGTCCGCTGCCTCTGCGGAACGGCAGCGTGGAAAGGCCCTCGCCGCCGGGCGACTAGCCTGGAGCAGTGCTGCTTCCCGATCTGATACCCGACCCCGTCGACGACGACACCCTCTTCGACGCCTTCACCTCCTGGACGACGGATCGGGGACTGTCGCTCTACCCGGCGCAGGAAGAAGCGCTGATGGAACTCGTGGGCGGTTCCCACGTGATCCTCGCGACGCCCACGGGGTCGGGCAAATCGATGGTGGCGATCGGAGCCCATTTCTTCGCCCTCGCGACCGGCAAGCGCACGTTCTACACCGCACCGATCAAGGCGCTCGTCAGCGAGAAGTTCTTCGCATTGTGCGAGGTCTTCGGAGCCGACCGGGTCGGGATGATGACCGGCGATGCCTCGGTCAACCCGACGGCCCCGATCATCTGCGCGACCGCGGAGATCGTCGCCAACCTCGCCCTGCGCGAAGGCCCCGACTCGAACATCGGCCAGGTGGTCATGGACGAGTTCCATTTCTACTCCGACCCCGACCGTGGATGGGCCTGGCAGGTGCCCCTCATCGAACTGCCCCACGCGCAGTTCCTGCTCATGTCCGCGACCCTCGGGGACGTGTCGTTCCTCCAGAAGGACCTCACCCGTCGCACCGGGCGACCGACCGTCGAGGTCTCCGGGACCGAGCGACCGGTGCCCCTGACCTTCTCGTATTCGCAGGCCCCCATCGGTGAAGCCATCGAAGAGCTGGTCACCACTCACCAGGCACCGGTGTACGTCGTCCATTTCACCCAGGCCGCCGCGCTCGAGCGTGCCCAAGCACTGACCAGCGTCAACATGTGCACGAAATCCGAGAAGGAGGCGATCGCGGCCGCACTCGGGGAATTCCGGTTCTCGACGGGATTCGGCAAGACCCTGTCCCGGCTCGTACGGCACGGCATCGGCGTCCACCACGCGGGAATGCTGCCCAAGTACCGGAGATTGATCGAAAAGCTCGCGCAGGACGGTCTGTTGAAGGTCATCTGCGGCACCGACACGCTGGGTGTCGGAATCAACGTTCCGATCCGCACGGTGCTGCTCACCGGACTGACCAAGTACGACGGCACCCGCACGCGGCAGCTCAAGGCACGTGAATTCCACCAGATCGCCGGCCGCGCCGGACGGGCCGGATACGACACGATGGGCACGGTCGTCGTGCAGGCGCCCGAGCACGAGATCGAAAACGTCCGGGCACTTGCGAAAGCGGGCGAGGACCCGAAGAAGCGCCGCAAGGTGCAGCGGAAGAAGGCGCCGGAGGGTTTCGTCTCGTGGGGTGAGGGCACGTTCGAGAAGCTCATCGTCGCGTCGCCGGAACCGATGCAGTCGCGGTTCGCCGTGAGCAACTCGATGTTGCTCAACGTGATCGCGCGTCCCGGCAACTGTTTCGACGCCATGCGGCATCTGCTCGAGGACAATCACGAACCCCGGCCCGCCCAGCGCAAGCACATTCTCAAGGCGATCTCCCTCTACCGTGGTCTGCTCCAGGCCGGTGTGGTCCAGCAGCTCGAGGAGCCCGACGAATACGGTCGCAGAGCCCGGTTGACGGTGGATCTCCAGCGCGATTTCGCGCTGAATCAGCCGCTGTCGCCCTTCGCGCTGGCCGCGATCGAACTGCTCGACATCGACGCTCCGGGCTATGCCCTCGATGTCGTCTCGGTGATCGAATCGACGCTCGACGATCCCCGGCAGGTCCTCATGGCGCAGCAGCACGCGGCGCGCGGGGAAGCCGTGGCCCAGATGAAGGCCGACGGTATCGAGTACGACGAGCGCATGGAGCTGCTGGACGAGGTCACCTGGCCGAAGCCGCTCGCCGAGCTGCTCGATCCGGCGTTCGAGACCTATCGCGGGGGCCACCCGTGGGTGTCGGAGACGCCGTTGTCCCCGAAATCGGTGGTGCGCGACATGATCGAGCGCGCGATGACCTTCTCGGAATTGGTCAGCCACTACGGTCTCGCGCGATCGGAAGGGCTCGTGCTGCGGTACCTCGCCGACGCCTACCGCGCCCTGCGCCAGACGGTGCCGGACGTGGCGCGCACCGAGGAACTCGAGGACATCATCGAGTGGCTCGGTGAGCTCATCCGGCAGGTGGATTCGTCCCTGCTCGACGAATGGGAATCGCTGACGAACCCTGGTGTCGAATCGGATGACCAGCAGGTCGCGTTCGGGGCCGATGTTCCGCGGCCCCTGTCCGCGAATACGCGTGCCTTCAAGGTCATGGTCCGCAATGCGATGTTCAAGCGCGTGGAACTCGCGGCGCGCCGCCGTTGGTACGACCTCGCCCAGCTCGGGGACGGTCTGGATGCGGAGGACTGGGAGGATCTCCTCGAGTTGTACTTCGAGGAGTACTCCGAGATCGGTACCGGGCCCGACGCTCGTGGGCCCCAACTCTTCTCGGTGGAGATGGACACCGAAGTGTGGCGCGTGCGCCAAACGCTGCACGATCCTCAGGGCGACCACGGATGGGCACTGCTCGCCGAGGTCAACCTCGCGGAGTCGGATGCGGCGGGCGAGGTGGTGTTCGACGAGTTCGAGGTGGCAGAGGGCTGACCGGGTTCGGGCACGCGCCCTACCGGTAACCTGACCAGGTGAACGAAGAGTCCGCGCAGGCGTTCCGGCTGGCCTATGTCCCCGGGGTCACCCCCACCAAATGGGTCCGGGTGTGGATCGAACGTATGCCGGACGTCCCGATCGAACTCGTCCCCGTCGAACCGACGGCGGGCGCAGACCCCCTTCGGGACGGAACCGCAGACATCGCTCTGTTGCGCCTGCCGCTCGAGCGGGACGGACTGTCCGTGATCAACCTCTACACCGAGGCCTCCGTGGTGGTCGTGCCGAAGGAACATGCGATCGCCGCGGTCGACTCCATCTCCGTCGCCGATCTCGCGGACGAGACAGTGCTGCATCCGCTCGACGATGTGCTGGACTGGGCCACCTTCCCTGGCGAAGAGGCGTTCGAACGACCCGCCGACACGGAGTCCGCGATCTCCCACGTGGCCTCCGAGGTCGGCGTGCTCGTCACCCCTCAGTCGCTCGCCCGCCTGCACCATCGCAAGGACCTCACCTACCGGCCCGTCACCGATGCGCCCGCGTCGCAGGTCGGGCTCGTGTGGATGACCGAGAACACCACCGATCTCGTCGACACGTTCGTCGGTATCGTCCGCGGCCGTACCGCCAACAGTTCCCGGGGACGGCAACAGGATTCGGAGACCCCCGCGGAGAACACCAAGGACCGCAAGGGTCCTCGGCGCGGGGAACGACAAGGCTCCCAGCCGCGGCGCGTCGTCGGCGACAAGAAGCCCAAGGCACGAGGCGGCAAGGCCACGCGGCCCAAGGGTTCCGGCCGGCCCCGCAAGGGGCGCGGCTGACGCGCGATCAGCCGATGGGACGCACCTGCGGGGGCAGTTGCATCCTGATGAGGTCGGCCAGCGCCCGGTAGTCGGCTGCGCGGGCGGTGGACGACCGGACGACCAGCCCGACGGTGCGGCTCGGTGCGGGAGATGCGAAGTGTGCCATCGCAAGATCTCCACGCGCCGTCTCGACCGGGACCGACGACGCGGGAACGAGGGTGATCCCCAGTCCCCCCGCGACGCACCGCACGACGGTCGCGAGGGACGTCGCGCGGGTGTCGCCGGCCACCGGCCGGGCGTCGACGGACCGGCACAGGTCGAGTGTCTGATCACGCAGGCAGTGTCCCTCGTCGAGCAGCAGCAAGGGAGCGTTGTCGAGAGCGGAGACAGGCACGTCCGTACGACCGGCCAGCTCGTGCCCCTTGGGCACGACGAGCACGAAGTCCTCGGAATACAACGGTATTTCGACCACGCCGGAGATGTCGGAGGGTAGCGCCACCACCGCAGCGTCGAGCGTTCCCGCCCGCAGTGCTCCGAGCAGCCGCGCGGTCTGGTCCTCGACGACGTGGAGCACCAGGTTGGGCATCGTCACCCCGAGCGCGGGAAGCAGATCCGGCAGCACGTAGGGAGCCACCGTGGGTATGAACCCCAGGCGGAGCGGGCCGGACAATCCGTCGGAAGCGCCGGCGGCCGCGGCGACGAAACCGTCGGCCGCATCGAGGATCACCTGCGCCTGCGGCAGCAGCCGCGCGCCCGCCGGAGTCACCAGCACGCGACGGGTACTGCGCTCGATCAAGTGGACCCCGAGACCGTTCTCGAGAGCCGCCAACCCCTGAGAAAGAGTGGGTTGGCTCACATTCAATCTCGCAGCCGCAGTGCCGAAATGGCGATACTTCGCGACTGCCACGAAGGCACGCAGCTGCGACAGGGTGGGTTGATAACTCTGATCGGACACGCCTATCAGTCTAGTGCCACCAATCACCTTTACCTTTTGAAAGGTTTCCGGCAAGATGGTTTTCATACCGGAGAACGGTCCGACAGGATCGTCCGGTAACGCATGATTCCGCGCCGACCGGCGCGGAAGCGCGTGATCGACTCGCTTGTTCACGACTTATCGAGAGGACCGAGAATGGCACTGCTGACCATTGGCGATCAGTTCCCCGCTTTCAACCTGAAGGCCCTCGTCGGCGGAGACCTGACCCAGGTCGACGCCACCCAGCCCGATGACTACTTCACCACGATCACCAGCGACGACTACGCCGGTAAGTGGAAGATCATCTTCTTCTGGCCCAAGGACTTCACCTTCGTCTGCCCGACGGAGATCGCCGCGTTCGGCAAGCTGAACGACGAGTTCGCCGATCGTGACGCACAGGTGCTCGGCGCTTCCGTCGACAACGAGTTCGTCCACTTCCAGTGGCGCGCACAGCACGAGGATCTCAAGACCCTCCCCTTCCCGATGCTGTCGGACCTCAACCGTGAGCTCGTCTCGGCCACCGGTGTTCTGAACAAGGACGGCGTCGCCGACCGCGCGACGTTCATCGTGGACCCGAACAACGAGATCCAGTTCGTCTCCGTCACCGCCGGTTCCGTGGGCCGCAACGTCGACGAGGTCCTCCGTGTCCTCGACGCGCTGCAGTCGGACGAGCTGTGCGCATGCAACTGGAAGAAGAACGACCCGACCCTCAATGCGGGTGAGCTCGTCAAGGCGGCGCTGCAGTGAGTGTCGAGAACCTGAAGAACGCTCTGCCGGAGTACGCCAAGGACCTCAAGCTCAACATCGGCTCCCTTGCGCGTTCGACGGAACTCAACGAGCAGCAGCTGTGGGGCACGTTCCTCGCCGCCGCGGCCGCGACCAAGTCGCCGACCGTGCTCAAGGAGATCTCCGAAGAAGCTGCCGACGTGCTGTCCGCGGAGGCGTACAACGCCGCCCTCGGTGCCGCGTCCATCATGGGCATGAACAACGTCGCCTACCGAGCCAAGGGTTTCCTCGGTGACGACTACGCCCAGGTGCGGATGGGTCTGCGGATGAACATCATCGGCAACCCCGGCGTCGAGAAGTCCGACTTCGAACTGTGGTCGCTCGCGGTCTCCACGATCAACGGCTGCCACGATTGCACTGCTGCGCACGACAACGTCGTCCGCAAGGAGGGCCTCACCAAGGAACAGGTCTGGGAGGCCGTCAAGATCGCGGCAACCCTCCAGGGTGTCGCCCAGGCGATCACCACCGCCGAGCTTCTCGCCGGCGCCTGATCCGCTCTTCAGTTCGCTGAAAAGGACCCCTCCTCGGAGGGGTCCTTTTTTTGCGTCGGCCCCGGTGCGGCGATCATTCGGGAGGCGTAGCGCTTGCGGTGCCGCCGAGCGTCCGCCCCGTGGCGAGATCCTCGTCGTCGAGCAGAACCTCGATCTCACCGCCGAAGTCCACGCCGGGTGCGAGAGGAAGCCGGTCCCCACTCCAGAAACGGCCCGGGTCGTACCAATTGCTGCCGCGCCGCCGTTGCTCGAGCAACCCCATTTCTTCCATCGTCACCGCCACCACCTCTGCGCAGTACGCACTTTCGAGGCCGCCTCCCCCGGGCACCCGGTCTCGTGCAGTCTTCCGGCTCAGCGGTAGCCGCCCGGCGAACCAGCGGCCCGTCAGCTTGGCGGTGGACGGGAACGGAGTGCCGTCGAGCCGGGCAACCGTTCTGAGCAATTGGTCCTCCTGCTCGGTGCTGACCGGCACGGAGATCTGCCGAAGCCACGCCCGCTGGCCGTAGCGGGCGCTCCACACCTGCACCGCACTGCGCAGGTCGTGCAACTGCACGCCGCGCTGGTGGCGGCCGGTCCACATGTCGGGCAAGCTTTTCCCGAGTTCCGCGTGCCACATCAACGGGGGCAGGTCGTCGAGCACGACCGCCATCCCGACGTGATTGACCGGGGCGTTGGTGAGGGCTTGGATCGCACGATCCGCACCGCTGCTGCCGCGGAAGATCCAGAGATCGCCGGTGCGGGCGATGGACACCGCGTCGTCGAGGGTGATCTGCGAACGAGCCGGGATCGTGGGCATACCCGACAGCCTTCCACGCCTCGGGTGCGCACGCCGCTAGGGTCGGGGGCATGGCACTTCGCGGCAGACAGTGGTGGAAGCTTCTCGGCTTGGCCGGAGTCGTGGGCGTTGCCGCGACCGGAGCGGTGACCCTGCGCGCGGAACGCAAGCGCCGCAGTTACACCCCGGACGAGGTGCGCTCGCGCCTGCACGAGCGGTATGCGCGGGCCGTCGCCCAGCAGGACGGCCGCGGCGACCTCCCGCTCACACAGGTCCCCGCCGGCGCACCGGCCCGGATCCGCCGTGTGCTCCGGCGGATCCGGGATCGCGGCTGAGAGGTCAGCCCAGCGCTGCGGCGAATCCGTCCGCGAGGTCGCGGACCTGCTCGTCGGTCATGACGAACGACGGCGAGATCTGCAACGCGCCCTGTCCTGCTGCCCGTCCCGAGATTCCGTGCGCACGGAGCTGTTTCACGAATTCCGGCGCCTCCGCCGGGTCGGTGAGCTGCACCGCCGCGACGGCTCCCAGGCCACTGCGGACCTCGGCGACGCGGGGATGGTCGGCGAGCGGAGCCAATGTCTCGTGCAGGGTCTTCTCGAGGCGCGCCGACTCGGCGAGCAGATTCTCGCGCTCGAGGATGTCGAGGTTCGCCAGAGCGGCCGCAGCGGCGGCGGCGTGGCCACCGTACGTATAGCCGTGACGCCACCACACGCCGCCCGCGAAGAAGGGCTCGGCGACCCGGGGCGCGATGAACACCGCACCCATCGGAAGGTAACCGGACGTGAGTCCCTTCGCGGTCGTGACCATGTCCGGCTGCAGATCGAACCGTGAGGAGGCGAACCAGGAGCCGCCGATCCGGCCGAAGCCGGTGACGACCTCGTCGACGACGAACAGGATGTCGTGCTCACGGCAGATGTCGCGGATCTCGGCGAGGTAGCCGTCCGGCGGCAGGTACACCCCGCCCGCGCCGATGATCGGCTCGCAGAAGAACGCCGCGATCGTGTCGGCACCGACCTTTTCGATCAGCGCGAGCAATGCCTTCGCGTCGTCCCAGGCCACGTTCGCGGTGTCGTCCCACAACCGGCCGTATCCGTCGCCGTTGACCGGGATACCTGCCAGAGAGGTGCCGCCCACGTGCATGCCGTGGTACGCCTTCTCGCGTCCGACGAGCAGTGTCTTCGTGGGTTTGCCCATCTCCTGCCAGTAGCGTCGCGCCAGTTTCGCGGCGGTGTCCACCGAATCGGAGCCGCCGGAGGTGAAGAAGATCTTGCTGCCCGGAACCGGGGCGATCGTCGCGAGGAGTTCGGCGAGTTCGACGGTCGGCTCGGAGGTCAGGTCACCGAAGTTCGAGTAGTGGGCCAGCTTCCCGAGCTGGTCCGCGACGGCCGTCGCGATCTCGGTGCGCCCGTGCCCGATGTTGGTGAACCACAATCCCGCCGTCGCATCCAGGTAGCGGGTGCCCGCGTCGTCCCAGATGTAGGCGCCCTCACCGCGGGCCACGACGAATGCGCCGTCACGTTCGACCACGCCCATATCGGCAAATCCGTGCCACAACGCGCCCACGACCAGCTCCTGTCCACGACCAAGATTGACGCCGGTCATCGTATGCGGCGACCGCGATCGCGGCGCACACGCCCCGGCCCGGCACCGTGATCCCTCGACCCGGACCCCGGTTTCCGGTTCGACGCAGGCCTGCGCGAGCCCCGGGCCCGGGCGTTTCGCTAGGCTGTGTACTCAGCATGTCCATCTCCCCTGCCCCGAACCGCCGCGACCTGAAGTCGGCGCTCGCCGACGTGTCGCTCCGCGACGAACACCGCCTCCGCCGCCGTCTCGACCGCGCACGTGGCGAGGACGCGCTCGCCGGCATCGCCGCCGAGATCGAGCGTGCCCGCGGGCGTCTCGCCGATCGTGCCGCGGCGGTCCCGGCGATCACATATCCCGAGGACCTGCCCGTCTCCCAGCGCAAGGACGACATCGCCGCGGCGATCCGCGACCACCAGGTCGTGGTGGTCGCAGGTGAGACGGGATCGGGGAAAACCACCCAGATTCCCAAGATCTGTCTCGAGCTCGGTCGCGGGGTACGCGGTCTCGTCGGCCACACCCAGCCACGCCGGATCGCAGCCCGTGCGGTGGCCGAGCGACTCGCCGAGGAACTCGGCTCGGAAGTGGGCGACACCGTCGGCTACACCGTGCGCTTCACCGACGAGGTCTCCGGGTCGACGCTGGTCAAGCTGATGACCGACGGCATTCTGCTTGCCGAGATCCAGCGCGACCGCATGCTGCGCCAGTACGACACCCTCATCATCGACGAGGCGCACGAACGTAGTCTCAACATCGATTTTCTGCTGGGGTATCTCCGCCAGTTGCTACCGCGGCGGCCCGACCTGAAGGTGATCATCACCTCGGCCACCATCGATCCCGAACGTTTCGCCCGGCATTTCGCCGATGCGGACGGAACGCCGGCGCCGATCGTCGAGGTGTCCGGGCGGACCTATCCGGTGGAGGTGCGCTACCGGCCGCTCACCGTGGAGGTCGGTGACCAGCTCGTCGACCGCGATCCCGTCGACGCGGTGTGCGAGGCGGTCGAGGAACTCCAGTCGGCCGGTGACGGCGACATCCTGGTCTTCCTCTCCGGCGAACGCGAGATCCGGGATACTGCGGACGCGCTGCACGACCGCAAACTCCGCAACACCGAGATCCTGCCGCTCTACGGCAGGCTCTCCGCCGCCGAGCAGCACCGCGTGTTCTCCTCCCACACCGGCCGCCGGGTAGTTCTGTCGACCAACGTCGCGGAGACGTCACTGACGGTGCCGGGTATCCGCTACGTCGTCGATCCGGGTACGGCGCGCATCTCCCGCTATTCGGTGCGCACCAAGGTGCAGCGTCTCCCGATCGAGGAGATCTCCCAGGCATCGGCTCGTCAGCGAGCGGGCCGATGCGGACGTGTCGCCGACGGAATCTGCATCCGGCTCTACTCGGAAGACGATTTCGAGAGTCGTCCGGAGTTCACCGAGCCGGAGATCCTCCGCACGAACCTGGCGTCGGTCGTGTTGCAGATGACCGCACTCGGTCTCGGCGACATCGGTTCGTTTCCCTTCGTCGAGCCGCCCGATCCGCGTGCGATCCGCGACGGTATCGCGCTGCTCGAAGAACTCGGAGCGCTCGAACCGGCCAAGACCGGGGAATCGCCGCGGCTGACCGCGACAGGACGTGAAATCGCGCGGCTGCCGGTGGATCCGCGCATGGCCCGGATGATCGTCGAGGGCCATCGCAACGGATGTCTGCGCGAGATCCTCATCATCGTCTCGGCGCTGTCGATCCAGGACGTGCGGGAGCGTCCGTCGGAGTTCCAGCAAGCGGCCGACGAGAAGCACGCCCGCTTCGCCGTGGAGGGCTCGGATTTCCTTGCCTTCCTGCGCCTGTGGGATTACCTGAAAGAGCAACGGAAAGAGCTGTCCTCCAGCCGTTTCCGGAGAATGTGCCGCGACGAGTTCCTGCATTGGCTGCGCATCCGTGAATGGCAGGATCTTCAAGGGCAACTGCGCCAGATCACCGTCTCGCTCGGCTGGGAGACACATCACCGGACCGTGAGCGACGAGGCGATCCACCGTTCGCTCCTTGCCGGTCTGCTCTCGCACGTCGGTCTCCGCGAAGGCGACAAGCGCGATTTCCTGGGCGCCCGCGGTGCGCACTTCGCGATCTTCCCCGGCTCGTCCCTGTTCAAGAAGCCCCCGCGATGGGTGATGGCCGCAGAACTGGTGGAAACGTCGCGGCTGTGGGCACGGATGGTCGCGCGCGTCGAACCGGAATGGGTCGAAAAACTCGCTCCGCATCTGATCAAGCGGACGTACTCCGAGCCGCACTGGTCCATCAAGCACGAGTCCGCGATGGCGTACGAGCGCGTCACCCTCTACGGCATCCCACTCGTCGCCCAACGGCCCGTGCAGTATGGACGGATCGATCCCGAGGTCTCGCGCGAGTTGTTCATCCGCCACGCACTCGTCCAGGGTGAGTGGCGAACGCGCCACAAGTTCTTCCACGCCAACCGGGCACTGCTCGAGGACGTCGAAGAACTCGAGCACCGCGCGCGCCGGCGCGACATCGTGGTCGACGACGACACGCTCTTCGAGTTCTACGACGAGCGAGTCGGTCCGGACGTCGTCTCCGCCCGGCATTTCGACACGTGGTGGAGGAAGACCCGGCACTCCCAGCCCGACCTGCTGACGTTCACCCCTGAAACCGTCGTCAACCAGGATGCCGCCGCAGTCCTCGAAGGGGACTACCCCGACGCCTGGCGTCAAGGGGAGATGCAGTTCCCGCTCACCTACCAATTCGAGCCGGGCACCGAGAACGACGGTGTGACAGCACGGATTCCGGTCGCACTGCTCGCAAACGTCCGCCCGGTCGGCTTCGACTGGCTCGTACCCGGGATGCGGCAGGACCTCGTCACAGCACTGATCAAAACGCTGCCGAAACCTCTTCGTCGGCAGGTTGTTCCCGCACCCGACTATGCGGCCGCGGTGCTCGCCTCGGTGACTCCTCGTTCCGAACCGCTCGTCAATGCGGTCGCGCGTGAATGCTCCCGGCTCGGAAACTGCCGTATCGAACCGGGTGACTTCGACGTTGCGGCTCTCCCCGACCATCTGCGCATGACGTTCGCAGCGGTGGACGAGAAGGGCACGGTTCTGGCGCGCAGCAAGAGCCTGACCGAACTTCGGGCTCGATTGTCCACCCGGGTCGATGCGGAGGTGTCTCGGGCCGCGTCGGGCACCGAACGCGCGCCCGCAGTTGTCTGGACTGCGGAGACCCTCGGCACGCTGGAGCCGACCGTCACCCGCAAAGTCGGGGGCCAGCAGGTCACGGGTTACCCGGCGCTCGTGGCGGAGGGTTCGGGCGTGGCGGTCCGCGTCCTGAGCACCGCATCGGCCCAGGCTGCCACGAACAGACTCGGACTGCGGACGTTGCTCCTCGCGACCGCGCCGACGAAATCGAAAGCCATCACCTCCGGCCTCACCAACGCCGAACGTCTCGCCCTCGGCCGCAACCCCGACGGGTCGTTCGACGCGCTGGTCGAGGACTGCCGGGCGTGTGCGGTGGACGAGATGATCGCTGCGCACGGCACACCGGTACGCACACCGGCCGAGTTCGAAGAACTCGCAAAAACGGTTCGTAGCCGTCTTCCCGGTGCAGTCGCCCGTCTGCTCCGCGCAGTGGTCCCGGTCCTGTCGGGCGCACACGAGGTGAGCGTCGCGCTCGAGCGGGTCCGCGGTGAGGCCGCGGACGACGTACGAGAACAGTTGTCCTCACTGGTCTTCCCCGGATTCGTGACCGACCTGGGTTCGCGCCGTCTCGCCGAACTGCCCCGCTATCTGGCGGCAGCGGTGCAGCGCCTCGATGCGCTGCCCGGTGGTTCCCAGCGCGACGCGCAGGGCATGGACGTCCTGGACCGCGTGTACGCCGCGTACGACCGGCTGCTGGCGCGGCTTCCCGAAGGACGCCGAACGGCGCCCGATGTCGTCGATATCTACTGGATGATCGAAGAGTTGCGCGTGAGCCTGTTCGCGCAGGGACTGGGCACCCGAATCCCGGTGTCCGAGAAGCGGGTCATCAAGGCGATCGACGCCGTCCGCTGAGCGGAAGCGCGAACCCCGCTCTCAGTCGGCGTCGGGGACGCGCTGGGTCTGGTGCTGACGAAGCTCCGTGATCTCGCGCTCGAAATCCTCTGCCGAACTGAAGGACCGATACACCGACGCGAAGCGCAGGTAGGCGACCTCGTCGAGATCGCGCAACGGGCCGAGGATCGCCAGTCCGACCTCGTGACTGGGCACCTCGGGTGAGCCTTTGGCACGGATCGTGTCTTCGACCTGCTGGGCCAGTTTGTTGAGCGCATCGTTGTCGACGTCGCGCCCCTGACATGCGCGGGCGACACCTCGGACGACCTTTTCGCGGCTGAAGGGTTCGGTGACCCCGCTGCGCTTGACCACCGACAGCACGGCGGTCTCGACGGTGGTGAAACGGCGGCCGCATTCGGGGCATGCCCGCCGGCGACGGATCGCGGCACCCTCGTCTGCCTCGCGCGAATCGACCACCCGAGAATCGGGATGGCGGCAATACGGGCAGTGCATGTGGGTTCCTTCGTCGCTGCCGTGAGGGCCGCGACGCCGGCGTGGAACCGATGCCGTCCTGGCGGAATCGCTGCCACCCTCGGGTGCAGCGATGCCGACGCGACCACACGGGGTGGTGTGACTGACAGTCCACGACAATACCCGCATGTCCGGTTCGGCCGAGTGAGGCGGGTCGCCGGGCGGCGTCGCCACCGGAATCACCCCCGGTCCGGCGCGGGCACCAGGAGTCGATGGCGCGAGGTCAGTTCCCCCGCGTCGAGGGCGTTCATCTCCGCGATCCGCGCGAGGGTGACATCGACCGGAGCATCCGGATCGACCCGCACAGCCAGCGCAGCAGGCGTCTCACCGTCGCGCACCTCTGTCACGACTGCCGACCCCGCGCCCGCCGTCACCTGGCTCGTCCGAACGTGCGCGACCGTGAGCAGCGCGGCGGTGGCGATCGCGCTGAACAGCACCACGGCAATCATCTGCCGCCACGTGACACCGTCGGATACCGCTCGTTGCGGGGCACGCGCCGGCACGATCCGGCTGCGGCGGAAGAGCGGATCCGCCTGCGGGGCACGAGCTGCCCGGACACGTATGTCCCCCGCCCGCGAGCCGGCACCTCCTGGTGTCGCGGGGGACACGAGCCGTGACGGCTGCCGCGTTCCGTGCCGTGCCGGCTGTCGCGTACGGGGATGTGCCGGCGGCACCGCGCCCGCCGCTCGCTCGTGCGCCGTATTCCGCCGAACCGCTGTTGCACCCATCGGAACCTCCGTGTGCGTTCGCCTTGTCGATCATACGTTCGATACCGTGAGGGTATTCGATCATTCGTTCGAACGAAAGTCTGTTCGAATTTTCTACCACAGGGGCGCGACGCACGTCACCAGTTCGCCGCATGAATCTCGAACAGGTGTTTGATATACGCGGGCGATGTCGATAGATTCGGTAGGTAACACCAATCGCATCCGACACTCGACCCACGGAGGTCACGACCATGGCGGACGGCAACTTCGCGGCAGGCCGGAGCCGGAAGGCGGCCGACGACACGACACCCGGCCTCACCGAGCGCCAGCGCCGCGTCCTCGAGGTGATCCGGGACTCGCTCACGGTTCGCGGTTATCCCCCCAGCATCCGGGAGATCGGCGACGCCGTCGGACTCAACTCCACGTCCTCGGTGGCGCACCAGTTGCGCACGCTCGAGCGCAAGGGATTCCTGCGGCGTGACGCCAACCGTCCGCGTGCCGTCGACATCCGCGGCCTCGACGACAACGGCTCCGTGATGGCTTCTACCGAGACCGGCTCTGTCACCACGATCGTCGCGACCTCCGACCCCGATCTCATGGCCTCGGCCGCGATGGTGCCGGTGGTCGGGCGGATCGCCGCCGGCGGCCCGATCCTCGCCGAGGAGTCGGTGGAAGACATCTTTCCTCTCCCCCGCGAACTCGTCGGGCAGGGTTCGCTGTTCCTGCTCAAGGTCGTGGGTCAGTCCATGGTCGACGCGGCGATCTGCGACGGAGACTGGGTGGTCGTGCGGCAGCAGAACGTTGCCGACAACGGGGACATCGTCGCGGCCATGCTCGACGGCGAAGCCACCGTCAAGACCTTCAAGCGCGTGAAGAACGACGTGTGGCTCATGCCGCACAACCCCATGTTCGAGCCCATTCCGGGCAACGACGCCGTCATTCTCGGCAAGGTCGTCACGGTCATCCGCAAGATCTGAGCGTCTGTCCCCGGACACGAAGAGGCCGGGGTGCCATCCGCGTACTGCGGGGCACCCCGGCCTCTTTCGATCCGGTCACCGGCCGAGCCGGCACGAAGGTCAGATCTCGAGTCCGCGCCCGATGACTTCCTTCATGATCTCGTTCGTTCCGCCGTAGATCTTCTGCACGCGCGCGTCGAGGTAGGCGCGTGCCACGGGGTACTCACGCATGTAGCCGTAGCCACCGTGCAACTGCAGGCAGCGGTCGATGAGCTCGACCTGCTTGTCGGTGGTCCAGTACTTCGCCATTGCGGCTTCCTGCACGGTGAGCGTGCCGGCATTGAGTTCCTCGATGCACTTGTCGACGAAGACACGCGCGAGCTTCGTTTCCGTCGCCAGTTCGGCGAGTTCGAAGCGGGTGTTCTGGAACTTGCCGATCGGCTTGCCGAAGGCCTTGCGGTCGCGGCAGTACTGGATCGTGTCCTCGAGGACCTTCTCCATGGCCGCGGCAGCGACGACGGCGATCGACAGCCGCTCCTGGGGAAGGTTCTGCATCAGGTAGATGAAGCCCAGTCCCTCTTCGCCGAGGAGGTTGGCCGCGGGCACCCGCACGTCGGTGAAGTGCAGTTCCGCGGTGTCCTGGGCATCGAGCCCGATCTTGTCGAGGTTGCGTCCCCGCTCGAAACCGGGCATACCGCGCTCGACGACGAGCAGCGAGAACCCCTGCGCACCCTTGTCGGGGTCGGTGCAGGCCACGACGATCACCAGGTCGGCGTTGATGCCGTTCGTGATGAAGGTCTTCGAGCCGTTGAGCACCCAGTCGTCGCCGTCGCGTACCGCGCGGGTCTTGATGCCCTGCAGGTCACTGCCGGTGCCCGGCTCGGTCATCGCGATCGCGGTGATGATCTCGCCGGAACAGAAGCCCGGCAGCCAGCGCTTCTTCTGCTCTTCATTGGTGAGCGCGAGGAGGTACGGCGCCACCACGTCGTTGTGCAGCATGAAACCGACGCCGCTGAAGCCGCCTCGCGTGGTCTCCTCGGTGAGGACGGTGTTGTAGCGGAAGTCGTCCACCCCGCCGCCACCGAATTCCTCCGGCACGGCCATGCCGAGGAAGCCCTGCTCGCCGGCCTTCTTCCACACCTCACGGTCGACGATCTTGTCCTTCTCCCACTGCTCGTGGAAGGGGGCCACCTCCTGTTCGAGGAACTTCCGGTACGACTCCCGGAAGAGTTCGTGCTCGGGCTCGAAAAGGGTGCGTTGCATCTGCGCTCCTGTGTGTGACGGCTTTCGACACACCAACCGTATGCACGGAAATGTGTGGTGACGCTGACAGGAGCGAGCGAGTTTTGTGACCGCGCACGCACCCTCAGCGACGAAGGTCGCTCAATCGCCGAAGGATCGGGTACGCGATGAGGATGCCGATCGAGCCCCACGCGATGCCGCCGAGCTCCACCGAACCGACGGACAGAGTGAGGTCACCGATGCCCGCGACCAGCGCCGCCGCGACGACGGTGAGATTCACCGGGTCGGTGAAGTCGACCTTGGCGTCCATCCAGATCCGCACGCCCAGAAGACCGATCAGCCCGTAGAGGACGAGTGTTGCGCCGCCGAGCACCCCGTCGGGCACCGTGAAGACGAGTGCGCCGAACTTCGGAGAGAAGGCCAGGACCACGGCGGTCACCGCCGCAACCCAGTAGGCCGCTGTCGAGTAGACGCGAGTGGCAGCCATGACACCGATGTTCTCGGCATACGTCGTGGTTCCGGATCCGCCGCCGGCACCGGCGAGCGTAGTGGCGAGTCCGTCGGCCAGCAGCGCATTGCCCGCCACGTCGTCGAGGTTCTTCCCCGTCATGGCGGCTACTGCCTTGACGTGCCCGACGTTTTCGGCGACCAGGACGATGACCACGGGAAGCGTCAGCAGGATCACCGAGAGTTCGAACGTCGGGCCCCGGAACTCGGGCAGCCCGAACCACGCGGCCTCGCGCATGGCATCGACGCGCTCGGATGCGAGCGATCCGGTCAACGCGGCGAAGATCCACCCGACGACGACGCCGACGAGGATGCCCAGTCGCCCGAGCATGCCCGGTCCGACCACGGTGACGAGAAGGATCACGACCAGCGTCACAAAGGCGACCAGCGGCTGCGCTTCGAACGAACCTGCCGCTGTGGGCGCGAGATTGAGGCCGATGAGTGCCACGACCGCGCCGGTGACCACCGGCGGCATGACGGCATCGATGACGTGGGCGCCGAGCGCTTTGACGAGCAGGCCGACCAGTGCGAGCACGACGCCGGCGACCAGGATGCCGCCGAGTTGAGCGGCCGGACCCGAACCGGCGGATGCGGTGAGCGGCGCGATGAACGCGAACGACGAACCGAGGTAGCTGGGCACCCTCCCGCGGGTGAGTATCAGGAACAACGCGGTGCCGATACCGGAGAAGAGCAGCGTCGTCGTCACCGGGAAGCCGGTGATGGTGGGGACGAGGAGCGTCGCTCCGAACATCGCGATGACGTGCTGCATCCCGATGCCGATGGTTCGCGGCCATGACAGCCGCTCGTGCGGTGCGACGACCGCACCCTTGGTGATGTGGCGTCCGTCGCCGTGCAGCGACCAACCCAGACCGACGACGTTGCCTCGTGCGGCCTCGTTCTTCTGTTCGTTCACGAAACGCAATGGTAAGGGTCCTCGCCTCGAACTGCGCTGATGCACCCCGGCACGGGGCGCCGGAATCAGCGGCGTGAGATACGGCCCACACTCAATCGGCGGATGACGTGCCGCTCTCGAGAATGCTGACGATGGAGTAGAGCGAGAAGCAGATCGCGCCGAGCCCCACCAGCACCCGGGCAGCGATGAACACAGCCGAGTCGTGGAGCGCCGCCTCGAAAACGAATGCCGCGAGGAAGAGACATGTCAGCGCGGTCAAGACCGGCAGAAGCGGAACCCTGTTGGCGAGCGCGAACGTGCGGCGCCAGACGAGGGCCAGCAAACCCACTTTGCTCAGAATGCTGAAGCAGACGAGTCCCAGGCCGATCATCACGAAACCGGGCGTCCGGTAGTAGTCCGCCCGGTCGAGCACCAACAGGACGATGCCCCAGATCAAGGCGGTCACCCCCATGACGATCACGAGCCACGGCCACAGGGTCCGATCCCGGGGACCGTAGGAGTCCTGCACCTGCCGAACGATACTCACCACGAGGCCGATCAGCGCGGTGCAGATCAGGGCGAGTCCGACGCCGACGTGTCCTGCCGTGAAACGCGCCGGCGTGGTCGCCAGGACGAGATTGGTGACGGCGAAGCCCCAGGCAACGATAGCAATCAGCACAGGGATCGAGCACAGCAGAACCGCGGTGCTCGGCGAGAAGGCCGACGCCGGCGGCTGCCTGTCTCCCTCGGGCAACCGCGAATTCTGAGGGATGAGGGAGAACTTCGTGGAGGCGGCAGCGACGGTCGCGACACACCCGCTGATCAGACCCAGCCCGAACACCACGTGGCCCGCCACATAGTCCACGCCCTGACCGGAACTCGGTGCTCCGAGGAGGATCGAGGCGCCGTAGGCCGCTGTTCCCCCGGCCACCACATATCCGAGTACCGGGTAGAAGACCCGGTCGACGGCGGTGAACCTGCCGATGAGCTGCCGGATGATGGTTGCCGCAGTGCAGAACAGGCACACGCAGATCGCGCCCAGCAACGTCACCACCCGGCCCGCGACGGCATTGTCGGCCGCGTCCGACTCTGTCCAGACGTCGATTCCGTAGCCCACGCAGAGGGCCGCCATTGCGAGTGGGATAGCCCGGAACAGAACGCTCACCCAATAATTCATGCACGACCTCTCTACGCCGGCGAGCCACGTCCTGGTCCGCAAGGCCGTCGGTGATGCCCAAGCCAAGCACGGACCTGGCTGACGCGTCGGAGCCTCGATCAGCAAAACTACCGTCTCGCAGCATCACTGGTCGTGTTACTCCAGGATTCCCGTCACCCCAGGATTCGCAGCGCGACCTTTCGCGCGGCCGTCGCATCGACAGCGGTCAATACCGCGTCGGCCGCTTCTCGGCAGCGGTCCATCGTCACGGTGGACAGCCGGGCTCCCACGGGTGCGACCGCCGATGCCGCACAGGACAGCGACGTCACGCCCATGCCTGCCAGCACGCACGCGAGCAGCGGGTCTGCACCGGCTTCGCCGCACACACCCACCGGTTTACCCACGACAGCTCCCGCACGCGCCGTCTGCGCGACCAGCATCAGAACGGACGGTTGCCACGGTGTGGTGAGGCCAGCGAGCTGCGGGGACATGCGGTCCGCCGCCAGCGTGTACTGGGCGAGATCGTTGGTACCGATCGAGAGGAAGTCGACGTGCTCGAGCAGCCGGTCTGACATCAGGGCCGCGGCGGGCACCTCGACCATGACACCCGGGGACAGATTGCGTTCCCGGACGAGCGCCGCAAACTCCGCGGCTTCACCGATCGTCGCGATCATGGGAGCCATCACCCACGGGGACGCACCGGTGCGGACCGCGGCGTCGGCGACAGCGTCGAGCTGGCGCTCGAGGATGCCCGGCGCGGCTGCGGTGATCCTGATACCCCGCACACCGAGTGCGGGATTCGGCTCCTCGGGATGGTTGGCGAAGCGCAGCGGCTTGTCGGATCCGGCGTCGAGGGTGCGGACGACGACCTTCCGTCCTGCGTACGCGTCGAACACCTCCGCGTATATGTCGGCCTGCTCCGCCACCGTCGGCTCGGTTTCCCGGTCCAGGAAACACAATTCGGTGCGGAACAACCCGACGCCCTGTGCCGGCGTTTCGCGTGCGGCGCGAGCACCTGCCCCGTCCTGGACGTTGGCGAGGATATCCACCGGGAAGCCGTCGGCGGTGGCGCCCGGCCCGGTCCACGCAGCAGTGCGTTCACGCTCGGCACGGTCGCGCTGCACCGCAGCGTCGGCCTCGTCCTGGTCCGGTTCGATCACGATCCGGCCTGTCGCGCCGTCGAGGAGGACGGAGGTCCCGGTGGGAACGTCGTCGAGACCCGCGGCCGCAACCACGCACGGGATCCCGAGCTGGCGTGCGATGATCGCGGTGTGGCTGGTCGGACCTCCGAGAGTGGTGGCGATGGCGACCACGAGCGCGGGGTCGAGGCCCGCCGTATCGGCGGGGGCCAGATCGTCGGCGAACAGCACCGACGGCACGTCCGGGGTTTCGAGGCCGGGTTCGGGGAGACCCTGCAGTTCGGAAATCACACGATCGCGCACGTCGAACAGGTCGGTGACACGTTCCGCTTGGAGACCGCCCATCTTCTCGAAAATGGCGGCGAACTGTTCGGTGGCCGCAGTGGCAGCGGAGACGGCATCGGACCCGGAACGGATGCGGGTGGTGGCAGCGCCCTTCCACGCACGGTCCTCGGCGAGCATGGCGGTCGCGGCGAGCACCTCGGAGGCGGCGCCCGTCGCCCGGGACGAACGGACACGGAGACGTTCCGCGACATCGGCGACCGCACTTTCGAACCGGCCGACCTCCGCCTCCCGGGCCGTGTCGGGAATCGACACGGGATCCGGTGACACGACCGGCCGCGGAGTAGGACGGATGACCGGGCCGAAGCCGATGCCCGGAACAACCGGCGTTCCGGACAGGACGCGTGCGGTGTGGTCCATGGATACCTCCTCGCAGGAATCAATGTGATCGAGATTACTCCAAACGCTTGACATGTCAACACAGACGGGCGTAAAACAACATAAAGCAACAGAAAACATCGAGGAGTGTGGGTGTACGCGGAGGAACGCCAGCAGGCGATAGCGGACCTGATCGGCCACAGAGGACGAATGTCCGTGGCCGCGCTCGCAGATCGGTACGGCGTCACCACCGAAACCGTGCGACGGGATCTCGCACTGCTCGAGCGACTCGGCCACGTGCGCCGAGTCCACGGCGGCGCAATTCCCTTCGCGGCCCTGACGGTCACCGAACCCGCACTGGCGGACCGGGAACACTCGCGGGCCAACCAGAAGAATCGGATCGCCGCCGCAGCCGCCGCATACCTCCCGTCCTCCGGCGGAAGCGTCGTCTTCGACGCCGGCACCACGACCGGCAGGATGGTCTCGGCCCTGCCCACCGACACCGAACTCACCATCGCGACCAATTCCGTACCCATCGCCGCCCGCCTCGCAGCGCTTCCCTCCGTGCAACTTCACCTGATCGGCGGACGCGTGCGGGGCGTGACACAAGCCGCGGTAGGACCGGACGCACTGCAGTTCCTCGAGATCCTGCACGTCGACGTGGCGTTCGTCGGAACAAACGCGCTCACCGTCGAACACGGCCTGAGCACGCCCGACGCCGATGAAGCCGCCGTCAAGCGCGCCATCGTCCGCTGTGCGGAACGCGTTGTGGTGGTGGCTGATTCATCCAAGATCGGACGCCGGAATCTTCTGAGGTTTGCACCTCTTGCCGCCGTCGACGTTCTCGTCACCGACGGCGACATCGACGAAACGGACCTGAAGCAACTCGCCGAACACGGAATCGAGGTGGTGATCGCGTGATCGTCACATTGACCGCCAACCCCAGCCTGGACCGTACCGTCGGACTCAACGGCGCGCTCGTGCGCGGCGCGGTTCTCCGCACCACCGGAAGCACGGTCGACCCGGGCGGGAAGGGCATCAACGTCGCCCGCGTCCTGCGTCGCGCCGGACTCGACGTGGTCGCGGTTCTTCCCGCCGATCCCGGCGATCCGCTGCTGACCGCTCTCGACGAGCGCGCGGTGCCGTACCGGGCTGTCGAGACCTCCGGGCCGGCGCGCAACAACATCACGATCGCCGAACCGGACGGCACCACCACCAAGATCAACGAACCGGGGAACACGTGCACGGGCCGCACCCTCGGCGCACTCCACACCGCTCTGCTCGATTCCGCACGGAACGCGTCCTGGACGGTCCTGTGCGGTTCGCTGCCGCCCGGCATCCCCGACAGCTGGTACGCCGACTTGGTCACGGCACTGCGATGCCTCGGATGCCGTATCGCGGTAGACACCTCGGAAGCCCCGCTGCTCGCGCTCGCGGAACGGTTTCCCGCAGCAGCGCCGGATCTGATCAAGCCCAACTCCGACGAACTCGCCCAGCTGACCGGCGCCGACGCGGCCACGTTGGAGGCGCGCGCAGCAGCCGGTGATGTCGGCCCGGTCGTCGACGCCGGCCGGGTTCTGATCGAGCAGGGCGTCGGAGCGGTTCTCGCGACGCTCGGGGCGGCAGGCGCAGTCCTCGTCACCTCCGACGGTGCGTGGCACGCATCGACGGCCCCGGCGACGGTGCGCAGCACCGTGGGTGCCGGGGACTCGTCCTTGGCCGGCTACCTCGTCGCAGAGCATGCCGGACACGGAAGCGCGGACCGCCTGCGGTACGCGGTCGCGTACGGCAGCGCCGCCGTCGAGTTGCCCGGCACCGAACTTCCCCGACCCGAATCCGTCCATCCGAACGCCGTGCGCATCACCGACCTTCAGGACCGTCCGGAGCCACCCACCCGTGCTCTCCCCTCCCACCCGTAAGGACACGTCATGACACACAGCGCATCCGATCCCGGCGATCGCCCCGCGATCATCGACGCTGATCTCATTGCCCTCGACGTCGATCTGGGTTCCGACAAGGCGTCGGTGATCGCGGCACTCGCGGGACGCCTCGGGTCTGCCGGTCGCGCCTCCGACGCCGAAGCACTCGCCGCATCGGTACTCGACCGGGAAGCCAAGTCGGCCACCGGACTTCCCGGCGGGCTTGCAATTCCCCACGCCCGGGCCGACTCCGTCACCACCCCTTCCCTGGCCTTCGCCCGATTGTCACCGAAAGTCGATTTCGGGGCTCCCGACGGGCCGGCCGACCTGGTGTTCCTCATCGCCGCCCCCGAAGGCGCCGGTGCCGATCACATGAAGGTGCTCACCGCACTCGCGCGGGCGCTGGTGCGGCCGGACTTCGTTGCCTCACTGCGCGACGCGAAGTCCGCCGACGAGGTCATCACTCTGGTCCAGAGCGTCCTTCCGCCCCAGACGCCCGGAGCAGGTAATGAGCCGCAGACGGCCACGGCCCCCGCGGCACCGTCGAGCGCCACCGCCGAGAACCCCACGGGCGCAGTGGCCGGCACCCACGCGCGGCAAGACGCCGAGGCGTCGACGTCTCCCGATTCCCGGACGATTGTCGCGGTGACCGCGTGCCCCACAGGCATCGCCCACACGTACATGGCCGCGGACGCATTGACCGCTGCCGCCGAACGCGCCGGAGTGACCCTCCGCGTCGAGACGCAAGGCTCGAGCGGCAGCACACCGCTTCCCGCCTCCGCAATCGCCGACGCCGACGCGGTGATCTTCGCGACCGACGTCGGAGTCAAGGGACGCGAACGCTTCGGGGGTAAGCCCGTAATCGCGTCCGGAGTCAAACGCGCGATCAACGAACCCGATGTCATGATCGCCGAGGCGCTGCGGGCCGCCTCCGATCCGTCGGCCCGCACCGTGGAGACCGAGACGTCCGCCGCGACGCCGGAAGGCGGCGACACGGGATCCGATCTGGGCTGGGGCACCCGCCTGCGGCAGATCTTGCTCACCGGCGTGAGCTACATGATCCCGTTCGTCGCAGCCGGCGGCCTGCTCATCGCGCTCGGCTTCCTTCTCGCCGGACACGAGATCGGCGACTTCGCCGCCGACATCGTCCTCGACAACAGCCTCACCAATCTCCCAGACGGTGGCCTGGCGACGTATCTCGGTGCGGTGCTGTATCAGATCGGGTCGCTGGCATTCTCCTTCCTGGTGCCGGCTCTCGCCGGGTACATCGCGTTCGCGATTGCCGACAGACCAGGTCTGGCACCGGGTTTCACAGCCGGCGCCGTCGCCGTCTTCGTCGGAGCCGGGTTCATCGGCGGCCTGATCGGCGGCCTGATCGGCGGCTTCGCCGCACTCTGGGTGGCCCGTATCCCGCTGCCGGCCTGGGCTCGGGGCCTGATGCCCGTCGTCATCATTCCGCTGCTCGCGAGCCTCATCGTCGGCGGCCTGATGTTCCTCGTGCTCGGACGCCCGCTCGCGGCGATCACCTCGGGCTTGACCAACTGGCTCAACGGCCTCTCCGGGGGTTCGGCAGTACTCCTCGGCGTCATCCTCGGCCTGATGATGTGCTTCGACCTCGGAGGGCCGGTCAACAAGGCCGCGTACGCATTCGCCGTCGCGGGACTGGACGTGAACAACCTCGCGTCACTGCAGATCATGGCAGCGGTCATGGCTGCCGGTATGGTCCCGCCGCTCGCGATGGCGCTGTCGTCGCAGATCCGGCCGCGTCTCTACAGCGAGGCCGAACGTGAGAACGGTAAGGCCGCATGGCTGCTCGGCGCGTCCTTCATCTCGGAAGGCGCGATCCCGTTCGCAGCGGCGGACCCCTTCCGCGTGATCCCGTCCATGATGCTCGGCGGTGCTCTCACCGGCGGCCTCGTCATGGCCACGGGCGTCACGTTGTCCGCTCCGCACGGAGGACTGTTCGTCCTCTTCGCGATGGATCACGTGGTGTGGTTCCTCGTGGCTCTGGCCGCGGGCACGATCCTGGCAGGAATCGCGGTCACGATCGCCAAGGAAGCCACCCACACCACCGACGCCATTGCCGACAAGTCCGATTCCCAGCCCACCGCGGTCCGTTCCTGAACCCCGCCCCGTTCGCGATCGAAGGAGATCCCATGCCCAGCACCACCGTCGCCGTCGGCTCGTCCATCGGCCTGCACGCCCGTCCCGCCGGAATCATCGCCGAGGCCGTGGTCGCCTCGGGTGTTCCCGTGACGCTCTCCGTGGCCGGAGGTGAGCCGGTAGATGCCGGGTCGGCTCTGATGATCATGACGCTCGGCGCCTCGCAGGGCACCGAGGTGACCGTCACGTGCGACGACGACGCCGTTCTCGATCAGGTGGCGAAACTGGTAGCTACCGACCTCGACGCCTGATCGTCACCACCGCTGCGAGCGCGAGCGCGACCACCGCCGCAGCCACGGCGCCCACCACGGGCAATACCGCGCTCGACACCTCTTCGTCGCCGGCGTCCTCTGGACTGTCGGTGACGAAGAGGTCTGTGACCCCACGCACGATCCGGACAGGCGGTTGTTCCCCGGTTTCGGAATTCACCTCCGACGCCGCCAGCAGATCCCCGTCCGCGGTGAACGCTATCGCCTCTCCCTGTGGTTCACCGGGGACGGCGATCCGCAGGTCCGGGCCGGACAACAGCGCCGCGACGATGTCGCGGTCCGGGGCATGGAAGAGATACACGTCCGTATAGGTCCGGACCGCCGCGACCGTCCCGTCCCCGCTGACGGCTCCCCCGGTGATCATCGACGAGGACGCTCCCGGGATCGGACCGCCCGGGGTCTCGGTAGGGCCGAGGGCGAGAGTGCCGACCCGCTCGAGATCCGTGGGCCCGGGCGACTCGAGTTCGGTCACGGTGCGGGCGCCTGCCGGCCGGTAGATCCCACTCGGCCCGAACAACGACTTGGTGACGACGACCGGGTCGCCGTCGGCCGACACGAGAAGCGTCTCCGCGTCCTGGGGACCGTCCGGGTAGCGGAGGCGATACAGGTCGCCTGCGCCGGACTCGGGATCGAGCGAGATGAGCGCCACGGTCTGCCGGTTACGGGAGTTGTCGCCGAGGTCCGCGAGCCACAACCGGCCGTCGGACCCCGCCGCCATATCCTCGACATCGTACGGGTCGACCGGAGCCGGAAACCGTTGGACCACAGCGCACTCGGAATCGAGTTCGACGATTCTCTCGTCGGAACCCGCGTCGGGTGTCGCGAACACCCGTCCGCCGAGCACCGCCAGACCCGACAGTTCGGCGAGTGCGGGATCGCTCGGGGTGCAGAGCACCTCGGGTGTCACCCCGGCCGACGGGACCTGTCCGTCGTCTGCGCCCGCCGGCGCCGCGAGCACGACGGCAAGCAGGAGCGGAACCCCCGCAGCCGAGCTGCGCACACCGCGCATCAGGCCGCGTATTCGCCCAATGCCGACGCGAGCGCCATCGGAACCCTGGCATGCACACGCGTGCCGTCGGCTTCGTGTGCCGAGTCCAGGATCTGCCCGTCGGAGTGAATACGGGCGAGCAGGTCCCCGCGGGTGTAGGGAACGAGTACCTTCACCTCCACGTCGGGGTCCTCGAGGACGCCGGCCAGCCGCGTGCGCAACTCGTCCATACCCTCGCCTGTGCGAGCGGAGACGAACACCGCATCGGTGAGCAGGCTGCGGAGCTGGGTCAACGTCACCGGATCGGCGGCGTCGACCTTGTTGACCACGATCAGTTCCGGTGGTGGCGGTGTGTCGCTCTCGCGCAACACCTCCGTGACGACCTCGCGCACCGCCTTGATCTGCTCGGTGGGCATCGGATCGGAACCGTCCACGACGTGCAGCAGTAGGTCGGCGTCGGCGACCTCCTCGAGCGTCGAGCGGAATGCCTCGACCAGCTGGGTCGGGAGGTGCCGCACGAACCCGACCGTGTCGGTCAGGACGAACTCGCGGCCGTCGGGCAGGGCTGCCCGGCGGGTCGTCGGATCGAGTGTCGCGAAGAGTGCGTTCTGCACCAGGACACCCGAACCGGTCAACGCGTTGAGCAGGCTCGACTTGCCGGCGTTGGTGTAGCCGATGATCGCCACCGAGGGAATCCGGTTACGCAGCCGCCTGGTCCGCTTGGTATCGCGGGCTGCCTTCATACCCTTGATCTCGCGGCGCAGCTTCGCCATCCGTTCGCGGATACGCCGCCGGTCCGTTTCGATCTTGGTCTCGCCCGGACCGCGCAGACCGACGCCTCCGTTGCTGCCGGCACGACCACCGGCCTGTCGCGACATCGACTCACCCCAGCCACGCAGGCGGGGCAGCATGTACTCCATCTGCGCGAGGGAGACCTGTGCCTTGCCTTCGCGCGACGTCGCGTGCTGCGCGAAGATGTCGAGAATCAGGGCCGTCCGGTCGATGACCTTGACCTTGACCACCTTTTCCAGCGCTGTCAGCTGCGCAGGGGTGAGCTCACCGTCGCAGATCACGGTGTCGGCGCCGGTGGCAAGGACGATCTGACGGAGTTCCTCCGCCTTGCCGGAGCCGATGTAGGTCGCGGCATCGGGTTTGTCGCGACGCTGGATCAGTCCGTCGAGGACCTCCGAGCCGGCAGTCTCCGCGAGGGCGGCGAGTTCGGCGAGGCTCGCGTCGGCCTGCGCGGCCGTACCGCCGGTCCAGACACCCACGAGCACGACCCGCTCCAGCCTCAGCTGGCGGTACTCGACCTCGGTGACATCTTCGAGTTCGGTGGACAGCCCGGAGACGCGCCGTAGGGCGGCGCGATCGTCGAGTTGCATCTCGCCGACGGACGGATCGTCGACTGTCCAGTCTCCGTGTGCGTTGTTCGCATCGTCGGGACTGTCTTCTGTGGTGGCACGGTGGGTGTGCGATGTGTTTGTCATACGCCTCCATGTTCCCATGAAGCCCGAATCGATGCATTCGGGTTTCTGCCGCCTCCACCGGCGAGAGGCCAGGTCACCGGAGGGATGACCACCAGTCGTCTGCAAGCTCACCCTTCGCGACGAGGACCGAGGGACCCCGCAGCCACGCACGGCCCTGCTCGATACGCACCTCGACAGAACCACCGGGCACACGCACCTGGACCACGCCTTCGTCGCTGCCGTCGTAGTTCAGCGCGGCAGCCGCGGCGGCCACGGTTCCGGTTCCACAGGAGCGGGTCTCCCCCACACCACGCTCGTGCACTCGCATGTGCACGGCCCCGGAGAGGATCGGCGTCAGGAACTCGATGTTGACCCCCTGCGGGAAGAAACCCGGATCGAAGCCGGGCGCAGTCAGATCGAGCGCCGCGAGGCTCGACTCGGTCAGGTTCGGATCGACGCACGCCAGGTGCGGGTTCCCGACGTCGATGCCCAGTCCGCTGTAGAAGCGGCCGTCGAGCGTTGCGGTGGAGGTGCCGAGTTGCCGGACGAGTCCCATGTCCACGGTCACATCGCCGAAGACGGGCCCGGTCGCATGCACCTGAACAGGCTTTCCGCCCGCTCGGCTACCGACCACGAAGTCCCGACCGGTCTCGAGACGGTGGGCTGTGAGGTAGTGCGCGAAGACCCGCACCCCGTTGCCGCACATCTCGGCGATCGACCCGTCCGCGTTCCTGTAGTCCATGAACCAGTCGTCGTCGGCGGTGCCGTCGGGGAGTTCGGGTAGCACCCCGGCGGACACCAGGGCGCCGGTGCGCGCGACACGGAGGACACCGTCGGCGCCGAGTCCGCGGCGGCGGTCGCACAGTGCCGCGATCCGTTCGGGCGCGAGATCCAACCGCGCGTCGGGATCGGGGAGGATCACGAAGTCGTTCTCGGTGCCGTGCCCTTTGCTGAACTCCATGCCGGTCACCTTATCGAGGGCCGGCCGTCACCGAGGGTCCGGCGTCATCGAGGGCTCGGCGTCACACCGGGCCCGGCGTCCCGCACGGCACGCAGCGCGGACTCGGTGAGCTTCGGATCGCTGCCGTCGAGCCAGTGGATGCGCGGATCACGCCGGAACCACGAACGCTGGCGCCGGACGTAACGCCGGGTCCCGATGAACGTGCGTTCGCGAGCATGGGCGAGGTCGTATCCGCCGTCGAGATACTCGAGGACCTGGGCATAACCGATGGCGCGGCGGGCGGTGACGCCGTCGCGTAATCCGTTCTCGGCCAGCGTCCGGACCTCGTCCACGAGCCCGAGGTCGAACATGGTGTCGGTGCGGCGGGCGATGCGGTCGTCCAGTTCCTCGGTCTCCCGGTCGACGCCGAGAATCACCGTGCCCCAGCGGGGATCACCGATCGTCGGCTGGGACGCGGCGAACGGCTTGCCGGTGAGTTCGACGACCTCGAGCGCACGCACCATCCGTCTGCCGTCGGTGGGAAGGATCGCCTCGGCCGCGACGGGGTCGGCGTGGCGTAGCGCCTCGTGCACGGCTGCGGGCCCACCGTCCTCGAGAACTGCCTCCCACTTGGCCCGGACCTGCGGGTCCGTCGCGGGGAACTGCCACTCGTCGAGCAACGCCTGGACGTACATCATCGAGCCGCCCACGATGACGGGGACGCGTCCGCGGGCGAGCACGGCTTCGATATCCGCTGTCGCGGCAACCTGATAGCGGGCGACCGTCGCCGTTTCGGAGACGTCGAGAACGTCGAGTTGATGATGCGGAATCCCGCGCCGTTCCTCGACGGGAAGTTTGGCGGTTCCGATGTCCATGCCGCGGTACTGCTGCATCGCGTCGATGTTGACGATTTCGCCGCCCAGCGTGTCCGCGAGGTCGAGGCCGAGGTCGGACTTACCCGTTGCGGTGGGGCCGACGACAGCGACCGGGCGTACCGTCCCGCCGGTCACGGGCGCCACATCCCGGTGTAGTAGCCCACGCCGAACGGCGCCTCGGCATAGGTGACCGTCGCGGACGCGGGGGTGTGAGTAAACGCTGCGGCGAACGCCTGCCATGCCGCACGGCCGGCGAGCCGGACCTCGGCGCACAGGGCCGGGTCGAGCGCCGCCAGACCGTCGGGGTCGCCCGAAGCCAAGGCCGCCGCAAGCCCGGAGTCGACGTTCCCGGATCGCGGGTCGAACGCTCCCGGCGCCTTGTCCGTCAGGGTCGCGGGGCCGTCCGCGACAACGAGCAGCGCACGTGGGAGCGAGTCGGCGTCGAGCCGCTCGCGCATCAGGTGGCCGAGCTTCGCGCACGTCGCGGGGTCGGCGTCTTCGGCCACGATGTGCACGTCGACGAGGGTTTCCGGAGCCGCGCGGTCCCGAAGCCATCCGGCGACGAGAGCAGCGAGCGGGAGGTCCGGATCGGGTTCGCCGCGGGCGTCGGGGCCCAGCGCGACGCGAACATCCGCTCCGTACCCACGGAACGTGCCGCGTGCTGTCGGGGGGATCTCGACGGGGACATCTCCTGTGCCGACGACGAGCCACGCGGGGGCCGCAGCGAGCTCGCGGGCGACGTCGAGCACCGCACGGCGCAGGGCATCGGTTTCGGCCGCGGCGAGACCGTTGAGCTCCGGTACGAGCAGCGGTGGGGAGGGCACGAAGGCCCCGGCGATCAACACACCGGCAACGGTAGTCGACCGGACCCGGCGCCCTGCACCGCCACGACCTGTTTCAATAGGGGGCGGATGTGTGGTCACGGACTCCCGCGACCCGACCTGCGGTAGAGCGATGCGACCAGGCAGCCGTGCCGCGCGGCAGAGATGAGGTACTGATGAGTGACCCGAATGCACAGGAACCCGCAGTGGAGCGGACGTCCGGCGACGCACCCCGGCCCGGACCGCCCAAGCCGGGTGCCCCGCGTCCCGGCC
Organism: Rhodococcus sp. NPDC058639; assembly: GCF_042717545.1. Lineage (NCBI taxonomy): Bacteria > Bacillati > Actinomycetota > Actinomycetes > Mycobacteriales > Nocardiaceae > Rhodococcus > Rhodococcus sp. NPDC058639. The sequence continues at coordinate 551,818 of NZ_JBHXRF010000004.1, forward strand.
CGGTGAACGCTGCCGCGACCGCCGGCGTCCAGAGCGCCGGCTCGCACCCCAAGCCGCACCCGGTCACCTCCCAGAGCCATCCGCACATGCCCTCGGTGCCCGCCAGCGATCCCAGCAAGTTCGGCCGGGTCGACGAGGACGGCACCGCGTGGGTCGTCACCGCCGAGGGGGAACGCTGCATCGGTTCGTGGCAAGCCGGTGACGCGGCAGAAGGCCTCGCTCACTTCGGCCGCCGATACGACGATCTCGCCACCGAGGTAGCAATCCTCGAGACGCGGCTCGTCTCCGGCACCGGTGACATCAAGAAGACGCGCGCCGCGGCGGAAGCGCTCGCCGAGTCCCTCCCGACCGCCGCGGTGATCGGAGACCTCGACGCGCTCTCCGTGCGCCTCGCCGACATCATCGCCGCGTCGGAGCAGGCTGCAGTCGCCGCCAAGCACGAGAAGGAACAGCAGCGCGCCGAGAGCACCGCCCGGAAAGAAGCGCTCGCTGCGGAAGCCGAGACGATCGGCGCCGAGTCGACGCAGTGGAAGGCGGCGGGCGATCGGCTCCGCGAGATCCTCGACGAGTGGAAGTCCATCCGCGGGGTCGACCGGAAGGTCGACGACGTCTTGTGGCGCCGGTACTCGAAGGCCCGCGAAGCGTTCAACCGTCGTCGCGGGGCACACTTCGCCGAACTGGACCGTGAGCGGGCAACCGCCAAGAGCCGCAAGGAAGAACTCGTCGCGCGCGCCGAGTCGCTGCGGGACTCGACCGACTGGGGCGCCACTGCAGCCACCTTCCGGGACCTGCTCGCCGAGTGGAAGGCCGCCGGCCGGGCGCCGCGCGAAGCGGACGATCAGTTGTGGAAGCGTTTCAAGGCCGCGCAGGACGTTTTCTTCGCGGCGCGCAACAGCGCGAACGCCGAGCGCGAGGCCGAGTTCGAGGAGAACGCGCGCGCGAAGGAAGCCCTGCTCGAGAAGGCGGCGACCATCGACCCGTCCACGGACGTGGAGGCCGCCCGGGCGCAACTACGGGAACTGCAGGACAAGTGGGAGGCGATCGGCAAGGTTCCGCGCGAACGCACCCACGACCTCGAGGGCCGGCTGCGCGCCATCGAGAAGCGCGTCCGCGACGCCTCCGAGTCGGAGTGGCGCCGCACCGATCCCGAGGCTCTCGCCCGTGCCGCCCAGTTCCGCGAGCGGGTACGTCAGTTCGAGGACCAGGCCGCCAAGGCGACCGCGAACGGTCGCGACAAGGAAGCGGAGCAGGCCTTGGCGCAGGCTTCGCAGTGGCGTGAATGGGCCGAAGCCGCAGAAGGTGCCGTCGGCGAACTCTGACGGACAGACGACGGTGCCCCTCCCCGAATAGGGAGGGGAACCGTCGTATGTAGCGCCGGGCGGGATCGATACGTTTCGCGGAACAGCCGCGGGCGGACGTTTTGGGCCACGAAGCGAGGCAGGGCGCTCTCAGCTTCGAGTTT
>NZ_JBHXRF010000005.1:0-104282 GCF_042717545.1 Rhodococcus sp. NPDC058639
TCCGACACCGTCGCCGAATCCATCCCGTGCGCCTCCGCGAGCACCCCGAGTTCGACCAGCTCACGCGGCCCGAACTGCTCCGCCGACGCCTTGTAACCCAGCTTCAGTTCCTGTGCCACCGAAATCCTCCGACCGTCGTAGTGCAAGTTCCCCCGAGTATGCCCCTCTGGTCGAGACCGGTGTGGTGCCCGAAACGCCCCCGTGGAAACCGGATGCCGGTCAGGCGGCGCGCAGTTTCCGCAATCCCCACTCGCGCGCCAGCAGTTCGTAGGACCGCAAACGGTCCTCGTGCTTGTGCGTCACCGACGTCACCACCAGTTCGTCGGCGCCGGTCACGCGCCGCAACGAGTCGAGGTGTTCGGCGACCACGTCCGGCGATCCGACGAACTGGGTGATCAGCCGATCGTCGACGACGGCGCGTTGCTCGTCGGTGAGGGGCGGCGCACTCGTGGGATCGGGATACGGCACGGCGCCGTGCCCGCTCCGGATGCTGTGGGTCCAGTGCCCGTAGGTCGAGGCCAGTTCCCGAGCGGTCGCGTCGTCTTCGGCGACGACCGCATCGGCAGAGACCACGACGTACGGTTCCGACAGGACCGCCGAAGGCCGGAACGCTGCGCGGTATGCGTCGACCGCGTCGACCGTGGTGCCCGGACTCACGTGGTAATTGGCACCGAAGGGCAGCCCGAGCCGACCCGCCAGGTCCGCCGACGGCCCCGCGCTCGAACCGAAGAGCCACACCTGAAGGTCGGCGTTCTCACCGGGGGTGGCGTGCAGGTCCGTTCCGTCCGGTGCGGTGAATGTGCCCTGGAGGAACGCGAGGATGTCGCCGACCTGGCTGTCGAACTCCGGAGCCTGCGCTCCCGGTTGCTGCAATACCCCGAAGCTCGCGGCCAGCCGCGACGAGGAGAGCAGTGTCGCAGGAGAGAAGGGCGGCGGGATGACGAGTCCGTCCCGAACTTCGATCGGACGGGCCACGGGTTCGGGTGCTCCGGATGCAACGGCGGCGAGCGCTTCGGCCCGTCGCTGTCCCGACCTGCCCAGTCCCAGATCGATCCGTCCCGGATACAGCGCGTCGAGCGTCCCGAACGCCTCGACGATCCCGACGGCTGTGTTGTGGCCGAGTTGCACGGCGGCAGCCCCGACCCGAATCGTCTCTGTCGCAGCAGCTATGGCGCCGATCAGCACGACCGGCGACGACGACGCGACAGCCACGAAGTGATGCTCGGCGACCCAGTACCGCCGGTAGCCCCATGCCTCGGCGTGACGCGCCAGATCGATGCTGTTGCGCAGCGCCTGCGCCACGGTCGACCCCTCGCTGACCGGAGAGAGGTCGAGGATGGACAGCGGCACCGGGTTCGACGCGCTCATGCCGGCGCCTCGCCGGTACGCGGGTTGCGTTCACCGGCGTCGACTGCGAACGGCAGACGGTTCTCCGGAGGCGCGACCGGGCACGTGGCCGCGTCGGTGAAAGCGCACGGCAGGTTCGCAGCCCGCGTGAAATCCAGTACGACGCTGCCGTTCCCGGATCGTTCTGCACGGAGAGTCCTCGCAGCCGGATAGGTGGTGACACCACTGGTCGCGTCGGTGAACAGGATCTGCAGCGGCCCTTCGGCGTCCCCGAAGGCGACGAGTTCGTGTTCGGCACCGTCGTGGCGGAAACGGACGACGCCGGCCGCACGGTGGTGGTGTTCGAGTCCGTCGACGACCGCTCCGGTGGTGACGACGCGCTCGTCGTCGAACGGGGTGAACCGTCCTGTCAGTCGCCACGCCGGATCCGGGTCGTACGCCGGGATGTGCGTGAACGACTTGAGGGCGGGAGCCTCGCGGTCGTGGATGCGGATACCGAATCGCCCGGTGCGCTGGATGACCTCGACGAACCCCCGATCGAACTCCACTTCCGCGCCCGGAGCACCTTCGGCAGGTTCGAGCCGTGTGATCTCCCCGTCCAGATCTCGGACCACGGTCGTGCCGGCGACGTGCCAGCGTCCCGGCACCTCCTCGAATCGGGTGGGGGTGCCGTCGAGCCAGTGCAAGGCGGTCAGGCTCAGCCAGCCGAGGGGCCGACGGAGGCTTTCGTTGCGCTCGGTGTGCCACTGTTGCCAGTCGGCGACGAACCGGTCGAGTGTCGTGGTCACGATGCACGGACTCCTTCTGTGACGGTGCGCTGGTCGGCTACCCCGAGGTGGCCGCGCAGGGTGGTGGTTCCGTAATCGGCGCGGAAACTGCCGCGCTCTTGGAGAAGTGGCACGACCTGGTCGACGAAGTCGTCCAGTCCTCCCGGTGTCAGGTGCGGTACGAGGATGAAGCCGTCGCTCGCGTCGGTCTGTACGTAGAGATCGATCTCGTCGGCGACCTGCTGCGGCGTCCCGACGAATTGCTGGCGTGCGGTGGTCTCGATGACGAGTTCGCGGATGCTCAGGTTTTCGGCGTCCGCCTTCGCCTTCCATGCCCGCGCGACTGCCAGCGGGTCCTTGGCGTGACGCACCCGGCCACGGGTGATGGTCACATTGTCTTCCGGTTCCACATCGGGCAGCGGACCGTCGGGGTCGTAGGACGAGAGGTCCTTGCCCCAGATCTGTTCGAGGAACGCCAGGGCGGTCTGCGGACCGACCTGTTGCAGCCGGATGTGCCGGGCACGTTCCTGCGCGTCTTCGGGCGAGTCCCCGAGTACGAATGTCGCGGCGGGGAGAATCTTCAGGTCGTCGTGAGTCCTGCCGTACTTGGCGAGCCGACTCTTGACGTCCGTGTAGAACGCGCGCCCTTCCTCGAGGGTGCCGTGCCGGCTGAAGATGGCGTCGGCCCGGGCGGCGCCGAACTCGCGGCCCTCGTCGGAGTCCCCGGCCTGAAGCAGTACGGGATGGCCCTGTGGGCTGCGCGGAACCTCGAAGCGTCCGGTGATGTCGAACTGGGTGGTGTGGAGGTCGACGGGGGTGATCGCCTCGTCGGATGCGAACACTCCACTGGCGCGGTCGATCACCGGGGCCCGGTCACTCCAGCTGTCCCAGAGTGTGCGGACCGCTTCGACCACCTCGTGCGCCCGGACATACCGCTGCGAGTGATCGAGGTACCCGCCCCGCCGGAAGTTCTCGCCCGTGAACGCATCGGAGGACGTCACGAGATTCCACGCGGCCCGACCACCCGAGAGGTGATCGAGAGTCGCGAACTGCTTGGCCAGTTCGTACGGCTCGTTGAACGTGGTGTTGATCGTGCCGGCCAGGCCCAGGTGGGTGGTGGCGCCGGCCAGCGCTTCGAGCACGGTGAGCGTGTCCGGTCGGCCCACCACGTCGAGGTCGTGGATGCGGCCGCGGTGCTCTCGCAATCGCAATCCCTCGGCAAGGAAGAAGAAGTCGAATTTTCCGCGTTCGGCGGTGCGAGCGAGATGCAGGAACGACGCGAAATCGATCTGGCTTTTCGACGCCGGGTCGGCCCAGACCGTGGTGTTGTTGACCCCCGGGAAGTGCGCGCCGAGGTGTATTTGCTTACGTATCGTGTTGCGGGACACTGATGTCAGCCCTTCAGTGAGCGGAAGTGAAGCGGTTGGCGGGCCGGTCGAGACCCAGTCGTTCGCGCAGGGTTCCGGTGACGAGTTCGGCGGCCGGCCGCAACGCCGGCAGCACGTCGGCGACGAGGCGTTGCGTGGTCGAAGACAACGCGAGGGGTCGAAGAACGACGCCGTCCACGCCGCGCACCCCGTCGAGCAGTTCGACGAGTCCGCGGGACGTTCCCCGGTGGAGCACGGTTTCCGGACGGTAGTGCGCACCGGCCCAGTCCTCGAGCCGGGAGAAATCGTCCGTAGCGTCGCCGTCGCTCGCGGCGAGCAACAGATCCACGTCGAGCAGGACATGGAGGCGACGGCCGTTCGCGGCGGCGCGCACGCGGTCTGCGAGATCTTCCGCCGCGCGCAGATCTGTCGCGCGAATCCGTACGAGATCGGCTCGCGCAGCGGCGAAGTCGAAGGAGTGCTCATCGCTGATCGTTACTGCGATGAGCGGCTGTCCCTGTGGGGACCGCGGCGTGATCGACGGGCCCTTGACGGAGAAGTATTCACCCTCGAAATCGATGTAGTGCAGCTTGTCGCGGTCGACGAATCGGCCCGTCTCCACATCCCGTATCTCGGCATCGTCCTCCCAGCTGTCCCACAGTCGGGAAGCCACCTCGGCCGCCTCGTGGGCTTCCGCCCACAGTGACCCGTCGTGCTGGGCCTCTTTGCGCCCGAACAGCCGTGTCGGAGCGTCACCCCGGGTCACCGCGACCTCCCATCCGGCGCGGCCGAGAGTGGTGTGGTCGATCGTCTGGATCGCCTTGGCGACATGGAACGGTTCGGTATGGGTAACGGTCGCGGTGGGGATCAGTCCGATCCGGGACGTGGCGGTGGACAGCCGCGCAGCAATACCGACCGCTTCGAGGCGACCGCGCACGGTGTTCTCGGCGGAGGTGACGCCGAAGTTGTCGGGCAGGAAGGCGAAGTCGACACCCGCCCTGTCGGCACTCCCGACGAGGTCGCTCCAGTACCGTGCAGTGAAGAGGTCCTCGGCGCGCGAATCGTCGCGTCGCCACGACGCGGGGTGGAGACCGGTGCCCGCGAATTCGACGGCGAGCAGCAATTCCGAACTATCGGGCATGACGAACCTTCCCTGGGATGGCGTCGAGCAGCATCTTGGTGTACTCGTGCCGTGGGTTGTCGAAAATGTCTGTGGTGGTGCCGCATTCGACGACATCGCCGGAACGCATCACAGCGACGGTGTCGCTGATGTGGCGGACGACGGCGAGATCGTGGGAGATGAACAGGTAGCTCACACCGAGCTCGTTCTGCAGTTCGGTGAGCAGGTCGAGGATCTGGGCCTGAACCGACACGTCCAGTGCGGAGACCGGTTCGTCGAGCACCACGAGTTCCGGTTGCAGCGCGAGGGCTCGTGCAATTGCGACGCGCTGGCGTTGCCCGCCCGACAACTCGGCAGGTTTGCGCTCGAGGTGGGACGGCGCCAGCGCCACCTGGTCGAGAAGCTCCGCGACTCTGGTGCGACGCTCCGCCCGGGTTCCGATACCGAAGGCGTCGAGCGGTTCGGCGACGATCTCGCGTATCCGCAGTTTCGGGTCGAGCGACGCGTACGGGTTCTGGTGGACGATCTGCACCCGGCGGCGCAACGCCCGCAGTTCGCGGCCTCGCAGCGCGGTGATGTCGCGCCCGTCCAGCTGGACCGTCCCCGTCGTTGCGGTGTCGAGCCGGATCGCGATCCGTGCCACGGTCGACTTCCCTGATCCTGATTCCCCCACCAAGGACAGCGTCCGGCCGCGGTGCACATCGAACGACACGTCTCGCACCGCCTCGAGCGAGGATTTCCGGCCGATGCGGAAGGTTTTCGACACGTGGGAGACGGACAGGATCGGATCGCTGCCGTTGTCCCGGCCGACGCGACGAGGCGCATCCGCCGAACTCGGTGCCGCAGCAATCAGCGAACGCGTGTATGCGTGCTGCGGGTTGTCGAGTACCTGGAGCGCCGGCCCGGTCTCGACGATCCGTCCGTCCTTCATCACGACGATGCGGTCGGCACGGTCCGCAGCGACACCCAGATCGTGGGTGATCAGAAGAACCGAGGAACCGGTTTCCGCGATCCGCTCCTCGAGATGGTCGAGGATGCGTCGCTGCACCGTGACATCGAGTGCGCTCGTCGGCTCGTCGGCGATGACCAGTTCGGGGCGGCATGCGAGGGCGATACCGATGAGCACCCGCTGTCGTTGCCCGCCCGAGAGATCCTGCGGGTACTGCTCGGCACGCAGTTCCGGGTGGTCGAGCCCGGCCTCGTCCAGAATCCGCAGAGCGTCGATCTTCGCGGTGCGGCGATCCGCACGGCCGTGGATCCGCAGCACTTCGGCGATCTGGTCGCCGATGCGGACGACCGGGTTGAGCGAGGTGGCCGGATCCTGCGGGACCAGGCCGATGCGTGCGCCTCGAAGTCGTGTCCATGCCCGTTCGGGGAGTTCGTCGAGGCGCTGACCGTCGAACGTGACCGTGCCACCGGTGACCCGGCCGCTCCCCGACAGAAGACCGAGAATCGCGTGCGCTGTGGTCGATTTCCCCGATCCGGACTCGCCCACCACGGCCACGACCTCGCCGCGAGAGACGGAGAAGTCGATTCCGTCGACGGCGGGGACCGTATCCCGCCCCGAGCCGTACACCACGCGCAGATCGCTGACCTCCAGGAGAGGGCGGGTAGTGGTCATCGGGTACCTCGTTTCTCGACGGCGTGGCCGATGCGGTGAGCAGCAAGCACCACCGCAACGATCACCAGGCCGGGCAGAGTGGTCATCCACCAGGCGGTCGCCAGATAGTTGCGGCCTTCCGAAATCAGCGACCCCCACTCGGGTGTGGGCGGCACCGCGCCGAAGCCGAGGAAGCTGAGCGACGAGACCGCCAGGACGGCCATGCCGAATTCGACTGCGGCGAGGGCAAGGACCGGCGCGTACGAATTGCGCAGCACGTGACGGCGCAACACCGAGTGCCACCGTGCACCGGAGGCGAAGGCCGCTTCGACATACAGTGCGCGCCGCACCCGCAGCACCTCCGAGCGCATCACCCGGGCGAAGTTGGCGACGAGCCCGACGCCCACGGCGATCGCCACGTTCACGGTTCCGAACCCCAATGCGGTGACGAGTGCGAGCGACAGCAGGAGAGCGGGAATCGACAGCAGCACATCGACGATACGCATGAGCACCGCGTCGAGAACGCCGCCGACCGCCCCGGAGAGCAGTCCGATCGCCGAACCCGCGACGAGTGCGATTCCGACGGCGAGGAGCGTCGCGGTGAGCGACAGCGCCGCCCCGTGCACGACCCGCGTGTAGACGTCGCGGCCGATGTTGTCGGTGCCGAACCAGTGCGCGAGGCTCGGGCCCTCCAGTTTCTCGGCGGGTATCCCCACAAGCGGGTCACCGGAGGCGAAGACGGACGGGAAGAGCGCGAACCCTACCGCGAGGAGCAGCACGCCGGCCGAGACCACGACGACCCCGTGCCGCTGCACCTGCACCACACCCGCACGCCACCGCGACGGACGACCCACCGGTGTTCCTTGCCGCGGCGAGGCACCCGTGTGCAGTTCTTCTCGAGTCAAAGTGTCAGACAAGAGCCTTCACCTCCAAGCCGGTATCGTGCGCGGCGGGTTCGCGCTCGACGTCCGGCGCGACGCCCTGTTGCCGGCGGGCGCCGACGATCCGCGGGTCGATCAGCGGATACAGCAGGTCCACGGCGAGATTGACGAGAACGAACACGGCCGCGGAGAACACGACGATGCCTTGCACGACCGGAATGTCCTGCGTCATCACCGACATCTGTGTCAGCCGGCCGATACCGGCGCGCGAGAACACCGTCTCCACCACCACCGACCCCGCAAGTAGCGACCCGACGAGGACGCCGGCGATCGTGAACGTCGGAATGCTCGACAGTCTCAGGGCGTGCCGCAGCTGGATACGCAGGCGGGAAGCGCCTTTCGCCCGGGCCGCTTCGATGAAGGGCTGGCGCCACGTCGAGGTGAGGCTCGCGGCGAGCACCTGTGCGATCACCGCCGAGACCGGCAATGCCAGCGTGATCGCAGGCAGAATCAGATGTTCGATGCTCTGATCCCCGAATGCCGGCACAAGCTTCAGACGGAACGAGAAGACCTGGAGCAGAATCAGCCCCACCCAGAAGGTCGGGACCGCGACACCGAGCGGGGGCAGGGACAGCAGCGCGTTGCGCAGCCAACCGACGCGGGTGTACGTCGCGAGCAACGCAACCGCCGTTCCCCCTACCACCGCGGCCGTCAACGCTGTGGAAGCGAGGACCACCGTGCTCGGAAGTGCCGCGCCGATCGCGTCGGTCACCGACTGTCCGGTCGAGATGGAGGTACCGAAGTCACCCCGGATCGCGCTACCCAGCGCATTCCGGTACTGCGTCCACACGGGTTGGTCGAGTCCGTACCTGGCCTGCAGTTCGGCGATCGCCGCGGCGTCGACGGGAGTGCCGTTGTCGCCCGACGCGGCCATACTCACCGGATCGGACGGCAGCAGATAGAGGACACCGAACGACACGGTGAACGCAGCCCACAACACACCGACCGCCTGCAGAACGCGGGATACGAGATAGCGCACCACGGTTTACTCGCTCAGCCAGGTGTCGAAGAATTGCAGTCGCGCCGACGCCTCGAAGGCAAGATCCTGCACGTTCGGGCCGACACCGATCGCCTGTGACAGCTCGACCGTCGGGACCCACAGACCGTTGTCGAGCACGAGTTGCTGTGCCTGCCGGATCAATTGCGCACGCACCACCGGATCGGTGGTCGTCAATTGAGCGGTCAGCACCTCGTCGAGCTGCGGGATCGGTCCACGCCGGTTGATGTTGCGTCCGTCGAGCCCGAAGGCCGTGCGCAAGATGTCGCCATCGGCGCGGGTGCTGTTGTAATACGACGACTCGTAGTCACCCGAGTTCTGCCGTGCGGTTTGCTCCGACATGGATTGCAGGTCGAGTTGCAGGTCCACGCCTACGGCACGAAGCTGCTGCTGGACGAGTTCGAGGATCGCCTGGTTTCCCGCGAACACGGGGCTGAACAGCACGGGGAAGCTCAGCCGCTGTCCGTCCTTGACCCTGACCCCGTCGGCGCCGGGGACCCATCCGGCCTCGTCGAGGATGCGCTGCGTCTTGTCCGGGTCGTAGGTGACGTCGTCGAGCGCGGCGTAGCCGGGGGTGGCCGAGGCCAGTGTGCTCGTCGCCGGCTCGAAGTCGGGTCCGAGGACGGTATCGACGAGTTCCTGCCGGTTGATCGCCGACAAGAGCGCGGCGCGGACCGCGGGATCGGTGAGCACCCCACGAGTGACGTTGGGCTGGAACCCGAAAGGAATTCCGGGATTCGACGTGGTGAGAATGCCTCCACCGGCAGCCTCGATCTGGGGGGCGTCCTGCGGCAGCGCATCCGAGATCGCATCGAGCTGTCCCGACGCGAGAGAACCTGTGCGCACACCGGATTCGGGAACGATCGAGAACTCGATGCGATCGAGATACGCCTCGCCGTCGTGCGCGAATGCCTCCGATCCCCACGAGTATCCGGCACGTTTGACGAGCGTCACGGACTTGTCCTGCTGGTAGTCCTCGAGCACGAAAGGTCCGGTTCCGGAAAGATCTCCGGCGCAACGCTCCTCGGCGCTCTTCGCGGCGTCCTTGTCGGAGAGCAGACCGAGCTGCAGTGTCGCGGTGGCTTGGAGAAACGGAGCGTTCGGCGCAGAGAAGTTCACCTGTGCGGTGTGCTCGTCGACCACGGTGGTGCCGGTATAGCCGGCGAGGTAACCGACGGCGCTCGGGGCCTTGACGCCGCCGATGCTGTTCACGATCGCGTCGAAATTGTTCTTGACGGAGGTCGCGGTGAACGGTGTTCCGTCGCTGAAGGTAACACCGTCCTTCAGCCGGAAAGTGAACTGCGTAGCGTCGTCGTTGGCATCCCAGCTTTCGGCGAGCCACGGCACGATCTCGCCGGTTTCGGGGTTCTGATCGGTGAGCGAGTCGACCACCTGGCGTGCGACGTAGATGGTCTGGTTGGTGCCGGCTTGGACCGGATCCGCGCAGGTGGGTGCCTGCGACAGGCCGTACCGCAGTGTTCCGCCGGGCTGCGGAATGCCACCACCGGGTGTGGCCGCCGACGAATCGGACCCGCACGCGGTCAGACTGCCGGCAAGTGCCGACGCGGTGAGGGCGGCGACGACGACGCGGCGGGAAGCGGATATGGACGAAAGTGGCACCTGTGGCTCCATGATCTCGGCACGGCGCCGGCAGCCGCGCGAATGCGAGGTGGCCGGGCCGGAGTAGACGTGCTGCGGGAGAATGCTTTACGAAACGGGGACCGCGCGGCGGCGACAGAGTGCGCCACTGTGGCGGCACAGGTCGACGTGCCGGCGCGACCACGATCCCACCGAAGGCCGATTTCTCATGCTGTCCTCCATCGTTCCCGGCGGTAGCACCCTCACCTGCGAGGCAGGGGGTTGCTGCGACGTCGTCGAGCCGGGTCTCTCGGTCGCTCTGGATGGTCGTGGCAGACGCTACGCATCCCGCCGCGGGTGGCACACGCTTACGCTCAGCGTGATCGAAACCCCTACCGGGCGACGAGCCGGCCCGGGATCGCCGCACGCAAGGCCGGCGCGACCTCGCTCTGGAACAGTTCGAGACTTGCACGCTGCTCCGCGCTGGTGAGGCCGCCGCGATCGGCGGTGACGTGCATGACCTCGTGCCCGAGCCGTTCGTGATAGCGCAACACCTTGTCGATCACCTGCTGCGGGCTGCCGATCAGCGCGGAACTGCGCTCGACGAAGTCCTCCACGGTGCCGAAGACGCTCGGCTGGCCGGCCTCGCGTGCGAGTCGCAGCCGTTGTTCGAACAACGGGCGGAACCGGTCGACCGCCTCCTGCGACGTCCGCGTCACGTACAGCCCCGCAGTTCCTGCACCCACCCGCGCCGCTGCGGGATCGTGTCCGTACTCCGCCCAGCGCTGCCGGTAATAGCCGATGAGCTCGGCATAGGGCTCGATCGGGTTGGTCACGTTGGCCGAGAACACCGGGTCGCCGTACTTCGCCGCCAGATCGACCGAATCGCGACTCGTTGCGCTGCCGTGCCATATGGTCAGGCGGCGTTGCAGTGGACGCGGCACTGTGACCGCATCGGTGAGCGGCGGTCGGAAGCGCCCCTCCCATGTCGCGGTCTCGTTCTCCCACAACAGCCGGAACAGTTCGTAGCCTTCGCGATTGCGGTCCCACTGATCGTCGGGGGTGACGTGGAACAGCTCCGCTTGTGCGGTGCCGTTTCCCTTGCCGATCATCAGGTTCAGACGCCCACCGGACAGATTGTCGAGGGTCGAATAATCCTCGAACGCGCGCACCGGATCGAGCAGACTCAGCGTGGTCACTCCGGTCCACAGTTCGAGCGTCGACGTGCGTGCGGCGATGTTGCTGAGCACAACCGGCGGCGACGACGACAGAAACGGGTGTTCGTGCCGTTCCCCGACCGCGAACCCTTCGAACCCGAGTTGTTCGGCCAGCACCGCCGTATCCACCACTTCGCGAAGTCGTTCGGCGGGACCGAGCATGTCTCCGGTCACGGGGTCGGGTTGGTGGGTGATCAGGCTCAGCAGCAGGAATCTCACGCGGACTCCACCTTTCGGGTCAGGAATTTCTCGAACGGGTGTGGGCCGATCTCCTCGGCGGGGCGGGTCACGTCGTACAGGGCGGTGTATCCCGCGGCGAGATAGAGGCCGACAGCTTCGGGTTGGCGCCACCCCGTCGTGAGATAGATCCGGGCGTACCCGCGCAGCAGCGCTTCGGTTTCCAGTTCTGCGAGGACGATGCGGGCGAGTCCCCGCCGGCGGTGCCGCCGGGAGGTCCAGATGCGTTTGAGTTCGGCGGTGTCCTCGTCGTATCGCCGGAATGCCCCGCCCGCGACCGGTTCCCCGTCCTCGACGACGACGAGCAACGCCCCGTGTGGCGGGGCAAACTCCTCGCCGGGGTGCGTGATCAGCGCCTCGACCTGTTCTTCGAGCGGGCGTTCGTACCGAGTGCTGTATTCCACCGCGAGTTCGGCCAGCAGTGGCGCCGCGCGAGGGTCGTCCTGCGAGACTGCGTGTATCTGCAGGCGGCGGGTATCGCTCACCGGGCCACCACACCGACGCGGGCACCGACACGGAACACATCCGGTGAGACGGCGGTTCCGTCGACGAGTCCCGTCACCAGTTCTCCGACCGCGGGTGCGAACTTGAATCCGTGTCCGGAAAACCCTGCGGCGACGGTGACATCACCGATCCGGTCGATCACGAAGTTGCTGTCCGGTGTCGTGGTGTACAGGCAGGTGTCGGCGACGACGGTGCCGGGGTCGACGCCTGGAAGCCAGGTCTCCGCATACTCGACGAGTCGCCGGACGCCGTCCGGATCGGGTGCGAAGGTACGGGTCCTGGGGTCCACTTCCGGCCCGGTGCCGTGTTCGCCTATCTTGATTCCGTCGTCCGACCCGAGGCCGTAGATCCCCTCGGTCACCAGACCCGCACCCGGATGGTGGACGAAACTGGGCCAATCGTCGGGTGCGAGGGGAGCAAAATGGGCCGGTTGCTCCTGGGTGGTGCGCAATCGGGGAAGATCCGGGACCGGTGCGATACCTCCCTCGGAAAGGAGTCGCGACGACCACGCTCCGGCGGCGATCACGACATGGCCCGTCCGTACCACATCGCTGTCGGTGATCACTTCGACGCACCCGGCGACACGGCGCAGTTCCCGCACCGTGGCGCAGAACCGGACGTCGGCGCCCTCGAGCGCGGCCGCCCGATGGAGTGCCACGACCGCACGGTCCGCGTGCAACCTGCCGGCACCGGGGTGATGCACCACCGTCGTATCGAATCGGATCCCGGGCCAGCGTTTCTCGGCCGCGGCAGGCTCGAGGACTTCGGCATCGATTCGCAGCGCGTCCAGTACCCGGGCGCGAGACAGGACCGTGGCCGGTGAGCCGTGGTCGACCGCGCCGGTCAGGGTGAGCAACTCGTGCCCTGTCGCGTCCTGGAGTTGCCGCCACAGGGGCAATGCCGAGGCGGCGAACGCGGTGTAGAACTCCCCGTCGTAAGCCTGCCGGTAGATGCGTGAACTTCCGTGCGATGCGCCCCGCCGGTGGCCCTGCTCGAACTGCTCTAGCAGGACCACCGAGCGGCCACGGGCAGCGAGACGCCATGCGGCGCTCGATCCGATGACACCGCCACCGATCACCACGGCGTCGACCCGTGAATTCGCCCGACTCATGTTCTCTCCTTCAGATTCCGAGTCAGGAAGCGGTCTTGGGCAACCCCGGAGGGTTGATCCGTGAGTCGGCCACGGCCTCGCTGGTGATACCCCATCGCTCGAGGACCTGCGTGTACGTCCCGTTCTCGATGATGTGGTCGAGGGCCTCGTTGATCGCCTGGATCAACCCGTTGTCCTTCTTCGTCAGTACCGCGATCTCGCCCTGGAGGTCCGACCCCGCGCCGGAGAACGTCCCTGCCACTTCGGTTTCGCCCGTTTGCAGAGCGTGGAAGGCGGAGGTGGGGTTGGGGCCGACGTATGCGTCGATGCGACCCGAGCCGAGCGCGAGGTAGTAGTCGACCGCGTTCTGGTAGTAGAGGATGTCGGCCGGTGCAAGACCTGCCTCGATGTTCTGCTCGTTCCACTCGACGAGCAGTGCTTCCTGGTTGGTACCCGAACCGACACCGATCGTGAGCCCGGCGATGTCCTTCGCGCCGTCGAAGGTGATGCCGCTGTCCTTCTTCACCTCGACAGCGAGGCTGTCGAGGCGGTAGGTCGCGAAGTCGTACTTCTCCTTGCGTTCCTCCGTCACGGTGACGTTGGAGATGAACACATCGGCCTCCCCGGAATCGACGCGCACGAAGTTCTGCGCCCAGTCGGCGGCGGTCAACTCGATATCGAGGTCGAGCACGTCCCCGATCAGATAGGCGAAGTCGGTTTCGGACCCGATGATCGTGGTGTCGTCGTCGGCGTAGAAGCGCAACGGTGGAGCGGTGCCGGCGGCGCCTGTCACGATCAGGGTGCCGCGGTCGCGGATCGCCTGCGGTACCTTCGCGGCGATCTCGTCGACCTTGTCGGTCGTGATGCGGTTCTGGTAGGCGGTGAGGTTGTAGCCGGCAGCGGTCGCGGCGTCAGCCTGATCGGGGCCCGAACTGCAGGCGGCGGTACCCAGCACCGCTGCAGCGGTGACGGTGGATGCGAGCAATCTGAGACGGCGGGACGAGGCGAACATCATTACCTTCCATGGGGGGGATATGAGCAGTCGAGTGAATGCGGAGCGATGGTTCGGGCTGTTCAGAGGACCTTCGACAGAAATGCCCGTGTGCGTTCGTGCCGGGGCCGATCCAGGATGTCCGCGGGGGTTCCCTGCTCGACGATCACACCGCCATCCATGAACACGACCGTGTCGGCAACCTCGCGTGCGAAGCCGATCTCGTGGGTCACGATCACCAGAGTGGATCCACCGCGTGCGAGGTCTCGGATCACTTCGAGCACCTCACCGACCAGTTCGGGGTCGAGCGCGGACGTGGGTTCGTCGAACAGGATGACGGCGGGCCGGAGTGCGAGGGCGCGGGCGATCGCCACGCGCTGTTGCTGACCTCCGGACAGTTGCTTGGGGAAATCGTGGATCTTGTCCCCCACCCCGACCCGATCGAGCAGTCCGCGTGCTTCTGCCTCCACCTCGCCGCGGTCACGGCGCTGCGCGGACAGCGGTGCCTCGACTACGTTTTCGAGCACGGTCAGATGCGGGAAAAGGTTGAAACTCTGGAACACGAACCCGATCCTCGACCGCTGGCGCAGGATGTCGCGGGTACGCAATTCGTGGAGTTTGTTGCCGCGACGCCGGTAGCCCATGAGTTCACCGTCGATGCGGACAGTGCCCCGGTCCACCTTCTCGAGATGGTTCAGGGTCCGCAGCAACGTGGACTTGCCGGAGCCCGACGGCCCCAGGATCACCGTGACTTCTCCCCGACGGACCTGCAGGTCCACCCCCTCGAGCACGGGGAGTGTTCCGAACGATTTGTAGACACCTCGCACGTCGACGGCATAGGGGACGCGTTCGTCGTCAGAGGTCATCGGGTCGCTCCCCGGGGTGCGCCGACGCCGCTGTCGCGGATCTCCCGGTACTTCGCGGTGACCTTCTGCCACGGCGTGAGGGGCAGCGCTCGGGCGGAGCCTCGCGCGTAGTGTCGCTCCACGTAGTACTGCATGATCGACAGGAATGTCGTCAGGATGATGTACCAGACGGTCGCGACCATGAGCAGCGGAACGACGCGTCCGTTGCGGCCGAAAACGACCTGGACTTGGTAGAACAGTTCGGCGATCGCCATGGTCGAGACAATCGACGTGCCCTTGAACAGGCTGATCACCTCGTTGGCCGCGTTGGGCAGGATCGAACGCATCGCTTGTGGCAGAACAATTCTGAAGAACTGCCGTCCGCGCGGGATACCGAGAGCGTTGGCAGCTTCGACCTGGCCGTGATCCACCGAAATGATGCCGGCACGAATGATTTCCGCGGAGTATGCGGCCTGGTGCAGCGCCAAGCCCAGGACCGCGGCCGTGAATCCGGAGATCACGCCTGTGACGTTGAACGAGAAGAAGCCCGGTCCGAAAGGCACACCGACGGACAACGTTCGATACAGGTACGCAATGTTGAACCAGAACAGCAGTTGGACGATCAACGGAATCGACCGGAAGGCCCAGATATAGGTCCACGAGACGACCTGCAGCACTGGGTTGTTCGACAATCGTCCCACTGCCAGGAGGGCACCGAGCGCGAACCCCAGGATTGTCCCCCAGAGTGTCAGCTTGATCGTCATCCACAGCGCGGCGAGCACGGACGTCGCGGTGAAGTACTGAGCGAAAGTCGGCCAGTCCCAGCCCGGGTTGGTCGCGAGACCGTGCGCGAACTGTGCAACGACGATCAGCACGGCGGCACTGGTGACCCAACGCCACGGGTGCCGGGTGGGAGCGACGACGAGATCCGAGTCGTCGAGATGCTCGGGGACCGGGGTGGTCGTGCGGATTTCGGTAGGCGCGCTCACACCGACCCACTGCGGGCAGGAGACATCATGGTGGATCTTCCTTCCATCGGTCCCGGCGGTAGCACCCGCACCCGATGTCGGGAGGGTTGCTGCGACGTCAGGGAGCCGGGTCTCTCGGTCGCTCTGGATGGGACTGCGCGGAACAGAAGAATCGGGCATACATGGGGACTGCGATGAACTGTGGACCAGGAGAACGCTGCGCACACCTATTCGAATCGACCTGATTTCAAGCCTCGCGGAACATTCCAATCCGCACCGCGGAAGCCGCTGGTGCGCAACGATGGAGCACGTGGGCAGCGTCGAACGAGTAACTATCACCGCGTCCGGGCCGAGCCGCGCGTATCGCGGGGCACCCTGGTGGGCAGTAGCTTCGGCCGTGCTCGCCCCTGTTGCACTGACCGCGGGCTGGGTGGTCGCGGGCACGGTACAACCACCGGAGTACAGCGCTGTGCGGCAGAGCCTGAGCACGCTCGCCGGGCACGGTGGAGCCGAACGCTGGATCATGACGACGTCGCTGTTCGTGCTCGGCGCGTGCCATGTGGTCACGGCGCTCGGACTGAGCGCACTGCGTCCCGCCGCACGACTGGTCCTCGGCGGGGCGGGAATCTCCGGGATCGCCCTCGCGGCACTTCCGCAACCGGCGAACGGATCTGCCACGCCGCACGTGGTCAGTGTCGTCGTCGGCTCGATCCTGATCGCGACATTCCCCGCGTTCGTCGGGTCTCGCAGCCGTCCGCAGTCGTTCGCACTCAGCGTCCGCGGATCGGCCCTCGCGACCACGGTGTTCGTGGCACTGACCGTGGCGTTCCTGATCTCGGCGCAGGGTGGGCAGTATTTCGGGCTGGTCGAGCGGGTGGGCTTGACGCCCGAGACGATATGGCCCCTTGTCGTCGTCCTCGCCTTACGGCGTAGTGCGCGCCAGGATGCGGGCACCTAGACCGACCGGAAGCCGCCTCGACCCTGTCCCGGCGCCTCCGTAGACTCCGAGCAGTGACGCCGCTGGAGTTGTTTCTCGTTGCCCTCGCCGGCCTCGGCGCCGGTGCGATCAACTCGCTGGTCGGCTCCGGAACCCTCATCACCTTCCCGACCCTCATCACATTCGGGGTCCCGCCCGTCACCGCGACCATGTCGAATGCGATCGGACTCGTCGCGGGCGGTGTGTCGGGAACGTGGGGTTATCGGCGCGAGTTACGCGGCCAGTGGCCGACGTTGCGATGGCAGATCCCCGCGTCGATCAGCGGCGCGTTGATCGGGTCGTGGCTTCTGCTGCATCTGCCGGAGACGGTGTTCGAGACCGTCGTGCCGGTCTTGCTGGTCCTGGCGCTCGTCCTCGTCGTGCTGCAACCACAGATCCAGAAATGGGTACTACGACGCACCGACGGCGATCCGGACGGGCGGATCGGCCCGGTCCGGATGACCCTGCTGGTGGTAGGCACTTTCGCCGTCGGCATCTACGGCGGGTACTTCACGGCCGCACAGGGCATCCTGTTGATGGGTTTGTTCGGTGCCCTCCTTACCGAACATATCCAGCGTCAGAACGCCACGAAGAATCTGCTCTCGCTGATCGTGAACATCGTCGCGGCAAGCGCGTACATTCTCGTGGCGTTCGAACGCATCGACTGGACTGTGGCCGCATTGATCGCCGTGGGCTCGCTGATCGGCGGATACCTCGGTGCCCGGTTCGGTCGCCGCTTGTCCCCCACGGTGTTACGGGCGGTCATCGTGACCGTCGGGCTCGTCGGTCTCTACCGGCTGCTCGCCTGACGACCGGGCTCCGGGTCGCGGTCCGTCAGCGCAACGCCAGCGGGATCCCCGCCACGACGAGCGTGACCGTGTCCGACACCGCAGCCACCGACGCGTTGAGGCGACCGAGCGTGTCACGGAACAACCTGCCCGACGCGCTGGCCGGAACCACACCGCTACCCACCTCGTTGCTTACCCCGACCACGGGCACCTGGCATCGCTGCCACGCATCGAGGAGATCGGTGATGTCGGCGTCGACCGCGGCGAAGTCCCCACCGTTCCATACGTCGTGCAGGTCCATGCGCGCGGTGAGCCAGGTGCCGAGACAATCGATCAGCAGCGGGCCTGTCGCGGCGCGCAGGACGCCCGCGACATCGGAAGTTTCCACGGTGGACCACGATTCGGGACGACGCTCGCGGTGCAGTGCGACCCGCTGAGCCCATTCCGCGTCGCCGACGCGGATCCCCCCGGTCGCGACGTAGGTGACCGCGGCGTACGAGGCGAACAGTTCTTCCGCGTGCCGTGACTTTCCCGAGCGCACGCCCCCGAGTACCAGCGACCGGTGCGCCGGCGGCTTCTCCGCCCCGGACCGCACGATCTCACCGTCGGTACCGGGACGGGCACCCCACGCCTGTAGCCGTGTGCGCACTTCCGCCATGGGCGGGTTGTGGTGCCCGAGGTGCACCGCCACCACGTCCGTCGTGTCGGTCACGGCATCGCACCTGCGCAGAGCTGCGACTGTGTCCCGGAATTCGGGCAGTCCGTGGTGACCTCGCCTTAGGTCCGATCGGTCACCGAATGTTTCTTCGAGGAACACGGCATCGAACCGCGCGCCGCGCACTTCGTCGAACCAGCCGTCCGCTAGCGGGCCGGTGTCGCACGCCCACAGGATGCGGGAACCGTCCGGACCGGTGACGTCGTAGAGCACCGCATCACCCTCGCGGAACACCTGATGTCGCGCGGGAAGAACCCGCACTGCATACCCGCCGACGGTGAGCGCGTCGCCCGCCTGCACCGGAACGAAACGCACCGGATCGTCCGGGCCCGCCCACTGCCGGCACATGTCGACTGCTTCCGCCGGTCCCACCACATCGAGCACGTGACCCGCATCGACCCACGAGCGGAACAACAGTGCCTGGGGTCCGAGGTGATCGGTGTGCGCGTGGGTGAGCAGGATGTGATGCACACCCGACAGGGTTCTGCCGAAACGTACTGCGGCGCGGGGTGCTTCGGGTCCGCAGTCGAGCATGAGCACGTCGTCCACCAGCGCAGCGGTCTGGCCGCGGATCTCGCCGCGTCGTGCGGCATCCGTGCAGGACTCGCAGGCACAGAAAGGATTCGGCCAGCCGTCCGCGGCGCCGGTGCCCAGCAGCAGTACGTCCATCATGCGTCCTTCCACGGATCACGAAGCGGGAGAACGGCGCGGCCGGCCGGCCGGTCGAGGACCTCGACCCGCGCCCCGTAGACCTGCCCGATCCGGTCGACCGTGAGCACCTCGGCGGGCGGCCCGTCGGCGACGACCCGGCCGCGGTCGAGAAGGACGAGCCTGTCACCGTACTGCGCCGCCGAGGTCAGATCGTGCATCGCGGCGATCACCGTCAGCTCACCTTCGGTGCGCATGGAGTCCACAAGTTCGAGTACCTGCTGTTGGTGCCCGATGTCGAGGGCGCTGGTGGGTTCGTCGAGCAGCAGCACCTGTGGTTCCTGTGCCAGTGCGCGACCGAGGACCACGCGCTGGAGTTCACCCCCGGACAGATCCGTCGCGAATCGGCGCGTGAACGGCTCGAGTTCGAGGCGCTCGATGACCCGGTCCACCACCGCCCGGTCGCGTCCCGTTTCCGAGCCGAACCGTGCGATGTGCGGTGTGCGGCCGAGCCGGACGAGTTCTTCGACGGTGACACCCTCCGGAACCACGGGGCGCTGGGGCATCAGCGCGACCGCGCGCGCCGTCGCACGCCGGGCGCCCCGGCCCGGCGTCACGGACGCCACCCGGACATGCCCCGTCGAGGGAACGAGCCCCGCGAGAACGTGCAACAACGTGGTCTTACCGGACCCGTTGGGTCCGACGAGCGACACCCACGCGCCGGTCGTCACGACGAGATCGACGTCGTGGAGCACGTCCACGCCGCCGCGTGCAGCCCCGACACCGCGGCACGTGACGGCGGTGGACGCGAGCGATTCGAGATCAGCGGACATCATGCACCTCGGCTTCGTCTGAGCACGACGAGGAAGAACGGCGCACCGATCGCGGCGGTGACCACGCCGATGGGCAACTCCGACGGCGACATGACGCTGCGGGCGAGCACATCGGCGAGGACGAGGAACGCCGCCCCGACCATCAGCGACAACGGCAGCAGCATGCGGTGACCGGGGCCGACGAGCAACCGGACCGCGTGCGGCACCACGATGCCGACGAACCCGATCAGTCCGCTCGCCGACACCACGGCGGCGGTGCCGAGTGTCGCCACGCAGACCAGCAACAGCCGGACACGAGCCGGATGGATCCCGAGGCTGGCGGCCTCGACGTCGCCGACCGCCATGACGTCGAGGGTGCGCCGGTGCAGTGCGATGACGGCAACCGCGACCACCACGTACGGCAGGACCACGACGACATCGGACCACCCGTCGGTGGACAACCGCCCGAGCATCCAGGAGTACACCTGACGCAAGGTGTCGTCGTGCAGTTGCATGAAGAACGTCTGGATGGCATTCGCGAACGCCGCGACGGCCACGCCCGCGAGGATGATGACGACTTCGGAACGCACCCCACCGACCGAGCGTCCGAGCGCGTACGTCGCGCCGACGGCCAGCAGGCCGCCGGCGAACGCTGCGACCGGAACCCCGGCAAACCCTGCGGCGCCTCCGACCACGATCGCGAGTGTCGCGCCGAGGCCGGCCCCGCTCGACACCCCGAGCAGGTAGGGGTCGGCCAGGGGATTGCGGAAGACGCCCTGGTACGCCGCTCCGGCGACGGCGAGCATGGCTCCGACGAGAACCCCCAGCACGACGCGCGGCATGCGGATGTTCCAGAGGATCGCCTGTTGCCGCGTCGAGAGCCCGGAATCGACGTCGACGAACGGCAACCGGTCGGCGATGTCGAGAAGGACCGCCTGCGGCGTGAGTCCCGCCGGGCCGACGAGGATGCTCACCAGCATGGCGGCGAGGAGAACGACCGCCGCGCCACCCAGCACGAGGGCGCGACGACGCGGGGTCGTGATCAAGGCGCGGGCTGGGCCGCGGGGATACCGGTGACGATCCGGGCGATGTCCCGCATCAGGTCCACGACGCGCGGCCCCCAGCGGCTGGCGATGTCCTCGTCGAGGACGTAGACGTGCCCGTCACGGACCGCCGTGAGCTCGCCCCATCCTGCTCGCTCCGCGACATTCTCGGGCGTGACGCCGCAGCACTGGCCGTCGGCGAGGAAGACGATGTCGGGGTTCTCTTCGAGGATGAACTCGGCCGACAGTTGGGGATACCCGTTGCCGCCGGTCGCGATCGAGGTGAGGCCGAGCATCGAAAAGATCTCGCCGATGTAGGTGTCGTCCGTGACGGAGTAGAAGGTGTTGTCGAGTTCGTGGTAATAGCGAAGCGGGACTTGACGTTCGGGCATCCCGGCGAGGATCTCGTCGACCTCGCTCCTCATCTGCGCGACCAGTTCGGCAGCGCCTGCGACGTGCCCGGTGGCCGCACCGACCTGCTCGAGCTGGGCATAGGTGTCGTCGAGGGTGAGCGCCGCGGGCAGAATCAAGGTCTCGACTCCGGCCTGCTCGAGTCCGGCGACGAGATCCGCGGTGTCCGCGTTGGCGACCACCAGATCGGGTTCGTAACCGAGGATCGCCTCGACGTTCGGGGTGTACCCGGACAGATCGGTGACCGGAACACCGGCCGGATGATCGGATTGGTCGTCGACGGCGATCACCTGGTCGCCGGCGCCGACGGCGTACAGCATTTCGGTGCTGACGGGACTCAGGGACACGATCGCCTGGGGACTCCCGGCTCCGGCGGTGTCGTGGTTGTCATGGTTGTCGCCGTTGTCGGCGCCGCACGCTGTGGCCAGCAGGGCGCACGCGGTGATTCCGGCAGCGAGCAGCCGGTGGGATACGAGGGGCACAGCCATCCTCCGTAACTCGGAGGACGAAAACAGTACGGCTGCAACATCGTCAGTTGCGGCACGAGACCGTCCTTCGTCCGAGGACCAGTACGTGCCCGCTGCGCCGGCTGACCTGGCTTCCCCGGCACGATCGCCGGAGTTCACAGTTGCGGGGACAGCGCCGAATTTTCACCGGCTTCACCGTAACGCTGCGGGTGCCCTGCCCGACTGGCAGAGCACCCGCAGCGTAACCCACAGCGTTTCCGGGCCGGAAGAGTGCTCTCGGGTCAGGAGAGCGCTTGTTCGAGGTCCTCGAGCAGATCCTCGGGATCTTCGAGTCCCACCGAGAGGCGCACGACCCCGTCGGACAGGCCGATTGCGGCGCGGCCCTCCGGGCCCATCGCCCGGTGGGTGGTGGTCGCGGGATGGGTGATGAGCGACTTGGAGTCGCCGAGGTTGTTGGAGATATCCACTATGCGCAGCTTGTTGAGCAGCTCGAACGCGCGCTTCTTGCCCTCGCCCTCGGGGGCGTCGAGTTCGAACGTGAGGATCGTGCCACCCCCGCTCATCTGCGAACGCGCGAGGTCGTGCTGCGGATGCGAGTCCAGGTACGGGTATTTGACCCAGCGCACCTTGTCCTGCGTCTCGAGGAACTGCCCCAGGCGCAGCGCCGAATCGACCGCGGCGCGCACCCGGACCGGCATAGTTTCCAGGCCTTTGAGCAGCGTCCACGCATTGAACGGGCTCAGCGCCGGACCGGTGTGACGAATGAGCTTCTGCACGGGTCCGTCGATGTAGTCCGCGGGTCCGAGGATCGCACCGCCGAGCACCCTGCCCTGTCCGTCGATGTGCTTGGTGCCCGAGTAGACCACGATGTCGGCACCGAGATCGATGCTGCGCTGCAGGAGTGGAGTGGCGAATACGTTGTCCAGCACCACTTTTGCCCCAGCAGCGTGCGCCATCTCGGAGACGGCCCGCACGTCGACGAGGGTCTGCATCGGGTTCGAGGGAGTCTCGAAGAACACCGCGGTCGTGGGGACGGACAATGCCTGTTCCCACTGATCGAGGTCTTCGCCGTCGACGAACACCGTCTCCACACCCCATCGGGGCAGGATCTCGTTGCAGACGACGAAGCAGGACCCGAACAGGCTGCGGGCGGCGACGAGCCGATCCCCCTTGCCGAGAAGGGCTGCGAGTGCCGTGAAGACGGCGGACATGCCCGACGCCGTGGCATAGGCGCCTTCGGCACCGTCGAGCAGTCGTAGCCGCTCCTCGAACATCTTCACGGTCGGATTGCCGTACCGCGAGTACACGAAGTGGTCGACTTCGCCGGTGAACGCCGCTTCGGCGGCCTCCGCCGATTCGTACACGAATCCGGAGTTGAGGTAGAGCGCCTCGGACGTCTCCTCGAACCCGGAGCGCAGGGTGCCGCCCCGCACACCCAGCGTGGCAGGACGCACGTTGTCGGGAAGCCGGCGCTCGAATGCGCCGCCCTTGGGGATGGGACTCACGATTGCCTCCACGGCAGGCCCATTGCACGCCAGCCTTGAGCCCCGCGATGCCCGTCGGCATCGAGCGCTCCTTCGAATCCCTCGAGGACGTTGTACGCGGGGGTCACGCCCGCCGCGGTGGCCGCCTCAGCGGCACCTATCGAACGTTGCCCTGAGCGACACAGGAATATCACCGGACCGCCGGAGACGCCGGCCTTCGCCAGGTCGTCCACGAACATTCGGTTGGGGGCACCGTCGGGATAGCGAACCCATTCGACGAAGACGGTTCGGCGGCCGATGGGCGAGGTCTCGGGGACCCCGACGTACTTCCACTCGGCGTCGGTACGAACATCGACGAGCACGGCATCCGGGTTTTCCCGCAGGAGCTCCCAAGCTTCCTGCGGCGTTATATCACCTGCGTAGCTCACCACGACATGTTTTCACAGGTCACGGCGTGGCGTGCACTCGGGAGGCGGTCAGAACTCGCAGACTCGCCACACCGAGTCGACCTGGACAACCTGCCAGGTCTCGATCCGGGATTCGCCGTCGACGGTCGCGCGGACGTCGACGGTCGCGCGGTCACCGTCCACGGCGACGTCCTGGGTCGCCTGCAACTCCACATTGCCCTCGACGTCGGAGAGCGGTGCCTCCGCCTCCGGCAGCTCTTCGCAGCGCAGGCGCGCGAGAATGTTCTGGTCGTTCTCGTTGTGCGCGCTGACGTAGTCCGCCACCGTGCGATTGATCCGTTCGTCCTCGCTCAGCTGGTCCTGCGTGGGCGCCAGCAGTTGGGCACCCATCACCCCCAGAATGAGCAGCACGACAACCAGCAGTGCCCCCATGAACGGCCAGGGTGTACCGCTGGCGGGTTCGTCGGCCGAAGGATCGGGATCGGGTGCTTGACGCTGTGCCATATGGGCGATCCTATCCCCGACCAGGGTCGGGGCCGGTCACGGAGCATTTGCCGAATAAACCCTCTCGAGGTAGGAATTGTGGCGTGGCCACTACTCAGCTCGTTCGACGCCTCGCCGTCGACCTGTGTCGTATGAGTGCCCACATGTGTTGTCGCTGAAGCGATTCTCTCGACGGTTCTCTCATTCTTCTCACACCGTCCTTCCCCGCGCCCCGCGCCCCGCCCGCTGAGGGCAGCCTTAATTTAAGCTGGGTATGTCCGTCCGCTCACCGAAGAGGTAGTTGATCCCCTGATGACCGATCAGACTCGTCCCCTTCGCGTCGCGATCGTCGGTGCCGGTCCCGCCGGTATCTACGCCGCCGATGCGCTCATGAAGTCCGACACCGCGCAGGATCCGGGAGTCAGCATCGACCTGTTCGAACGGATGCCTGCACCGTTCGGTCTGATCCGCTACGGAGTCGCGCCGGACCACCCGCGCATCAAGGGCATCGTCACGGCCCTGCACAAGGTGCTCGACAAGCCGAACATCCGCCTTCTCGGCAACCTCGACTACGGGACCGACTTCACGCTCGACGACCTGAACCGCTTCTACGACGCGGTGATCTTCTCCACCGGCGCCAACGCCGACCGCGCGCTGAACATCCCCGGCGTCGACCTCGACGGCAGCTACGGCGCCGCCGACTTCGTGTCCTGGTACGACGGCCACCCGGACGTGCCGCGCGAATGGCCGCTCGAGGCCGAGAAGGTCGCCGTCCTCGGCGTCGGCAACGTCGCGCTCGACGTTGCACGCGTGCTCGCGAAGACGGGCGACGAACTGCTGCCGACCGAGATCCCGCCGAACGTCTACGAGGGCCTCAAGAACAACAAGGCCGTCGAGGTGCACGTGTTCGGGCGTCGCGGTCCGGCCCAGGCCAAGTTCACCCCCCTCGAACTGCGCGAACTCGATCACTCCCCCACCATCGAAGTGATCGTGGACCCGGAGGACATCGACTACGACCAGGGCTCCGAGCAGGCACGCCGCGCGTCCAAGCAGGTCGACATGGTCGCCAACACACTGCAGGACTGGGCGATCCGCGACGCGGGTAACCGTCCGCACAAGTTGTTCCTCCACTTCTTCGAGTCTCCGCACGAGATCCTCGGGGAGGACGGCAAGGTCGTGGGCCTGCGTACCGAGCGCACCGAACTCGACGGCACCGGCAACGTTCGCGGGACCGGCAAGTACCGCGATTGGGACGTCCAGGCCGTCTACCGCGCCGTCGGCTACCTGTCGCAGAACATCGCCCAGCTGCCGTTCGACGACCAGGCCGGCACCGTGCCCAACGAAGCCGGGCGCGTCCTCGGCGACGAGGCCGCCGAGGGCCCGGAGCGGTTCATGCCGCACACCTACGTCACCGGCTGGATCAAGCGCGGCCCCGTCGGCCTGATCGGTCACACGAAGGGCGACGCGAACGAGACGGTCGCGAACCTGCTCGAGGATCGCTCGGCGGGCCGCCTGAACTCTCCCGAAGAGCCGTCCGAGGACGCCGTCGTGAAGTTCCTCGAGGGCAAGCAGCTGCCGTACACCACGTGGCAGGGCTGGTACCGGCTCGACGCGCACGAGCGCAGCCTCGGTGAAGCCGAAGGCCGCGAGCGCGTCAAGGTCGTCGAGCGCGAGGATATGTTCCGCGCGTCGGAGCCGCACAAGGCCTGATCGCCGACCCACCTCCGCCCGGTGGACGCCTCGCGTCCCCCGGGCGGAGCCGTCTCTGCGTACAGAGGCTTTGTCCTGCGGGGATGCGCATACCGGAGCGACGGGACGACACCGACCGAACCTCGGGCGCCGCGGTGACACTTTTCATAGCCGGCACCACATCGGGAATCCCCGCCCGGGAGATCCTGTTGCGCCACGAATGGATCTGTTCACACCAGTCACACTCGGCGACCTCGAACTCGGCAACCGCATCGTCATGGCTCCCCTGACCCGCCTGCGCGGCGGACCGGACGGGATTCCCGGCGACCTGATCGTCGAACACTATCGGCAGCGGGCGGGCGTCGGCCTGATCATCGCGGAGGGGACCTACGTCAACTTCGAGTCGCAAGCGTTCGTGGGGCAGCCCGGAATCGTCACCGACGAACAGGCCGAAGGCTGGCGCCGGGTCGCGAAGGCCGTACACGGACGCGGTGGCCGCATCGTGCTGCAGCTGATGCACGGCGGACGGGTGACCCACCCGGATGTGAACGGCGGACGGCGCGTCGTCGCCCCGAGCGCCGTCGCGATCGACGGTGAGGTGCACACTACGAAGGGCAAGCAGCCGTACCCACTACCGCACGCACTCACGACCGACGAGGTGGCCGCTGCGGTCGACGACATCGTCGCCGCAGCCCGGCGGTCGATCGACGCGGGGCTGGACGGTGTGGAGATCCACAGTGCCAACGGTTACCTGCTGCACGAGTTCCTGTCCCCGGCCTCGAACCGGCGCACCGACGAGTACGGCGGCTCGGTGGAGAACCGGATCCGTCTCGTCGTCGAGGCGGTCACGGCCGTGGCGGACGCCGTCGGTGCGGGTCGGGTCGGACTGCGCATCTCCCCCGAACACAACATCCAGGACGCCCTCGAGACCGACCGCGAGGATGTGCGCGCTGTCTACGGCGCCCTCGTCGACCGGTTGCGCCCCGTCGGCCTGGCGTATCTGTCGGTCCTGCACCAGGAGCCTGCCGGTGAACTGGTGCAGGAGTTGCGGGCACGCTTCGGTGGGAAGGTGATCGCCAACAGCGGCTTCGCGTCGCCGACCACGCGCGAGGAAGCCGTTCGCCTGATCGAAGAAGCCCATGCCGACGCGGTGGCGGTCGGTCGCGCGGTGCTCGCGAACCCCGATCTCGTCGAACGGTGGCGGGGTGAACACCGCGAGAACGACCTCCGCCCGGAACTGTTCTACGGACCCGGCGCCGAGGGTTACACGGATTACCCTCGCCTGCAAGAGGTTTGATCCCGGCGCCCATAGTGACATTCGGGTGGGTGCCGGCGGAGGCACGTTGCGTCTCACCGAGGCGAACGTGCCTCCGCCAGCACACCGAGGTCGACGAAGGAGGCCGGCGCGGGCAGGTTCTCGTACCCGCCCAGTGCCAGTGCTTGCCACATGGGCCCCTCCATGGCAGCGACGTCCATCGCGAACAGGCCGCTGGGGCTTTCGATCAGGGGAACCTGGAGTTCCGCCTGCCGGGTCTGCTGCGCCATCTCCAGTCCGAGGTCGACGCCGTACTTCTCCACCGCCAGTGTCGCCGCGGCGTGCGGGTCGGCAAGGTAATCCTCCCAGCCGCGCATGGTGGCACGCATGAACCGCACCAGCCTGTCGCGATTCTCCGCAAGGGCGGTGCGGTCCACGAACACGACATCGGCGTATTGCGCCGAACCGAGATCGGCGAACGTGACCACCTCGTAGCCGTCGCCTTGTCGCAAACCGTATTGCTGTTCGAGCGTGATCGGCTGGTTGGTGACGAAGCAGGTGTAGCAGTCGCCCTGACCCTCGACGAGCGGGCTCGGATCGAAGCCGACCGGAGTGAAGTCGTAGACCGGGTCGAGACCCGCCCCGACGAGCACCGCGTCGAGGGTGGTCTGCATGCCTTCCTGGCCGAGGATGCGGGCGCTCGCGAGGTCGCGCGGCGTGCGGATCGGTCGTGCGGACAACGACAGCAGTCCGGCGGGTGAGACCTGGAACTGGGCGCCGAGCGCCACGAAATCGTTGCCCTGCCCGATCGCGGTGTACAGGTCGGGCGCACCGGCCGCAATACCGATGTCCGCCGATCCGGCGGCGACCGCCTGCATCGGCGTGGGGGCGTTCGGGCCACCGCCCTGGAATTCGACGGTGAGGCCTTCCTCGGCGTAATAACCTTTGTCCTCGGCGACGTAGTACCCACCGAACTCGGTGTTGAGGATCCAGCCGAAGGCGACTCGGAGCGTGTCGGACTCCGCACCGGATTCGCCGGAACCGCACGCGGCGAGAGTGCCGCCCGCAGCGATTCCCAGAGCCCCGGCCGCGGTTCCCCGCAGGAAAGTGCGCCGGCTCAGGCTCGGACCGGTGAAGGGGCGTGCGGGCATGGAGCCTCCTGGTGGTGATCGGTGAGAAATGCAGCGGGTGGTCAGGTCAAGCGCGCGGCCGCACGATCCGCAACCGCGCGTGCCGCGAAGAAGAGGCCGGTGGACACGGCGGTTGCGACCACCGCCACGCCCCAGGCCTGCTGGTTCTGGCTGTAGGTAATCGAGGTGGAGAACATCTTTCCGAGGCCACCGGCACCCATGAGGTACTGACCGAGCAGGACGGCCAGAACCGCGGTGGGGGCGCTGACCCGCAGAGCGACGAGGAACCCGGGCAGGGCATGGGGCAGCAGGAGTCTTGTCAGCCGCACTCGCCTGCTCGCCCCGAGCACCGTGTAGACGTCTCCCAGTGACGCAGGCGGAGCGGCGAGCCGTGCGCCGACGAAAACGAACGCGGGCAGGAAACAGATGATGGCGGTGACCACGAACACCGTGGTCTGCCCGTACCCGAGCACCCGCGCGAGCACCGGGATCATCGCCACGACGGGTACGGAGTTGAGCAGCAGCGCCATCGGGGTCAGCACTCCCGCGACGATCCGGGAGGACCATACGAGCACCGCGCACACGCCGCCGGCCGTCAAGCCCGCGGCGAGCCCGCCGAGCGACAGCGCAAGGGTCGGAACGAGCGCGGTCACATAGTCGTGTCGCTCGCGGACGATCGCGACGAGAACGTCCTGGGGGTACGGCATGACGATCTGGTTGAAGTCGTTGGCGGCGACCACCGCCCACCACCCGCCGAGCAGCGCGAGCAGCACCCAATATCGCGTGACGGCGCCGCGCACGACAGTCATGAGAATCTCCGATGCACGGGCACGGCGAGCAGACGAACCAGCAGGTACGCGGTCAGGGACAGCACCACGCATCCGGCGGCGGCGGACCACAGCAGCGGGATCTGGTAGTTGTTCATCGCGCTGACCAGCAGCACACCGAGCCCCTTCGGGGCGCCGAACCACTCCCCGAGAACAGCCCCGAGGACGGCCGAGGTCACCGCGAGGCCCGCCGCGTCCGTGACGAGCGGCACCGTGTGCGGAAGCTGCAGGAAACGAAGACGCGACCATCGCGACGATCCGAGCGCCGTGTGCACGTCGGACTGCGCCACCGGTGCCGACGCCAGCCCCGCCGACGTGGCAACGAAGACCGCGAAGCCCGCACCCATCGCTGCGACGACGGTCGGAGCGGTCGTGCGCCCGACCGTGGTCACCAACAGGGGCGCGATCGCGATGAGAGGTATCGCGTGCACGATCGTCGCCAGCCGGTCGAGTCCCGGTGCGGTCCACCGGGCCACGACGGTGACGCATGCGAGCGCTGCGCCCACGACGGTGCCCAGCCCGAATCCCCACAGCGCCGAGGTTGCGGTCGCACCGAATGCCCGTGTCAACGTGGCCTGTACGGCGTCGTTGCCGGCGACGAACGTGACGACCTCCGTCAGCGGGGGCCAGTTCTTCCCGAACACCTGTGCCCTGCCGACGACCTCGAACATCACGAGCAACAGGGCGGCGCCGAGGATGTTCGACGCGAAATGCGGGAGGGTGACGGGTCGCGGGAAGACCGCGGTCACGTCGCGGGCCCGTCGAGCAAGCCGGTGAGCCGGTCGACGATGCTGTGGAATCTCGGGTCTCGGGTGATCTCGGCCGATCGCGGCCGGGGCAGCGCCACGTTCTCGATGTGCCGTACCCGGCCCGGCCGGCCGGTGAGCACGACGATCCGGTCCGCGAGCAGGACTGCCTCGTCGACGTCGTGTGTCACCAGCACGGTCGTCGACCCCGCGTCGGCCCAGATCCGGGCGAGTTCGAAGTTCATGCGCCGGCGGGTCACCGCGTCCAGTGCGCCGAAGGGTTCGTCGAGCAGCAGAACGTCGGGTTCGAGTGCGAGCGCCCGCGCAATGGCCACACGCTGCCGCATGCCACCGGACAGTTGTCGCGGTCGCGCTTTCTCGAAGCCCGACAACCCCACGAGTTCGATGAGTTCCTCGACGCGACCGGAATCGACCGTCCGCCCGGCGATGCGGAAGGGCAGCGCGATGTTGTGCCACACATCCGACCACGGCATCAGGGCGTGTTCCTGGAACGCGACGCCGAGCCGGCGCGAGGCGACCAGATCGGCGGGTCCGCCTCCCTCGATGCGGACCGTTCCCGCCGTGGGTTCCTCGAGGCCCGCGAGCAGCCGCAGCACGGTGGACTTGCCGCAACCGGACGGGCCGAGAAGCGCGACGAACTCGCCACGAGCGACGGTCAGATCGAACGAGTCGATGGCAGTCAGTTCGCCGCGCCGGCGCCCGAGCGGGTATGTCTTGGCGACACCCTTCATGTCGATGGCCGGAATATGCTCCTCGCCGGTGGGTCCGGTCGCGGCCTTCGCGGCGGATGCTCCCCTGGACAGGACGGTATTCATCGCGCCGCTCAGCCGGTCAGTCCGGCGAGGTCCGGCTCGACGATGTCGAGTTGCTGCGCGGGCACGGCGACCGCATCGGTCGTCCAGCCCCAGATCGAGTACAGCTCGCGTGCCGGATCGGTGTATCCGTCGCGGCCGTGGAGCAGCCGGTAGTTGTCGAGACAGATCATCTCGCCGGCCTCCGCGCGGAACATCGGCCCGGTGTCCCGCACGTGCAGCACCGTGTCGTTCCAGCGCGCGATCATGTCGGCGTCGGCGGGACGAGTCGAGCCCGGGACCGGCGCCAGATAGGGGTGGTACCGCGCCTGTACCCGCCCGCTGGGCACGACCCGCACGATCGGCGCGTACGTACTCTGCGCGAAGTTCGGTTCCGAATGGTCGACGTCGACGGTCCGGCAGAACTCCGCGAGGTCGGCGGTCGCGGGATCGGCGGCAAGCAGTTCGGTGAGCTTCCACGCGTCGATGAGGAAGGAGTCACCGCCGGATTCTGCGGGCCGCTTGCACCACAGGAACAGATGGTCGGGGGCATAGTCCCCGAACGCGAATCCGTCGTTGTGCGCGGTCATCCGTTCGCCCGGTTTTCCGAACGAGCGCTTTCGTCCTCGCGCGTCGACGGGCTGGGCGTCGACGACGGCCGCTTCCCGTTGATGGTTGCGCATACTCGCCTCGAACTGCCGTCCGAGCCGGATGTGCTTGTCTCCCAGCACTTCCGCCGCAAAAGCCAGCGCATCTTCCTCGGTGTGCAGTCCGTGGGCAACTGCGGCACCGCGGGCGGAGATGGCTGCGCGTGCCTCCTGCGGGGTGTCTACCCGCTCGGGAACCACACTGGCTTCTGTCAATCGTGACGAGAACATCCCACCTCCGGGTGGCAGCGAGCGACGGCCGGGGGTTCGACGCTGAACCGATCGTTGGGAACGACGTTAGGCCGCGGCTCATTTCAACGGCGTAACCAATCGGATCGGGTAGGTAAACAACGACGGCACTGCCGGCCGGACCGCTGGAGCTACCAGAACACCACCGCACCGAGCCACGCGCCGGCCGCGATCAGTGCGCCGAACAGTTCCACGAGGATCGACAGGCCCGCCGCCTTGGTGGCGGCCACCGTGGACCGCCACGCTCCCGCATGCGTGCGATGGCGCTGGATCTCCGAGACGTACATTCCGAGCAGGAACCCGAGCACGAGGCCGATCACGGGCACGACGAAGAACCCGACGATGCCGACCAGTCCGCCGATGATCAGCGACCGGTTCGGGACACCGGCCTGCTGGAGTCGCTTTCCGGGCCACGTGTATTTGACGATCGCGGTGACCACGAGAGCAAGTGCAGCGATCGCGAACACCGTCCATGCAACCACGCCCCCGGTGACCACCGACCACACCGCGATCGCCCCGAAGATGAGCAGCGTGCCCGGCAGGATCGGCAGCACGACCCCGAGCAGCCCGACACAGATGACGAGGCCGACGAGGACCTCCGCGCCGGCGCTCACAGGGCGATCGGGTGCACGCGTGACGCGGCATCGGTGGCACGGGCACGGGCGGTCGCGACGTCCGTCGCGGTCGACACAGCAACACCCATCCGGCGGCGGCGGTACGACTCGGGCTTGCCGAACAGGCGCAGGTCGGTTTCGGGGACACGCAGAGCGTCGGCCACACCGTCGAAGGCGATCCCGGTGGCGTCGACCCCTCCGTAGATCACGGCGGATGCGCCCGGGGTGATCATGGCCGTGTCGACCGGCAACCCGAGGATCGCGCGTGCGTGTAGTTCGAATTCCGAGTAGCGCTGGGTGCGCAGTGTGACCAGGCCCGTGTCGTGCGGGCGAGGGCTGACTTCGGAGAAGTACACGTCGTCGCCCTTGACGAACAGTTCCACGCCGAACACGCCGCGACCACCGAGGGCGCCCGTGACCGCACCGGCGACCTCCCGGGCGCGTGCGAGAGCGGTGGGGCTCATCGGTTGCGGCTGCCAGGATTCGACGTAGTCACCGTCTTTTTGCAGATGACCGATCGGATCGCAGAAATACGTCTCGACCTCGCCGGACTCGCCGATGGCGCGCACGGTGAGCTGGGTGATCTCGTAATCGAAGTCGACGAAGCCCTCCACGATGACGGTGCCGTGGTTGATGCGACCCCCGGCCAGCGCGTGATCCCACGCGGCGGACAGGTCGGCGGCGGAACGCACCGTCGACTGGCCCTTCCCCGACGAGGACATCACGGGTTTGACGACGCATGGAAAACCGACCTGCTCGGCGGCGGCGCGGACCTCGTCGAGCGACTGCGCGAACCGGTAGGGAGAGGTGGGCAGTCCCAAATCCTCCGCGGCGAGGCGGCGAATGCCCTCGCGGTTCATGGTGAGCTGTGTGGCGCGCGCGGTGGGGATGACCTCGGCGACCCCGCGTTCTTCGACCACGGCCAGCGCATCGGTGGCGATGGCTTCGATCTCCGGCACGACCAGGTGCGGACGCTCGGCCTCGATGATCGCCAGGAGAGCATCGGGGTCTCCCATGTCGACGGTATGAGCACGATGCGCAACCTGCTGACCCGGGGCATTGGAGTACCGATCGACGGCGATGACCTCCACGCCGAGTCGCTGCAGGGCGATGATCACCTCCTTGCCGAGTTCGCCGGAGCCGAGCAGAAGAACACGGGTGGCAGTCGGAGACAGCGGAGTACCGAGACGCGGTGAGACCATGGTGGGACTATATGTGGCATCGATCGCCGTCCCTGGAGGAAAGCGATGTGCAGTGCAGTGCCTCACAGCAGCGCCCGGCAGTCGCCTACCGGTTCTCCCATCGACGCGCGCGCCGATACCCGGTTCTTCACGCGGGCGGGCGTCGATCCGGCCGACGAAGTGGACTGGCAGCGCCGCGACGCGCGCATCGTCCACCACGGCACCGGCAAGGTGGTGTTCGAGCAGACCGGAGTCGAGTTTCCGGCATTCTGGTCACAGAACGCCACCGACATCGTCACCCAGAAGTATTTCCGGGGGCAGCTCGGCAGCGACCAGCGCGAACAATCGTTGCGCGACGTCGTGGCCCGGATCGTCGACACCATCACGGCGTGGGGTCGGGCCGACGGGCACCTCGACGATCCCGAGGCGTTCGCGGCGGAACTGACCTTCCTGTTGCTCCACCAGCGGGCGTCGTTCAACAGCCCCGTGTGGTTCAACATCGGTGTGCCGGACAAACCGCAGCAGGCGAGCGCGTGTTTCATCCTCTCCGTCGACGACAGCATCGATTCGATTCTCGAGTGGTATCGGCAGGAAGCGCTGATCTTCAAAGGTGGGTCGGGCGCGGGGGTGAATCTGTCGCACATCCGGTCGTCCGCCGAACCCCTCACCGGCGGAGGCACGGCGTCGGGGCCGGTGAGCTTCATGCGCGGCGCCGACGCCTCCGCGGGCACCATCAGGTCGGGCGGAAAAACCCGGCGAGCCGCGAAGATGGTGATCCTCGACGTCGGCCATCCCGATATCGAGGAATTCGTCGACTGCAAGGCGATCGAGGAGCGCAAGGCACGGGTGCTCGCCGAGGCAGGGTTCGACATGAGCCTCGACGGCGCCGACACCTATTCGGTCCAATATCAGAACGCCAACAACTCGGTGCGGGTGACCGACGAGTTCATGCGCGCCGTGGTGGACGACGCCGAGTGGCCGCTACGCGCGGTCCGCACAGGCGAGGTGGTGCGGACCGTCCGCGCCCGCGACCTCCTGCAACGCATAGCCGCCGCGACCTGGGAGTGCGCCGACCCGGGTATGCAGTACGACTCGACCATCAACGCCTGGCACACCGCGCCGGCGACGGGCCGGATCAGTGCCTCGAACCCGTGCTCGGAGTACATGCACCTCGACGACTCGGCCTGCAACCTCGCGAGCCTCAATCTGCTGACCTTCCTTCGCGAGGACGGTGTGTTCGACGTCGACGGATTCCGGCACGCCGTCGCGGTGATGCTCACCGCGCAGGAGATCCTCGTGGGCCGCGCCGACTACCCCACCGACAGGATCGGGGAGACGTCACGGCGCTTCCGGCAGCTGGGGCTCGGATATGCGAACCTCGGCGCGCTGCTGATGGCCTCGGGCATCCCCTACGACAGCGATGCGGGCCGTGCGTGGGCAGCGTCCGTCACCGCCCTGATGACGGGAGCCGCCTACGAGGTCTCCGCGCAGCTCGCGCGGCGCCTCGGACCGTTCGAGGGTTTCGCCGAGAATCGCGAGCCGATGCTCGGGGTGCTCGCCAAACACCGTGGCGCGCTCGACGACATCGACACCGACCTCGCGGCACCGGAGGTTCTCGCTGCGGCCCGCGAGTCGTGGGACCGTGCGGTGGCCGACGGCGCCGCACACGGTATGCGCAACAGCCAGGTGTCCGTGCTCGCCCCGACCGGCACGATCGGCTTGGCGATGGATTGCGACACCACCGGAATCGAACCGGATCTCGCGCTCGTCAAGACAAAGAAGCTTGTCGGCGGAGGTTCACTCTCCATCGTCAATCGCACTGTGCCGCGGGCACTGTCACGCCTCGGATACGATCCGGCGCGGGTCGCGGACATCGTGGCGTATCTCGATCTCGAGCACACCCTGGAGGGCGCGCCGCACGTGCGTGACGAACACCGGCCGGTGTTCGCGACGTCCATGGGCGACAACGTGATCGCGCCGCGCGGCCACGTCGGGATGATGGCGGCGGTACAGCCGTTCCTGTCGGGGGCGATTTCGAAGACGGTCAATCTTCCGGAATCCGCGACGGTGGAGGACATTTCCGACCTGTACGTCGACGCGTGGCGGCTCGGACTCAAAGCGCTCGCGGTGTATCGCGACAACTGCAAGCTCGGCCAGCCGCTGTCGGCGACCACTCGGTCGGGGCGCAACGACGGGGCCACCACGCCGCTCCCGGCACCCCGTCGGGAACGGATGCCGCGCACCCGGCGTTCGCGCACGTTCGAATTCCGCGTGGCCGATTGCAAGGGGTTCGTCACCGTGGGCGAGTACGGCGACGGCAGACCCGGCGAGATGTTCCTGCGGGTGTCGAAGCAGGGCTCCACCCTCGCCGGAATCATGGACGCCTTTTCGATGTCGGTCAGTTACGGCCTGCAGTACGGGGTTCCGCTGCGCACGTTTGTGCGGGCGTTCACGAGCACCCGCTTCGAGCCTGCCGGGATCACGGACGATCCCGACCTGCGAATCGCCACGTCGATCCTCGACTACATCTTCCGGCGACTCGCGGTGGACTACCTCGATCTCGACGAACGCACCGAACTCGGGATCCTGACGAGCGCGGAGCGCACCGTCCCGGACACTCCGACCCTCACGTCGTACACCGGCACAACCACAGCGGCGACGACGGCCGCGACCACGACGGATACGCCTGAGACGCCGCCGGCACCCGGCGGACTCACTGCGTCCTCCCCGGGCAACCCGGACGCGCCGTACTGCATGCAGTGCGGGGTGCGAATGCAACGCGCCGGATCGTGCCATGCCTGCCCGTCGTGCGGGAGCACCAGCGGTTGCAGTTGACGGCTGCCCCATACTGACGCGATGAATCTGGGGGTCGACACCGAAGTGACGCTGCTTGCGGCGGGACTGATTTTTCTGGCCGCTCTGAGCTTGGGGGTGTGGAAGTACCGGCAGATGGCGACGTCGGAGAACCACCTCGCGCACCCGTACGTCGACATCGCGCATCGCTCCGCGTTGCTCTACGCGTTCGCGACCCTGCTCCTCGCGGTGTTCGTGGAACTCAGCGCGTGGACCACACCGGTGAACCTGGTCGCCGCCGCGATTGTCGTGACGTTTTTCGTCGGCGCGATCGCCAGTTACGTCTGGCACGGCGCGGTGCGCGACACCACCAACCAGTTCGCCGATCCGGTGCGCGGCACGGGAGCGGCGATGGTGGCCCTGATCGTCGGCGAGATCGGCGGATTCACGGTACTGCTCGCCGGATTCGTCTGGGGCGCTTTCCTCGGGTGAGCCCGGCGGCCGAGCGGACCGAGTGCGCGCCGGTCAGGACTGCATCAGCGAGAGCACGTTTCCGTGCGGATCACGGAACCAGGCGACGCGTACGCCGTCCGGCGCGGTCCACGCATCGTGCTCGTCTTGATCCATCCCGTTGTAGCGCGTGAAGTCGACGCCCTTGTCGCGGAGTCGTTCGACGGTGGCATCGAGGTCGGGTACCCGCCAGCCCAGCGCGGTGTAGCCCGTCTCCTCCCTCGACTGCACGAGCGTGATCCGCACGGGCGCTCCGCCGCCCCCGTCGATCACCAGCACGAACGCATCGCGACCGAGCTTCCCGAATTCCAGGGTGTCGACGTAGAACATCTCCGAGACGTCGAGGTCCGTGCTCGGTACGAAGCTCACAAGTTGTCCTGTGATCAGCATGTCTTCCACTGTGCCCGGCACCCACCTTCCGGGCGGCCGATTCGGCGGATTCGCCTCCCCGGTCCGGTCCGGGAACGATGCCGACGTCCGGGCCGGAACGCTAGGCTTCGATCATGAGCACCTCCGAGATCGCTACCGTTCTGGCCTGGCACGAGGCCGTCAACAGCAACGACATCGACACGCTCCTCGAGTTGTCGAGCGACGACATCGTCCTTCCCACCGACGACGACGACGCCGATCAGGGCCTCGACGAACTACGCGAATGGGCGACGAACTCCGGCGTCACTCTCGAGCCCGGACGGATGTTCGTCCACGAGGGCATCGTGGTCGTCGAAGAACGGTCGACGTGGGGTGCGGAAGGCACGGGCGCGCCGCTCGACGAGGCGATCGCCTTCCGGGTGGTCGACGACAAAGTCGTGATGGTGGTGCGGCACAACAGTCTCGCGGACGCGTTCGAGGCGACCGGACTGACCGAGGCCGACCTGTACCAAGCGTGAGCCGCAGCACCGTGACCACGCTCATATTCCCGAGCGATCGCTAAGGTACTGTCCCGGTCGGAGAGTTCCTACGCATCGGAGTGAGGTTCGACGAGTGTCCGCTGAAGCTGTTGAGAAAAAGGGCCCGCTCGCGGGTATCCGCGTCGTGGAGTTCAAGGGGCTCGGTCCCGGACCGCATGCGGCAACCCTGCTCGCCGACCTCGGCGCGGACGTCGTCATTGTGCAGCGGCCCGGCGAGATCCCGCCCGCGGGCCACCGCGACCCGATCCAGCGCAACCGCCGTGTCGTCGAGGCGAACCTCAAGGACCCGGCGGACATCGAGAAGGTGCTCGCACTGCTCGAGCGCGCCGACGTGCTGATCGAGGGGTTCCGTCCGGGCGTCACCGAACGTCTCGGCCTCGGACCGGACGTGGTGCTCGAGCGCAATCCCCGGATCGTGTACGGCCGCATGACCGGCTGGGGCCAGGACGGTCCTCTCGCCAACGCCGCCGGCCACGACATCAACTACATCTCCCTGACCGGTGTGCTCCACGCGATCGGCCGGGAGGGCGAGCGGCCCGTCCCGCCGCTCAACATGGTCGGTGACTTCGGCGGCGGTTCGATGTTCCTCGTCTTCGGCGTTCTCGCAGCGCTGGTCGAACGTCAGACGTCCGGTCGCGGCCAGGTCGTCGACACGGCGATGGTCGACGGTGCTCTCGCCCTGTCGCACATGATGTGGTCGTTCCGCGGCAACGGTCTGTGGTCGGACGAGCGCGGTGTGAACATGCTCGATACGGGAGCGCACTTCTACGAGGTGTACGAGACCTCGGACGGCAAGTACATGGCGGTCGGCGCGATCGAACCGCAGTTCTACGCGCTCCTGCTGAAGGGTCTCGAACTCGATCCGGCCGATCTGCCGCATCAGCTCGACAAGTCCTCGTGGCCGGAGATGAAGAAGGTGTTCGCGGAGAAGTTCCTCAGCAGGACCCGCGACGAGTGGTCCGAGGTGTTCCTCGGTACCGATGCGTGCGTGACGCCGGTCCTCACCTTCGCGGAGGCGCCGCAGAACGCGCATCTCGCCGCACGGGGATCGCTCATCGAGGTCGACGGCGTCGTCCAGCACGCGCCCGCTCCGCGCTTCTCGCGTACGCCGTCGGGTGAGCCCGCAGCGCCGGCCGGCGAGGCGACCGATATCGACACGCTCTGGATCTGACGCTTTCGAAGCTCGACCGGTGCCCCGACGGAAGTTCCGGCGGGGCACCGGTTTTCGTGGTCGCTCAGACGACGATCCTCGTCTCGTCTATGTGCGGTCCCGCGGCGACGGCACTGTAGGCCGCGGCGACCGAGGCGATTCCACGCCTCAGGGTGTCCGGCTCCTGGGTGTAGGGCAATCTCACGAATCGTTCGAACGCACCCTGCACTCCGAATCGAGGGCCGGCGGCGAGGAGCACCCCGTGGCTCGGTCCTGTCGCGGCGAGGGCCGTGGACACCGGTTCGGGCATCCTCGCCCACAACGACATGCCGCCCTGCCCGAGCGTGTATCGCCACGCCGGTAACCGGTCCGCGAGCGCGGCGACGAGTGCGGCGCGGCGCTCCCGCAACACGCGGCGGCGGGCATCGAGCAGATCCTCGACGTCCGACAGCAGGTGCGCGGCGGCAAGTTGTTCCATCACCGGCGTGCCCAGGTCCACTGCCATACGTGCTCCAGTGAGACGCACGATCAGGTCCCGGTCGGCACGGATCCATCCCACTCGCAGCCCACCCCACAACGACTTGCCGGTCGACCCGACGGTGACGACCTGCCCTCCGAACGAGGTCGCGGCGACGGGCGGCGGTGGCGGGGCGTCCAGCCACAAGTCCACCATCGTCTCGTCCACGACGAGCGTCACCTGCGCGTCACGCATGATGCGGGTCAGTTCTGCCCGCCCGTCCGCGTCGAGACACAGCCCGGTCGGATTGTGGAAGTCCGGCACCAGGAACGCGGTGCGCGCACCGGTCTGGCGGGCCGCACCGGCGAGTCCGTCGAGATCCCAGCCGCCGGCGGGTCCGTCTTCCGGTCGTACCGGGACCGGAACCGGACGGGTGCCGTGACGACGAATCGCTTCGAGCGCATTCGGATAGGTGGGGTGGTCGACGATCACCCGGTCGCCGGGATCGGTGAGCACTCCGAGCAGCAATCGCATCGCGTGCTGCGCACCGGAAGTCACCATGATCTGGTCGGGTGTGGTGGGCAGCCCGCGATCGCGATACCGGCGTGCGATCACCTCGCGGAGTGCCATGACGCCGACGGGTTCCATACCGTGGGAGCCCAGATATGCGGACATCGATCCCAGTGCCGCGCTGTACGCCGCTTCGATGGCGGCCGCCGGGGCCGCGAGCGACGCGTTGCGGAGATCGATCGCCTCACCGCGCACCGGCGCCGACGCCGGGACCGTGGTTCGTTCGGCGGGCACCGCCACCGTGCTGCGCGCTCCCTGCCGGCTGCGGAGGTACCCCGCCTCCCGCAGCGCGGCGTACGCCGCGGTGACAGTGGTGCGGCTCAGCGACAGGGCCGACGCGAGTTCACGTTCACTGGGCAGCGCCACACCGAGGGGTACCCGCCCGTCGTGCACGAGCAGGCGGATGCCGTCGGCCAGCGCACGGTATGCCGGCCTGCTGTCCCCGGCGTCCTGCCAGTTACCCAGATCCCGGACGAGCGAACCGGCCCCTATCGCACGCGTGATCACCGGTCCAGTATCACCGAAAGTGGACCGATCGAGTCAGTCCAGTCGGCGAGGCAGGCCTGCGGACGGCGCGACCCGGGTCAGCGAATGACCTCGCGGCGCACGATCGTCTCGTCGCGGCCGGGACCGACACCGATGCACGAGATGAACGCTCCGGAAAGCTCTTCGAGACGCAACACGTAATCCTGCGCGTTCTTCGGAAGCTCTTCGAAGGTGCGGGCGTGGGAGATGTCCTCCCACCATCCCGGCATCTCTTCGTAGATCGGCTTGGCGTGGTGGATGTCGGTCTGTGTCATCGGCATCTCGTCGACGCGGACCCCGTCGACCTCGTAGCCGACGCAGATCGGCACGGTGTCGAGCCCGGACAGAACGTCGAGCTTGGTGAGGAAGTAGTCGGTGATGCCGTTGACGCGGGTGGCGTAACGGGCGATCACGGCGTCGAACCACCCGGTGCGGCGCGCGCGACCGGTGGTCACGCCCACCTCGCCGCCCTTCTTCGCCAGGTACTCACCGTGGTTGTCGAACAGTTCGGTCGGGAACGGGCCCGAACCGACACGCGTGGTGTACGCCTTGAGGATGCCGAGCACCGTCGTGATCTTCGTCGGTCCGATGCCCGATCCGACTGCCGCGCCACCCGCGGTGGGGTTGGACGACGTCACGTACGGATAGGTGCCGTGGTCGACGTCGAGCAACGTGCCCTGCGAGCCCTCGAGCAGAACCGTCTCACCGCGATCGAGTGCCTTGTTGAGCTCGAGGCGGGTGTCGGTGATGCGGTGCTTGAATCCCTCGGCCTGGGTGAGGACTTCTTCGACGACCTGCTCGGGATCGAGCGCCTTGCGGTTGTAGATCTTGACGAGCACCTGGTTCTTGAACTCGAGCGCCGCCTCGACCTTCTGAGTGAAGATCTTTTCGTCGAGAACATCGGCGACGCGCACGCCGACGCGGGCCAGTTTGTCCTGGTAGCAGGGGCCGATTCCGCGGCCGGTGGTGCCGATCTTGCTCTTGCCGAGGAAGCGCTCGGTGACTTTGTCGATCGCCACGTGGTACGGCATGATCAGGTGCGCGTCGGCCGAGAGCAGCAGTCGGGACGTATCGACGTCGCGCTCTTCGAGGCCGGCGAGTTCGGTGAGCAGCACGCCCGGATCCACGACGACACCGTTGCCGATGACGTTGGTGACGCCCGGGGTCAGGATGCCCGAGGGGATCAGGTGCAGAGCGAACTTGTCGCCGTTGGGCAGCACCACGGTGTGCCCGGCGTTGTTTCCGCCCTGATAGCGCACGACCCACTGCAGACGTCCGCCGAACAGGTCCGTAGCTTTGCCCTTACCCTCGTCGCCCCATTGGGCTCCGATCAGGACGATTGCCGGCATGTCGCGCTCTCCTCAGACAGGTGTTACGTGCGGGCGGTCTCGCCTGCAGGGTCCTGCCCTGGAACCGGACAGCAGCCGGGACCACAGTGTAGTCCACCCTGCCACGGCCTCCGGTTCCGGCACCGGTATCTGCACGATCCGGGTGGCAGCTGCAGGAGGACTCGCGGCACCGCCCCGCGTCCCACCCCCGCCCGGCGCCTTCCGTTTAGAGTGGACCGAAGCTTGCAACCGTACGAACCCGACATCCGCGAGGAGATCTGTTGACCCCGGTAGTGTTCAGATGCGGCGAGGTGCCCCTGCCGCTGACTCTCACCCCGGAGACGACGCTGTCTGCTCCCGCGCTTCCGGAGAAGGACGATTTCGAGGATGTCCTGGCTCGAGTGGACTCGGTGGACAACCCTCGGCTGATCGTCGTCGGAGACGATGCCGCCTTCGCCGCGACACTGACCCGGCTGATGCGTCTCGATCGGCTCGACGACATCGAACTCGCCTACGTACCCGAGTCGCGCACTCCGGCCACCGAGGCTTACGGCCTGCGCAGCGGCTCGAAAGCCGCGGCCATCGCACTGCAGGGTGAGGCGAAGCCGATTCCGCTCATCCGGGACGACGCCGGCATCGCGCTCGTCGGCCGAGCGCTCGTGTGTGGCGGCGAGTCCGGACTCGTCGGGGAGGCCTACGTCGACGACACCCGCCTGTTCTCCGGCACGGTGCCCGGTATCCGGGTCGAGCCCACGCCCGCGATGCCGGGACTGCGTGCCGCAATCGACCGGCCGCGCTGGTTCGGCGGTTACAAGTGGCTGACGGGACGAGCGATGCAACTCGGTTCGCCGGCCGCGACCGTCACCCGCGACGGGGTCGCGAATCCCCGCCCGCTCAAACGCTCCACGTTCTACCGGCACGACAAGAACTGGCTCCTGGTGCGCTGACCCGTCGCGCTCACATACCGGTGCGCGCGGCGACTCGACCGGAGTCGATCGCGGCGAGCAACTCCTGATGATCGCCGACGTTCCTCTCCGCATAGGTCTCCGCGAAACCCGCAATCGCGTCGTCGAATTCGTTGCCTGATCCCAGATAGGACGCGATCGCGATGCGGTCTCCCCCGCGCGCATGGCCGTACGCGAGGACGCGCGCGCACAGCCGCCCGTACAGCGCCATACCTCTCGGCGTCATCGCCTCCACCACCGCGGAACCCTTGCCGTCGCGCAACTGCCGGACGTAGAAGTCGCGCCGGACACCGTCGACGCCGGGACCCTGCTGCCATCCGAGAAAGATGTCACTCGCAGCCTGCATGAGCCGTTGGCCGTGCACCACCCGCTCGCCTTCGTTCTCGTACTCCGGCCCGTCGACGTACCCGGAAAGCACCGACCGCTGCGCTTCCTTGGCCTGCAGCACCAGCGGATCGTCGTCCTTCCCTTGCATCAGGACGATCCATGCCCGGGTGCCCACGCTGCCGACACCGACGACTTTCCGTGCGGCCTGGACGAATTCGAACTGCGCGAGCAGGGTGCGGCGATCCGATTGGAGCGTGGAGGCGTATTCGCGGAGCCGCCGACGCAGTTCGTCGTAGAGCTGCGTGGCATCGGCGTCGGCGAACACTTCTTCGATCGGCACGATCAGAGGTGGCCGGCTGGTGATCGTGCGACGGCCGTCCACGACAGAGGTCAGCTTTCCGGCCGCTTGCACGCTGTCGCTGTGTACCGACTTCTCGAGCAACTTCC
This sequence comes from Rhodococcus sp. NPDC058639, assembly GCF_042717545.1. Classification (NCBI taxonomy): domain Bacteria; kingdom Bacillati; phylum Actinomycetota; class Actinomycetes; order Mycobacteriales; family Nocardiaceae; genus Rhodococcus; species Rhodococcus sp. NPDC058639. Next base: position 42,934 of record NZ_JBHXRF010000005.1, read on the forward strand.
GAACACGCTTTGCCATCGACGAATCGAGTTCGTCGCGGAGTTCGACCAGTTCGGTGGTCGGCTGGATCCGGGAGTACCAGACCGCGAGGTTCCCTCGCTCGGCCTGATCGAGCATCGTTTCCCGATACTCGGACGCGCAGGCAGTGGTGATGCGCCGCCGCTGCCTCCGGGTGAACTCGTTGTCCTTCGCTGCGATTGCCAGACTGGCCGCGAGTCGTTTGACATCCCATTCGAACGGCCCGGGATACGTCTCGTCGAAGTCGTTGACGTCGAACGCCAATTTCCTTTCGGGCGTAGCGAAGATGCCGAAATTGGACAGGTGCGCGTCGCCGCACAGTTGGGTGGTCAGTCCGCTCGACGGGGTCCGTGACAGATCGTCCGCCATGACGAGCGCGGCACCGCGGTAGAACGCGAACGGCGACGACGCCATGCGACCGTGCCGGATGGGGACCAACTGGGGCACCCTGGTCTCGGCTTGTGTCAAGAGCAGATCGATCGGAGAACGGCCAGGAGCGGCGCCGCATTCGGCGAGCGAGCCGAGGGGCGTCGAGCGTCGTGCGTGCTTCCCCCTGGCTCTCCGTGCTCGGGGGTCGAGAGGCACCTGGGTGTGTGTCGGAATGTCGGGTTCGGCCACGATTCCGTTCCTTTCGGGTGACGGTCCTACCCGCCCGGGGAAGCGCCGGGAAGGTTCTGACGCTGCTGCCGACGCCACTGCACCACGCCCGTCAGCACACGGATCCCGACGGCGAGGAACACCAGATTGACGACGATCTGGAGGGACACGACCGCTCTCGTCGAATCCGTGGTGGCCACGATGTCGCCGAATCCGACCGTGGCGAACACGGTGAGACAGAAATAGAGTGCGTCGACCCGCGAGAGCACCTCACTGAATCCCTGCGCGTTCGCAGCGGACAGCAGGTAGTAGAACGCGGCGTAACCGACGAGGTACAACGCAACAGTGGCAGCGGCCGCTTCGACGGCCTGCACCGCCGGGTAGTGCGACGCCAGTACCTTCTTGACCTGCCAGACCGCCACCGCACCCACCGCGAGAACTCCCGCAACCAGGAGGAACACCGCCCCCAGATCCCCGATACCGTCGAGCGGTGCGAGGAAGTAGACGGTCAGCAGCACAACGGCCGTCAGCAACGGCCGCACACCGGCCGACCACAACAACCTGCGGGTGGACCGGCCGCCGGCCGGTAGTCGGCCGGTCACGCGCCGCCTCCGACACCGGTATCGCGGGATTCCGACGCGGACACGATGTCGCCTGCGCTGTCTACGCCGCACCCAGTGGAACGAAAGGAACGATGTCGTCGCGGCCTTCGCGGACGATCGCCGCGGAACCTTCGGGCATTTCGTTCCACGCACCCGGCAAGTCCCGTATAGGTTCGGAGACAACCAATCTGGCGGTCATACCGAAGCGCTGGAGTGCCTCGACCTCCGGGTGCAGCGAACGCAATCGTGAGATCTCGGTGGAATAGAACAGCGAGCGCGTTTTTCCTTCGCTCGAGTAGCGGAACGCCCACACCGTGACGCCGTCCGTGGTGGCGGCACTCATCTGCACCGGAACATCGATGCCGTATTGCCGGGCGAGGTGCTCGACCAGCCCGACCGCCCGCCCCACCGCGCCGAGGGGGTCCTCCCGGAGGCCGAACGTCAACGCCAGAAAGAAGAGCACTTCCGAGTCGGTGGACCCTTCGATATACGGGTAGAGATCCGGTTCGATGGCGAAGACCAGATCTCTTTTCATCCGCTCGAATCCTTCGATGCATCCGTTGTGCATCCACAGCCAGTTCTCATGCCGGAAGGGGTGGCTGTTGCTCCGCTGGACGGCGCTTCCGGTCGACGCCCGGATATGAGCGAACAGCAGGTGGGTACTCACCTGCGACGCGACTTCACGAAGATTCTCGTCGTTCCACGCCGGATCGATGCCCTTGAAGACCGCGGGCTGCTCGCCCAGGCCGTACCAACCGACCCCGAAACCGTCACCGTTGGTGGTGGTCGCGCCGAGATGCGAGTGCAGGCTCTGATCGATCAGCGAGTGCTCCGGCCTGAACAACAAATCCTCGGCGAGAATCGGATCGCCGGAGTAGGCCATCCATCTACACATCACACCAGTGTCGCACCGGGAGTCTGCCGGCACGAGGTGATCGCGGCAGATCGGACGACGGCGCCGCGGGCCCGGTCACGAACCCGCGGCGTGCGCCTGCGGATCAGCCGATGTTGACACCGTAGTCGCGGGCGATTCCCGCGAGGCCGGACGCGTAGCCCTGGCCGATCGCGCGGAACTTCCATTCGGTGCCGCGCCGGTACAGTTCGCCGAAGACCATCGCGGTCTCCGACGACGCATCCTCGCTCAGGTCGTAGCGCGCGAGTTCACGATCGTTGGAGCGGTCGACCACCCGGATGAACGCATTGCGAACCTGACCGAACGACTGCCCGCGCGCGTCGGCGTCGTGGATCGATACCGGGAATACGACGGACTGCACCTCGGCGGGCACTGCCACGAGGTCGACGTTGATCGACTCGTCGTCACCCTCTCCCTCACCGGTCAGGTTGTCGCCCGTGTGCTCGATCGACCCATCGGGCGAACGCAGGTTGTTGTAGAAGACGAAGTGTTGGTCCGAGAGCACCTTGCCGTTCGCGCCCGTGACGAGAGCGCTGGCGTCGAGGTCGAAATCGGCGCCGGTCGTTGCCCGGACATCCCAGCCGAGACCGACCGTCACCGCAGTGAGGTTCGGAGCCTCCTTCGACAACGAGACATTTCCGCCCTTGGCCAAACTCACACCCATGCCGGTCCTTTCGATCGGTTGTCGTGAGACCCACGATAGTCGGCCTGCCGAAGCGGGCGGTTCGGCGTGCCCGCGCCGTGCTACGTTGCCGACGTCGCACGACGGCGTGAGGGAGCCGGGCGGATGGAGTAGACGAGCAAGAGCAGGAGTGCCGTGGCCCAGGAGAATGCGACGTCGGGCGCGACCGAGGTGCTCGAACGGATCGCGGCATCGAGTCCCTTCTTCGCGGTCGGGACCGGGGAGGTGCCCGACGGCCGATGGCAACCCACCACCGCATTGCGTGAGCGCACGATCCGCGACCACCTCGTGGCCGCTACGGCCGAGCGGATGAGTACCGACGAGACGCGGGTGGCCGCTTCGACGATATTCTTCGCTTACGCCGCACGCGTGTGGTCGATCGCGATCGGGTCCGTCACGCTGTCCGGGCGTTGTATCGGCCTCGACCCGGAGCAACTGCTGTGGCGGTCCGACGGAGGCACCGTCCTGTTACACGTGGCCGAACCGCGGTTCGGTGACGCCGTTGCCGTCGAGGTGCTCGACCGGCAACTCGAGCCGCTCATCGAGGCGTGGCGCGATGTGGTGGCACCCGGGCTGCTCTGGGGCAACACGGCGTCGGCTCTGATCGGTGCGGGACGAATGATCGGCGACGCGGCACTGCCGCACCTCGACGCGCTTCTGGACGACCCCCGGTTGACCGGGAGCATCGATCGAGCGACCGGAAAGCGTCACAGCTGCTGCCTGTTCTACCGCACCGCCAACGGAGGCGTGTGCGGCGATTGCCCCTTTCCCGCCCCGCCCGCTCGGTCTGTGAATCCGTTTTCCTGACAAGCGTTTCCGCTCGGTGCGCGTGCACAGTTCGTGTGCCGGATCGGGACGGGAACCTCGGTTACGAGACCGAGGTCGACCCGCGCAGGACAGAGGCGTACGAGCGCAGGAGATCCCGGATCTCCGGATCGTTCACGCTGAGCCTTCCGGTACGCCCGATGGCGGTCAGCGCTCCGGTGAGCCGATGGTCGTGAGTACGCACCGGGACCGCGAGCGCTGTCCGGCCGATGCGACTCTCGTCGACCTCGCACGCGGCATCCTCGTCACGTACCCGTTCCAGTTCCGCCCTCAGTTCGGAGGGTTCGGTCTTGGTGCATTCGGTGATCCTGCGGAGCGGGCCGGGCCCGATCAGTTCGGGCCGCTGAACCAGGAGCAATTTACCGATCGCCGACGCGTGCAGGTACGTCGTCCAGGTCGACTCGCCGGACAGTTCGTGGTCGGGGTCGCGGTCGACGAGGCGGACCCGACCGCCCGTGTAGGACACCAGGTAGATGCCGTACCGGACCTGTGCACGCAACTCCTCGAGGACGGGACCCGGATCGATGTCCACAGCGGGTGCCGGTGCGGCGGCAGCGAGTTCGCGGGTACGCCGCCCGAGCGCGAAACCCGACAGGTCTTCGACCCGAACAAGGTAACCGTCTGCCACGAGGAGATTGAGCAGACGGTAGGCAGTCGCGGGCGGGATCGCTGTCAACGCCGCGACGTCACGAGCCGATGCGCCGGCGCCGAGGGTGGCAACGGCTTCGAGGAGGGCGAGCGCACGCTGAACGGCCCGGGGTTCGTGCCCACCCTGCCCGGCCCCCCGGACGCTCACCGCCGTACCGCGTTCGGATGATCGGATCCGACGAGGGCGACACGGCCGCGCCCGGTCTCGGCGAAGGCGCCGGCCCCGGGAAGCACATCCTTCGATTCGGGGCTGTCGAACACGCCCACGTCGGCGAGGCTCGCCGGTCGCGTTCGTCGCAGGTGCCGGTACCACAGGGCCGGAACCGCGAGCACGACGAGCAACGCCACCAGTGCGCCGAACCGTCCGTCCAGCGCGTGGCCGATCACGATGTACCCGGTGACCACCCCACCGAGAGTCGCAGCGACGCGGCATGTCCAGGAGATTGCCGGCGTCGATTCCCGGATACGAGCGAGGAACACCACCGCCGCGACCGCAACCATGACGTACGCGACCAGAAGAACAACGCGCAGCGTGACACCGGCCCAGCCGGGCACCGCGCCGCGGGCCGCGAGGACCGTCGCACCGACCGCGAGACAGGACACCGCGGAGACGAGCGCAACCCAGGGGGTGCGGAGTCTCCGGTGTACAGCCCCCAGCGCATCCGGCAGAACGCCTTCGACTCCCATCGAATACAGCAGCCTGGATGCGGCATTGGAGGACGCCATCGCCGACGCGAGCCACGAGCAGGCCATCCCGAGGTGCAGGAACGCGACCACCACTGGACTGACGCCGGTCGAGGTGCCGTACAGATAAGCCCCCACGAGGGTGTCGGCGTGGCCGCTCCACGCGGCCCAACCGGCGAACACGAACAGCGCTCCACACAGTGCCGGTGTGGCGATCACGGTGCGGGTCACGGTGATCATCGGACGGCGCGCCTCGGGCGCGACGAACGTCGCGCTCTCGAATCCGGCGAGGGCGAAGAGCGCGGACAGAACTACCGGAAGCAGAAGGCCGGTCCCGGTTCCGGGAAAGGTCTGTACCGGTGCGGGTTCCGCACCGGGCATCACCATCAGGCCGACGATGAAAATCAAGGAACAGGATTCGATCACAAGGATGGCCAGCGCCGCGAACCGGACACCACGCAGTAATGCTGCGAGGATCGCCGCGGCGATCAGGAGATACACCACCGCGGTCGCCGGACCCCGGATGCCGATGCCGCACTGGGCGGCGATCGCGATTACCGCGTGGCCCCCGTGGTACAGCGTCAACGCGCCACTTCCGAGATACTTCACCGCCATCGCGACGCCCGTTGTCAGAGCCGCGCGTGGGCCGAGACCTTTTGCGACGAACGCGTACAGCCCGCCCGAGGCAATCATGCGCCGGGTGAACAACGTTGTGCACCAGGCAATCAGAGTGACCAGCACAGTTGCAGCCACCACGGCGATCAGACCGGACGTCAGCGCGTGGTGGGTGAGCATCGCGGCGGGCAGCAGGACCATCGATGCCGCAGGGGCGGTCGTCGCGACCGATTGGGCGAGCACCTCCCATCCCGACAGTTGTCTGCGCCCCAAAGCTCGCAGTGGCGACACTGCCGGCCGTTCCGGTTCCCGGTGCGCGAACGACCGTGCGATCGCATCGGCCAGCGCAGACGTTTCGGTCATGATGCCTCCCTACCCCGCCGGCGTGCTCGTCCCGGCCGCGCAGACCGTACGCGCATCGTGTTACCCCGCGATTTCTTCGGCAAGTCGTATGAGGTCTTTCGAGTGAGAGGGGCTGCTCGCGACGTTCTCATTCGCCGCTGCCGAACCGTTTCTTCGCCGTATCCGGCGGGAAGCACACCGCCTCCACGATTGCTCCGAACGACGGCGCGGGCACAGGACGTCCGCGGCCTGGAGCAGACGTCGTGAGCGCGATGGGAGCCATGAAGTGAGCGTCACCAGAAGATCATTCATGCGGGGCCTCGGCATGACCGGAGGAGTCGGGCTCGCCTACGGGGCGATGTCGACCATAGGTCTCGCCCCCGCGGCAGCCACCTCACCGAACAGGTTCCAGCCCCCCGCGATGGGCGACCTCATCGGCAAGGCACCGGGAAAGCAGTCGGTTGTCGTGCTCGGCGGCGGTCCCGCGGGTTTGTGCGCTGCATACGAACTCCGTAAGGGCGGCTACGACGTCACCGTTCTCGAGGCCCGCACCCGGCCGGGCGGACGCGTCTACTCGGTGCGCGGCGGCACCACGGAAACCGAGATCGGCGGAGACACCCAGACCTGCACCTTCGCCGACGGCCACTACTACAACCTCGGGGCCACCCGCATCCCGCAGAGCCACATCACCCTCGATTACTGCCATGAACTCGGCGTCGAGGTCCAGCCGTTCGGCAATCAGAATGCGAACACGCTCGTCAATTACAGCAGCGACACCCCTATCTCGGGACAGTCGGTCCAGTACCGCGCCGCGAAGGCGGACACCTACGGCTACATGTCCGAACTCCTCCACAAGGCCGCGTCGAGGGGTGCGCTCGACGACGTACTCTCACCCGACGACAAGGAGGCGTTGTCGGAGTTCCTCAGCGACTTCGGTGACCTGTCCAGCGACGGCCGTTACCTCGGCTCCACCCGGCGCGGTTACTCGGGCGAACCCGGCGCCGGCCTGAACTTCGGCACCGAGACCGAACCGTTCCCGATGAGCGACGTCATCCGGTCCGGCCTCGGCCGCAACTTCAGCTTCGAATTCGGCTACGACCAGGCGACGATGATGATGACCCCCGTCGGCGGCATGGACCGGATCTACTACGCCTTGCGGGACAAGATCGGCACCGACCGAATCCACTTCGGTGCCGAAGTGACCTCGATGAAGAACGTTCCCGACGGCGTCACCGTGACCTATACGCAGGACGGCGCTCGGAAGTCGATCACCGCCGACTACTGCATCTGCACCGTTCCCCCGAATCTGGTCGGCCGGTTCGACAACAACTTGCCCGCCGACGTGCTCAAAGCGCTGTCCGCCGCCGTTCCCGCCTCGGCCGGCAAGCTCGGCATCGAATACACCCGTCGCTGGTGGGAAACGGAAGACCGCATCTACGGCGGCGCTTCGAGCACCGACAAGGACATCAGCCAGATCATGTTCCCGTACGACCACTACGGCTCGGACCGAGGTGTCGTCGTGGGGTACTACACCAGCGGACGGCGGCACCTCGCCTTCGAATCCCTCACCCACAAGCAGCGTCTGGACAAAGCCGTGGCCGAGGGCATGTCGATCCACGGAGAGAAATACGGCCGCGACATCGCCTCGTCATTCTCGGGCAGCTGGCGCCGTATGAAGTACTCGGAAGGGGCCTGGGCGAGCTGGAAAGGGGCAGGCGACTCGCACGGTGGTGCCGCCACCCCCGAGTACGAACTGTTGCTCGACCCCGTGGACCGCATCTACTTCGCCGGGGACCACCTCTCCAACGCAATTGCCTGGCAGCACGGCGCTTTCACCTCTGCCCGCGATGTCGTCACGGCGCTGCACCAGCGCGTCGCGGCAGCCTGACCCACCCCCGATCTCCAGGAGCACTCATGAAGCGCACCACCCTCCGCGCCGCGGCGTTGGCCGCGAGCCTGGCCACCACCGCCGCCATCCTGACTTCCTGCTCGTCCGACGACGACCCCAGCGCGCCACCCAGCGAGACGACTGCCGTCGCGCAGGCGGTTCTCGAACCCGGCGAGACGAACCCGATGATCGCGCAGGGCGTGACGATCAGTTCCGGTGCGAGGGTGTACAAATCCAGCGGTCTGGGGCCGACTGCGGCGAATACGGCAGCACCGCAGGGCACCCCGGAGTCGTACATCGACTCACAGTTCACCGACGGTGAGCTGCCCGACGGTGTCACCGTGACCGAAGCGCAAGGGATCAACGTCCTCAAGAACATTCGCGCAAACCTCGAGGCACAGGGTCTGACCCTCGCCGATGTCACCACCATGCGAGTGTTCCTCGACAACGCGCCCGGCACAGACAGAGCGGACTACGCCGGCTGGAACCGCGCCTACCGGCAGTTCTTCGCGAATACGAATCTCGACACCGGAGACACCGAACTCGTGCCGCTGGGATCCGCAGAACCGGCCGCGCCGCTCGAACGGAATGCCTCACGGCCCACCAGGTTTGCGCTGGAGGTCGGCAGCCTTCCCATTCCGGGCTGGCTCGTCGAGGTCGAGGTCGACGCGGTGTACCCGACGGACGGGATGGCGGGCTGATGGGCGCGATGAGCCCGGCACATTGGGCGGTCGTCGCGGTGGTCCTGCTCGTTCTGTTCGGATCGAAGAAGCTCCCCGAAGCTGCGCGAGGGCTGGGCAGATCACTTCGGATCCTGAAGTCCGAGGTCGGCGAGATGCACGCCGACGATTCCCGGCCCACATCGACCGACACTCCGAGCATCACGGGATAGACAGCAGGTACCCCGGCACCCCGGGGTACCTGCTCGTCAGGTGAAGGGCACCCCGCCGGTTACCGCGATGGTCTCGCCCGTGATGTAACTCGAGTCCTGCGACGCGAGGAACACGTACGCGGGCGCAAGTTCCGCCGGCTGTCCGGGACGGCCGAGGGGCACATCCTTCCCGAACTGCTCGTACGCGTCCTTCGGCATGGTCGCAGGAATCAACGGTGTCCAGATGGGACCGGGTGCAACAGCATTGACACGAATACCCTTGCTCGCGACATCCGCGGCGAGCCCTTTCGTGAAGTCGACGATGCCGGCTTTCGTGGTGGCGTAGTCGAGCAGACCCGGCGAGGGATTCACCGCCTGGATCGAGGTGGTGCTGACGATCGTCGATCCCGGTTCCATCCGGGCCACCGCAAATTTCGACAACCAGAACAGGGCATAGAGATTCGTCTTCATGACGCGATCGAACTGGTCCGTGGTCACGTCGGCGATCCCACCGGGTACCAGGTGCTGGTAGGCGGCGTTGTTGACCAGGATGTCGATACCACCGAACTCGGAGACCGTCGTGTCGACGAGGTGTCGGCAGAACTCTTCCTCCCGGATGTCTCCGGGCACGAGTACGGCGCGGCGGCCGGCTGCTTCGACGAGTTCGGCGGTCCGTCTGCCGTCCTGGTCCTCTTCCGGGAGATGGCAGAGGACGACGTCCGCTCCTTCCCGCGCGAAGGCGAGCGCCACGGCACGGCCGATACCCGAATCGCCGCCCGTGATCAGTGCACGCCGGTCGAGAAGTTTTCCGGAGCCCCGATACGTCATTTCGCCGTGGTCCGGAGCGGTGACGAGTTCGTCGGTCGCGCCGGGGTAGGCGATCTCGGGTTGCTGTTCGAGCGGGGGAATCGGATGTTGCTCTCCGGGGTGTTGCATCCGGTTCTGGGCCTCGTCGGACACGGTTGCCTCCCTCGGTCGTCGGCCTGTTGTCTCCGGTACCCCGCCGGGCGGTCTTCCACACCGGCGGTTGAGCGCCACCGATATGGGTATCCCGACCGGAACGTCGCAACGGAGGAGCATGTCAGTGGCCGACCACAAGGATCCCGAAACCACTTCGACCGAACACGGGAGCGAGAAAGCCGCGCCCGACGTAGTGTCCGACCCCGCGCGCTCCACCGAGGGCGAGTCGACCGAGTGGACCACCGAAGGTGGAGCTACGCCTACGGGCCCGGCCACCGAGACGGAGAACTCCGAGGAGAAGAACTCGTAGGCTCGGTGACCCGGCGGTCGCCGTCGACTCAGTGCCCCGACGGTCGCCGTCGGCTCAGTGCCCCGACGGTCGCCGTCGGCTCAGTGCCCGACGAGCGACCCCATCTTCTTCGCCACCATTTCGATCGTGCGCCGCGGCATGATCCGCGAGAGCAGGTCGATCATCGTGGCGTCCTTGCCTATACACATGCGGAACGTGCCCTTTTCGATCGCGTTCGCGATGCGCAGCGCCGCCTCGGCGGACGAGGTGATCTTCGCAGCGCCCGCATCGGTGTCGCGGCCCGGAATGGACGCCCCCGAATTCTCGGCGATGCCGGTGCGGATCGCGCCGGGGAAGACCAGCGTCACGGCGACGTTCGTGGTGCGAAGTTCCGCATACAGCCCTTCGGTCAGAAGCTTCACTGCGGCCTTGCTGGCGCCGTACACCGACTGCCCCGGCACCGGTGCCAGTCCGCCCATGCTGGAGACGTTGAGCAGGCTGGCTTCCGGACGCTTCGTGAGCTCGGGAAGAAACGCCTTGCACATGTGCACGACGCCCCAGTAGTTGACGTCCATCACTTTCGCCATCTCGTCGTACGACAGTTCAGCGAAGGGCACGAAGTGCTGGATGATTCCGGCGACGTTCGCGATGCCGTCCACCCGGCCGTGAGCAGCGACGACCTCGCCGACGAGCGCCTCGACGGCGCTGTGATCCGACACGTCCACCGTGTGGGTTGTCAACCGGTCGCCGGCGGCGGGCGCCAGTGCCCGCGTACCGGCGAGCGCCTCACTGCGAAGGTCGACGGCTGCGACCCGCGCCCCGCGCACGAGAAGTTCGAGGACGACGTCGCGCCCGATTCCGTTGCCGCCGCCGGTAACGACGAATACCTTGTCGCGTATATGCATTTGCTCCCTTTCGTTTTCCTCACGGTAGCCCCGATCGGGAAGTCTCGTCGTCCGCGCGAGGACGGTTCGGGCGGATCGCCCGTCACGGGCACACCCCGGTATCGGGTGTGGAATCGGTGCGGAGCGCCCTCGGGCGTGGTCATACTGGTGATGACCCGGCCTCGAGCGAGAGGACGACGGCGATGTGCCGATTGTTCGGGATGTCCGCAGCCCCCCATCGAGTGCACGCCACGTTCTGGCTCCTCGACGCCGAAGACAGCCTCGCCGAGCAGAGTCGGCGAATGCCCGACGGAACCGGTTTGGGGACCTTCACCGCCGACGGCACCCCTCTGCTCGAGAAGCAACCGATCGCGGCATACGAGGACCGTCGGTTCGCGCTCGAAGCCAAGGAGCGAACCTCCCGGACCTTCGTCGCCCACGTCCGGTACGCGACCACGGGAGGCACCGTCCTCGCGAACACCCATCCGTTCGAACAGAACGGCAGGTTGTTCGCCCACAACGGGGTGATCGAAGATCTTCCGCTGTTGGAAGCCGAACTCGGTGACTACCGGAACCTCGTGCACGGCGATACGGATTCGGAGCGATTCTTCGCGCTGATCACCCGCCACATCGAGGAACAGGGCGGTGATGTCGGTGCCGGAATCGCGGCGGCCGTCGGGTGGGTCGCCGACCGGCTGAGAATACTGTCGCTGAACTTCGTGCTCGTGACCGCCGACGAATTGTGGGCGTTCCGTTACCCGGACACCCACGACCTCATGTTCCTGCAGCGGCAGTCCGGTGGACCGAGCGGAAGCCGTCATCTCGAGCACGCGAGTGCCGCCGGAACGGTGCGTGCCCGCTCGGGCGATCTGTCCACCCAGCCGGCCGTTGTGGTGGCCACGGAGCGGATGGACGAAGACCCGGGCTGGCAGTCGCTGGCGTCGGGAGAACTTCTTCATGTCGGACCCCGTCACGAGGTGTCACGAACGAAGATCGCGGAGCACGAACCGCGTCACCGGTTGACGCTCGAGGACCTCACGGGCCGCGCCAAGGCCGCCCAGGCTCCCAGCGCACCCTGACGGCTGTGCCTCACCGGCCGGAATCTATGACTTCCTGAATGAGTCCGCCGTAGGTCTCGATGAGTTCCTCGTTCCCGACGTCATCCGCTGTGAGCACCTCGAAGGTGCGCAGCCCACCGGCGAGTCCGAGCAGGAGCGTCACGATGATCCGCGACCGCACCAGTCCCTCCGACTGCTCACCGATCGTTGCCGCGATCCGCGGCACGACACGCGTCACCATCTTTTGACGGGCAACCTCCGGGTCGGGCGCCTCTTGGACGAGAAATGGTGCCATGGCCCAGAATTCGTAATCTCCCATGTCGCGCCGCTCGACGAGTGCACGCACCATCCGGCAACCCATCGACTCGTCCGGGCGCTCGACCTCGGCGAGACCCGGCGCGTCGGGCGCGGCGGCCTGGAACAGTTGGGCCTTGCTGCCGGTCAGTTTCATCACGAGGGCGGGCGATACACCCGCAGCCTCGGCGACATCTCTGATCGTGGTTCCGCTGAAACCACGTTCGGCGAACAACGTTCTGGCGGTGTCGAGGATGATCTCTCGGGTGCTCGGTTCAACCACGTCGGCACCCGACCCGAGGAACTCCGGCATGCGTGGACATCATGATCCGGCCGGGCTCGTCACCGCGGTCGTCGCCGAGCCCACCGGGGAAGGCTGCCGGGGTCGGTGTTTCGGAAGGAACATGGCAGCCAGCGTAGCCAAGAACGTGGCGGCGCCCGCGATCGCGAACATCGCGACGATGGCCCCGTGCGCGGGGAACGAACGTCCCCCCAGTTCGACCGTCAACCCGGTCAGGAGCGCGGCGATGACCGCGCTCATGCTCGACGCTCCGATCGTGCGGAGCAGACTGTTGAGCCCGTTGGCGGCGGCCGTCTCTGTGAGCGGAACGGCAGCCATGATCAACGCGGGCATCGTCGCGTAAGCCATCGCGTTGCCGATGCTGACGAAGACGGCACCCACGATGATGAGGACGACGGTGTCGTCGAATGCGATGCGGAACGCGTAGGACGCAGTCATGACGAGCGTCGCGGTGATGAGGGTGGCACGCCCGCCGAACCGAGAGGCCACTCGTGCCGACAACGGCGAGAAGAGCAGCATGGCAATACCTCCCGGCACCATGCACAACCCGGCCACTGCCGCACTGAGCCCGAACCCGAAGCCGGTGATCTCGGGGAGTTGCAATTGCTGGGTGGTCGAAAGGGTGTTCGCGTACGCGGCGAACCCGACGAAGAGCCCGGCGATGTTGGTAAGCAGCACCGGCCTGCGCATCGACACGCGGAGGTCGACCATCGGTGCGGGGACCCGCAATTCGTACGGCACCCAGACGGCGAGGACGAGGACGGCAACGAAGAGGCTGGCGACGGTCTGCGGGCTCGACCAACCCCACGCGGGCCCCTTCGAGATTCCGAGGAGCAGCGCAGTCAGTGCGACGGACAGCAGCACCGCTCCGACGATGTCGAATCGCCCCCGTGTGCCGGTGGCGCTTGCCGGGACGACGAGGAGGATCCCCAGCAGGAGCAGGCATCCGGCAGCTGCCGAGACCCAGAAGACGGACGACCAGCCGAAGCTGTCGTAGAGGACACCTGCCGTGGGAAGGCCCAGCGCGCCCCCGATCCCCATGGTGGCGCTCGTGAGCGCCACGGCGCCGGCGACTTTCTCACGCGGGAGCACGTCACGGAGCACAGCCATCGCCACCGGGATGAGCGCGGACGAGAATCCCTGCAGGGCACGGCCGATCAGGACTGCGAGAAAGCTTCCGCCGAGCGCTGCGATCAATGATCCGACGACCATCATCGACAGCGCCAGCACCATCATTCGGCGCTTGCCGAACATGTCGGCCAGCCGAGACACGATCGGTGTTGCTACAGCTCCGGTCAGCAAGGTCATGGTGACCAGCCAGGTGGCGTCCCCGGCGGAGACGTCGAGAAGCTCCGGGAAGTCCGGCAACAACGGAATGACCAGCGTGGTCTGTAGTGCGGCGACGAGTCCCGCCAGGCTCAGCAACGTGGTGATCGTGCCGCTCGAGGCGGGCTGTCTGCGTGCCTCGTTCTCCGCACTGTGCATTCCGTTCTCCTCCCTCCGGGGTGAACGTTGTTCACCCCGGAGAGTGAACGGCGTTCACCCTTCGGGTGTCAACTCGGGGCACTCCACAGCCACGCACGCGCGCCGAATCGTTCGAGATGCGAGTACGCCACGAGGGCTCCGGGGCGCGCCTCGCAATCCAGAACCTGACCGCTACAGAGTGGCGCGGATCACAACTACGGAGTAATACTGTAATCACAGCAAATCTGTACGTCGATGCGTCCGAGGAGGACGATCATGCGACATCACCACATGAATTCACCCGGATTCGGGCGACCAGGCGGCTGGCAGCAGGCCCATGTACCCGATGCGGGGGACGCCACCGAATGGTTCGCCGGACGACTGCCCGACGACTGGTTCACCGGTCCCGCCACCGTCGAGGTCGACCGCGAGGAGATCACCGTGGTCGGCGAGCTTCCCGCACCCGACGACACGTCGCCCGCCGCCGTAGACGGCCGCATCTCCCGGTTCCGCGAAAGCACCCGCCCCGACCGAATGCGTATCGCCGACGAAGCCGAGGCCCGCTACGGACGCAAGGTCGCCTGGGGTGTCACGGTCGGTGAACGCCTCGTCCTGTTCACCCATCTCGCAGTCCCGGTGATGACGCGGCTGAGGCAGCCCGAACGGAAGGTGCTGGACACGCTCGTCGACGCGGGCGTCGCCCGGTCCCGCGCCGATGCTCTGAAATGGACGGTTCGACTCGCCGGGCAGCACTCGGAGGAGTGGCTCACCGAGTTGCGTGAGGCGATGAAGAAGGTCGACGATCTCAGATCCGAGGGCCCTCAGATCTGACGACCCACTCGCTACATCACGCACCGACGCGACGATCGAGACATGCGGATTCGCCACGGCCGTTACCCATCCATCGGCCGAGCCGAAACGAGCGCGATGACTTCCGGGTGGGTGCCCGGTCACAACTGCAGACCAGATCCATCGATCTCGGATCCATCGATCTCGGAGGCATCATGACCGAGCAGACCTCGAGCGCCCTCCCCCCGGTCGTCGACCGGCAGACGTGGCAGACCGCGCTGGACGACCTACGCAGGCGCGAAAAGGCCGCCACCCGCGAACTCGACGCGATCGCCGCGCAGCGCCGCAGACTCCCGATGGTCGAGCTGCCCGGCTACACACTGATCGGACCGGACGGTCCGATCCGGCTGGCCGACGTGTTCGACGGCCGTTCACAACTGATCGTCTACAACCACATGTGGTCCGACGGCGCGGAATGGCAGTGCGGCGGCTGCACCAGCCTCACGTCGCAGTGGACACGGCTGGGCATCCTCGACAACTACGACGCCCGCTTCGTCGTCGTCACCAACGGGCCCATCGACGAAGCACTCGCGTACAAGGCGAAGACCGGCAACACGATGGACTGGTACTCGTCCTCGGAGAGCTCGTTCGGAGCCGACGTCGACGCACCGCCCGGCGGGGGTTTCGCGGTCAATGTGTTTCTCCGCGACGGAGACACGGTCTACCGCACCTGGCACACCACCGGCCGCGGCACCGAACAGCTCAGCTACACCTTCCCCTTGGTCGACATCCTGCCGTGGGGCCGCCAGGAGGAATGGCAGGATTCTCCCGAGGGCTGGCCGCAATCGCCCACCTACTCGGGGTGGCTCGACTCCCCCGACATCGCCCGCCTCTACGGTCCGAACGGCGACATCCGATGACATCCGGGTAGAGACGGGGGGTCGTCGCGCCGGCAGGTCGTCACGTCCTGCTCGCAGCCGGCCGTCGACCGTTCCGTCGACCGGCACCGTCGCGTGTTCGAGGCCGTGCGACGAGAGAGCGGTACTGAGCCCGAACCGGTGATCTCGGGGCGTTGCAACTGAGATTCCGAGGAGCAGTGCAGTCAGCGCCGTGAGTTCCGATAGTTGGCGGGCGCAGGCCCACATTTTCGTAGTCGCAAGGTGTGTTAAATTGCCGACGTCATTACGACGACGAACGAGGAAGCCGGTGTGAGTCCGGCGCGGTCCCGCCACTGTAATCGGGGAGCAGACCTCCATTTCGGCCGCGATCCGTCAGGGTCGTAAGGCGGAGGCGAGCGACGATCCGAGAGCCAGGAGACTCCCGTTGTCGTACCTCACTGTCCGGGGCGGATTTCCCCGAGAGAGGGCGTCTTCGCCATGCGCTCACGCGCGGTTTTCCCTGGAGTTCTCCTCACTGTTGCCGCAGTAGGCCTGACCATGAGCGGGTGTTCGTCTGCCACCGACAGCTCGATCAGCGCCGATACCGGCGCCGACGCGGGGTGCATCACGGACTTCGATGCAACGGTCGACTACTTCCCGGCCAAGTCGGAGATCACCGACGCGGAGAACTTCTCGCTTGCCTACGAGAACAGTTATCAGGTGCTCACCGTCGACGAACCGTTCTCCGGCGGCGAACCCGAGTCATATGTGCTGGTCAAGTGCGGTGCGCCTGCTCCGGAGCTCTCGGGTGAGCTGGCCGACGCGCAGCAGATCACGGTGCCCATCACGAGCCTGTACTCGGCGTCGACCACCCACCTGCCCCTCGTGACGGAACTCGGAGTCCTCGACACTCTCACCGGCGTCTCCAACGGCTCCTTCGTCTCCGACGCAGCCGTGCGCGATCGCATCGCCTCCGGGGACGTCGTCGAGTACGCAGCGGGCGGCACCGTCGACACCGAGGCCGTGGTCCTGGCCGCACCTGATGTCCTTATGACCGGCGGTTCGGACGATCCCGCGTACACGCAGTTGCGGGAGTCCGGCATCGGCGTGGTCGCGAACGCCGAGTGGCTCGAGGCCACCCCGCTGGGCCGCGCCGAATGGATCAAAGTTGTTGCGGCGCTGACCGGCACCGAAGAGCAGGCCGCCGAGGTCTACGACGGCATCCGCACGCGTTACCTCGATGTGGCGGAGAAGGCTGCCGCCGCGGACCCCGCTCCGGTGCTTCTCGGCGGGATGTCCCAGGGCACTTGGTACATGTCCTCGGGCGGCAGTTTCATGGGCAAGTTCTTCAGCGATGCCGGTGCACAGTGGCCGTGGGACGACGTCACCACCACCGGATCCCTTCCCCTCGACTTCGAGTCGGTGATCGCGCAGGGCTCCGACGCCCCGACGTGGCTGGTCGTCAACAGCTGGACTTCCATCGCCGACGCACTGGCCGACGACGAGCGCTACGGAACTCTCGCCGCTGTCGGAACGGGCGAGGTATGGAACGCGAACAAGGCCACGAACGAAACCGGCGGTAACGACTTCTACGAACGCGGCGTGCTCCGCCCCGACCTGATCCTGTCCGATCTGGTGGCGATCCTGCATCCCGAAATCCTGCCGGGCCACGAGTTCACGTTCTATCGGCAACTGTCGGCATGACCACCACGCTCGAGGCGGCAACCCAGGCTCAGGACGGCGTCACGTGGTCTCCCCCGCGCACCGGACGGGTCGCGGCGGTGTTCGCCGCGCTGGCGGTGGCGCTCGCGCTCGCCGTCGTCCTGTCCGTGACGCTGGGGTCGGTGACCGTCCCCATCGGCGAAACCCTCCGTATCCTCACCGGCCAGGACGCGTCCGATCCCCGATGGGGCACAGTGGCCGCGACCTGCGCTTGCCCCGCACGATCACCGCGATCGTGGTCGGTGCCGCGTTGGGCATCGCGGGCCTGCAGATGCAGACGCTCTTCCGCAACGCGCTCGCCGACCCCTACATCCTCGGCGCCAGTTCCGGCGCGAGTCTCGGCGTCGCGCTCGTCGTGGTGGCCGGCGGTGGCGGTGCGAGCGGGTTCACCGCGAATCTTGCCGGGCTCGGGCGGGCCGGAGTGGTCATCGCCGCCGCGCTCGGGGCCGCAGCGGTGCTCATGCTGATCATGGTGTTGTCGCGGTGGGTGCGTTCGGCGGTCACACTCCTCCTGATCGGGGTCATGCTCGGCTCGGCGACCACCGCGGTGGTCTCGGTCCTGCTCGTCTACGCCGATCCCCAACGCAGCCAGCAGTTTCTCGTGTGGGGGCTGGGCAGTTTCACCGCGACCACGTGGTCCGATCTGGCGTTGCTGGTCCCGATCGTCCTGGCCGGAATCGCCGCGGCACTTCTCACGGTGCGTGCACTCAACGCGTTGCTGCTCGGCGAGGGGTACGCCCGTTCCATGGGCATCGACATCCGCACCGTGCGCCTGACGACGGTCGTCTCGGCAGCACTGCTCGCCGGCGCCACCACCGCATTCTGCGGCCCGATCGGATTCCTCGGACTCATCGTCCCGCATCTGGCCCGCATGGCATTCGGGACATCGGACCACCGCGTTCTGCTGCCCGGTGTCGCCCTGCTGGGCGCGGTGGTCGCACTCGTGTGCGGGCTGGTGAGCCAGATGCCCGGCGCGGACACGGTGTTCCCGCTCAATGCGGTCACCGCCCTGGTCGGTGCGCCGGTCGTCATCGCTGTCCTCGTGCGCAGCCGTCGCGGAGCGTCGGGAGCCGCGCTGTGACCGGAACCGGCGTACCCCTGGACAGGACCAACGGCATCGAACTACGTGATGTGACAATCGGTTACGCCCGACGGCGCGCTCTGCGCCAGCGGCGTGTCACCACGATCGCGACCGGTCTCGACGCCGTCGCGCGACGCGGCGAACTCACCGCTCTGGTGGGTCCCAACGGGGCCGGCAAGTCGACGCTCCTACGCACCCTGTGCGGGCTGCAGCCGGTGTTGCACGGGCAGGTACTCATCGACGGCGACGACCTGTCGTCGGTCCGGCCCGCCGACCTCGCCACCCGCATCTCGGTGGTGCTCACCGAACGCATCGACCCCGGCCTACTCACCGTGCGGGAGCTCGTCGCGCTCGGTCGCACCCCGCATCTGCCCGCGAGCGCCCGGCTCTCCCCCGAGGACCGGGCAGTGGTCGATCGCGCACTCGACGCCGTCGGGGCAACACATCTGGCCGCGCGGCAGTTCACCGAACTGTCCGACGGCCAGCGGCAACGGTCCCTCACCGCCCGCGCACTCGCGCAACGTCCGTCGCTGCTCGTCCTCGACGAGCCGACGTCGTTCCTCGACGTGCCGTCCCGGGTCGAACTCGTCGATGTACTGGGTCGTCTCGTCCGGGAGCAGAACCTGGCCGTGATCATGTCCACCCACGAACTCGAACTCGCGTTGCGGGTCTCGGACCGGATGTGGCTGCTCGACGCCGACCGCACCCTGACGTGCGACACCCCGGCGGCGCTCGCGGAATCCGGACGGATCGGGGCAGCATTCGATCGTGGACGAATGCGGTTCGATCCGCGGACACTGGTCTTCGATCTCGCGGGGCAGGACCACCGTGCCTGACGCAATAGAAACACTCGAAGAAATCGCCACGCTGAGTCCGTATTTCGCGGTGAGCACCGGCCCGGCGCCCGGCCCCTGGCAACCCACGAGCACTCTTCGCGAGCGCGCGACACGCGATGTTCTCGTGTCCTCCACGGCCGAGCGGATGGGGACGAGCGAGCCGCGGGTCGCCACCTCGACCGTCTTCTTCGGCTACGCGGCGAGGCTGTGGTCCGTCGCGCTCGGATCGGTGACCACATCGGGTCGATGCATCCGCCTCGATCCGGAGACGTTGCTGTGGCGGGCCGACGGTGGAGTGCGACTGCACCACGCCGATCCGCGCTTCGGTGATTCCGTTGCCGCCGAGGTCCTCGACGAGCAACTCGAACCGCTCATCAAGGCGTGGCGGGACGTCGCGGCCCCGGGGCTCCTGTGGGGCAACACCGCGTCGTCGTTGATCGGTGCGGGTCGCATGATCGGGCCCGCGGCGACGCCGTACGTCGAAGCCCTGCTGGGCGACCCGCGGCTCCGCACCGCACTCGATCGGTCCACGGGTCGTCGTCGCAGCTGTTGCTTGTTCTACCGCACCCCGAACGGCGGCGTGTGCGGCGACTGCCCCTTCCCCGCCCCACCTGCTATTCCGTCGAATGAGAGACCGTGACAACAACTTTCAGCCCTGAGATCCTCGATACCGAAGACGGCGGACGCGAACAGCGCTGGGCGCTGCCCGTCGACGAGGACAGCCTTCTCCGCCTGATCCGGATGTTGTTCGACGAGTATTGGAACGACCTGTGGTTCGGCCTTCTCATCGAGGGTTCGGCACTCGAAGTCGCGGCGCCCAATGCACCGAAGAAGATTGCGATGTACGACGGGTACGCGACGGTCGACTTCGGTCGGTGGCATTTCCACCTGTGCATCGGCGAGCACACCGCGAGCGGACCGGAACTCGGCCGGATCCGGCGTTGCAGCCGCGCGGAGCTGTATCGCCGGATCGGCGCGGACGGCACCGTGTCGTCGTGGGGCCTGCGGCTGTTCAACGGTCGCGACGAGCAGATGATGACCGTCATGCTGCCGACGCCGTTCCTCACCAATACCCAACGCCCGGCCGACGAACCGGCGTGGGAACACCTCGAGGTGTGGGATCGGATTCGGGCCGAGTTCCTCGGACTCGAACCCGACCCCCGCGACCGCAGCGGCAGAGGTTTCCGTCACTCCTGATCGACGGTCACCCCTGCTCGGCCAATTCCCGGTCACGGACACGGCGATACCGGATCATCGGCGTGCCTCCGTCGTCGACGACGGAGGCACGCACCCCGTACACGTGCTCGATCATGTCGGACGTCAGTGCCTCGACAGGAGGTCCGTGGGCGACGATCCGCCCCTTCGAGAGAACGACGACCCGGTCGCAGAACATCGCCGCGAGGTTGAGGTCGTGCAGTGCGACGTAACTGGTCACCGGCAATGCCACAACCCGTTCCAGGATGTCGAGCTGATGCTGGACGTCGAGGTGATTGGTCGGTTCGTCGAGCAGGAGTTCCTGCGGGTCCTGGGCGAGTGCCCGTGCGATCTGGGCGCGCTGGCGTTCGCCGCCCGACATGGCTCGCCACAGACGGTCGGCGTGCTCGGTCATACCGGTGGCCACGAGCGCCCGTTCGATCGCGGCCTCGCCTCCGTCGTCGCGCCCGAGGACGTCCGAGTGTGGAACGCGGCCGAGCCGAACGACATCCCGGACCCGGATGTCGACCTCGGTGTGCGAGTGCTGTCCCACCATCGCGACCCGCCTGGCCAGGGTGCGGCGGCCGAACGTCCGGATATCGGCGCCGTCGAGCGTCACCGTGCCCGAGTCCGGACGGTCGACGCCGGCCAGCAGACGCAGGAGTGACGATTTGCCGGAACCGTTGGGGCCGAGCAGCCCGATCGTCTCGCCGGGCCGCGGGTCGATCGTCACGTCGTCGACGACGAGGTTGCCGCCACGGCTCCACCGCAGCGATGTCGCTGCCAGTGTCACTGCTTTTTCCTTGTCACTGCGTGCTCCTCATACGGAAGAGAATCAGGGCGAAGGCGGGCACGCCGATCAGCGCGGTGACCACGCCGACCGGCACCTCCTGCGGCGCGAAGACCGTGCGCGCCACCGCGTCGACCCACACCATGAACACCGCGCCCACCACTGCGGCGACCGGCACGAGACGACTGTGCCTGGGGCCGATCAGGAACCGTGCGGCGTGGGGAAGCACGAGGCCCACGAATCCGATGGCACCGGCCGCGCTGACCAGTACCGCGGTGATGAGGGCCGTCACCACCAGGAACATCAGGCGGGTACGACCCACCGCGATCCCGAGCGTCGCAGCCGTGGACGATCCGAAGGTGAAAGCATCGAGCGCGGAAGCCTTCAGCAGGCACACCGCGATCCCCAGTGCGCACACGCTGCCACACAGGATCACGTCGCTCCAGGTTGCACCCGCGAGCGAGCCGAGCAGCCAGAACAGCACGCCACGGGTGCGTTCTGCGTCGGCCGACGAGATGACGATGAAAGAGGTGAGCGCCGAGAACAATTGCGTACCCGCAACGCCGGCGAGGACCACACGGGAGGTTCCACCGCCCGCGCCCGTCGCGAGCAGCAACACCAGCCCGAACGACACCAATGCGCCGAGAAAGGCACCACCGGACAACGAGATCGCACCGCCTCCGATGCCGAGGACCGCGATCATCACGGCGCCGGTGGAGGCACCGGACGAGATACCGAGCACGAACGGGTCGGCGAGCGGATTGCGCAGCAGCGACTGCATGATCACGCCGCACACGGCCAGGCCGGCCCCGCACACCGCCGCGAGCAACGTTCGCGGAAGCCGCAGTTCCCAGACGATGCCCTCCCGGATCGCGCTCACCGTCGATCCACTCATACCCAGCTTGTCGAAGATCACCGAATAGACGTCGGCGACAGAAAGGTTCGCGGGGCCGACGGTGACGGTCACGGCGATCGACAGGGCGAGCGCCACCACTCCCAGAGTGATCACACCGACGACCGGGACCCGGTCGCCCCTGACGGGCGACCGGGTCTTCGTCTCGACCGTCATCAGTTGCCGGGGTTCCAGTCACGCACTGCGGCGGCGACCTTCTCGATCCCGTCGATCGTGCGGATGGACGGGTTCATGTCGGCGCCGTTGACCACGATGTAACGCTTGTTCTGCACAGCGGACAGTCGCTGTGTGACCGGATTCGACTCGAGGAACGCGATCTTGCTGTCGAGGGCGTCACCGTCGATGCTGCGACGACTCAGATCCCCGAGCACCAGTGCGGTCGGGTCCCGGTCCAGGACCGACTCCCAGCTGACCTGCGGCCACTCGTTGGTGGTGTCGTCGAAGACGTTCTTCGCCCCGACGGAGTTCGTGATGATGCCCGACGAGCCGCAGCAGCCCGCCACATAGGGCGTGTTGATATCGGCGAACCAGAACGCCAGCGACACATCGGACGCATCGATCTCACCGGCGGCGCTCTGGTACCGCTGCTCGAGTTCCGCGACGAATTCCTCACCGCGATCCCGCACGTCGAAAATAGTTGCGAGCTCGCGGATCTCCCTGTAGACCGAGCCCATCGTGAGCGGTTCGGTGCGGTTGCCGTCCGCGTTGACGCTCTCGTCGTTCTTGCCTTCGCAGTCGGTGGGCGACAGGTACGACGGCACCCCGAGCCGGTCGAACTGATCCCGGTCGGCCACACCGCCCTCGCCGAGCGTGCCGCCGAACGATGCCGACACGAAGTCGGGTTCGGTATCGAGGACCACTTCGAACGACGGTTTGTTGTCGGCGAGACGCGGAACCGTCTCGTTGGCGGCGGCAAGGTTGTCGCGCACCGGGTCCGTCCACGTCGCGGTGCCCACCATACGATCGGCGAGTCCGAGCGACAGCAGGATCTCGGTGGAGCCCTGGTTGAGCGAGACTGCCCGCTGCGGGGGCGCATCAATCGTGACGGAGTAGCCGCAATTGTCGATGGTCAGCGGGTAGTTCGTCGCGGACGACGAGACGTCGATGTCCTGTTCGGCGCCGGTCTCGGCGTCGTTCGTCGAACAGCTTGCGACCGCGAGAGTCGCGGCGACGAGTGCGATGCCTGTGCGCAGCATCGGGTACCGCCCCTGCCGGGCGGTGAATATCGAGTTGTTCATGTCCATCCTCGTGGTGTCACTTCGGTCGGCGCAGGTGTCCTGGCTCCCGGATCGACGCTCTCCCCCGGCCTTCCAACCGTGAGGGGTCGTGGCCGTACGAGTGGGGGATCGCTCCTCGGTGACAGTTGCGGGACAGCCCCGGATTCGCACCGGTGTTCCCTACGTCGTATCGAAGCGTACAAGACCTCCGCGAACATGGACATAGCGGCGGGTCGGCGGAAGGGCACACGTCAAGCGGGACGGTGGTGGTATTCACGCCTGAATCGACGTGGTGTCGACGATCTCCGAGCCCAGGTCCGGCTGTGCCACTGCGTATTTGCACAACCGGACCAGTGGAGGAGCCCGGGGAGTCCTCGAGTGGACGACCGAAGGCGGCACCACTCAGGAAGGACCGGCGGCGCGGCGAAGCAGATATGTATCCATTACCCAGCCTCGCGCAACCTTCGCCCGAGCCCGCGCCTTCTCGATCTCGGGAAGTACGTCGGAGAGGCGTCCGGCCACGAGTTCTTCCTCGGTCGTTCCCAGCTGTGCGCCCCACCAGATGTCCCACGCACCAAGTAAATCCGAGCACGCGAGTCGGCCGTCGAGCATGACCACGATGTTCTCGGCGCCTCCGGCGATCTCCTCCGCGAGCCGTCGG
This sequence comes from Rhodococcus sp. NPDC058639, assembly GCF_042717545.1. NCBI lineage: Bacteria > Bacillati > Actinomycetota > Actinomycetes > Mycobacteriales > Nocardiaceae > Rhodococcus > Rhodococcus sp. NPDC058639. Next base: position 66,948 of record NZ_JBHXRF010000005.1, read on the forward strand.
CCCGTCGTGATCGTGATGGGGCCTCCGATCACGTTGAGCACGATCTTGTGTCGGGCGGCGAGCATCTGCACACTGCTGACTCCCGGGATCACGTCGTAGTCGATGTCGAGCAGTCCCCGATCGCGAATGCGTTCGACGACACGGATGGTGCTGTCGTACAGGCTCGGATCTCCCCACACCAGGAGCCCGACGGTCTCGCCCTCGAGAACCTGGTCGAGGAGAACGGTCTCGTAGGCTTCGGCGCGCGCGGCGTGCCAGTCGCGCACCTCGGTGGCGTATGCCTCGGGCGTCCGGTCGCGCGGCGGATCGGGCACCGCGATCACGCGATAGTCCCCCGTTCTGTGACGGCGGCAGATCTCTTGCCTCACCGCGACGAGATCACCGGTACCGGCACGTCCGGCTTCGGCTTCCTTGTCGGCGACGAGGAACACATCGACGCTGTTCAACGCGTGTACGGCGGCCACGGTCAGGTCGTCGGGCCCGCCCGGGCCGATACCGATGAGCCGCAGCCGCCGAACGGTCACCCGCGATCCTCGAGATCGCCCTCTGCGTCGAGGTAAGACTGCTGCAGCGCCTGCATGGTGTCGGGATCGGGTTCGGCCCACAACCCGCGGTCGGCCGCTTCGGTGAGACGCTCGACGATGCCGCGCAAAGCCCACGGATTCGCTTCCCTCAGGAACCGCTGGGTCTCGGGGTCGAGTGCATAGTTCTGCGCAAGGCTCTCGTACATCCAGTCGTGCACGACACCGGCGGTCGCGTCGTACCCGAAGAGGTAGTCGACGGTCGCGGCGAGTTCGAAGGCGCCCTTGTAACCGTGCCGGCGCATCGCCGTGATCCAGCGCGGATTGACCACCCGGGCACGGAACACTCTCGCGGTCTCCTCGGCGAGCGACCGGGTGCGCACCGCGTCGGGTGTGGTGGAGTCCCCGATGTAGGCCTTCGGGTCGTTGCCGGTGAGTGCGCGTACCGGCGCGACCATGCCGCCGTGGTACTGGAAGTAGTCGTCCGAGTCGGCGATGTCGTGTTCGCGGGTGTCGGTGTTCTTCGCCGCCACTGCGATACGCCGGTAGTTGGCGCGCATGTCCTCGGCGGCGGGTTCGCCGTGCAGGCCGCGGCCGTAGGCGAAGCCACCCCACGCGGTATACACCTCGGCGAGATCCGCATCGGTGCGCCAGTTTCCGGAGTCGATGAGTTGCAGGATCCCCGCACCGTAGGACCCGGGTTTGGAACCGAAGATCCGACGCACTGCTCGGTCGGCGTCACCGTGCTCGGCTTCGTCCCGTTCAGCGTGGGCGCGTATGTAGTTCATTCCGAGAGGTTCGTCCAGTGCGGCGACCAAGCGGATCGCGTCGTCGAGCATTCCGATGACGTGCGGAAACGCATCGCGGAAGAACCCGGAGATCCGGACGGTGACGTCGATGCGTGGCCGACCGAGCTCTTCGAGTCCGATCACGATCAACTCCCGGACACGCCGAGACTCGTGATCCCATTCGGGGCGCACACCGATCAGCGCGAGGACTTCGGCGATGTCGTCGCCGGCGGTCCGCATCGCCGAGGTCCCCCACACCGACAGTCCCACCGACTGCGGGTACTCACCGGTGTCCGCGAGATACCTCTCGATAAGGGCATTCGCGAGTGCCACGCCGGTGTCGTAGGCGAGACGGCTCGGGACCGCCTTGGGATCGACGGTGTAAAAGTTGCGGCCGGTGGGCAGGACGTTGACCAGGCCGCGCAGCGGCGAACCGGACGGCCCGGCCGGGACGTACCCGCCGTCGAGCGCATGCAACACCGCATCGAGTTCGTCGGTGGTCCGCGCCAGTCGCGGAACCACCTGCTCCGCGGCGAACTCCAGCACCCGGGCGACGTCGTCGTCGGCACGGCCGAGGATCGATCCGACGGTGGCCGAGACGGATTCGACGCGCCATCCGTGATCTTCCATCGCCTGCAGGAGCGACCGCGCCTGCGCCTCGATGGCATCGACCTCGGCCAACGGTGCGTCCGGCTTCAGCCCGAGAGCCGTGCGCAGGCCCGGCACCGCGTGCGACCTACCGCCCCACACCTGCGCGGCACGCAAAATCGACAGCACCAGATCGACCCGCGCTTGTCCTTCGGGGGCCCCACCGAGGATGTGCAGACCGTCGCGGATCTGCGCGTCCTTGACCTCGCACAACCAGCCGTCGACGTGCAGGAGGAAGTCGTCGAACTCGGCGTCGTGCGGGCGATCGTCGAGGCCGAGATCGTGGTCTAGTTTCGCGGCTTGGATGAGCGTCCAGATCTGCGCGCGGATCGCGGGCAGCTTCGCCGGGTCCATCGCCGCGATGTTGGAGTACTCGTCGAGCAGCTGCTCCAAACGCGCGATGTCGCCGTAGGATTCGGCGCGCGCCATCGGCGGGATCAGGTGGTCGACGATCGTGGCGTGTGCGCGACGCTTGGCCTGTGCTCCCTCGCCGGGATCGTTGACGAGGAACGGATAGATCAACGGCATGTTGCCGATCGCGGCATCCGTCGCACACGACGCGGACAGTCCTGCATTCTTGCCGGGCAACCACTCCATCGAACCGTGCTTGCCGAGGTGGACGACGGCGTCGGCGCCGAATCCGTTCTCCACCCACCGGTATGCCGCCAGGTAGTGGTGCGACGGCGCCATATCGGGATCGTGATAGATCGCAACGGGGTTCTCACCGAATCCGCGGGGCGGTTGGATCATCAGCACCACGTTCCCTGCCTGCAGGGTCGCGAGAACGACAGCCTTCTCCTCGCCCTCCCCGTCGACGAACAACGAACCGGGGGCCTCGCCCCAGGCCTGTGTCATCGCATCGTTCAGTTCCGCGGGTAGGTCCTTCGTCCACTCGCGGTACCGAGGGGCAGTGACACGCACCGGGTTACCGGACAACTGTTCGGTGGTGAGCCATTCCTCGTCCTGACCACCCGCGTCGATGAGCGCGTGGATCAGGGCGTTTCCGGCTTCTGCGTCGTCGTCGAGATCCATGCCGGGGAAGCCGTCGCCCAGGTCGTACCCCTGCTCGCGCATGGCTCGCAGGAGCCGGATCGCCGATACCGGAGTATCCAGGCCCACGGCGTTGCCGACCCGGGAGTGCTTCGTCGGATATGCCGACAGCATGAGCGCGATGCGTCGCTGGTGTGGGGGTACGTGCCGTAGCCGGGCATGCGCCACCGCGATACCGGCGACCCTGCGGCAACGCTCGGGATCGGTGACGTAGCGCGGCAGTCCGTCGACGTCGAGTTCCTTGAACGAGAACGGCACCGTGATGATGCGGCCGTCGAACTCTGGAACCGCGATCTGAGTGGCCGAATCCAGCGGGGACACACCGTCGTCGGACTCGGCCCAGCTGTCGCGGCTCCACGTCAGGCACAGTGCTTGGAGAATCGGGATGTCGAGTGCGGCCAGCGCCGCGACGTCCCACGCCTCGTCCTCACCGCCGGCACTCGCAGTCGCGGGCTTGGTGCCGCCCGCCGCGAGTACCGTCACAACCAGGGCGTCGAGAGTGCCGAGTTCGCGCAGGAGATCATCCGGGGCACCGCGCAGCGATGCGCAGTGGATCGCGACGCCGCGTGCCTTGCCGGTCGCGTCGATCGCATCGGCGAGATCGTGTGCGAATCGAACGTTTCCGCTGGTGTGGTGCGCGCGGTAGAACAACACGCCCACTCGTGGAAGCGTCGCGTCGAACGGTTCGGGACGGTCGAGAACACCCCATTCGGGCAGTGGGAACGGGGGTACGAAGCCTTCACCGCCGAGGAGCACCGTGTCGGACAGGAACGCGTGCAATTGCGCGAGGTTCGCGGGACCGCCGTAGGCGAGGTAACGATGGACCTCGGCAGCGGTTCCGATCGGCACCGTGGAGTAGCCCATCAGTTCCGCGTCTGGGGTCTGTTCCCCGCCGAGAACGACGACGGGAACCCCTTGGGCGAGAACCAGGTCCAGCCCCGTCTGCCAGGAACGGGCGGATCCGAGGATTCGCACGACGACCAGGTCGGTTCCGGCCAGCAGGGCAGGGAGCGCTCGGGGATCCTCGCCGGTCAGGTCGAGCCGGGACGGGTTGCCGACCACCCAATCGACGCCACTCGAACGCGCCGACAGCAGGTCGGTGTCCGACGTCGACAACAGCGCGAGCCGCGTCACAACGCAACCCGAAGCAGCACAACAGAAGCCATGTTCAGTCTCCAAAACCCTCGTGGACCTCGCGTGCCGTGGCCGGTCTCCTGGCTGACGGATCGACGCTGCTCGGCCGACCTTCCCGGAGCTGGCTCCAGTGGCCTCCGCACCGGCGGACCGGTACGGACGAGGGCGAACAACTACCCGCTCACAGTGGCGAGGGCCGCGTCGGTTTTTCACCGACTTCCCGAGCACCACGGCAAACCGAGAGTAGCGCACGGTTTTCTCCGGGTGTGCAACCATGTGCGCTCATGGCCGACCTTCCTCCCGAAACCTTCGCACCGGATCGGTGCCCCGGGGTGCTGCGTCCGCATCTCGCAGCCGACGGTGCGCTGGTGCGACTGCGTGCGCCGGGCGGCCGGGTACCGGACGGTGGTGTGTACCGGTTGTCGGTGGCGGCCCGGCAGTTCGCGGACGGCGACCTCCACCTCACGTCACGCGGAAATGTGCAGATCAGAGGCATTTCCGTCGACGAATCCGGGGCCGTTCCGGAAGGGCTCGTGCAGGCAGTCTCCGGTGCCGGGTTCCTGCCGTCGGCGTCCCACGAACGTGTGCGGAACATCGTCGCGTCGCCGCTGTCCGGACGGTTCGGAGGGCTCGCCGACATCGGGCCGCTCATCGGTGCTCTCGACGAGGCACTGTGCCGGGAACCTGCGCTCACCGACCTGCCCGGCAGGTTCCTGTTCGGTCTCGACGACGGCCGCGGCGACGTTGCGGCTCTACGGTGCGACCTCGCCGCGGTCGCGGTCGATGCCCGCAGCGCACGGCTCACCATCGGAGATCTGTCCGGTCCGACACTACCGTTGGCGGACGTGGTCGACGTCATGATCGCGACGGCACTGCGGTTCGTCGAGGTACGGGCGACGCGGTGGCACGTGCGGCAACTTCCCGGGGCCGGGCGCGAAATCGGCGGCGTTTCAACCGTTCCCCCGGCGCCGCCTGCCGTAATGCCGTACGGCGTCCTCGGTACGGCGGTATCGGTGCTGGTTCCGCTGGGGATACTCACCCCGCCGATGGTCGCCGCGCTGCCGGCCCGAGGCGTGATCGTCACACCGTGGCGTGGACTCGTCCTACCCGGTGACAGTGATCCGGCCGCGCTGGCCGCCGCCGGGTTCGTGCTCGACGACGATTCGCCGTGGAGACGGGTCACCGCTTGCACTGGTGCACCCGGGTGTAACCTCGCCCGTGGAAACACCCGAGTATTCGCACGCCGCGTCGCTGCGTCACCCCTCCCGGACCGCGCCGTGCATGTTGTCGGTTGCGAACGCTCTTGCGGCGCACCGCACTCCCCTCACTCCCTAGTCTTCGCCTGCAGTCCGCCGTAACAGGAGCCCGCCGTGATCGAATCCCCGCCACCCCGTCGGTACGAGTACGAGACCGACGGTGCCGAGATCTACGTCCGCTCGTTCGCGACGATCCGGGCCGAATCCGATCTCGCCGCGATTCCGGCGGATGCAGAGAAGGTCGCGGTGCGCATGATCCACGCGAGTGGCCAGACCGACCTCGCCCGAGATCTGGTGATCCATCCCGATCTGGTCTCGGTGGCCCGTCGGGCACTCGATGCCGGAGCGCCGATTCTCACCGACGCGAACATGGTCGCCTCCGGTGTCACCCGCACCCGCCTGCTCGCCGACAACGAGGTGTTGTGCCTGTTGCGTGATCCGCGGGTTCCGGGTCTTGCCGAGCGCTGGGGCACCACTCGGTCGGCGGCAGCGGTGTCGCTGTGGGCCGACCGGCTCGACGGCGCCGTCGTCGCGATCGGCAATGCTCCCACCGCGCTGTTCCACCTGCTGGAGATGCTCGACGCGGGCGCGCCCCGGCCCGCCGCGATCATCGGGGTGCCGGTCGGGTTCATCGGTGCCGCCGAGTCCAAGGAGGCCCTGATCGAACACGGTCTGCAGATCCCGCACCTGGTGGTTCGGGGACGACGCGGCGGCTCGGCGATGGCATCGTCCGCACTCAACGCACTGGCTCAGGAAGCGGAATGACCACTACAGCACACACTCCCGGCAAGATCTTCGGCGTAGGTCTGGGCCCCGGCGATCCCGAACTCATCACACGCAAAGCCGCGCGATTGGTCGGCGAGGCCGACGTGATCGCCTACTACTCGGGAACACACGGTCGGTCGATCGCGCGCTCGATCGCGGCCGACCTCATCCCGGACGGTGCGCTCGAGGAACGTCTGGTGTACCCGGTCACCACCGGCACCGCCGACCATCCCGGCGGATACGACGGCGCGATCGCCGACTTCTACGACGAGTCCGCGGCTCGGTTGGCCGTGCACCTCGACGCGGGCCTGACCGTGGTGGTGCTGTGCGAAGGCGACCCGTTGTTCTACGGCTCCTACATGTACCTCCACGATCGCCTTGCGACACGCTATGCCGCCGAGGTGGTTCCGGGGGTGACGTCGTTCTCCGCAGCATCGGCCGCAGCGGCGGAACCTCTGGTGCGGCGTACCGATGTCCTTACGATTCTGCCGGGCACACTACCGGAACCGGAACTGGCACGTCGCCTCGCCGACACCGACGGCGCCGTGATCATGAAGCTCGGCCGCACGTTTCCGGCGGTCCGCAACGCGCTCGCGCAGTCGGGTCGGCTCGCGGATGCCGTATATGTCGAGCGCGCGTCGATGGGTGGCCAGCGGATCGCGCCCGTCGCCGGTGTCGATCCGGCCGACGTGCCGTACTTCTCGGTGATCCTGGCCCCCGGCGACCGGGCCCCGCGTAACCACGGAATCGCGGACCGATCCCGGCCGGCGGTCAAGTCGGAGCCGGAACCTGTTGTTGCCTCGGAAGTTCTGGTGATCGGCCTGGGACCCGCCGACGAGAAGTGGCTGACACCGGAAGCGTCCGACGCACTCTCGTCCGTGGATCACGTCGTCGGATACGGGCCGTACGTGGACCGGGTTCCGGTTCGGGCGGGCCTGCAACGACATTCGACCGGCAACACCGTCGAGGTCGACCGTGCCCGATTCGCTCTCGATCTTGCGCTGGCCGGCGAGAAGGTCGCCGTGGTCTCCGGCGGCGACGCCGGTGTCTTCGGCATGGCGTCGGCGGTGTTCGAAGCCGCTCGCGACGACAAGTACGAGTCCGTACCGATCCGGGTACTTCCCGGAGTGTCCGCAGTGCAGGCGGTCGCTGCCCGCGCCGGTGCACCGATCGGCGGCGATTTCGCGGTGATGAGCCTGTCCGACCGGCTCAAGCCGTGGGAGGTGATCGAACGGCGTCTCGTCGCCGTCGCCGAGGCCGACCTGGTGCTGGGCATCTACAACCCCGCGTCGCGGTCGCGCACGACGCAGGTCGCCGACGCCAAGGACGTGCTGCTGCGGCACCGGCCGGGCGACACCGTCGTCGTGGTCGGACGCGACGTGGGCCGCCCTGGCGAATCCCTCGACGTCACCACGCTCGAGAAACTCGACCCGGCGAGCATCGACATGAAGTGTCTTCTCATCATCGGTGCCGCGGGCACCTCGGTGACGGCAGCCGGGGCGGTGTGGACCGCGCGATCCGTTCGGTGACATCCGCTACACATGGCGGGGGCGCGCCGGGTCGTAGAGATGCGAACACGCCACTTCGGACTGCTCCCGGACACCGAGCGCCCTACCCACGAGAATCACCGCGGTGTGCTTCAACCCGGCCTGCTCGACCCGGTCCGCGATGTCCGCGAGCGTGCCGCGGAGCACCAACTCGTCGGGGCGGGATGCGAAGGCCACGACGGCGACCGGGCAGTCGGTTCCGTACTCCGCGCTCAACTCCTCCGCGAGAACACGCATCCTGGTGATCGCGAGGTGCAGAACCAGACTGGCACGCAGACCCGCGACCCGTGCGAGCACCTCGGTGTCGGGCATCGCCGTCGACCGCGCCTGCGTACGAGTGAGCACGACCGTCTGCACCAATTCCGGCACCGTCAGTTCCGCGCCGAGGGTCGCGGCTGCCGCCGCATACGCGGGCACGCCCGGAGTGACGTCCCACGGCACTCCGGCCGCGTCGAGCCGCCGGGTCTGCTCGGTGAGCGCCGAGTACAGCGACGGATCGCCCGAACACAACCGCACCGCGTCGAGGCCGCGGCGGTGCGCATCGACGAGATGCTCGGTGATTCGATCGAGGTCCAGGTGCTGGGTGTCCACGAGTTCGGCATCGTCGGCGCAGTGCGCGAGGATCTCGTCGTCGAGGTAGGTACCCGCGTACAGCACCACCGGCGCGTGCCGCAGCAGCTCGGCCGCACGCAGCGTCAGCAGGTCGGCCGCGCCGGGCCCGGATCCTACGAAATGGACTGTCATTTTCCACCTTTCACAATGGACCACTGCACCACCGGGCGCAGTGATTGCCACCCGGTGAATGTTCCTATGGGCGCAGCCTGTTCGACTGACAACCGGGTCAGCTCACCGCCGTACGTCTTCCACCACTCCACGAGCACGGCCTCGGTCTCGAGGGTCACGGAGTGAGCCACGAGACGACCACCCTCGCGCAGCGCGTTCCAGCACGCGTCGAGCACCCCGGCTCGACTGCCGCCGCCGCCGACGAAGATCGCGTCGGGTGCCTCGAGTCCCGCCAAGGCCTCCGGCGCCCCACCGAGTACCACACGCAACGAGGTCGGCACCCCGAGCCGGGATGCATTGCGCTCGATGGCCTCCGCGCGGGAGGGGTTCCGCTCGAGCGCGATCGTCCGGCAACTCGGATCGGTACGCGCCCACTCGATTCCCACCGATCCGGCACCGGCGCCGACGTCCCACAACAACTGCCCCGGTTTCGGTGCCAGCGCGCAGACCGCCGCGATCCGGATAGGTCGTTTGCTGAGCTGACCGTCGTGTTCGAAACACTCGTCGGGAAGCCCCGGCGCCGTCGAGTTACCTTCGGCCCCTCTGCATTCGATGCACAGCAGGCTCAGGTCGTCGCCCGGCACACCGACGAATTCCCGCGCGGTGCCCGCCCGGCGCGACTCGCCGCTCTCGCTACCGAGGTTCGACAGGAGCGTCACCCGTGCCGCACCGAACCCCTCGTCGACGAGCAATCGCGCGACCGCGTCGAGACTCGATGCATCCGACGTCAGCACGATCAGCCGTCGATCGCGAGACAGGTACCGGCGCAGCGCGTCGACGTTCCGGCCCACGAGCGTGACCGTCTCGCAGTCCTCCGCGGCCCAGCCCATCCGGACACGGGCCAGCGAGACGGACGACACCGCCGGAATCACGTGCACCGCTTGGCGACCGAGCCTGCGGATCAACGTGGACCCGATTCCGGACACCAGCGGATCACCCGATGCGAGCGCGACGATCGACCGCCCCTCATGGCGGGCGAGGACGTCGTCGAGACCCCCGAGCAGTGGGGACGGCCACGGCTCGCGGATCGCGGCGGTGGCCGGCACCGACGCGAGATGCCGGCGCCCGCCGAGCAGGACATCGGCGCGTAGAACGTGTGCCCGTGCGGCCGGCGCGACGCCGGCCCAGCCGTCGGCACCGACGCCGACCACGGTGATCGAAGAACCCATGGCGGTGAACCATAGTGCAGGGCGGTGCGGATACACTCGGCCACGGCAAGACAATCGAAGGTGCCCCTCACGGGGATAATCGGGAAGCCGGTGAGAATCCGGCACAGGCCCGCTGCGGTGACCCGGGAGTCGTCGATCATGCGCATACGCGCAGCCACTGGACCATCGGTCCGGGAAGGCGATCGCACGATGTCCGACCGGGAAGTCCGAATACCGGCCTTCGATTCAGCTGCCGAAGAGTACGTCCCAGCGGGAGCCTGTGGAGGGTCGAGTAGTGCACGTGTATCCGTTCAGCGCCGTCGTCGGTTCAGACGATCTGGCGCTCGCCCTGACGCTGTGCGCGGTGTCGCCGGAGATCGGCGGCGTGCTCGTGCGCGGCGAGAAAGGCACCGCGAAATCGACGATGGTCCGGGCGCAGGCAGCATTGTTGCCGCAGGTCACTCAGGTCCAGAGCTGCCGATTCGCGTGTGATCCCCGGTCCGTCGACCCAGCCTGCCCCGACGGGCCGCACCCGGCGGACGCGCCCGTACGGCGTCGTCCGGCGCGCCTCGTCGAACTGCCCGTGGGCGCCACCGAGGACCGGGTCACCGGTTCGCTGCACCTGCAGAAAGCGTTGTCTGTGGGTACTGCGGAATACGAACCCGGCCTGCTCGCGCTCGCACATCGCGGCGTGCTGTACGTCGACGAAGTGAATCTCTTGCACGACCACCTCGTCGATCTGCTGCTCGATGCTGCCGCGATGGGACGTTCCACGGTCGAGCGCGACGGGGTGTCCGTTACCCATGCCGCACGATTCGTGCTGGTCGGCACCATGAATCCCGAGGAGGGCGAACTGCGACCGCAGCTGCTGGACCGGTTCGGCCTGACGGTCGAAGTGGCGGCACCGCGTGATCCGCAGTTGCGTGCCGAGATCGTTCGCCGGCGTCTGGCATTCGATGCCGACCCCGCTGCATTCACCGCGCACTGGGCCGACGCCGAAGCCGCACTGTCCGAGCGCATCGTCGATGCCCGCCGCAGGATGCCGCAGGTTCGGCTCGGCGATGCCGCGCTCGTCGCGATCGCGGAGGTGTGTGCCGCGTTCGACGTCGACGGCATGCGCGCCGACCTGGTCACCGCGAAAACCGCCGTGGCACATGCGGCCTGGGAGGGTCGCGGCGCGGTGACCCGCGAGGACATCGCGGTCGCCGCGAAACTCGCTCTGCCGCATCGCCGTCGCCGCAGCCCTTTCGACTCGCCGGGGATGGACGACGATCTGCTCGACGAACTGCTCGGCAACACCGCGCCCGACGACGGCCCGGACGACGACGGCCCCGACGGTGACGGCGCGCCGGATCCGTCCGGTCCGGCAGGCGACGACGCGGATACTGCGTCCTCCGAAACAGATTCGGCGTCCCCGGAGACGAAGTCGGAGCGGCAGTCCGCTACCGCACCCACCGCGGTGACCGCCCCCGGCGATCCGTACCGCACCCGACTGTTCACCGCGGACCGCACCGGACGCGGCACGGCGGGCCGGCGTTCACGGGCACGCACCACGATCGGCCGCACCGTCGGTGAGCGTCGCGGCGATACCGGCCCGGTCCATCTCCCCGCGACGATCCGCGCGAATGCCCTTTCCGGTTCGGTCGGGTCGGAAGCAGGGCCACGCGGGGTGCGGGAACTGCGACGCAAGGTGATCGAGGGCCGCGAGGCAAACCTGGTGCTGCTGTGCGTCGACGCCTCCGGGTCGATGGCCGCGAAACAGCGCATGACCCAGGTGAAGACCGCGATCCTGTCGCTACTGCTCGACGCGTACCGTCGCCGCGACACCGTCGGCCTCGTCACCTTCCGGGGAACCACCGCGAGTCTCACCCTGCCTCCCACCAATTCGGTCGACGTTGCCGCCACACGGCTCCGCGAACTTCCCGCCGGCGGACGCACACCGCTCGCCGAGGGGTTGATCGAATCCGCCGAGACCATTCGGCGGCACCGGTTGCGCGACCCGGACCGGCGCGCGTTGCTCGTCGTCGTCACCGACGGTCGCGCGACGTCCGGCGAGAATGCGGTGAAACGGTCCCTCGAGGCCGCAGATGTGATTGCAGCACAGGGAATCTCCGCAGTCGTCGTCGACTCCGAAACGGGCCGGTTCCGGATGAGACTGGCGGGGCGTCTCGCCGAGCGACTCGGAGCCGAATACGTACAGGTCGGCGATGTGCACGCCGACGCACTCACCGGAATCGTTCGAGGAAGGGCCGCCTGATGCCGAAGGGACAACCGGACGTCGTGCCCGACGACGGGCTCACCACCCGCCAGCGGCGCAATCGTCCACTGCTCATGGTCAACACCGGTGACGGCAAAGGGAAGTCGACGGCCGCATTCGGGCTTGCCCTGCGCGGCTGGAACCAGGGCTGGTCGGTCGCGGTGTTCCAGTTCGTCAAGTCCGCCAAGTGGCGACTCGGTGAGCAGACCGCATTCGAAACCCTCGGCGAATTGCACACCGAGCGTGGCACGGGCGGGCCGATCGAATGGCACAAGATGGGCTCGGGCTGGTCGTGGTCGCGCAAGGAAGGCAGCGACGAGGACCATGCCGCGGATGCACTGGCGGGGTGGCGCGAGATCCAGCGGCGTCTGGCCGCGGAGCAGCACGGGTTGTACGTGCTCGACGAATTCACCTACCCGATCGACTGGGGTTGGATCGACATCGGCGAGGTCGTCGACACCCTCACCCACCGCACCGGGCACCAGCACGTCATGATCACCGGACGTCGCGCCCACCCGAAACTGCTCGACATCGCCGACCTCGTGACAGAGATGACGAAGATCAAGCACCCCATGGACACGGGCCAGAAGGGCCAGCGGGGAATCGAATGGTGAGAGAGAACATGGTGAGAGAGAACGAAGAGTGGTAGTCCTCCCCCGCCTCGTCGTTGCCGCGCCGGCCTCCGGTCATGGTAAGACCACCGTGTCGGCAGGGCTGATGGCGGCCCTGCGACGCACCGGAATGGTGGTCTCGGGACACAAGATCGGCCCCGACTACATCGACCCCGGCTATCACGCGCTGGCGACGGGTCGTCCCGGACGCAACCTCGATCCGCATCTCGTCGGCGAAGACCTCGTCGCACCGCTGTTCCTCCATGGCGCTGCGGGCGCCGACATCGCGGTGGTCGAGGGTGTCATGGGGTTGTACGACGGGATGCTCGGCACCGACGGTTACGCGTCGACCTCGCACGTCGCGTCGCTGCTGGCTGCGCCGGTGATCCTCGTCGTCGACGTGTCGCACGCGTCGCGGTCGATCGCGGCGGTCGTGCACGGCATGGCGTCGTACGACCGCGGCACCCGCATCGCTGGGGTGATCTTGAACAAGGCCGGCTCCCAGCGTCATTCGGACGAGGTGATCGCGGCACTAGAGCCCACCGGTATCCCGGTGCTCGGCGTACTGCACCGCGACGACGGAATCTCGGCTCCCTCCCGGCACCTGGGCCTGATTCCGGCCGAGGAGCGCGCGGAGGCGGCCGGGCAACTCGATCGGCTCGCCGACCACATCGTGGAACACATCGACCTTGCCGAGCTCGTGCGGATCGCGCGAGCGGCACCGGATGTGCACAGCCGGTCGTGGGCGCCCGGCGAGTCGGTGTCCCACAGCGAGGCGGGCCCGGTCGTCGCGATTGCGGGGGGCCGCGCCTTCACCTTCCGCTACACCGAAACCGAAGAGCTGTTGCGCGCCGCCGGATGCCGCACCGTCACCTTCGACCCCCTGCGCGACGAGAAGCTTCCGGACGGCACCACCGGGATCTATCTCGGAGGTGGCTTCCCAGAGGTTCATGCCGCGGATCTCTCCGCGAATGTGCCACTGCGTGAACATCTCCGGGCCGCGATCACCGCAGGTGTACCGACCGTCGCCGAATGCGCCGGTCTGCTGTATCTGTGCCGCGACGTCGACGGCGCCGAGATGGTCGGCGCGCTCGATGCGTCCGCGCGGATGACCTCACGCCTGACCCTGGGCTACCGCACCGCGATCGCCACGACCGACAGCCTGCTGGCCACCGCCGGCACCCGCGTCACCGGACACGAGTTCCATCGCACCGTCGTCGAGCCCGGCACTGCCCCCGGCTGGTTGCTCGACGGGCGGCCCGACGGCTTCGCGACCGCGGCACTGCACGCGTCGTACCTGCACACCCATTGGGCCGGCCACCCGCAGCTCGCACAGCGGTTCGTCGACGCGGCCCGCACCGCGACACCCATGCCCGCACCACCGCCGAGGCCCCGCCTGCACGCCCCCGACCTGCACCACCACGGCGATCGCGAGGCCACCCCCTGGCTCGTCGACCTCGCCGTCAACGTCTCGAGACGCCCGCGTCCCACATGGTTGGACGACGCACTGCGCGCGGCCCTCGGCGACCTGGACCGCTACCCGGACCCGGGGGCCGCCCGGTCCGCCCTCGCCGACCGGCACGGCCGCACCGTCGACGAGGTACTGCCGACCGCGGGTGGCGCCGAAGCCTTCACCCTCATCGCGCGTGCACGGGCATGGCGCGCCCCGGTGGTCGTGCATCCGCAGTTCACCGAACCGGAGGCGGCACTCGCCGCGGCCGGGCACGACGTGCGGCGCGTGATCCTGCGTGCGGACGACGGCTTCGTCCTCGGTCCCGGTGCCGTGCCCGACGATGCGGATCTCGTCGTGATCGGCAACCCCACGAACCCGACGTCGGTGCTGCACCCCGCCGGGACGTTGCGGGCACTGCTCCGGCCGGGACGTGTCGTGGTGGTCGACGAAGCTTTCATGGATGCTGTTCCCGGAGAAACGGAGTCGCTCGCGGGCGAGCGACATTCCGGTTTGCTGGTGATTCGTTCGCTGACGAAAACGTGGGCGATTCCCGGCATCCGGGCGGGGTATGTCGTCGGCGCCGCCGACGTGATCGCGGATCTCGCGGCGCAGCAACCTCCGTGGTCGGTGTCGACCCCTGCCGCGGCGGCAATGATCGCGTGCGCGTCGGCACGCGCCACGTCGGAGGCCGAGACGATCGCGCGGGAGGTCACCGCCGACCGAGCCGCACTCGTCGAAGCGCTGAACGAAGCGGGCCTGACGGTGACCGGCGCTCCCGCCGGGCCGTTCGTGCTGGTCCCCGTGCCCACCGATACTCGGGAACAGTTGCGCGCACGGGGCTTCGCCGTGCGCCGCGGCGATACGTTCCCCGGGCTCGGTGAGCAGTGGGTGCGGATCGCCGTACGCGACCGCGCCACCACCGTCGCGCTGCTCGATGCGTGGAGGTCGATCCGATGAGGGCGGCAGGGCTGATGCTGGGGTACATCGCCGACCAGATTCTCGGTGATCCTCGGCGGTGGCATCCCGTGAGCGGCTTCGGGAAGGTCGCGCGGTCGGCCGAGCGCGTGATGTATGCCGACAACCGCAGTGCCGGAGTGACATTCACGATCGTGCTCGTCGGCTCCACCGGATTACTGGGCTGGGCGGCCGACCGGGCAACCCGATCCCGCCCCCTGCTCAACACCGCGGTCGTCGCCGCCGCGACCTGGGTGGTGCTCGGGGGCCGATCCCTCGGTATCGAGGCGCGCGCCCTGGACGACCAGTTGAGCCGCGGCGACCTCGCGGCGGCCCGGGTGCAGATCACGCATCTCGTCGGACGCGACCCCTCACAGCTCGATGCGAACGGTATCGCCCGCGCGACAATCGAATCCGTGGCCGAGAACACCTCGGATGCCGTCGTCGCACCGCTCGTGTGGGGCGCGATTCTCGGTCCGGCCGGGTTGCTCGGCTATCGCGCCACGAACACGCTGGACGCCCGGGTCGGGCACCGCACTCCCCGTCTGGAACGATTCGGGTGGGCGTCGGCGCGATTCGACGATGCGGTGAACCTCGTCCCGGCTCGGTTGACCGCACTGCTGGCTGCTGCGCTGGGCGGGCATTCCGTCGCGGCATTCCAAGCCTGGCGGCGGGACGCGCACAAGCATCCGAGTCCGAATGCGGGTCCCGTCGAGGCGGCTTTTGCCGGGGCGCTCGGAATCACGCTCGGGGGAGCGAACGTCTATCACGGAGTCGTCGAGGATCGCGGGACGCTGGGCGACGGCCCGGCACCCGCACCGACGGATATCGGCAGAACCGCGCGTCTGGCAGCACGGGTAGGTGCGGGAGCACTCATCTCGACCGTTGCACTGGCCGTCGCCGTGCGAGTTGTGGTGCCCGCAAGTCGGTGACGGTCGCGGTCGGACTCGTCCCGCCGGACGTTCCCGGCAGCGACATTTCCAAGTGGCGCACGCCACGGGCAACAGGCCCACGCACCCGACGCGAGCCACGGCGCGGAAAGGGAAGAACGTCGAAGAACTCAGATCCGAGAGACCGGAGGTCTGAGGACCCATGCGGACGCTTCACCCACGGTCGCCACGGTACGCACACCGGGCGGCCCTGCGGGCCGGCTCACCATGATCACTCGCACGCCGAGTACAGCAGCTGCGTCGAGCTTCGCTCGCGTGAGATCGCCCCCGGAATCCTTGGTGACCAGCGTATCCACTTCGTATTTCCGCATCAGTGCGCATTCACTGTCGAAGGTGTACGGGCCGCGGGCGTGCACCAATGTCCAGTCGGGAGGGAACTCGCCGTCGAGAGGGTCGACGATCCGCGCCACCACCCGGTGCTTTCCGAGCGGTTCGACGAAACGATCGAGCGTCTGACGGCCCGTACTCAAGAAGACACCGGACCCGCCGGCCGCGACTTCAGCGGCCTCGTCGTGGCAGGCCACCCGGATCCATCCACCGGTGTCGTCGGTCCATCCCGGACGCTGCAAGCGCAACAACGGGATTTTCGCTACACGGCAAGCTTCGGCCGCGTTGGCGCTGATGCCCTTCGCGAAAGGATGTGTCGCGTCCACGACCGCATCGACACCGCGGGTACGCAGGTATGCTGCGAGCCCGGCGACGCCGCCGAACCCGCCGATACGCACTGCGCCGACCGGCAGGCGTGGATTGCGCACCCGCCCAGCGAGCGAGGATACGAAGTCGACTTCGTTGTCGCACAACAGCTGCGCGAGTGCACGAGCCTCGCCGGTGCCACCGAGGACCAGCACGGTCATGCCAATGCTCCCGTCAGGGTCGGCAGCGTGGGGCGGTCCCCCATCATCGAGAGCAGTACATCGACGCCGATGTGCTCGTCGATCATGTCGGCGAGGAGATCGAGCCGCGCGTCGCGTTGTGCGGTGAAATTCACCGCGCCGGTGTGCACCTCGCGGCCGACCGCGACGGCAACCTCGCGCAACCACGCCACGCGCAGTGCGTCGCCCTCCAGGGTGCCGTGCCACATGGTGCCGAACACGTTGCCTCGCCGGGCACCACCGAGGAATTCGTCCTCGCCACCGGCGCAGACGCGTCCGTGATGGATCTCGTAGCCCCTCGCCTCGACTCCGAGTGCCGAGCCGACCGGTAGCCGCAGCACCTTGTGACAACCGAATTCCGTGCTCACAGCGAGTAGTCCGAGTCCCCGAGCCCGCGCGCCCGGAGTTCCTTCGATGCCGTGCGGGTCGATGATGTCGTGGCCGAGCATCTGGAATCCCCCACAGATTCCGAGGACAGAGCCGCCCCGATGTACATGGTCGACGATGGCCCTGTCGAGACCTCGCGAGCGCAGCCAGGCAAGGTCGGCGAGTGTCGCGCGAGTACCGGGCACGATCACGACGTCCGCGCCCGCGAGTGTCCGCGGATCGTCGACGAACCGCACTCGCACATCCGGTTCGAGGCACGAGGCGTCGACATCGGTGAAATTGCTGATGCGCGGCAACATCACGACAGCGATTGTGAGAGCACCGTCGCCGTCATGGCTCGGACGCGATGTCAATGCGAGGGTGTCCTCTGAGTCCAGCCACATATCACGCTGCCACGGCAGCACCCCGAGTACCGGGCGTCCGGTAAGTGTCAGAAACGAGTCCAGGCCGGGTTTCAGCAGAGTGGCATCGCCGCGGAACTTGTTGATCACGAAGCCACGCACCAGCTGCTGATCGGCGGCGTCGAGGAGCGCGAGCGTGCCGTACATCGACGCGAAGACGCCACCGCGGTCGATGTCACCGACGAGAATCGTCGGAAGCGAGCCGTGTTGCGCCAGACCCATGTTGACGTAATCGTGAGTGCGGAGATTGATCTCGGCGGCACTGCCCGCGCCCTCGCACACGACCACGTCGAACCGGGTACGGAGATCGTCCAGTGCCGAGAATGCCGCGTCGGCGAGGTGCTTACGGCCACCCGCGAACTCACCGGCTTCGAGAGTCCCCGCCGGTTGTCCCAGCACCACTACATGGCTGCGACGGTCACTACCCGGTTTGAGGAGTACAGGATTCATGGCCGGCTCCGGCGTCGCGCGGGCGGCGACCGCCTGAATCCATTGCGCGCGACCAATTTCGGCACCCGCGCCGGTTGCAGGGTCGATCGTGACCATGGAGTTGTTGGACATGTTCTGCGCCTTGTACGGCGCGACCGTCAGGCCGCGACGCGACAGTGCGCGACAGATCCCGGCGGTGACCACCGACTTTCCCGCGTCCGAGGTCGTCCCGGCGACCAGCAGACCGTACGCCATGCTCACGTCGCCTTGACCACGGCGCAGCGCGGCGCGTGTTCGGTCAGGAATGCGACAGTCCATCCGAGTGCGGCCCAGAGCGTGATCTGGACTGCGAGCGACGACACCCGGAATTCCGACAGCAGGGTGGCCGGGAAATCGGCACTCACCTCGTCGATCGTCGGCAGCACGAGATATCCCAGGCCAACCACGATCAGGAATGCGACGATGGGTGCTGCAAGACGCACCGTGCGGAACCCCTTGCCCGCAAGCGCTCTCGAAACGATCACGGCAACCGCGACAGCGACCAGTCCGAGCACGACCGTCGCGACCCACAACCAGGTTCGCTGGTCGATCGTCTCTGGATTGCCGACGGCGGGCGGATTCGCCGGGTATTTCACGAACGGCACTGCGCCGATCGCAACCCAGCCCAGACCGGCGACAGTGAGCGTGGCCGAACTCAGCGCGTCCGGGGTGTGGGTAATGACAACCACGGCAACCTCCTGGGATTTCGCGTCCCATCCGAAAGCCATGCGTCGAGGGAGTTTTCTGGCTTCCGAAAGAGGTAATGCTCTCGGTTACAGTGGCGCGACCGCTCCGGTATCCCACCGGATTGCCTACACCTCGGCACATGCGTACCGGGGTACCCTGGCACCACCGACACGCCCTGTCAAGCGTGCGCGACAATGGCTCTCGTGCCCCGCCTGTTCCTGATCCCTCACGCCTCCACCGACGCGCAACGTGCGGTTGCTTTTCCGCGCGACGAGCCCGTCTCCGGTCGTGGACGACGAGAACTCCTGCGAGCGACGGCGCCCGTCGCCGACGTCGCGCTCACCGCACCGGAACTCCGGACAATCGAGACAGCAACAGCCCTGGGCCTGTCCCCAACCGTGGAACCACTCCTGCGCGACATGGATTTCGGACGGTGGGCCGGCACGGCGATGGAGGAGATCCCCGCAGCGAGTCTCGCCGTATGGCTCGCCGATCCGGAGGCCGCTCCGCACGGAGGGGAGTCGATCCACGACGTGATCGTGCGTACCGGGACCTGGCTCGCCTCACTGATGGATTCACCGGAACGCATCGTCGCGGTGACGCACGCCGCAGTGGTACGGGCGGCGATGCTGTACGCGCTCGGTGCGCCCGCGTCGGCGTTCCGTCGCATCGACGTCCGTCCGCTCGCTGTCACCCGACTCGACGGCAAGGACGGCCGCTGGAACCTGCGGTTGGGATGAACCGCTACCAGGTCACGTCCTGCTCGCAACGCCGGCCGTCAACCGTTCCCTCGACCTGCACGGTGGCGTGCTCGAGACCGTGCGACGACAAGGTGGTGCGGGCCGCGTCGAGGATCCATTGTGGATCGTGGTCGCTCACGAGGTGCACAGTCGCGACATCCATACCGGTGGTCAGCGTCCACACATGCAGGTCGTGCACACCGCACACCCCCGGCAGCGCCGCGAGGTCCAAGCGCAGCGTCTCGACGTCGAGGTGGGCGGGAGACGCCTGGGTGAGGATCCGCAGCGATGCCGCCGCGAGACGCAGCGCGCGAGGGACCACCCACAGGGAGATCAGGACACCGACGACGACGTCGGCGAGGGTCCACCCGAACACGAGTACCAGACCTCCCGCGACGAGAACGCCGACGCTGCCGACCGTGTCGGCGAGAACCTCCGTATAGGCGCCGCGCACGGCAAGGCTGTCGTCGACGTCGGTGCGCAGCATCGCCATCACGACGAGGTTCGCCACGAGACCTGCCAGCGCGGTGAGGATCATCGGCAGGCCCGGCACTTCGGGCGAGTCGTCGATACGGCCGATCGCCTCGTAGAAGACCCAGCCCGCAACGCCGAGAAGCAGGACGGCGTTGACCATCGCGGCGAGCACCTCGGCCCGGTGCCACCCGAAGGTGCGTGCAGCAGCGGCACTCCCCCGGCGCGCGAGCACCAACGCGACCAACCCCATCGCGACACCGACCACGTCGGTGAGCATGTGGCCCGCGTCGGCGAGCAGTGCGAGCGACCCGATCCACAGGCCGACACCGGCCTCGAGCACAAGGAAGGCCAGCAGGATGCCGAGTGCGATCGCCATCCGCTTGATGATCGTCGGAGACGGCCCTGCGCTGCCGCCGTGTCCGTGGCCTACGCCGTGTGAATGTCCGTGACCGGAGCCCATGGCCCTCCTTCCAGGGTCCCGGCCATCGTATGCATGAATGCGCATGTATTCAACGGCTAGGTCCACCGGGGTGAGTCAGGACTCCGGTTCGTAGGCGGGCCGCTCGACCGTCGGCGGCAATGTCGCGATCGCCGAGATGCGTTTGAGCCCGGCGACCTGCTGCAAGTCGACGAGCAACGAACGCATTTGCGCGAAGACGACCGTCGCCGACACACCCGCTCCCTCGACGAGATCGGGGCTCATCCTCTTGGCCACACGGCGCAGCACTCGCGCGGCCGCAGCTTGGTCGGGCTGCTCCCCCGGCTCCGCAAGGACCATCTCGCGGAGCACGTCGACCGCGTCGGCCAGTTGGTCGAACTGCGATACCAGCCGGGGATCGAGGATCTCGTCGTCGCGCACGAGGGTGAGCGACCGCCGGGCGAGCACCCGAACGTTGCGCATCGCGTGGTCGATCGGGTCTGCCGCGGCCGTCAGCACCGCGAGGCGCTTCCGGCTGTTCCAATACAACGGCGATATCCGGCTGATTTCCCGGCCGCCCTTGATATGCGTCCGCATCGCGTCGATGGCCTGTTGGGTCGCGCGGGCCTGCCGAAGCGCCTCTTCGATCGGCTTCGGATTGTTTTCGACCAGCCCGGCTTCCACTTTGCGCAGAACATCCGCGGCGGTCCCGAGTATCTCCGCGGCGTTGCGGCGCGCGCGACGCACCGGGTGGGTCGGGACCAGCGCAACTACTGCGACCCCCACCAGGCCACCCACGAGCGCGTCGACCATTCGATCGAACCCGCCGGCTTCGCCGGGCGGAAGGAGCGTCGCGACCAGCACGGCCGAGTTGCCCGCCTGGATCGCAAAGATCGGGCCGCTGTTGAGCGCGACCGCCGTGGCCATCGCCATGGCGACGACCAGCGCGATCTGCCAGGGCCCGGATCCGATGAGCGAGACGATCAAGTCACCGATACCGATCCCCACGGTGACACCGCACACCAACTCGACGCTGCGGCGCAGCCGCGCGCCGAGAGACAGGCCGAGTGACACCACCGCCGCGATCGGCGCAAAGAAGGGTGTCCCGTGATGGATGACGTCCTTGGCCACCCACCACGCGAGACCCGCGGCGAGAGCGCACTGCACGATCGGCAGCGCGGAAGACCGCAGGCGTTGCCCGGACGACTTCAGGCGCTCCCGCGCACCGGCGCGAGAGGGGAAGCGCCTACTCGACGCCAAGTGCTTCCGCCGCGCGGGGATCGCAGTCCTCGAGAAGATCGAGGCAGCGTGCGTGCTCGTCCGTCTCGCCGATCGCTTTCGCGGCCGTGGCCAGAGCGGCGACGCACCGCAGGAAGCCGCGGTTCTGTTCGTGGCTGTAGGGAACGGGACCGTAACCCTTCCACCCGTTCCGGCGGAGTTGGTCGAGACCACGGTGGTAACCGGTGCGGGCGTACGCGTACGCGGCAATGGTGTCGCCGCGTTCGTGTGCGGCTTCCGCCAGATATGCCCATGCGATCGAGGCAGTGGGGTGCTCGGCCGCGACCTTCGCCGGGTCCTCACCGTTGAGCAGCGCCGACTCCGCCTCGTCGTCGCCGGGAAGGAGGGTGGGCTGGGGTCCGAGAAGATCACCGAATGACGTCATGGGCCCATTCTGCCCGTCTCACCTCCGCGGTCGATAGGCTGCCCGGGAAACCCATCCGTCGAACGAGGTGCAGGCGCGTGCCCGATCCGAACAACGAAGACCCCACCGAACAGAAACCGACCGAAAAGCCGACGTCCACCGACGCCGGATCCGCGACCACGCACGACAATTCCTCGACGCGTCAGGACGACACCGTCGACGGATCAGCCGAGACCGGCACGACACCCGAGGCCGAGACCGCCGGCGTGCCCGCGCCCGACAAGGCAGGTGCGGACGACAAGACAGGGGCGGACGACGCGGCAACGGTGGCGGACACGGCAGGGGCCGACGAGCCCGCAGTCCCCGACAACCCCACGCCTGCCGAGAAGCCGTCGACAGCCGAGCAGACCCCGCCCGCCGAGGAAACCCCGCCCGTCGAGGACCCGCCGACCGAGCGATTCTCCCAGGTCGTACCGGAGGGCGGGCGCGCGCCGGGCGCCGACGACCTCGAGACACCCTCGCGGCCGACTCCGGTTCCCGCGCCGGCACCCGACCCGGCGGATGCCCCCACCGTCCAGATCCCGGTCACCGCGCACATCCCGAAGCCGCCTCCGGCGCGCATTCCGCCCCGAAGCGCTCAGCCACAGCCTGTGCGTCCCGAACCGGAACCCGTCGAACTGCAACCCTCCCCGACGCGGATTCCTCCGTCCCGGGACAACGACCGCAGGCGCAGGAGGATCGCTGCCGGCATCGGGGCGATCGTTCTCGTGGCCGTGGTGGCAGCCGTCGCGCTCGCCGTCTTCCTGCAGAACCGTTCGGACAACAGTCCCGAGAGCCGTATCCGGGCGAGCATCGGTACGTTCGTGCAGGGACTTGCCGACGGGGATCTCGAGACGCTGCGCGGGTCCACCTGCGGGTCGCTCGCCGACTTCTATACGTCGGTCGACCCCGCAGAGTTCGACAGCATCCACGACCTTGCAGTGCAGGACGGCTCGATCCCGGTGGTGACGAGCGTCGACCGCATCCAGATCACCGGCGACACAGCCATCGCCCAGGTCACCGCCCACACGACACGCAGCCCGGCGGATGTCACCGACCGCACCTTCGACCTCGCGCTCGTCGGCGACGAGTGGAAGGTCTGCAGCGAGTAACCCCCGGACACCGCTACGGGGGCGCCCCAATATGGTCGGCGCCCCGTTCGCGTTCTACCGGGGGTGGTGCGAACCAGCAGCTACTTCGGCGACTACTTCGCGGACACCGAGCGTCCGGCGGACCGCAGGTCGTTGCACGCCTCGATGACACGCTGCGTCATCGATGCCTCGGCCTTCTTCAGGTAGCTACGCGGGTCGTAGACCTTCTTGTTGCCGACCTCGCCGTCGATCTTCAGAACGCCGTCGTAGTTCGAGAACATGTGGCCGGCGATCGGACGGGTGAACGCGTACTGCGTGTCGGTGTCCACGTTCATCTTCACGACGCCGTAGCCGAGCGCTTCGTCGATCTCCGACTTCAGCGAACCGGAACCGCCGTGGAACACCAGGTCGAACGGCTTCGAGCCCTCGGGAAGACCCAGCTTCGACGTGGCCACAGCCTGGCCTTCGGCCAGGACGGCCGGCTTGAGCTTGACGTTGCCGGGCTTGTAGACCCCGTGCACGTTGCCGAAGGTCGCGGCAAGAAGATAGTGGCCCTTGTCGCCGGCGCCCAGCGCATCGACGGTCTTCTCGAAATCCTCGACGGTCGTGTAGAGCTTGTCGTTGATGGCGTTCTCGACGCCGTCCTCTTCACCACCGACGACGCCGATCTCGATTTCCAGGATGATCTTCGCTGCGGCGGCGTCGGCCAGGAGCTGCTGCGCGATCTCCAGGTTCTCGTCGATCGGGATGGCCGAGCCGTCCCACATGTGCGACTGGAACAGCGGGTTCTTGCCGGCGTCCACGCGCTCCTTCGAGATCGCGATCAGCGGCCGGACATAGCTGTCGAGCTTGTCCTTCGGGCAGTGATCGGTGTGGAGCGCGATGGTGACGTCGTACTTGTCGGCAACGACGTGAGCGAACTCGGCGAGTGCCACGGCACCCGTCACCATGTCCTTGACGCCCAGGCCCGAGCCGAACTCGGCACCACCGGTGGAGAACTGGATGATGCCGTCGCTACCGGCGTCCGCGAAGCCCTTGATCGCGGCGTTGATGGTTTCGGACGAGGTGCAGTTGATCGCCGGGAACGCAAAGGAATGCTCCTTGGCGCGCGCAAGCATCTCGGCGTAGATCTCGGGAGTCGCGATAGGCACAGCGGCTGTCCTCCAGTGAGAAGTCGATCGGCACCCCGCCGGGGTGTGGCAGGTGCCCTTGTTGTCCTTGCAGTATGTCAACTGACACGCCCCGTTCATACCCGGCCCGGGTTCGGCACGATCCCGGCCGACGTGTTGCGATTCGGGCCGTCACTCCCGCAGCGGTACCCTGGCGAACGTGAATTTGGTAGAAGCCTCGGAATCTGTGACCAATCTGGCCCTGTTGCCCGGGTTTCTGGACCCCGTCAACCTCCTGAACTCGTTCGGCACCTGGATGCTCATCGGCCTGCTGATCGTGGTGTTCATCGAGTCGGGTCTGCTGTTCCCGCTGCTCCCCGGCGACTCCCTGTTGTTCACCGCGGGTCTGATCGCGGCGGCGAAGTCCGCGGAGGTGGAGCCGTTCGCACCGCTGTGGGTGCTGATGGTGACGATTCCGATCGCCGCGGTCCTCGGCGACCAGGTCGGGTACTTCATCGGCACCAAGGGCGGCGCCAGACTGTTCAAGAGCGACGACGCAAAACTCTTCAAAAAGAGCTATCTCGACGAGTCGCACCGCTTCTTCCTGCGGCACGGCCCGGCGATGATCTTCCTGGCACGCTTCGTGCCGATCGTGCGCACCTACGCCCCGCTCGTCGCCGGTGCCGCCAAGATGCCGTACCGGGTGTTCATCACCTACAACGTCATCGGCGGAATCGTGTGGGGCGCGGGCGTGACCCTGCTCGGCTACCTGCTCGGTCAGATCACGTTCATCGCCGACAACGTCGACTACATCTTCCTGCTGATCGTGTTCGTGTCGGTGCTCCCGATCCTCAACGAGGTCGTCAAGCGCGTCCTCGCGTCGCGCCGCAGTCCCGCTGCCACCACGGTCGACGATTCCGAGCCCGCCACGACGCCGATCCCGCGTACCACTCCGGGCAAGTAGCCCCCAGACACCGAGAAAGGTGGTTTCCGTCCCCGAGCACCGAGGACGGAAACCACCTTTCGTGTCTGAGACGGGCGGGTGGGATCTACGAACTCGCAGGCTTCGACGCCCGCTCGGCAGCGACGGCATGGGCAGCCTCCATCAGCATCCACCCACCGAGTTGCACCGACAGATCGCGCTCGGCGACCACCGACCCGCGCACCGAGCCGTGGGAGAACTGGGCGATAGCCGCACCGAATCCGGGAAGCCGGGCCTGCCGCGTCCAGTCTTCACCGAAGAGTGGCAGTTCTTCGACCTGCAACCGGTTCTCCCATGCGGCATCCGCGGACGCCAGCACGATCCGCGCCGCGGTGTTGCGGGCGCGCACGTCGTCGTTGTCGTACACGGGCAGCGTCGTCGCGACCATTGCGAGATACCGGGTGAGAATGCCGTTGAACAATCCGCCGTCGCCTCCGCCGCCCCCGGTGACCACGCTCCGTTCGGTGAGGTTGTCGTCGACCGCCTCGACAAGGCGATGCACGCGTTCCCGGTGCCTGGCGTCACCGAGTTGCACGGCGAGTTCGGTCTCGAGACCGAGAGTGGCGCCCTGGCAGTAGCTGTACACCGCGCGCTCGTGCACACCGTTACGGATGCCGTCGAGGACGAGACCGGTGTCGGGGTCCACGAGCGTCTCGTCGATCCAGTCCGCCATTTCCTGAGCGCGCCACACCTTGCCGGCGCGAGCGAGCAGGAGCGCCGCAGGAGCATTCGCCGGAGCATTGAAGAAATCGTCACGACGACGCCACGGGATGCCGCCGCCCTGCTCGGGAGCCCATGCGCCGGACAACTCGCCGACCAGCGTCGTGATCGCGGAACGGTGGTCGACATACACGTGACGCTGGGCTCGCTCGAGCGAGAGGCCGAGCCACGCCATGTCATCGAAGTAGTTGTTGGTCCAGCCCGACAGGTTGCGGATGCGGTGGGCACGGGTGAGCCGGACGACACGACGCCGTCGACGCGGGGTGGGATCGCGTTCCGCGGCGTCGACAGCCAGGTCGATCAGGTGCGCCTGCCACCAGTAGTGCCACGTCCCGAAGAGCCGTTCACGACGCGCGGCGGGCCATCCGACCACACCCAGTGCCGTTCCCGGCAGTGCCCACAGCCTTCGTACGTGGCGTGACATCACGGCAGTTTCCGCAGCGTCTGCACGCTCCGACCACTGCTCGGGCACAACGTTCATCATCCTCATCCCAGACTGCCTGCATACGCCCCCGCAACGGCACCGCACGAGTGCCCGACTCTTCATCCTTGTTCAGTCCGTCGGTGTTACCTCATCCCGGGTGAGATCGTCACCACGCGTCGGCGAGATCGGCGTGCTGCCGGATCCATGCGTGCATCGCGATCCCGGCGGCGACTCCGGCGTTCACCGAGCGAGTCGAACCGAACTGGGCGATGGACACCGTCATCGACGCCACGTCACGGGCCCGTTCGGTGACGCCCGGCCCTTCCTGCCCGAACAGCAGCAGGCAGTTCCGGGGCAGCTCGACCGTCTCGAGGGGGACCGACCCGGGAGTGTTGTCCACCGCGACGATTGTGAGGTCCTGGGCTGCCGCCCAGTGGAGCAACGTATCGACATCGGGATGATGCATCAGGTGCTGGTAACGATCGGTCACCATGGCCCCACGCCGGTTCCAGCGACGCCGTCCGACGATGTGCACCGTGTTCACCGCGAACGCGTTGGCCGTGCGTACCACGGTGCCGATGTTGGCGTCGTGCCCGAAGTTCTCGATCGCGACGTGCAGAGGGTGCCGGCGCCGGTCGATGTCCGCGACGATCGCCTCGCGCGTCCAGTAGCGGTAGGCGTCGACGACGTTGCGCCGGTCGCCGTGCGCGAGCAGTTCGGGGTCGTACCGCGGGTCGGTGGGCGGCTCGGTTCCGAATTCGTCGATCCACGGTCCGACGCCGTGCGGATGCTCTCCCCATTCGGTCGGTCCGGGGAGGTCTTCGCCCGGGGCGTGCTCGTCGGTCGACATCGTCAGAACGTTTCGTTCGAGCTGGACGCGACGGTGAAGCCGTGCCCGGTGGTGTCGTTGGTGCAGGTCACGTCGACAGCCGTGGTGCTACACGTGTAACCCAGTTCCGACAGCGTGGAACCGGGTGGCAATGCCGGGCTCGCGCCTTCCGGCGACAGGTAGACGGGGCCGCCCGAGCACACGAACTCGCCGGGGCCGGTGTCCTGGACCCGGATTCCGTGTCCCCAGTTGACGACGCAGCTCTCGGGACGCGGGGGCACGGGGTCGGTGACCCCTTCGCAACCGGCCTCGGTGCGGCTCGGCAGCCGGACGATGCCGCACTGGAAGGTTCCGTCCGGGCTCGCGAAGTAGTACGACTCGTTGCGCTCGTACTCCACGTCGACCAGCGTGGTGGTGGACGCGCTCGGGGTGAGTTCCGGCGGCGTAGTGGTCTCCGGCAACGCGGAGGTGGTGGTCGGCGCCGCGACCTGCTCGGTCGTCGTGGCGGGCGGAGCCGTCGACGACACTGTCGCGGACGTTTCGGCAGGGGGCTCGTCGGCGGTGGACGAACCACATCCGGCAAGGACCAGTGCGGCGCACCCGGCCACCACGATCGAGAACAACCGACTTCTCACGTAACACCCTCCCGACGATGTGCGGGCCTCACTCTAGCGATCCGGGTCGGGCAGCCGGTCACCCGCCGTGCGCGCCGGATTCGCCCGGGCGCATCGCCGGAACCGCGACCGCGGCCCCGGCTCTGCGGTCTACCCTTGGACGCGGAGGGAGACATGCGCCACCACCGTCGCACCGTGTGCACCGTCGCGTTCGTCACGACGGCGTACCTCATTGTGTTCTCCCTGTGGCTGAACCTGTTTCTCCCGAAGTCCGAACCGGGGACGGTGGGATTCCAGATCATGTTCCTCGTGTGCCTGTACGGCACCGTGCTGGGGCTGGCGATGGTGTTCAGTGATCGCTCGTCCAAGGTTCAGCGCCGGATCGAGAGGGAAGGGTTCGAAGGCTGGGCGACCGTCCGGTCCGCGAAGCCCGTCCGTGTCACGCGCGGAGGCCAGCTCACCGAACTCGACCTCGATCTCACCGTGCCGGGTTCCGAGCCCTACCACGGGAAAGTCTTCTACGAGGTCTCACACAAACACCTGCCGCGCTACACCCCTGGTCAGATCGTCACCATCTTCGTCGATCCCGAGGACCGCGACCGCATCCTGCTGTTTCCGTGACTCCGGCCGGGCGTGCGCACTAAGCGGAAGTTCGGCGCGCGAGCGCGAGCATTCCCTCGACGAGCAACAACTGCGCCGCCACGTACGTCACCAGCACGACGCCCTCTGCAGCGGTGCGTGCCCGCTCGCCCGTCAGCAACGTACGCCGGAGCACGATCGTCCCGTCGGACACCGTGAAGACCAGCCCGCCCAGCCCGAGCCAGCTGCGCCGGTCGGAACCCGGCACCGGCAGCCCCGCGCACCGCGGCGCCCCCGGAGCGAGAGACGGGTCGCCGGCGAGGGTCGCGGTGGTGCCCAGTACCGCGCCGTAGCCGGTCAGCGGCACAGCGACCGCGCGGCTGCGGGACCCCAGTAGTCCTGCGGCACCCGTCAAGGCACCCGCCCGCTGCAGCGCGACGCTCTTGGTCACCCGCGCACCGTGCCGTGCGAGCACCGTCGAATACGCCGCCTGCATCACCGCGAACGAGCCCGCACCACGCAGAATGCGTTGATCTTCGTCGGATCGGATCATGAACACGTCGCCGAGGGTTGCGCCGGCCAGACCCGTGAGCAGCAACGCGGTGTCGATCCGGTCGGTGTCGCGGGCACGCCGCAGCACTCGCACCGCGAGGGCCGGTCCGATCAGTGGTTTCGCGACACGTTGCAGGCTTTCCCGGTCGAGTACCGAACCGGCGACGGTGACGGCGGTCGCCGCTGCGAGAATCACATGCTCTGCGCCCCAGGGGCGGCGGCTGAACCAACTCATGGGCGGCACAGTACCTGCCGGCGACTGCTCGCCCGTGTCACGTCCCGCGTGCCTCACCGACAGCGGTGTGCGGCTCCGGCCGGTGTGGCCCGCAGGAATCCCGGGGCGGGGAGCCCACGTCGGGCCGCGGCCTCGGTGACCGCCGCTTCGATCGCGGCGACGCGCGTGAGTTCACACAGCACGATCGCGGACCCGCCGAATCCTCCGCCGACCATCCGCGCTCCCAGTGCGCCTGCACTTCGTGCGGCGTCGACCGCGGTGTCGAGTTCGATGCAGCTGACCTCGAAGTCGTCACGCAACGACCGGTGCGACGCATCGAGCACAGCTCCGAGATCCTGGATCCGGCCGGCCCGCAGCGCGTCGGCGGCGGCGCGTACCCGGCCGATCTCCGTGACGACGTGCCGGGCACGCCGGCGCAGCACCGGGTCCGCGAGTCCGTCGACGGAGGGAGTGTCACGCAAGGCGGCTCCCAGCATCCGTGCGGCGTCGTCCACGGCCCGGCGACGATCGCCGTACTGCCCGTCGACGAGGCGGTGCGCGGTACGGGTGTCGACGACGAGAATCGTCATCCCCTGCGCCTCGGGATCGAAGGGAATGTGTTCGACGGTGCCGTCCGCGCAGTCCAGCAGCAGCGCGTGGCCGGCGCGTCCACGCAGCGCGATCTGCTGGTCCATCCCGCCCGTCGGCGCTCCGGCATAGTCGTTCTCCGCGACCACGCACGCGCGGGCAAGCCGGTCGCGGCCCGCGTCGTCGGTGGGCAGCCCGAAAAGTTCGGCGGACGCCAGCGCCACTGCGGCCTCGAGCGCCGCGGACGACGACAGCCCCGCGCCCACAGGCACATTCGACGCGATCGCGATGTCGAGTCCCTCGCATCCCGGCGGGTCGAGTGCGTACACGACACCCATCACATATGCGCCCCATCCCGCCACCCGCATGCTCCCGTGCAGCGATCCCAGGTCGATCTCGACCCGATCGAACCCCGCGCTGACCATGCGTACCCGGCCGTCGGTGCGACGGTGTACCGCAGCCGCGGTGGTCTGCGGCAGTGCGATGGGAAGGCACAGCCCACCCGCGTAGTCGACATGCTCGCCGATGATGTTGACCCGTCCCGGCGCGCACCACACGCCGTCCGGTTCACCTCCGAACGACTCGGCAAATGCGCGTGCCGCGTCGTCACACACCGTCACGTGCCCACCTCCCGCAGTCGCGCCGCGATGCGCTCCGGCGTCGTGTCACTGATCCACGCCCCCATCGCAGACTCCGACCCCGCCAGGTATTTGAGTTTGTCCGGCGCGCGGCGCACCGAGAAGATCTGGCAGAACAGCCGACCGTGTTCACGGTCGTCGCCGATCGGTGCCTGGTGCCACGCGGCGATATACGGAACGCGGTCGACACCGTCGAAGAAGCGGTCGACGCGACCGAGCATGTCGCGCTGAAGCACCGCGAGTTCGTCGCGCTCGGTCTCGTCGAGCGCGGTGAGGTCCGGGACGTCGCGGTGCGGCGCGAGGTGCACTTCGATCGGCCAGCGCGCCGCGGCAGGCACATACGCGGTCCATGCGGTGCCCGACCACACCACGCGCGTTCCCACACGACGTTCGGCGTCGAGCACGTCGCGCTGCAACGACCGCCCCGTTCGCGCGCGGTGTTCCCGGGCACGCTCGACGAGGGTCGTGGTGCGGGGCGGGAGGAAGGGATAGGCGTAGATCTGGCCGTGCGGATGCTGGAGTGTCACACCGATTTCGGCGCCGCGATTCTCGAAACAGAACACCTGCCGCACTCCCGGTACGGCCGACAGGGTGGCGGTCCGCGCAGCAATCACGTCGACGACGGTGCGGGCCCGCACAGCGTCGAGTTCGGCGAAGGTGGCGTCGTGGTCGGCCGTGAACGCCACGACCTCGCAGCGCCCACCCGCGGGCCGGCGAGGCCGGAGATCGGTGCCGGAGAATTCGGTGCCCGGCAGTTCGGTGTCGGCTCCGAGCGCGGGGAAACGGTTCTCGAACACGACGACGTCGTAGTCGTCTGCGGGGATCTCGGTGGCCGTTTCGGGGGTGCTCGGGCAGAGCGGGCATTCGGCGACCGCAGGCAGGAAGGTGCGGTCCATGCGGTGAGCGGCGAAGGTGACCCACTCGCCGGTAAGCGGGTCGCGGCGCAACTCCGACATCGCCGCGACCGCCGGAAGCACTCGCCTGTCCCGGGTTTCGCGGGTCGCGGCCCCGGACACGAACGGCTCGGTGTCGTCGAAGTAGATCAGCTCGCGGCCGTCCGCGAGCCGCGTCACGGTCTGCCGGACCCGCGCCGCCACGGGGTTATCCGTCGGCCAGACCCAGGTCGGCGAGTCCGAGCAGCGACCGGTACTCGACGCCCTCGGCGGCGATGACCTGGTCGGCGCCGGTCGCGCGATCGACAACGGTCGCGACGCCCACTACCACCGCGCCGGCGTCGCGCAGGGCCTTGACCGCCGTGAGCGGGGAGTTACCCGTGGTGGTGGTGTCTTCCACGACGAGGACGCGCTTTCCGGTCACGTCCGGTCCCTCGATCCGACGTTGCATCCCGTGTGCCTTTGCGGCCTTACGGACCACGAACGCGTCGATGGGGCGCCCCGGGGCGTGCATGACGGCCATCGCGACGGGGTCGGCGCCCATCGTCAGCCCACCGACGGCGTCGAAGTCCCAGTCGGCGACGAGTTCACGCAGCAGCGTGCCGATCAGCGGAGCGGCGCGGTGATGGAGTGTCGCGCGCCGCAGATCGACGTAGTAGTCGGCTTCCTTGCCGGACGACAACGTCACCCGGCCGTGCACCACCGCCAGCTCACGTACCAGTGCTGCCAGTTCGTCACGGTCACTCATTCGCGTTCCTCATCGTCGTCTCGCGCGGCCGTTCGTCGCGTCCGCCTCTGCGCGGCCGCCCGGTGGGCAGCGCTGCGTCGGCAACGAGCCTAGTCGCCCTGCCGGCGGTCAGGCGGCGACGGGATCGGAACCCGTGCCTGGCTTCGGTGCGAGCACTCCGTCCTCGACGGCCGAGCCGTCGGTTTCCGGAGCCGCGACCGGAGCGGGTGCTTCGAAGAGCGGGACGGGACCGACGGCCCCGATCTTGGCGTAGATCGACGTGGGGAACCGGCTGACCGAGTCGTTCAAGGTGGTGCCGATGTCGTTGAAGACGCGCACGGCACCGGTGATGCGTTGCTCCCGCACCTCCAGTTCGCGGGCGACACGCACGAACGGCCAGTGGGTGACGCCGTCGAGACCGCCGAGCAGGTCGTGCAGCGCCGCAGACAGCGTGTTCTCGGCGGCGGCGCGCTCGGCGAGCCCGAGACGCTGGTCGCGCATCTCGATGGCGAGCGAACGGGCACCGACGACGGGCCGGAGCAGTGCACGGTCGACGCCCGCTCCTGCCGACGCGGCGATGAGGGTGGGGATGAGGTCGTAACGGTCGTCGAGTTCGTGGCGGAGCAGACGCAGGCTGTCGCGATAACGGACGAACAGCGTGCGGAGGCGCTGCACACCCGCGCGTATCCAGAGCAGCATTGCTGCCACAGACGTCACAACAATCACCAGAGCCACAGAGGTCACGTCGAGGAATGTACCGACGTGGGTGGGTGACGCGACAGAGGGATCCCGCGTGTCATCCCCCGCGTGTCCGTACCGTGATCTTCCGGCGGCTGTTTCCGCCGGCGGGACTACGCCTCTACGTTCGCCCGCGGCCGTTGCCCAGACGCGCGGCGATCTTGCGCACCAGGTTCTGCGGCACGAGTCGCCCGGCCGTGGCGAGCACCTTGTATTGGATGCCCGGGATGCTCCGCACCTTGCCGGATTCGAGGTCGGCGAGCGACGTGCGCACCACCTTGTCCACGTCCAGCCACAGCACACCCGGGGTGGACGACATGTCGATCCCCGCGCGCTGGTGGAACTCGGTACGCACGAACCCGGGACACAGCGCCTGCGCCCGTACGCCCGTGCCGAGAAGTCCCCCGGCGAGCCCTTCGGTGAACGAGACGACGTACGCCTTACTTCCCGAATAGGTCGACCCGCGTCCGGGCACCAGGCCCGCGACACTCGCGACGTTGATGACGTCGCCCCTGCCCGCGGCGATCATGGGCGGCAACGCCGCACGCGTGAGCTGGACGACCGCGGTGACGTTCACATCGAGTTGCGCCTGCAGCAACTGAGGATCGGCGGTCCAGAATTCGCCCGTGGTTCCGAAGCCTGCGTTGTTGACCAGCATGTCGACCCCGCGGGCGAGCCGCTCCGCTACCGCAGCGCGCCCCTCCACCGCCGCGAGGTCGGCCTGCAGCACTTCCGAGGACGCGCCGAACGTGCGCTGCAGTTCTGCAGCGAGGTCGTCGAGAGCGGACCGGTTACGGGCGACGAGGACGAGGTCGTATCCACGTTCGGCGAGGGTCCTCGCGAATCCTGCACCGATTCCCGAGGTGGGGCCGGTCACGAGCGCGACGGGACGCGAAGCTGAAGTCATGGCCGCCACAGTAGCGGCGAACGCAAGAATCAGCGCGCCGCCAGACAACGGCGAACCACGTTTCCGGGCAAACGAAGCGACGTCATGAATGTCCCCCCGCGTCGGAGGCCGAACGCGGGTGAATTCCCCCGTGCGACCGAGGCGATTCGATCACCCGACGAGATCCTGCGAGCGTTCGACCGAACCGAAGACCATCGAGTCTTCGACCCTACTGATCCGGTGGTCGATGGCGTCGCGGTAGTAATTGTGACGGACCCGCCAGTGCCCTCGAGTGCCCGACTTCGGCAGCGCGTCCGGCGAGCGTTCCACGTATCCGGCCTTGAGATCCCACAGCGGTTGCGCGGTCATCGGCTCGACACCCAGGTGGGGATAGGCATGGGTGTAGCCGTTCTCACGCATGTATCTGATGAGGTTCGCGACCGAGCGCGCGGTCATATCCACGCGCAGTGTCCACGAGGCATTGGTGTAGCCGACCGACCACGCGATATTGGGGACGTCCTCGAGCAGGTGGCTCTTGAAAACGAAACGGTCGTGCGGTTTCAGCTCGTCGCCATCGACCACCAGTCGCGTCCCGCCGAAGCCGAGCAGTTGCAGCCCGGTCGCGGTCACGATGATGTCGGCGTCGAGGTGCCGGCCGGAGGTCAGTCGCACGCCGGTCTCGTCGAAGCGGTCGATGTGATCGGTGACCATCTCGATGGAGCCCTCCGTGATGCCGTTGAACAGGTCGGCGTCGGGAACCATGCACATGCGCTGGTCCCACGGGTTGTAGGTGGGGTTGAAGTGCACGTCGACCGGATAGTCTTCGGGCAGGTTGGCCGCCACGTTCGCACGGATCATCTTGCGGCCCAGTTTCGGAAACCGGTGCGTGAGGTGCACGATCGCCGCGGTCTGCGTCGCATAACGCCACCGGATCACCCGGTGCGCCGCCGCAGGTGGCAGGAGCTTCCGGACAACGGGCGCGAAGTATTGCTTCTGCTTGGCCGAGAAGATGTACGAGGGCGAGCGCTGCAGCATCGTCACGTGCGCCGCCTTGTCGGTGAGGTTGGGAATCAGACTCACCGCGGTCGCGCCACTGCCGATCACGACAATGCGCTTGCCCCGGTAGTCGAGGTCCTCCGGCCAGTGCTGTGGATGCACGATCTGACCCGTGAAGTCCTCTGCTCCGGCGAACCTCGGGGTGTACGGCTGGTCGTAGTCGTAGTAGCCGGTCGCGAAGACGACGAACCGGCACCGGTAGGTCTCGTGACATTTCTCGGCACCCTCACCAGCCTCGACGCCCAGTGTCCAGGTGTCGGTGCCCGAGTCCCAGTCGGCGGTCAGCACGTGGCGTTCGAAGCGGATGTGGTCGGCGATACCGAACTTGCGCGCGGTCTGGTCGATGTAGTCCCTGATGTCGGCACCTTCGGCCAGTGCGCCCGGCTTCACCCACGGCTCGAACGGATAACTGAGCGAGTAGATGTCACTGTCGGACCGCACGCCCGGATAACGGAACAGATCCCAGGTCCCGCCGACGCGCTGCCTGCGCTCGAGGACCAGGTAGTCGCAGCCGGGATTCTGCTCGAGGATCCGGTAGGCGCAGTCGATGCCCGACAGTCCCGCCCCGATGATGATCACGTCGTGAGGGTGGCCGTCGCCAGCCGGTGTCCCGTCGGTTGCTGGTGAGCCGGCCGGCGCTGCGGCCGTGTCGGCGCTCGCAGTCGTGTTCGGGGTGTCATCCGTGGGGGAGCTGCCGGTCACCTGGACCTCCTGATCGAGACCCCCCGGTGGTGTCATCATGCAACATTCGTCACCAGATGTGAGCGCAATCGCGTCCCACTGTGTTCCCGAACCCTGGCGAGCTGTCGATCGTCCCAGCGCACCAAGGCCCTGGGCCGGCCGGTGCGGTGCACGAGTCAGTGCTGCACAGGTGCAGCGTGTCGTCGCGGCGGCACCCGCTGCCGAGAGATGTCAGCGAGGTGTGGACGGGCGGCCCGGGTCGTGCTCGCTGCGCGCAGGCTCCCCGGATTCCGACGATCCGGCAGGGGGCGGAAGCACATGCAGAATCCCCG
The DNA here is from genome assembly GCF_042717545.1 of Rhodococcus sp. NPDC058639. Classification (NCBI taxonomy): domain Bacteria; kingdom Bacillati; phylum Actinomycetota; class Actinomycetes; order Mycobacteriales; family Nocardiaceae; genus Rhodococcus; species Rhodococcus sp. NPDC058639. The sequence continues at coordinate 102,594 of NZ_JBHXRF010000005.1, forward strand.
ACAACCGGGCGACCGTCTCGATGGCCGAGTCCCATTCGCGTCCGGAGCTGCCCACGGGAATGGATCCCAGCGTCCACTCGCCTTCGCTCCACAGCATCTGCACGTGGTCGGGAATGGACTGCGTGAACGAGACCATGCGCTGGTCGCACACGCGCCGTGCGATCTCCAGATCGGTGGCGAACACGATGCGGGGCCCGATCGAACCGAGCAGGTTCATGTCCGCGTCTTTAGGGGGCGGCGTCGACTTCAGCCGCAGATCGATGTCGACGTCCGAACCCACCTTGCGTCGCACCGCGATGATCGTCGCGGTTTCCTCGATGTCGAACAGGGTGAAGTTCTCACCGCGCCGGACGCCGCGCACCACATCGATGGCGCCGAGGTATTCCTGCTTGGCGAGCGCGGCGCGGTGCCAGTGGGACGGCAACTGGTCGTCCGAGGAGCTGTACTTGTAGCCCTGCGCCCGTGCCCAGATTTCGCGTACGCGCCCGGATTGCTCGCGCCGGGTCCGGTCGACGTAGAGCAGCGCGAGCGCACCGAACAGCGCGACCGCGGCGAGAGCAAACCACATGAACGTCATCGACACGAAAGCCTAGCGTGTCAGCGACCCGGACCGTCGAACGACGGTATCGACGCGCTGACGACGGTGTCGGCGGTCATCCGGCCCGATTCGACGGGCGTGCCGGTCGCGACCACGGCCGAGCCGACCGCCAGCGCGGACGGGTCGTCTCCCGAGAGCGTGATGATCTGGGTCTCCGGCGTGAGCAGCACCGTGACGAGCGATCCGCCGATGCCACTGATCGTGATGCTCGCCCCGTCGTTCGCGGTGACCGTGCCGACCACTGCGCCGGAGTCACCGATGATCTCACCGAGACCACCGGGAAGCTGGTCGAGCGGTTGTGACGGCGTCGCGTCCGGAGACGGGCCCGGCGATACCGGCGCGGTGGGCGCCGGAGTGGTGAACGGGCGGGTGCCGGTGGCCGAATCGGACGTCTCGCTACGGCTGAGGAGGAACCCCACAGTGCCGCCGAGCACGATGAGGACCACAGCGGCGAGGAGCAGGAGTCCCCAGCGCGGGCCCCGAGGTGACTTCGGCGGTTCCGCGGGTGCGTACGGACCGTCGGGAGGTGACACGGTCGGCGGGTAGCCGCCGGACGGCTGGTTCTGAGGTTGCGCGAACGCCTGTGTCGGCTGGTACGGCTGCGAGGGTGGGTAGCCCTGGCCGGGCGGATACCCCTGCACCGGCGGATAGCTCTGCACCGGCGGATAGCTCTGCGTCGGCTGGTATCCCTGCATGGGGGGATAGCTCTGTGTCGGCTGGTAGGCCTGTGCGGTCTCGGCGTGGGGACCGGGTTCCGGATACACGAGGGTGGGGTTGGTGACAGGCGTCCCGTACGCGGCGGTGGGGTCGTCGGTGTGCAGCACACGGGTGTCGTCGTGTGCTGCATTCTCGGGCACCCGGTCCTGCTGCGACTCGTCGTGCGGCGCAGCATCTTGCGACTCGTCGAGCGCTGCACCATTGTGCGACTCGTCGAGCGCGTAGGCCCGCTCCTGCGGCGTGCGCGGATCATGCGGCTGTGTCATAACCCCTCCCACAGTAGGCGTGGGGGGTTTCGGGTGGGCGGGGTTACCGCAAACCCCCCGCGGGGGGGGGAGCAGCCCGACACCAGCCCGGGGGCGGGCGCGCGGGCG
>NZ_JBHXRF010000005.1:104292-204902 GCF_042717545.1 Rhodococcus sp. NPDC058639
GCTGCTCCTTCGCGTACTGCGCTTGTGGTTGGTGTGTCTTGTCGTTTTCTGTTCTCAGCTGTTCTCCGCGGGGCCCGTCCCCCCCCCCCCCCCCCCCACGAGGGTGGGTCAGCTGCCGATCACGAGCCGGTCGCCGTCCTCGCTGACGCCCACCGGGACCGTGTCGCCGTCCTTGATCTCTCCGGCCAGCAGTTTCTTGGCGAGCTGGTCGCCGATCGCCTGCTGGATGAGCCGGCGCAGCGGACGGGCGCCGTACTGCGGGTCGTATCCGCGCACCGCCAGCCACAGCCGCGCGCTGGAGTTGACGTCGAGCGTGAGCCGCCGTGCCTGGAGCCGGTCGGCCAGCTGTGCGAGCTGGATGTCGACGATCTGCGCGAGCTGCTCCTCGGAGAGCGGATCGAACACGACCACGTCGTCGAGCCGGTTGATGAATTCGGGCTTGAACGCCGACCGCACCGCCGCCATCACGTGCTCCTTGTCGCCCCCGGCGCCCAGGTTGGACGTGAGGATCAGGATCGTGTTGCGGAAGTCGACGGTGCGTCCCTGCCCGTCGGTGAGCCGACCGTCGTCGAGCACCTGGAGCAGCGTGTCGAACACATCCGGGTGGGCCTTCTCGACCTCGTCGAACAGCACCACCGAGTAGGGGCGACGGCGCACGGCTTCGGTGAGCTGGCCACCCGACTCGTAGCCGACGTACCCCGGAGGTGCACCGACCAGGCGCGCGACCGAGTGCTTCTCGCTGTACTCCGACATGTCGATGCGCACCATGGCGCGCTCGTCGTCGAACAGGAAATCGGCGAGTGCCTTGGCCAGCTCGGTCTTGCCGACACCGGTCGGGCCGAGGAACAGGAACGATCCGGTCGGACGGTTCGGGTCGGAGACACCGGCGCGTGCACGACGCACCGCGTCGGACACCGACTGCACCGCCCGGTCCTGTCCCACGACACGCTTGCCGAGTTCGTCCTCCATCCGGAGGAGCTTCGCGGTCTCGCCCTCGAGCATGCGTCCGGCGGGGATACCGGTCCATGCGGCGACGACATCGGCGACGTCGTCGGGTCCGACTTCCTCCTTGAGCATCACGTCGTCACCGGTTGCGGTCCCCGACGCGGCAGCGGCTGCCTCGAGCTGCTTTTCCAGTTCGGGGATGCGGCCGTACCGGAGTTCGGCAACCTTGCCCAGGTCGCCGTCGCGCTCTGCCCGTTCCTCCTCGCCGCGGAGCGCTTCGAGCTGCTCCTTGACCTGGCGTACGGAGTCGATCGCGGTCTTCTCGTTCTGCCAGCGCGTCGTGAGCTGGTTCAACCGTTCCCGTTCGTCCGCGAGTTCGGCGCGCAGCTTCTCGAGGCGGTCCTTGGAGGCGGCGTCGGTTTCCTTCTCCAGCGCCATCTCCTCGATCTCGAGGCGACGGACGATGCGTTCGACCGTGTCGATCTCCTCGGGACGCGAGTCGATCTCCATGCGCAGACGCGACGCTGCCTCGTCGACGAGGTCGATGGCCTTGTCGGGAAGGAACCGCGAGGTGATGTACCGGTCCGAAAGCGTCGCTGCGGCAACGAGAGCGGAGTCGGTGATGCGCACACCGTGGTGCACTTCGTACCGCTCCTTGAGACCACGCAGGATGCCGACGGTGTCTTCGACGCTCGGCTCACCCACGAAGACCTGCTGGAAGCGCCGTTCGAGGGCGGCGTCCTTCTCGATGTACTTGCGGTACTCCTCGAGGGTGGTCGCACCGACGAGGCGGAGTTCACCGCGCGCGAGCATCGGCTTGATCATGTTGCCCGCGTCCATCGCGGACTCACCGGTCGCACCGGCACCGACGATGGTGTGCAGCTCGTCGATGAAGGTGATGATCTCGCCGGCGGAGTCCTTGATCTCGTCGAGGACGGCCTTGAGACGCTCTTCGAACTCGCCGCGATACTTCGCGCCGGCCACCATCGCCCCGAGGTCCAGGGCGACGACGGTCTTGCCGCGCAGCGATTCGGGCACGTCGCCCGCGACGACGCGCTGGGCGAGCCCTTCGACGATCGCGGTCTTGCCGACGCCGGGTTCACCGATGAGCACCGGGTTGTTCTTGGTACGGCGCGAGAGCACCTGCACCACACGGCGAATCTCGTTGTCGCGTCCGATGACCGGGTCGAGCTTTCCGTCACGGGCACGTGCTGTGAGATCGGTCGAGTACTTCTCGAGTGCCTGGTAGGTGGCTTCCGGGTCCGCACTGGTCACCCGGCGGTTTCCGCGCACGGCAGTGAAGGCATCCCGCAGGGCCGTGGGCGTCGCGCCCTGACCCACGAGGAGCTTGGCCACGTCGGAGTCACCACTGGCGAGGCCGACGAGAACGTGCTCCGTGGAGACGAATTCGTCGGTGAGCTCGGTCGCGAGCTTCTGCGCCGCGGAGAGCGCTGCGATGGCCTCGCGCCCGAGCTGGGGCGTGGTGGTGGCCCCGGTGGTCTGCGGCAGTGCACCGACGAGCCGGTCGGCTTCGCTCCGGACCGCGGCGGGGTTCACGCCCACCGCTTCGAGGAGCGGAGCAGCGATGCCGTCGGGCTGGTCGAGCAGTGCCACCAGGAGGTGTGCCGGCCGGATATCCGGGTTGCCCGCGGTGGACGCCGCCTGGAGAGCGGCCGTCAGTGCGGCCTGAGTCTTGGTCGTCGGGTTGAACGAATCCACCGCGCGCCCCTTTCACTGAGAAAACTGCTGATTTCTGTACCTGCGGACCGGTGTCCACAAGGTTCGCTATGCACAACGGATACAAGATTGAGTTTGTTCCGCTCAAGTTTCTTGCTGCTGTGATTCACACCATAGCCACAGATCGGTGCCCACGGTGTAGCCGACCGTCCCGTGACCGACTACAGTGACGGCGTCCAGCAGGCGCAGTACGTGGGAGGATGGCGTTGGAAACTTTCGCCATCGCGCGAGTGCAATTGAGCTTCGCGTCGATCGCGGCGACCCCCACCGGCCCCGAACGATTCGCCTCGGCGTTCTACACGACCCTCTGGTCCGAATCGGCCGGCATTCGCGAACTGTTCCCAGCGGGCATGGAGAGCATGCGGCATCGGTTCACGACCGCCATCGGATGGGTCGTCAACCGGCTGACCGACTTCGACGCCGTCGAAGCCTTCCTCGGACAGCTCGCGCGCGACCACCGGAAATACGGCGTCAAGCCGGACCACTTCCGCTCGGCGGGCTACGCGCTGCTCTTCGCGATCCGTGAATGCACCCCGATCATCCTGTGGACCGCCACTCTGGAACGGACCTGGGCGGAGGTGATCGGCCGGCTCGTGGAGACGATGGCCGTCGCCGCGGCCACCGACGATCTGCCCGCAGTCTGGGGCGCGACGGTCGTCGGCCACGAGCGGGTCCTTCCCGACGTGGCGATCATCCGCCTCGAGACCGACACACCGATCCCGCATTACGCCGGGCAGTACATGAGCGTGCAGATCCCCCAGCGACCCCACATGTGGCGCTATCTGTCGGCCGCCATTCCACCGAACCCGCACGGACAGGTCGAATTCCACGTGCGGCGCGTCTCCTCCGGTTGGGTCAGCCCCGCGCTCGTCAACGAGGTGCGCGTCGGTGACCGCTGGCTGATCGGACCGCCGCTCGGTGGCCTGCGCGTCGATCGCGACAGCGGCCAGGACGTGCTCATGATCGCGTCGGGCACCGGCCTGGCACCTCTCCGCGCGCAGATCATGGAGATGGCGATGCGCGGCACCAATCCGCGGGTCCACCTGTTCTACGGCGGCAAGTACCCGTGCGACCTCTACGACCTCGAGACGCTGTGGCAGATCGCGATGACCAACCCGTGGCTCACGGTGGTTCCCGTCGTGGAGGAGACCGAGAACCCTTGGTGGCACCCGGTTCCCGTACGGGAAACGCCCAAGGGCCTCCACCGCACGATGTACGGCAAGCTCGGGAAGGTCGTCGGGCAGTTCGGATCGTGGGCCGACCGCCAGATTCAGATCTCCGGCTCACCGTCGATGATCCGGACCACCATCTACGCGCTGTCCGCGGCGGGCACCCCCCGCCAGAACATCAGCTTCGATCCGCTGTAACCACCGCGTCTGTCACCTCTGCGTCTGCCACCACCGCGTCTGTAGCCACCGCGTCTACAACCACTGTGTCAGGCGCGTTGCGCGGCAACCGCGCGCGCGAACTCCGGATGCGCCTGCGCCACCACGAGTTCCGAACCGCACTCTGCGATAGTCACACCGAGCGCCGCCCGGCGCGGCTCGATGACGCGCAGTGCCACATAGATCGGCAGGAACGACATCCCGAACACGCTGAGCAGCACGAACCCGTACACCTTCGGCGCGCCCTGCACGAGTGCGAACACCAACGCCAGGAAGATGACGCCGAGGACGGTACAGGTTGCGGCAGCGGCGATCTGCCAGCGCACGCGGGCGGCGACGCACCGCGCGCACGTCGGCCACTCCACGGCGGCGACCTGCACGGTGTACGCGGCTTCGAGAGCCGAGCCGATGCGACCGGATTTCTCCTGGGGGCGCACCGCATCCGACGAGACGGTGACACGCACGCGGTCGACCTCGGGTTCGCCGTGCCGCGCACAGATCGGCGGCACCGGCTCGACCGGCCTCATCGCTCCGCTGCCCCGCGTATTCACCGTCCCTGTCCCCGGATACTCGACGGCCAGTCGCACCTCGACCCGCTGGGGTCCCCCGTTTGCCATGCGACGGAGTATGTCAGGCAGCGATCGAGCAGGGAAGCCGGCCGTTCCGGCGCCGACCGATCTAACGGTACGACGCGCGCAACGTCTTCTTGTCGAGCTTGCCGAGGGGCGTGAGCGGCAGCGAATCGAGGAAGTCCACCGACTTGGGAGCGTGCACGGATCCCTTGGCCGCGCGGACCTTCTCGATCAGTTCGTCCGCGGTCACGGTCTGGCCGTCGCGCAGCACGACGCATGCCTTGACCGCCTCACCCCACTTCTGGTCGGGCACACCGACGACCGCCACCGAAGCGACGGCGGGGTGGGACGAGATCGCGTCCTCGATCTCCCGGGGGAACACATTGAAGCCGCCGGTGACGATCATGTCCTTCTTGCGGTCGACGATGGTGAGGAAGCCGTGCTTGTCGGCACGCGCGACATCGCCCGTGTGCAGCCACCCACCGCGCAGTGCTTCCGCCGTCTCGTCGGGCTTCTTCCAGTACCCCTTCATGACGAGCGGGCCACGCACGCAGATCTCGCCCAGTTCCCCTTGTGGCACTTCGCGCAGGTCGTCGTCGAGCAGGCGTACGTCGAGCCACGGCACCGGACGTCCGCACGAGGCGAGTCGTTCCGGATCGTCGGCGAGGTGTTCCTCTTTGCGCAGCACCGAGATCGTCATGCCGCACTCGGACTGCCCGTAGAACTGGAAGAACACCTGCCCGAGCCGCTCGATCCCTTCCTGGAGCCGGGCGGGGGACATCGCCGAGGCGCCGTAGAAGAGCGTGTCGAGGCTCGACAGATCGCGCGCGTCGAAGTCCGGATGGTCGAGCAGCAGATAGATCATCGTGGGTACGAGCATCGTGGCGTTAATGCGGTGCTTCTCGATGGTCTCGAGCACGAGGCCGGGTTCGAAGTACGGCAGCACGTAGAGGCAGCCACCGCGCAGCAGCGTCGGCACGAAGAACGCGGCGCCGGCGTGGGACAGCGGGGTGCAGATCAGGAAGCGCGGCTGGTCGGGCCACTGCCACTCCGCCATCTGAATCTGGTTGAGCGCCGCGCCGGACCGGAACGACCCCATCACGCCCTTCGGCTTTCCGGTGGTTCCCCCGGTGTAGACCATCGACGACGTGTCCTCGGCCGACACCGGAGCAGCCACGAGGCGCTGCTCGGTGAACTGGTCGGCGAGCGCGAGGATGTCCGTGCCCACAGCCGACGGGCCGAGGGAGAACAGATTCTTCAGGGTGGGGATCTGGGCTTGCAGCTCGGCGGCCCGCTCCTCGAAGTGATCCGGATCGAAGATGAGGGTCTCGATCTCGGCATCGGAGGTGATGTACAGGTGATCGGCGAGCGAACCCATCGGATTGAGCGCACTGTTGCGGCATCCGGCGACCATCGTCGCACCCATCGAGATGAGGACTTCGGGCCGGTTCTTCGACAGCATCGCGACCGACGACCCCTGGCCGATTCCCACGGACCCGAGGGCCTGCTGGAACCTGCTGATGGCACCGCGCATCTCGGCGCCGGTGAGGACGACGTCGCCGAGGTACAGCGCCGGACGGTCCGCGCTGCGGTCGAGCGCCGTGATGAGCAGGTCCGGGGTGAAGACGGGCCGGTGCAGGTCCGCGTACTCCTCGATCATGTCGTCCTTCCGGTCGGTGTCGTGGTCCGGGGGTGTGACGGCCCGCGGGACGGGCTCCTGATGTGGTCAGCGTCACCCGGTTCCCGCCACGATAACCGCTGCACCCGCAAAACTGAAACACGTTCCACTCTGTCGGGGTGTGTGTTCCTCGCCTAGAGTCTGTGCAACATCGCGCCACACCACCCGGGGGTCACGAATGCAGTCGGCTACGCCGTCATCGACCGACACCGACATCGCGGTCTCCGCGACCGTGGTCGAGCACCACCGCCTGCGACGCGATCTGGCCGTCGTGCGGCTCGAATGCGACAGCGACATCGTTCCGTTCCGCGCCGGCCAGTACGTCGACGTGACCGTGCCGCAGCGCCCGAACCTGCCGCGCCGACTGTCGCCCGCACTCCCCCCGTCGATGGACGGCAAGCTCGAATTCCACGTCCGCACCGTGCCGGGCGGCTGGGTCAGCAAAACGATCGTCGAGTCGACCAGTCCCGGAGACGTATGGACCGTCGGCAATCCCCGCGGCGGTGACCTCCATGTCGACGACACCGGACGCATCGTGGTGATGATCGCCGGCGGTACCGGTCTGGCTCCGCTGCGCGCGTTGCTCCTCGACGTCGCGCGGCGGCCACAGCCGCCCCGCACCTTCCTCTTCGTCGGTGCCCGAATGCCCCGGGACCTCTACGCGGCAGACATGCTGGCTCTGCTCGGGGAAGCACTGCCCTGGCTGACGATCGTGCCGGTGACCGAGTCGCTGTACGACCCCGCGATCCAGGATCCGTTCTACGACCGGATCGCCTCGCATGTCGGCGATTTCGGCATCGACCCGGACGAGCTCCTCGAAGGCACTCTCGGCGACATCGTCACGTCGTACGGGGCGTTCGGCGATCACCAGGTGCTGGTCTGTGGCTCCGCAGCGATGGTGCGTTCCACCGTGCAGCGACTGCTCGAGACGGGTACCCCGCTCGAGAACATCCGCTACGACGCGTACTGAGTCCCCGGCGGCCGCGCCGCCGGGGACTCAGGGCTTCACCGCGCTTTACTTCGCGGCGGCTGTTCCCGCTGCGTCGCGGGCGGCGATATATCCGAACACCAGTCCCTGGCCGATGGTCGCGCCGGCGCCGGGGTAACGATGGCCGAACGCGTTGGCCGCGGTGTTGCCGACCGCGTAGAGCCCGCCGATGACGCTGCCGTCCTCGCGGAGCACCCGCGCCCGCTCGTCGGCCCGCACGCCGCCGCACGTGCCGAGGTCGCTCAGGGTCATCTTCACCGCGTAGAACGGACCGTGCGTCAGCGGCCGCATGTTCGGGTTGGGCCGGACCGTGGGATCACCGTAGTACCGGTCGTAGGCGCTGCCGCCACGGCCGAACTCGGAATCCGTTCCGGCGGCGGCATCCTCGTTGAACGCGCCGAAGGTCTCGGAGAAGGTGTCCACGGGCACTCCCATCGACGCCGCGAGTTCTTCGGCGGTCGAAGCACGGTGGGCGATGCCCGCCTCGTACCAGGACTCCGGGAGCGGCTGGCGCGGAAAGACGCCGGCTGCGAACACGTAGCTGTTGCGGTACTTCTGGTCGAAGACGATCCACATCGACTCGACCGGGTCGCCGGCGTGTTCACGTGCGAGGACCAGTTGTCCGAACGACATGTAGTCCGACGACTCGTTCGTGAAGCGGCGTCCGGTCTGATCGACGATGAACGAACCCGGCAGCGACCGCTCGGCGAGCATGACCATCGGCGGCTTGCCCGGACGGGTCGGTGCGACGGCGGGGAACCACCAGGCCTGATCCATGAGATCGAGACCGGCACCGACCTCCTGGGCCGCCTTGATCGCGTCGCCCGTGTTGCTCTCCGCGCCGAGGCTCTCGTGGTCGAGCAGACGCTCGGACTGGAACTTTCGCCGCATCGCCATGTCGTGGTCGAAACCGCCTGCGGCGAGCACGACTCCGCGGCGCGCGGTCACGGTCACCTCCCGGCCGTTCTGCTCGAGGACGGCACCGGTGACCCGGTCCCCGTCGGTGACCAGACGCACCAGCGAGGTCTCGGTCCAGACCGGCACACCGGCCTTCAGCACACCTGCGAACAGTCCTGCAGCGATCGCCTGACCACCGGCGACGTATTCACGCTTGACGGCGAGCCCGGCGACGCCCTGCGCCAGTCGCTTGAAGATGCGCGGGAAGCCCTTGTGCGGAACGCGGAGCATGAGGTTCATCCACTTGTAGTCGGCGCCCGTCGTGGGCATGGGCAGTCCCGCCTCCATCAGGCCCGGGCGCAACCGTCCGCGTTCCTCACCGAGCACCGACAGGTCGAGCGGCTTGCATTCACAACTGCGTCCCACCGCCGAGCCACCGGGCAACTCGGGGTGGTAATCGGCATAGCCCTCCGCCCAGAACAGCTTCATCGGCGTCGTGCGCCGGAGCATGTCTACGGTCGCCACACCGTTGTCGACGAAGGCCTCGCCACGCTCGGCCGGTGCCGTGCCGTCCACCACGGACCGGACGTAGGTGTGTCCGCGCTCGACGGTGTCACCCGATCCGGCCTCCACCAGCACGGGATTGGCAGGCACCCAGAACGCGCCACCGGAGCGAGCGGTGGAACCACCGACATGAGGAGATTTCTCCACGATCAACGTCGACAAGCCGAGTTCGTGCGCGGCGAGTGCAGCCGCCATGCCCGTTCCCGAACCGATGACGAGCAGGTCGACCTCGATGTCATGGGCAGGGGTCACAGGCGGAACGGGAGTCGACGCCATGGAAATGCTCCTTCATTCGGGGACGAGACGATAGTGATCGGCAGCACAGGGTAGGCCCCCGCCGACGCTAGGGCATGCACCCGGAGGGCATCGGCGGCGTCCCGTACAGCGGGAAGATCGTTGAACCGTGTGGATCTCCCGTTGGATGGGAAGCCATCGCCGTGTGGACGACGACCCCGCTAGCGTCCACGGGGGCACGCCACCGGACTCCCCCGACACCCGCCGTCCCGACATGACGGACACTGGAGAGCAACAGGACGGAAAGGAACATCGATGACGGCGGAACACACCGTGCTCGACCCGAGGACGATGCGCAACGTGATGGGCAACTTCTGCACGGGAGTCACAGTCATCACCGCACTCGACGGCGACGCACCGCTCGGCTTCGCGTGCCAGTCGTTCACCTCGGTGTCGCTGGACCCGCCGCTGGTCTCCTTCTGCCCCGCCCGCACGTCCACGACGTGGCCGCGCATCCGCGAGATCGGCACTCTCGCCATCAACGTCCTCGCGGAGAGCCAGCGCACGTTGTGCGCGGCGTTCGCCGTCAGCGGTGGCAACAAGTTCCGCGGCGTCGACTGGGTTCCCGGCGACAACGGTGCCCCTGCCCTCGACGGCGCGCTGGCTCGCGTGGAGGCGACCGTGGAAACGGAGCACGACGCCGGCGACCATACGATCGTCGTGGCACGTGTCACCGGCCTGACAGCGCTGCCGTCCAACGGGCCGTTGCTGTTCTACCGCGGCACCTATGGGCACTTCGACCGGCTGTGACGGCCGCCTCCCGGAATAGCCCGCGGCCACCCCGGGTTGCACCGAGGGTGTGGCCGGCTGCCGGTGGCGGGCCCCGGACGAAGGATTCTCGGTGACTGTTCCTCTCTCCATCCTCGATTTGGCCCATATCGGCGAGGGTGAAACCGCTCGCGACAGTTTCGACGCCAGCGTGAAGATGGCACAGCTCGCCGAACGGTGGGGTTACCGCCGCATCTGGTACGCCGAGCACCACAACATGCCGACCATCGCGTCGTCTGCGACGAGCGTGCTGATCGCGCACGTCGCGGCACACACGTCGTCGATCCGGCTCGGCGCCGGCGGCATCATGCTCCCGAACCATTCGCCGCTCACGATCGCCGAACAGTTCGGCACGCTCGCGACGCTGCATCCCGGTCGCATCGATCTGGGGCTCGGCCGGGCACCGGGCAGCGACCAGAAGACGATGCGGGCGCTGCGACGCGACCCGTCGTCGGCCGACAGCTTCCCCCAGGACGTCCTCGAGCTCCAGGGGTATCTGAAGGGTGCCTCGCGCATCCCGGGTGTCGACGCGGTTCCGGGTAAGGGCACCGATGTGCCGCTGTACATTCTGGGCTCGTCGCTCTTCGGCGCGAAACTTGCTGCCCTGCTGGGTCTTCCCTACGCGTTCGCGTCGCACTTCGCGCCGCAAGCGCTCGAGGAAGCCGTCTCGCTGTATCGCCGCGAATACCAGCCGTCCGAGCAGCACCCCGAGCCGTACGTCATCGCCGGTGTCGGTGTCATCGCGGCAGACACCGCCGACGAAGCGGCAGCGATGTTCGAAGCCACCAAGCGTTCACGCGTCGTGCAGATGGTCGGGCGTGGGCGCACGTTCACCGAGGAGGAGATCGATCTGCTCCTCGACTCCCCCGCCGGCTACCAGGTGCTCACGATGCTGAAGAACACCGCGGTGGGCACCCCGACCGAGGTGCGCGACTACCTGGACCGCTTCACCGAGCGCGCGCAGGCAGACGAACTGATCGTCGTGTCGTCGGCTCCCGGACGCGACGCGTGGTTGCGGTCGCTGGAACTCGTGGCCCAGGTCAGCGATCTCGTCCCGGCGTGACGGCAGGTCCGGACGCGGCCCTTACCGGCGATTTGTACTCGTAGGTACACTTTGCCGGCCGTCCCAGACCGGCGGCCTCGACTCGTCGACCGCAGGAGCACCATGAAGTACCGCACCCGCGTATGTGCCGCCGTCGCCCTGACCGCGGCGGCCACCCTCACTGCCCCCGCAGCGGCGAGCAGCGAGACCCTTCCTTCAGACGCACCGACCATCACGATGACGGTCACCAACGACACCGACGCGCCCATGGTGCTCGGCACGGCGAGCATTCCCTACGGGCAGTGGGTGAACGAACCGGCGACCGTCGTCCCCGCGCACACAACGGAAGTCGTGACTGCCGGAAGCGCCGACCGGCGCGGATTCGGCATGCAGGTCACCTACACGATGCCGGGCGAGGCCACCGCCGTGCTCATGGCCAGCAACCACGGCACAGGGATCGCCAACGCCGACGGAACGCGGATCGACGGCGCCAACCGGCATGCGTACACCGCCGCCGCGCAGGTCGATGCCCACTTCCCGTTCATGAACGTCACGTACACGATCGGTGACCGCAGTTCTTGAGACCGCAGTTCCTGACACCGCACTTGTGAAACCGGGCGTCACGAGCCCGGAAAAGCGAGACCCCCGCGCCCTGTCGGACGTGGGGGTCTGTGCTGTCTGTGCGTCAGGATTCGCGCGCGTGCCTCGGCTTCCACACGACCAACGCGTTGGTGCGCGGCACGGGCACCAGATCACGCCGGGCGGAGCGCAACTGCGCGACCTCGGTGGACAGTTCCGCAACCCGCTGCTGCAATGCCTCGACGTGGTTGGTCAACTCGATGATCCGTTTGACCCCGGCGAGGTTGACACCTTCGTCCTGGGAAAGCCGCTGCACCTCACGGAGCAGTTCGACGTCGCGCGGCGAATAACGCCGTCCGCCACCGCTGGTGCGGTGAGGGGTAACCAGTCCCAGCCGGTCGTAGTTACGCAGTGTCTGGGCGTGCATCCCGGCGAGCTCCGCGGCGACCGAGATGACATAGACACGCGCATCGGGATCCGGCGGGAGATTGCGGGGAGTTCCCGTATCGCTCATCACGCACCTGCCCATCCTTCACGCGGGTCGAATCCGCCGGCCTCTTCGGCACGAAGATAATCGCGCAGCGCTTCCGTCGCCTGTTCATCGAGCTTCTGAGGGATCGCAACCTTCACGGTCACGAGCAGATCTCCCGCTCCGCCCCCGCGCTTGGGGACGCCGCGACCCCGCACCCGCAGAACCCGGCCGTCAGCCGTGCCCGCCGGGATCTTGAGACCGACCCGGCCGTCGAGCGTGGGAACCGACACGGTGCTGCCGAGCACGAGTTCGCCGTAGCTGACCGGCAATACGAGTGTCAGGTTGTCGCCGTCCCGGCCGAACACACGGTCGGGTCGGACGTGCACGATGACGAAAAGGTCGCCCGACGGTGCACCCCGCAGGCCTGCCTCGCCTTGCCCGGCGAGGCGGATGCGGGAACCGTCCTTGATGCCCGAGGGCACGCGCACCGTGATCGTGCGGGTGCGCTCCTGGACGCCGCTGCCGCGGCAGTCACGGCACGGGCTGTCGATGATCGAGCCCGAACCGCGGCATTCGTCGCACGGCTCGGAGAATCCGAAGGCGCCCTGGTTGCGGGAGACGATCCCGCTTCCGTTGCACTGCGGGCACACTCGCGGGCTGGTGCCCGGCTCGGCACCGCTGCCGTGGCAGGTGGTGCACGGCGAGGGACTGGTCAGGCGCAACGGAACGGTGACACCTTGCACGGCGTCACGGAAGTCGAGGGTCGTCTCGGTCTCGATGTCGCCGCCGCGGCGTGGCCGCGACCGGTTCGCACCGCCCCCGGGTGTTGCACCGCGGTTGAAGAGGCCTCCGAAGAGGTCGCCCAGTCCACCGTCGCCGGCCCCGCCGCCCCCGAAGAGGTCACCGAGGTCGAATGTGGTGCTGCCCCCGGAGAATCCGCCTCCGCCGGGCTGGAAGCCGCCGCCGAAACCTCCGGACGCGAACATCCGGCGGGTCTCGTCGTATTCCTTGCGCTTGGCCGGGTCGGACAGCACGGCATTAGCCTCGCTGACCGACTTGAACCGCTCCTCGGCTGCGGCATCGCCGGGGTTGGCATCGGGATGCAGATCCCGAGCCAACTTGCGGTAGGCCTTCTTGATGTCTTCTTGCGAAGCGTCGGACGAGACGCCCAGGTCCTTGTAGAAGTCCTTTTCGATCCACTCCCGCTGGCTCACCGGGCGTCTCCTCCTCTCGCTCTTGTTGTTCTTACTCTGTGCCGGTGCTGTCGGACGGCGATTGCTCCGGCGTGTCCGCCGGATCGCCGTCGGTGACGGTCACCATCGCATGTCGCAGGATCCGGTCGCCGACGCGGTAACCCTTGCGCAGGATCGTGCCGAGCACCGGGTTGCTGCCGTCGCCTTCCATCTGGACCGCTTCGTGCAGTTCCGGATCGAACACGTCGCCCTCGTCGCCGAAGCCGACGAGGCCGAGTCCGGTCAGAATGCGGGTCAGCTTGTCGCTCACTGCCTTCAGCGGTCCGGATTCGAGGTCGCCGTGGGCACGGGCCCGATCCAGATCGTCGACGACGTCGAGGAACTGCGCCACCACCGAGGCCTTCGCGGACTCGCCGATGGCAGCCTTCTCGCGTTCGGCCCGGCGACGGTAGTTGGTGTACTCCGCGGAGACGCGCTGCAGATCCGCGGTGCGTTCCGCGAGTTCCGCTTCGGTGGAGACGGTCTCCTCGACGCGGACCTCCTCGCCGTCCTCGTTCTCGACGACGCCCTCGTTCACGGTGTCCTCGTTTTCTACGGTGCCCTCGGCAGGGGCGCCGGTGCCCTCACTCGACTCGGCCGCGTCCCGCACCTCGAAGGTCTCGGGATCGATCCGCCGCTTGTCGGTGACGGTCACCGGTTCCTGCTCGGGCTTACCCGATGTCACTTCTTCTCCGAATCGCTCGGCTCGTCGACGACCTCGGCGTCGACGACATCGTCTGCGCCTGCCGCAGCACCGTCACCGGCTGCTGCGCCTTCGGCTCCGCCCTGCGACTCGTAGATGGCCTGGCCGAGAGCCTGCGACTCGGTCGCGAGCTTCTCGACGGCGGACTTCACCGCGGCGATGTCGTTACCGGCCAGAGCGTCCTTGGCATCCTTGACGGCTGCCTCGACCTTCTCCTTGACGTCGGCCGGCACCTTGTCCTCGTTGTCCTTGATGAACTTCTCGGTCTGGTGCACGAGCGACTCGGCCTGGTTACGGACCTCGGCCTCTTCGCGACGGGCGCGGTCTTCCTCGGCGTGTGCCTCGGCGTCCTTCACCATCCGGTCGATCTCCTCCTGGGACAGGCCGGAGCCTTCCTGGATCTTGATCGTGTTCTCCTTGCCGGTGCCCTTGTCGCGGGCGGTGACGTGCACGATGCCGTTGGCGTCGATGTCGAAGGTGACCTCGATCTGCGGGACGCCGCGCGGAGCCGGAGCAATACCGCCGAGCTCGAACGAGCCGAGCAGCTTGTTGTGCGCCGCGATCTCACGCTCGCCCTGGAAGACCTGAATCTGCACGGACGGCTGGTTGTCGTCGGCCGTGGTGAAGGTCTCCGAACGCTTCGTGGGGATCGTGGTGTTGCGCTCGATGAGCTTGGTCATCACGCCACCCTTGGTCTCGATACCGAGGGACAGCGGGGTGACGTCGAGCAGCAGCACGTCCTTGACCTCGCCCTTGAGGACGCCCGCCTGCAGTGCTGCACCCACGGCGACGACCTCGTCGGGGTTGACGCCCTTGTTGGGCTCCTGACCACCGGTGAGTTCGCGCACGAGATCAGTGACGGCGGGCATACGGGTCGAGCCACCGACGAGGACCACGTGATCGATGTCGCCGACCGAGATCCCTGCGTCCTTGACGACCTGCTGGAACGGAGCGCGGGTGCGCTCGAGGAGGTCGCCGGTGATCTTCTGGAACTCGGAGCGGGAGAGCTGCTCGTCGAGGAACAGCGGGTTCTTGTCCGCGTCGACCGTGATGTAGGGCAGGTTGATCGACGTCGACTGCGAGCTCGACAGCTCGATCTTCGCCTTCTCCGCAGCCTCACGCAGACGCTGCAGGGCCATCTTGTCCTTGGTCAGGTCGACGCCGTGCTGTGCCTTGAACTTGTCGACGAGCCAGTTGACGATGCGTTCGTCCCAGTCGTCGCCACCGAGGTGGTTGTCACCGGAGGTCGCGCGGACCTCGACGACACCGTCACCGATTTCGAGGAGCGAGACGTCGAACGTGCCGCCACCGAGGTCGAAGACCAGGATGGTCTGTTCCTTGCTGCCCTTGTCGAGCCCGTATGCGAGGGCCGCAGCGGTGGGCTCGTTGACGATGCGCAGGACGTTGAGGCCGGCAATGGTGCCGGCTTCCTTCGTCGCCTGACGCTGGGCGTCGTTGAAGTAGGCCGGAACGGTGATCACGGCGTCGGTGATGTCCTCGCCCAGGTATGCCTCAGCGTCTCGCTTGAGCTTCATCAGCGTGCGGGCGCTGATCTCCTGGGGGGTGTACTTCTTGCCGTCGATGTCGACGTTCCAGTCGGACCCGATGTGCCGCTTGACGGAACGGATGGTGCGGTCGACGTTGGTGACCGCCTGGTTCTTGGCAGGCTGACCCACCAGAACCTCGCCGTTCTTCGCGAAAGCGACGACGGACGGGGTGGTGCGTGAACCTTCGGAGTTGGCGACCACAACGGGCTCGCCGCCCTCCAGAACGGAAACGACCGAGTTGGTGGTTCCGAGGTCGATACCGACCGCACGAGCCATGATTTCCTCCAAATGTTTCACCGCGATGCGTGTCGCACCGCGGAACGTTCAGTTCCCCAACCTGAGCCTGTTTGACTCAACTTGGCTTCGCCAAGTCGAGACTGCACCCCTCCGGACGCTCCAGTCAAGTGGAGTTGAGCCTTGGTAGCTCAAGTTGTCTGATACATGCAACCGAAGATATGGCCGGATCGTTCCCGGATGTGATGGTCTTCACATTCATGCGGCGGAGATCTCGGTCAGCGCGGCGCTCCGTCCGCCGGGCCCGAATGCTCTCGCGGAGTGGCGGCCCGAGGGGTCCAACCGGTGGTTTCGAGATTCACCTATCGTCATGTCCGCATACGCCTGTACATTTCCGCGGAGACTGTGCAGCATCACGTCGCCCGGATCCGGCGCGGACGGTCCCCGTTGCACAGGCTCCGACCAGATTTGGGGGAATTCCGGCATGTCCGTAGGCGTAGGCCTGAGGGTGGGCAACTCCGTGTCGTCGGTTGCGGTCACCTCGTCGTCGCCCGGACGACCCGATCCGCCACCCATCGAACGGCGCACAGCAATACACCTGCACTCCGATGGCACCGCGACGCTCGGCGACCACGACTTCTTCGACGGAACCACCAGTTCGTTCACCGAGTTCGTCGGCAGCATCGGCCGATCCGGCGGCGTCCGCGCCAACGACGGCTCCCTCTCCCGCGCCGAAGACCTCGTGGCCACCGCCATGGAATGCCTTCTCGCCGACGCGGCCCGCCTCATCGGCAACCAGCCGTACACCGCGGTCGCAACCCATCCCACCGAGTGGCCGCCGTCGACCGTCGCCGTCCTGCGCAACGCACTCGACTACGTGGGATTGCGGCACGTGTCGCTCATCTCGGACGCCGAGGCAGCCGCCGCGTGGTACGAGTCGCAGGTGGCCCACCAGACCGGCCGGCTCGTCGCGGTCCACCACATCGACCCGCTGGGCTCGACTGTCACCCTGGTCCGCTCCGGAGTCGCGGCAGGTAAGTCGTTCCGCTTTGCCGAAAAAGACGCGCCGTCCGTGACAGCGCAGCTGTCCGCCGCCCTCGGGGCGTTCGGATGGCTCGTCAGCAATCTCGACGCCATCGTCGTCACCGTCGACGAAGCCATCGATCCCACCGCAGCTCAGTTGGTTGCCCAGTCCTTCAAGAGCGGCCTGGGAGTACGGAGCGCACTCGCACCCGAGCCTCATCAGACGATGGTGCGCGGCGCGGCGCTCGCTGCCGCGGCGGGCTCGGTGGATCTGCTGGGCTCGACCCAGATTCTGCCCGTCGCGCGTCCCACCGGGCCCAAGCGCAGCGAACTCGACACCGAGACCACTACCGTCATCGCCAAGATCACGGCCACTCCGCCTCCCGGGACGACAGGAACGGTCAGGGCCACCTCGCCGGCGCCGGCGCCGGCACCGGCAGACGAGCCCGAGACCAAGCGCCGGTCCCCGCTGTTCACCGTCGGCGCTGCGGCAGCGGCGATCGCTCTGCTCGTCGGTGTGGGTGCGTGGGTGTTCACGATGCGCGACTCCTCGACGGCGACCGCCAATACCTCGCCGATGGAGACGACGGTCGCGCCGTTCGGCGACATCACGGGGACACCGTCACCCTCGAAACCGCCTGGCGGCATCCCGACGACGACCACGACAGAGTCGCCCACGGAGTCCGATCCTTCTGCGGCGGTCGCTCCCGCGGTCGCGCCGGCGGGCGGCGCACCGGTCTGGACCGATCCCAGCACCACCGGCGACGCGGCGAGCTCGTCGTCGAATACCGGGTCGTCGAGCGCGGGGCCGTCGAGCAACACCACGACGAGCACGGGATGGTCGCGCCGTAATCCGCCGTCGAGCGGCGGAGGCGGGAACGACTCGGGTGAGACACCCCCGACCACTGAGCCCTCGACGCAGCCCACCGAGACCGCACCGACCGAGACCGAAACGACCGAGCCCGAGGCACCTCCTACCACGGAGGAAGGCGACTCTTCCGGCGGCTGATTCCGCACGTGATCTAGGGCACATTTTTTGCACTGACGTTTGTGCCGTAGGCTGTCCCGCGGGTCGGTACCGCAAGTACCGCGCTCGTGTACATAATCGCAGTTCAGACCACTGATACACCATGTAGAAGGGCCCTCATGCGTCTCTTGCCGGCGTCGCGCGCCGCTCGTTCCACCGCCCGCCGTGTCGCCTTTGCAGCGGCGTCGGCCGTGTTGCTGGTGGGACCGCTGACCACCGCCGCCCATGCGGGCCCGGCAGAACAGCTCCCGGTTCCCGACCTGCCCGCCGAACTGGTGGATGCGATCACCCGGGATCTGGGCATCTCACCGGAGGAATACCTCGATCGCGCCGCCCGCGCACAGGCGCTGGGCGACTACGCCCGTTCGTTCCGGGCCGAGAGCCCGGACGACTACGCGGGTGCGTGGCTCGGCGAAGACGGGCAGCCCGTCGTCGCGGTGACCAATCGGGATGCGGCAGAGAAGGCACAGAAGGACGGCTACCGCGCCACGGTCGCGCCCCTGTCCGCCGACGGCCTCGAGCAGGCCCTCGCGGAGCTGAACCGGTGGGTGTCGGCACTTCCGCGCGAGGTGTCGTCCCAGGTGAACTCGACGTCGATCGACGTCCTCAACAACCAGCTCGTGGTCGACGTCGTGAACTCGCCGGTCGGACGCGCCCTGAATCTGCCTTCGCTCATCGCGAACGTGCAGGTGCAGCTGAGCCCCGGCCTTCCCCCCAACGATCCGGCTCCGCTCGGAGGCGACACCTACATCACCGCCGACGGCGACGTGCGGACCACGCCGCTCGAGCGGATCGGTATCTGCTCGTTCGGATTCAGCGGTCTCGACGCGAACGGCGACCCGGTCAACCTCACCGCCGGCCACTGCGACGCCGTTGCCCGTGAGCAGGGTGGCTCCACGGTTTACCTGCCCAACCGGGAAGACATCGACGCCAGCACCAAGATCGGTACGTTCACCCAGTCCACGGTGGGCACGGACAGCACGCTCGACTACGGGGTCATCTCCCTCGACGAGGCCGGCGTCGCTGCCGGTCTGAACCGTCCGGTCGTGCGCGGTGGCAACGGCTCCACGCTGACCATCACCGGCACCGCAGTTCCTGTCGTCGGCGCGCCCGTCTGCAAGTCGGGGCAGTCCTCCTCGTTCACCTGCGGTGTCGTCGCCGCCGAGCGTGTCGAGACCCAGCTCGTGTACAACTCCGGGTATTCGAGCACCATCCGGGGCTTCGCCACGACGGCCTGCACCTTGTCCGGCGACAGCGGCGGATCCATCGTCACCGGCACGCTCGCCCTGGGCGTGATCAGCGGCTCCAACAGTGCCGGCGCACCGAACTGCGTCGAAGCGAATCTCGTCCTCGCACCCAACGGAGGCACCTCCAGCCTGGGTATTTCCATCCGCGACATCGAGAACGCCACCGGCAGCACGGTGCGCACGATCAACGCGGCCTAGCCTCACCGGGGCTAGTCACAGGAGCAACACCCGACACACCGGTCGCTCACAACCCACTGTGAGTCGTACCTGTTACCCCTTAGGATCGACCAATGCCGGCCCTCACGGGTCAGTTACCTTTGCGCGCTCGAGCCGCGGAGGGACAACGAGAAAGGTTTTCATGCGCCGCTCCTTCGCACGTCAGGCAGCCGTCATCGGCTCAGCCGCCGTGTTGCTCCTCGGCACCGCAGCCACCGTCGCTCAGGCCGAGCCTGCGCCGGCCCCGACGACCGCACTGCCGGCCGAACTGGTGGAAGCGTTGCAGCGAGACCTCCAGATCAGTCCCGACCGTTTCCTCAACGACGCAGAGCGCAGCCAGGAACTGGCCCGCTTCGCCGACAAGGCGCGTGAGCAGTTCGAGAGCGTGTTCGCCGGTGTCTGGCTCGACCAGCAGGGCACGCCCATCGTCGGTCTCGCCGACGGTGAGCAGTTCGACGAGGCCCGCGCGGCCGCCGAGGACTCCGGTTTCGTCGTCGAGAAGACGGAGAACAGCGAGAACGCACTCGAAGCCCGGTTGAACGAGCTCAACGACTGGCTCGACACGCAGCCGCCCGCGATCGCCGACGTCATCCGCGGCATCGCGATCGACGTGGTGAACAACGACCTCGTGGTGCGCGCCGAGAACGTCGCCGGACTCGAACTGCCGCCGTTCCTCGACGGCGTGCGTGTTCTCTTCGCTCCGACCGAGCTGACGCCCGAGTCCACTCCGGAATTCGAGTTCACCGCGGGAATCGCGGCGCCCGACGCCCTGCTCGGCGGAGATGCCTACGCGGCACTCGGTGCCGGCTCAGGCCTTCGCTGCTCCCTCGGCTTCAACGCCGAGGACGGTTCGGGTAGCCCCGTCAACATCACCGCCGGTCATTGCGATCCGAACCGTTCACAGGCCGGAACGCGGTGGGCATCCGAGGTGTACCAGCTTCTGGGCGACACGCTCGGCCAGCGTCTCGGAACGTTCGAGAAGACCAGCCTCGACAACAACGACTACGGCATCATCCGGCCGGCAGCCGATGCCGCAGGCAGGTTCGAGAACAACGGCGTGCGTGTTCCCAACGCCGCTCCCCTGCCGATCACCGGCACCGCCGATCCGATCGTCGGAACGCCCGTGTGCAAGTCGGGCCTGCGGACCGGCTACAGCTGCGGTGTCGTGACGTCGTCGCAGCAGAACGTCGCGATCGGCGAGCGCGTGCTCAGCAACGGCTTCTCCACGAACCTGTGCGCACTGCAGGGTGACAGCGGCGGAACGCTCGTCACGGGCACCCTGGCACTCGGCATCTCCAGCGCCTCGAACGTGGGCCAGTACGGCCTGTGCGAGGTGGCCGGATTCGTGAGCAGCCTCCTCGGCGAGACCCCCGAGTTGTTCGCGACACCGATCAACGCAGTTCTGGCCGAGAACCCGGGCCTGAAGGTCCGCACCTGGTAAGCACTCGATCTCGAAAGAGGCCCTCCTTCCGTTCGGAAGGAGGGCCTCTTTTCTGTATCCGGCGTCATCGGCGCCGTCAACGACGGATGTATCCGAGTTCGGTAGCCGACGCCACCGCAGCCGTGCGCGAATCGACCCCCAGCTTGGTATAGATACGCGCGAGATGGGATTTCACCGTGCCCTCGGTGAGATGCAGTCGCTGCGCGATGCGGTGGTTCGACAGCCCTTCCGCGACCAGCCCGAGAACCTCGACCTCCCGGCCGGTCAACGACGTGCCTGGAGCGCGAAGACGATGGACGAACCGATCGGCCACTGCCGGAGCGAGAGTCGTGCGACCGGACGCCGCGGTACGGATCGCGGCCGCCAACTCCTCCGGAGGCGCGTCCTTGAGCAGGTAGCCGGTGGCACCGGCCTCGATCGCCGGCAGTGTGTCGGCGTCGGTGCCATAAGTGGTGACGATTACGACGTGCGGAGCCCCAGGACGGGAAGTGATGGCGGCCGTCGCGGCAGCACCCGACACCTGTCCACGCCCGAACTGCAGATCCATCATGACCACGTCGATGTCGGATGCGGTCGCCCGGGCCACCGCGTCCTCGGCAGTCGCCACCTCGGCGACGACCTCGATTCCCGGCTCCGTCTCGAGGACTGCACGCAAACCCGCCCGGACGACCGGGTGATCGTCGGCGAGCAGTACACGGATCGGGTCGGCGCTCACAGATGCCTCTCGGAAGACGATTCGGAGGGAAGCGGAAGAACGGCGGTGATCGAGGTCCCCTCGCCTTCGGCGGATCGCACGGTGAACGTACCTCCCAGATCGTCCACGCGGGCGCGCATCGCCGCCAGCCCGAAACCGCTCTCGGGCGCAGGTTCGGGCACCGACCCCGGATCGAAGCCCACCCCGTCGTCGGTGATGTCCACCGCTACGCGGTCGTCCCCGAAGTCGAGGGTCACATCGACACCGGTTGCCCGGGAGTGACGGGTGGTGTTGGCGAGCGCCGATGAGCCACCCGGAGCAATGCGACTTCGTACTCGGCCGGGAGACCGATCGGGGCACCGCGTAGGTGGAAGCGGGCGTCGATGTGATGCCTGTCGGTCGTCGTCGCGCACAGTCGCTCCAGCGCACCCGCCAGCGTGGTGTCGTCCAGAGCCGGCGGAGCGAGCGCCACCACGAGACGTCGCGCCTCTCCGAGGTTGTCCACAGCAACCGAGCGCGCGCGGCCCACGTAGCCGGCTGCGGCGTCCACTCGGTCGGGCAGAGCCCGCTCGGCTGCGCGCAGCAGAAGCTGGATACTCGAAAGCCCCTGTGCCAGGGTGTCGTGGATCTCGCGGGCGAGTCGTTCACGTTCTTCGAGAACCCCGGCACTGTGCTGGGCGGCGGCGAGATCCGCACGTGTGGCGGTGAGTTCGTCGATGAGCATCCGGCGTTGTTCGCTCTCCCGGTACAACGCCTGGTAGCTCCACACCACCGCCACCGCGGTACCCAGCGACGGCCCTATCGCGGTGGCCGGGCTGAAAGCAGCCTGGTGGATCGAGAAGCCGACGACGGCCGCCGCGGTGGTGAGCAGCACCGCAACGAGCCCGCTGCGCCGGGGCAACAGGTGCAGCTGCACGAAATAGAGAGGGAACGCCAGCCAGACTGCCTCCGCGGAGAGCGCCAGGAGCACCAGCCACACCGGCCCCCACCGCGGAGAGCCATGAGACGGCTCCGGCATAGGACCGGCCGACGGCGGGCAGCAAGGGTCCGAGACCGTAGGTCACCGCTGCTATCGCCGCCACGGCGGCGACGAGGCCCGCGTCGGGGGCCGAATCCGCGAATGCCCGAACTACGGCGAGTGCGAGCAACCCGACGAGCAGATGGAGGCACCACGCCAGGAGCCTGACTGTAGGGGTCACTGATGCGCGGATTCCTCTTCGCCATCTCCGCGCTCGTCATCGGCGCCTTCTTCACCGTCTGGACGATCCAGCGAAGCGGCGACATCGCCGTGCTCGAAGCCCTGGGTGCCTCCACCGGCCGGCTCGTCAGAGATGCCCTTGGGAAGGCCCTCGTGGTTCTCACCACTGGTACCGCCCTCGGCACTGCGCTGGCGGCCGCTGCCGGTGCGGCGCTGTCCGGGTCCGTTCCGTTCGCACTGACGCCGGCCACCCTCCTGGTACCGGCGGCGGTGATGATCGCCCTCGGCTCCCTCGGCGCAGCGATCGCTGTTCGCCGCATCACCTCCGTCGACCCCCTCACCGCTCTGGGAAGTGCCCGATGAGTCTGATCATGACCGATATCTCCCTCACCTACGCCGACGGCGACGACCGTGTGCTCACCCTGGACGACGTCACGCTCGACGTGCCCGCCGGCACCGTCACCGCTGTGGTCGGCCCGTCCGGCTCCGGTAAATCGAGTCTGCTCGCCGTGGCCGCCACCCTGATCGCCCGACTCCGGAACGGTCGTGATCGACGGTGTCGCCACATCCGGCCTGTCTCGCGCTCGTCTCGCGGAACTGCGTCGGCACACCATCGGGATCGTCTTCCAGCAGTCCAACCTCGTACCGTCGCTCACGGCTGTCGAGCAACTTCAGGTGATGGCCTGGATCGACGGGCGCTCGACCCGCGAGGCGAGGTCCCGAGCGATGTCTTTGCTCGAATCGGTCGGCATGGCGGATCACGCCGACCGCAGACCGCACGCGTTGTCCGGCGGCCAGCGGCAGCGGGTCAACATCGCGCGCGCCCTGATGAACGAGCCGAATGTGCTTCTGGTCGACGAACCGACCAGCGCCCTCGATCAGGAGCGCGGCGAGGAGATCGTCGAACTGATCACCCGTTTGTCACGGGAACGGCACACCGCCACAGTTCTCGTCACGCACGACCGCTCGCTCCTCGGCGCCGCGGACCGAGTCGCCGAAGTCCACGACGGACGGCTGGCGACGATCCCCTCGCCGCCGCCTCTCACGCCGTCTTTCCCGCATTGACAGAGAACGGCCCCGCCACCAATGAGGTGACGGGGCCGTTGCCCTACGTGCAGAGTGCTACTTCGCCCACTCGGTGGTGCCGGGAGCCGCCAGGAGCGTCTCGACGACTGCGATGCCGGCGATGACTGCTGTCGGACCGCCTGCGACGAAGGCTCCGATGGTGCCGCCGACGCCTGCGCCGCCCGCACACCCGATGATGGTGCCGGCACCCGGAATGATGCTCCCGGGGATAGCTCCCACAACACACCCGATGATGGCGCCTGCGACGGTGCCGATCGCGGTCGCCATGCCCAACTGCGACACGAAGTTCTGCTGGGCCTTGAGGTTCTCGTCGGGGGACGCAACGTCCGACAGCTTCAGGCCGACAGGCGTGATCCCCATCGCGACCTTGTCTTCGGGCTCGACCGGCGTCGCCTTCGCCGGGTCGACCACCGGAGTGAGGGTCAACGTCTTGCCGTCTTCGCTGATCTCACGCTCGAACGGAAGCTGGAGATCGCCCAGCTGGACGGCGAGAGGCAGGCTGATGACGGCGTTACCGTCGTTGTCCTGCAATTCGACCTGCGTGCCGTCACCGGAGATGGCGAACGAGCCCGCGTCGATCACGGTGACGACCGAGTCGCCCTCGGGCCGGACCTCATAGTTGATCTTGTCTTCGGCCGACGGGGCGGCCGGAGCTGCGTAGGAAGTGCCGGCCGTGATCCCCATAGCGGCGGCAGTCATCGTCGCGACGATGACAAGCTTCTTGAGCTTCATTGGATTCCGTTCTGTGACATGGCGCACGCCCGAGGGACGCCCCCATTTTCCCTGTACGCGTGGCACACCCAGACCCCCCGACGGCGAACCAATTGTCCGGATGCCACGTCCGGAGCGAATCATAACCGACGTCACACCACATGTCTTATATGAGTTTTTTCGCCCGGGCCCCGATCGGAGCCGGTTGCCCGAGCTCGGCAGCGAACCGGAATCGCCTGCAGTTAGGTGAGCCTGGCTAGATAGGCCGGATGGTTTGACCACTAACGTGGCCGGGCACACACATCCCCGCTGCACGAACGTTGTTACCGACCAGTAGCCTGACTCTGTTCTCCATCAAGTTACCGGTCAGTAACTTATCCTGCGTTACGATGCGGTGGCTTATACCAGGCGGCATGGTGCTGCCCCCGACACGAAAGGCCACGTATGAATGCCCTGACGATCACGTTGGGCACGATCGGCGTGCTGCTCAGCCTCGTGTGTTGGTTCGCGTTCATCAGCGGCGCATGGACGATGGTCAAGACCATCCGGGTCGGCCAACCGGCCCCGGACCGGTGGCGGCCGTTCTTCCCGCGCTTCAAGCAGATGCTCGTCGAGTTCATCGCGCACACGAAGATGACCAAGTTCCGTACCGTCGGCTGGGCGCACTGGCTGGTCATGGTCGGTTTCATGCTCGGTGCCATCGTCTGGTTCGAGGCCTACGGCCAGACGTTCGACCCGAACTTCCACTGGCCCATCATCGGCGACACGGCCGTCTACCACTTCATCGACGAGATTCTGGGCCTCGGCACCGTGATCGGCATCCTCACGCTGATCACCATCCGCCAGCTCAATCACCCGCGTCAGCCCGGCCGGTTGTCGCGCTTCAGCGGCTCCAACTTCAAGGCCGCCTACTTCGTCGAAGCCGTCGTCCTCCTCGAGGGTCTCGGCATGATCCTGGTGAAGGCCGGCAAGATCGCCACCTACGGCGGTGGCCATATGAGCACCGACTTCTTTACGATGCAGGTCGCGCGGATCCTTCCCGAGAGCCCCGAACTGGTCTCGGTCTTCGCATTCGTCAAGCTGATGTCCGGCATGGTGTGGCTCTACATCGTCGGCCGCAACATCACGTGGGGTGTCGCGTGGCACCGCTTCTCCGCATTCTTCAACATCTACTTCAAGCGTGAAGACGACGGCGGCGTCGCCCTCGGTGCCGCGAAGCCGATGATGTCCAAGGGCAAGCCCGTCGACATGGAAGATGCCGACCCCGATACCGACACGTTCGGCGCCGGAAACATCGAGGACTTCTCCTGGAAGGGCTGGCTCGACTTCACCACGTGCACCGAGTGCGGTCGCTGCCAGTCGCAGTGCCCCGCCTGGAACACCGGTAAGCCGCTGTCGCCGAAGCTGCTCATCACCTCGCTCCGCGACCACGGCAACGCCAAGGCCCCGTACCTGCTGGCCGGTGGCCGCAAGGACATGGGCGGCGACGAGGTCGGTCTGGTCGACGGCGACGGCAACGTCGACGAGGCTGCGCTCGCGAAGATTCCGGCGAGTGCACGCACCGAAGCGGAGCGCAAGCTCGTCGGTGACACGACGGCAATGGTCGAGGCGGGCGAACTCGCGCCGATCATCGACACCGAAACGCTGTGGAGCTGCACCAACTGTGGTGCGTGCGTCGAGCAGTGCCCGGTCGACATCGAGCACGTCGACCACATCATCGACATGCGCCGCTACCAGGTGCTCATCGAATCGGACTTCCCGTCCGAGCTCGCAGGTCTGTTCAAGAACCTCGAGAACAAGGGCAACCCCTGGGGCCAGAACGCCAAGGACCGTCTCAACTGGATCAACGAGATGGAGTTCGACATCCCGGTCTTCGGCCAGGATGCGGACAGCTTCGATGGCTACGACTACCTGTTCTGGGTCGGTTGCGCCGGTGCCTACGAGGACCGTGCGAAGAAGACCACGAAGGCTGTCGCCGAGCTGCTCGCGACCGCCGGCGTGAAGTTCATGGTGCTCGGCGCCGACGAGACCTGCAGCGGTGACTCCGCTCGTCGCGCGGGCAACGAGTTCCTGTTCCAGCAGTTGGCACAGCAGAACATCGAGACCCTCAACGGAGTGTTCGACGGCGTCGAGCAGAGCAAGCGCAAGATCGTCGTCACCTGTGCGCACTGCTTCAACACCCTGAACAACGAGTACCCGCAGGTCGGTGGCTCCTACGAGGTGGTTCACCACACGCAGCTGCTCAACCGGCTGGTCCGCGCCAAGAAGCTCGTGCAGGTCGCGCCCGTCAGCCAGGACGTCACCTACCACGACCCGTGCTTCCTCGGCCGGCACAACAAGGTGTACAACGCACCGCGTGAGCTGATGGAAGCCTCGGGCGCCAAGCTCGTCGAGATGCCGCGTCACGGCGAACGCTCGATGTGCTGTGGTGCCGGTGGTGCCCGCATGTGGATGGAAGAGCGCATCGGTAAGCGCATCAACATCGACCGCGTCGACGAGGCACTCACCACCAACCCCTCGAAGATCGCGACGGGGTGCCCGTTCTGCCGCGTGATGCTCACCGACGGCGTCACCGCCCGCCAGGAGCAGGGGCTGGGCGAAGGCGTCGAGGTCATCGACGTCGCGCAGCTCATGCTCGAGTCGATCTCCCGCGTCGAGGCGGCGAAGCTCAGCGACAACCTGAAGGTCGTCCAGGAGCCGAAGTCCGAGCTCGAGGTCGAGGAGACCGCCGAGGCGGTCGAGGAAGAGCGTGTGGAGGCCGTCGAGGCCGCTGCAGCTACTCCTGCCGCTCCGAAGACCACCGGCGCACCCAAGGCCGGCGGACTGCAGATGAAGGGCGGTCTCAAGGGACCCGGTGCCAAGAAGACAGCGGCTCCGGCCGCAGAGGCCCCTGCGGCCGAGGCACCGGCGGCCGAGGCACCGGCGGCCGAGGCACCGGCTTCGGAAGCATCCGCAGCGCCGAAGGCCAAGCCGGGCGGGCTGCAGATGAAGGGCGGCCTGAAGGGACCGGGCGCCAAGAAGGCAGCAGCGCCCGCAGCGTCCGCGAAGACCGACGCCCCGGCAGCAGATGCTCCCGCGGCAGAGACCTCGTCCGCGGATGCCCCCGCGGTCCCGAAGGCGAAGCCGGGCGGACTGCAGATGAAGGGCGGCCTCAAGGGACCCGGTGCCAAGAAGGCAGCAGCACCGGCCGCACCCAAGGCCGACGCGGCACCGGCAGCGGATGCCGCAGACGCACCGGCAGCAGCAGACGCACCGGCAGCAGCCGCTGCGGCTCCCAAGGCGAAGCCGGGCGGACTGCAGATGAAGGACGGCCTCAAGGCTCCCGGTGCCAAGAAGGCAGCAGCACCGGCCGCACCCAAGGCCGACGCGGCACCGGAGGCTCCCGTCGTCGAAACTCCCGTCGCCGAAACTCCCGCAACCGAGACTCCCGCGGCTCCCGCAGCCGAGGAGCCGAAGGCTGCGGCAATCCCCAAGGCGAAGCCGGGCGGATTGCAGCTCAAGAGTGGTCTGAAGAGCCCGGGTGCGAAGAAGGCGGCACCGGCACCGAAGCCCGCTCCTGAGCCGGCCGCGGAATCTGCTCCTGAGCCGACTGTCGCTTCCGAGCCGGAGACGACCGAGCCGGTGACGGAGTCGGTGGCACCAGAGCCTGAGGCAACGGAGTCGGCGGCAACGGAGTCGGAGACGACACCCGAGGCGCCGAAGGCACCCGCTGCCGACGCACCGGCCCCGCCGAAGGCGAAGCCGGGCGGACTGCAGATCAAGGGCGGCATCAAGCCCCCCGGTCGCAGGTAAGCAGCCCTGAAGTAAAGCTCGCGGCCCTGGTGGACAAACCACCAGGGCCGCGAGCTTTTTCGATCAGGGCGGGGTCACCCAGGTGCGTCAGTTACCGAGATCGAGTGACGCCGCCAGTTGCGGCCAGGAACGATGGAGTTCGTCCTCCCAGTACCCCCATGAGTGCGTGCCGTTCTCACGGAAGTGGAAGGTGGCGGGGATATCGAGTTCTTCCAGCCGCTCGGCCAGTCGTTGGGTACACACGTTCGTTGCCGCCTCGATCACGCCACCGACCACGACCTGCTCGTGCAGCGGCGGTGCCTGAGGGGTGCGTGCCAGTGCCGGGTTCTCGTGCGGTCCGGGCAAACCGTTTCCGTTCGAGATGTAGAGGGAGAGCCCGCGCAGCCCTTCGGCGTTGACCGTCGGATCGTGCCGGGCCCACTCGTCGCCGTCGTACGGGCCCCACATGTTGCGTGCATCGGTCTCACCCATCACTTCGACGACGGACCGGAGATACGCCTGGCCCACAGGATCGCTGGTTTGGGCACAGCCGCTGTACGAGGCGACCCCTCGGTACAGTCCCGGCGCCTGGATTGCGAGGTCGAGCACCGACGTGCCTGCCATCGACAGTCCCGCGATCGCATTGACACCCGTAGTGCCCAGTGCGCGGTCGACCATCGGGGGAAGCTCCTGTGTCAGAAACGTCTCCCACTTCGCGATACCCACGACCGGATCCTCACGCATCCAATCGGTGTAGTAGGTGAACATGCCCTGTGCGGGGATCACGACGTTCACGTTCTTGTCGGCGAGGAAGTCGAGGATCTTCGTCTGATTGAGCCAGTTCGCACCGTCTTCGCCTCCCCCGGCCCCGTTCAGCAGGTACAGCGTCGGCCGCGGAACGCTGGTGTCGGCCGGACGGATCAGCTGGAACGGGATCTCTCGGCCCATCGACTCCGAGTACACGTGCATGTCGTAGCGGTTTCCTTCGACCTGCTCGATCCGCACCTCCTCCCCGCCGGGCGAGGCGGTGGCGGGCGCCCCCGCCAGGATGAGCGCCGAAGCGACCATGACGCAGGCAGTACTTCGCCGCAGAACGTTGATGTTCATCTTGCTTGTTTGCCCTGTCGGTCGTGGTCGGATGGGGTTGCGAAGACAGTACGCAGCCGAGGCCCCAGCACGGCAAGTGCCTCGGTCGAAGTCATGCGCCAGTGGGTGACCGGCACTGAATGGTCATGGATTCGGCCGCTCACGGCATCGGCCCAGCCTGCGGCCCCGTGGCCTTCGTCCTCGGCTGCGGTGAAGTACAGGACGTCACCGTCGAACCGTGCGGGCCGGTGACCGGCCGCCAGGACAACGTTGTGCCGGGCCGCCTCCATCAGTTGCCGCACGAGCCGTTCGGTGTCCTCGGCCGTGTTGCCGGTGAGGTCGGCGACTACCCGGACGACTCCGGCCAGGTCCGCCGGTTCGTCACCGTCTCCGGCGATGCCGAATCCGGCGAGCAGGTCGCTCATCGGCACTTCCGGCTCTTCGGACGCGTCGGTGCCGGTGTCGGTGTCCGCGAAACTGTCGAGCATCACCAGTGTTTCCACTGTGCGGCCGGTGGCCTGGAGTTGCACCGCCATGGCGTGCGCGATGACACCTCCCAGCGACCATCCGAGCAGCCGGTACGGGCCCTCCGGCTGGATCCGGCGGATCTCGTCGACATAGAGCGCCGCCAGGTCGTCGAGGGATGTGGGCAGATCCTCGAGCGGGGTCTGCAATCCGTACACAGGTACGGACGGGTCGATCTCCTGCGCGAGTGCGGTGTAGCACCAGGACAATCCGATGATCGGATGCACGCAGAACACCGGGGGGAGGTCACCCTCCGCTCGGATGGGGAGCAGCGTTCCGAACTCCGGGCCGGACGCCCCGCCCTCGGCGATCTTCCGCGCCAGCGCTTCCACCGTCGAATGCGAGAACAACCACTGCAGCGGGACGGCGACGCCCAGCGCGTCGCGCAGTTGTGCGACGAGCCTGGTCGCGACCAGAGAAGTGCCGCCGAGCGCGAAGAAGTCGTCGTCCGCACCCACCTGTGCGACACCGAGAACGCCGGAGAAGGCATCGGCTACAGCACGTTCGGCGCCACCCGACGGACGCCGGAACTCGCGTGCTCGAACCTCGGGCTGTTGCAGCGCTTTCCGATCGACCTTCCCGTTGGGCGTCGTCGGCAGGGCATCGAGCACGACGAACTGCGCCGGCACCATGTACGACGGCAGCACCCGCCCCATCGCCTCTCGCAGTCGCTGCGTATCGAGTTCACCGGTGGGCACGACGTAACCGACGAGTTGTTCCGGCCACGCCACCACTACGCCGGCCAGGATGCCCTCGTGTGCGCGCAGCACCGAGTCGATCTCCCCGAGTTCGATCCGCTGGCCCCGCAGCTTGACCTGCATGTCGTTGCGTCCTACGTATTCGAGTTCGCGGTTTGCGTTCCACCGCACCAGATCTCCCGTGCGGTACATCCTCGTCCCCGCACCGTCGAACGGGTTCGCCACGAACCTGTCGGCCGTCAGGTGTGCGCGTCCCGCATAGCCGCGGGCCAACTGGACACCCGAGAGATAAAGCTCGCCCACAACTCCCACCGGCACGGGATGCAGACGTGTGTCGAGCACCAGGGCGCCGGTGTTCCGAACGGGTATACCGATGGGCACGCGCCCACCGTCGGAATCCGGGTCGCTCCGGCGGTGCGTGGCCTGCATCGTCGTTTCGGTCGGGCCGTACAGGTTGTGCACCCGGCACCCGAGCATCCTCAGCGCGCGGTCGGCCGTCGCACCCGACAGGGCCTCACCGCCGGCGAACACCAACCGCAACGAGGGAGTGGGCTCCTCCAGCACGTCGAGCACCGCATCGAGCACGACCGGCACGAACTGTGCCACGGACACCTCGAAATCCACCAGCGCACGCGCGAGGTACTGCGGGTCGCGGTGACCGTCCGGTGCCGCGACGACCATCCGTGCTCCGCTGTGCAAGGCCCAGAACAGCTCCCACACCGATGCGTCGAAAGTCAGCGGGGTCTTGAGCAGAATGGTGTCGGCGGCATCGGCCCCGAACTCCTCCTGCAACCAGTCCAGCTGGTTCACGGCCGACGCGTGCGAGACCGCCACACCCTTCGGGCGTCCTGTCGAGCCCGACGTGAACAGCACGTAGGCCGTGTTGTCCGGGCGCAGCGGGCCCCGTCGTTCGGCGTCCGAGACAGGTCCGTCCGGCACGCCGCTCGCATCGAAAGTACCGATATCGATCACCGTCCGATCCGCGCCCAGGTCGTGGCGCGAGTCCGACAACACCAGTATCGGATCGGCGATCTCGAACACGTGGGAGATCCGCTCGGCCGGTTGGCCGGGGTCGACAGGCACGTAGGCACCGCCCGCGGCGACCACGGCGTGGACCGCGATCACCGCATCGATCGATCGTTCCATCGCGATGGCGACGCTCGTCTCCGGGCCGACACCGAGCGAAATGAGGTGCCGGGCAAGTCCGTTGACTCTCGAAGCGAATTCCGCGTAGGAGTACGAGGTGTCTTCGTCGGCGACGGCGACGGCATGCGGCGTCTTCGCGGCCTGCGCTGCCGACCGGTCCGGGAGGGTGACGCCGCCCGGGTCGGTGCACACCGCGGGAAGGCCCATCTCGTGTAGGGCCGCACACTCCCGCGGCGCGAGCCATTCCAGGTCGCCGACGGGAGTTTCGGGATCGCGCACCGCTGCGGTGAGAGTGCGGACGAACCGGTCGGCGAACCCCGCGACGGTGGAACGGTCGAAGAGGTCCGTGGCGTAGGTCCACGTCAGGTCGATACCGTCCGGAGTACCGCTGTCCGAGAATGCTTCGTGCGCGGTGACCTGGAGATCGACCATCGCCTGGTTCAGATCGGCCTCGACGGGTTCGATGCGGACGCCACCAAGACGGAAGTCGGCGGGCTGCATGTTCTGCAGCGTCAGCATCACCTGGAAGAGCGGGTTACGCGCCTGCGAACGGGCCGGTGCGAGAACTTCGACGAGGCGCTCGAACGGCACGTCGGCGTGCGCGAACGCGTGCAGATCCGTTTCCCGCACCGAGCGGAGCAGGTCCGCGAACGACCGACCGGGGTCGATTTCGGTACGCAGGACCAGCGTGTTGACGAACATCCCGATCAGATCGTCGAGTGCGGCTTCACCACGGCCGGCAACCGGCGTACCGAGCGCGATGTCGGAGGTGCCGCTGAGCCGGGCGAGAGCGGACGCCATGGCGCTGTGCAGCACCATGAACAGCGTGGCGTGGTGTGTTCGCGCGAGCCCGAGCAGACCTTGGTGGAGCGACGCGTCGAGAGTGACCGTGTGCGACGCACCCCGATGGGACGCCACCTGGGGACGCGGCCGATCCCAGGGCAATTCGAGCTGATCCGGCAGCGACGCCAAGGTCTCGCTCCAGTACGAGATCTGCTTCGACACCACACTGTCCGGGTCGTCCTCGGAGCCGAGGATCTGCCGCTGCCAGAGGGTATAGTCCGCGTACTGCACCGGCAGCGGAGCCCACGTGGGCGGCTGACCGTCGACGCGCGACGCGTACGCCGTCATCACGTCCCTGGTGAGCGGTCCCATCGAGAACCCGTCACCTGCGATGTGGTGCACCACGAAGACCAGAATGTATTCCTCCGGCCCGGCGCGGAACAGCCGCACTCGTACCGGCACCTCCGCCGTCACGTCGAATCCCGCCGAGATCAATTCTCCGACAACGGCGAACACGTCATCCGCCTCGACCGGAACGGGCGTGAGATCCGTGTCCACCTCGGACAGCGGCAATACCTGCTGGATACCCGCGCCGTCGACCTCCGGGTACACGGTGCGCAGGATGTCGTGCCGCACCAGCAGGTCCTCGACCGCCGACTTCAGTGCTGCGAGGTCGAGGTCGCCCGACAACCGGAGCGCGACCGGGATGTTGTAGGTCGCCGCGCCGGGGTCGAACCGGTTGAGGAACCACATCCGCTGTTGCGCGAGCGACAGCGGGATGCGGGCGGGGCGTTCCTGCGCGACCAGCGCCGGGCGCGCTACCCGTCCCATGTACTCCTGCGCTGCCGCGGCGAGCGCGCCCACCGTGGGTTGTTCGAACAGGACGCGGAGGGGGATGTCCGCTCCGAGTTCCGACCCGATCCGCGACATCACCCGCGTGGCGATCAGGGAGTTGCCGCCGAGCGCGAAGAAGTCGTCGTCGAGCCCGACCCGGTCGGCGCCGAGCAGTTCGGCGTAGACCGAGGCGACGGTCTGCTGGACCGGGTTTTCCGGTGCGCGGAATGCTCGCGTCTCGAAAGCGGGGACCGGCAGTGCTTTCCGGTCGAGTTTGCCGTTCGCGGTGATCGGCAGCGCGTCGAGCACGAGGATCTGCGCGGGCACCATGTAGGACGGCAGTTCGTCGGCGATCCGGTTCCGGAGCAGTTGCGTGTCGGCGGTGTTGCCCTCGGTGGGGACGACGTAGCCGATGAGCCGATCGCCGGTGCGGGCGTCGTTGTGTACCAGCACGACAGCCTGCGCGACCCCGTCGGTGCGGGTGAGGACGGCTTCGATTTCACCGAGTTCGATGCGGAGGCCCCGCACCTGCACCTGGGCGTCGCGGCGCCCGACGAAGTCGAGTTCACCTCCGGCCGTGCGCCGCACCAGGTCTCCGGTGCGGTACATGAGCCCACCGGCGTAGGGGTTGGCGACGAATCGGGACGCCGTCAGCTCGGGTCGGCGGTGGTAGCCGCGGGCCAGTCCGGCGCCGGACAGATACAACTCGCCGACGACACCGTCGGGCACTGGGTGCAGGCGGTCGTCGAGGACGACGGCCCCCGCGCCGCGGATCGGCGCGCCGATGGTGATGGCGTCGTCCGCGCTCAGCGGTGCGGTCTCCGTGATGATGATGGTGGTTTCGGTGGGGCCGTAGCAGTTGACGAACCGGCACACGGAGCCGAACTTGGCGACCAGTTCGGGCGGGCACACGTCGCCGCCGACCATGACCGCTTCGAGATCGGGCAGGTCGTCGGGTGTGACGGTGCCGAGCGCAGCGGGCGCGGTGAGGATGTGCGTGACCCGTTCTCGCCGCAGCAGATCGGCCAGTTCGGTGCCGCCGACGATCTCCGGTGCCGCGACGATCATCGTGGCACCGACGGAGAACGCGGCGATCTGCTCGAACACCGAGGCGTCGAAGCTCGACGACGAGAACCGGAGCATCCTCGACTCGGAGCTGAGGCCGAGTTCGGGGCGGTGTTCGGCGGTGAAGGCCGCGAGGCCACGGTGGGTGACGACGACACCCTTCGGGGTGCCGGTGGACCCGGAGGTGTAGATCATGTAGGCGGCGGACCCGACCGCGGTCGTCCGTTCGATCGGCGCATCGGAGTATCCGGCGGCGTCGTCGGCGCGGAGCCACGGGATGTCGGTCGACGGCGCGTCACCGTGGGTGAGCCCGAGAAGCGCGCCGGAATCCGACAGCAGGTACGCAATGCGCGCCGCGGGCAGCGCGGGGTCGATCGGTACGAACGCCGCACCGGTCTTGACCACTGCCCACAGTGCGATGATCGCGTCGACCGAGCGCGGGAACGACAGTGCCACGAACGTTTCCGGCGCTGCGCCGTGCTCGGCGAGCATGCGCGCGAGACGGTTGGACGCACGATCCAGCTCGGTGTATGTCAGGTGCCTGGTCCCGTCGGTGGCCGCGATGCCGTCCGGGTTCGCGGCGACACCGCCCGCGAAGATCTCCGGCAGCACGCGTGCCGGGAGATCTGCGGGCACGGCGTGTTCGAGTGCACGGGCGGCGTCGGTCTCCCCCATCAGCGGTACCTCGCCCACCGGCACAGCGGGGTTCTCGGTCACCGCGTCGAGCAGCAGCAGCCAGCGCCGCGTCAAGGATTCCGCGGTACCGGCGTCGAACAGGTCCGTCGCGTAGGTCAGCGACCCGGCGAGGCCACCGTCGTCGTCGCGGAGGGTGAATTCGAGATCCACTTTCGCGACATCGATACCCGGCTCGACGGGTTCGATCTCGAGGCCGGGCAATTCGAGGACACCCGTGCCCTGGTTCTGGAGCGACAGCGTCACCTGGAACAGCGGCGCGTGGCTTTGTGAACGGACCGGGTCGACGGCGTCGACGATCTGCTCGAACGGCACGTCGGCGTGCCCGAACGCGGCGAGGTCCACGTCGCGGGTCTGCTCGAGGGTCCGCTCGAAACCGGCGGCCGGGTCGAACCGGGAGCGCAGCACCAGGGTGTTGACGAACATGCCGACCACGTCGTCGAGCGCGGCCTCCCCGCGACCGGCGACGGGGGTGCCGACGCTGACGTCACCGGTGTTGCCGAGGCGCGCGAGCAGCACGGACAGGGCGGCATGGAGCGCCATGAAGCGCGTGGCGCCGTGTGCGCGGGCAAGGGCGTCGAGTGCGTCCACGGTGTCGGCACCGATGCGGAAGTCGATGCGCGCACCACGTTGCGAGGCGACCGCCGGGCGGGGCCGGTCGGCGGGCAACTCGAGCACGGCCGGGACGTCTTCGAGTGCCTCGGTCCAGTAGCTGAGCTGACGCGCTGCAAGCGATCCGGCGTCGGCGGGATCGCCGAGTACGGCGCGCTGCCACACCGCGAAATCGGCGTACTGCACAGCGAGCGGCGCCCACTGCGGAGCGGTGCCGGCGAGCCGGGCGCTGTAGGCGACGAGAATGTCGCGGGCGAGCGGCACGGTGGAGGCACCGTCGGCGGCGATGTGGTGCACGACCACCACGAGCACGTGCTCGTCGGCGGAAGCCTGGAGCAGAGCGCCGCGAATCGGGACCTCGGTCGTGACGTCGAATCCGCGCGACAGCACGGCGAGTATCTCGTCACGCTCGGTATCGGCGGTGATCGGGCGCGGCGTCAGGTTCACCGGGGCGTCGTCGAGGACCACCTGGTGTGGACCGTCGGCGTCGGGGAAGACCGTCCGCAGGGTCTCGTGCCGCTGCACGACGTCGTGCACCGCGGCGCGCAGTGCGTCGTGGTCGAGTCGGCCGCGCAGGCGCACGGCGACGGGGACGTTGTAGACGGGCGACGTGGGGTCGAACCGGTTGATCAGCCACATCCGCTGCTGTGCGGGCGAGAGCGGAATGCGGCCGGGGCGGGGCCCGGCGACGAGCGGCGGGCGCGTGCCCGGCCCGTTGTCACCGACGACGGCGGCCAGCGCGGCCACGGTGGGGTTCTCGAACACTGCGCGCACCCCGAGCGATGCGTCGAGTCGCGCGACCACACGGGTCGCCGACAGGGAGTTGCCGCCGAGCGCGAAGAAGTCGTCGTGCGCACCGGCCTGCTCGAGGCCGAGCACTTCGGCGTAGACCGCCGCGACCCGCCTCTCGGCGTCGGTTCGCGGTGCGACGAACTGTGCGGCGGTGAAGACGGGTTCGGGCAGTGCCCGTAGATCGACCTTGCCCGCACCGGTGAGGGGGAAGGCGTCGACGACTGTAATCGCCGAGGGCACCATGTAATCGGGCAGGGCGCGGGCGGCGTGAGCGGTCACGTCGGCGGTATCGATCGCGTGACCGGGTGCGGGCACCACGTACGCCACCACGGCTCCGGTTGCGGCGTGCGGCACGCTCACCGCGGCGTCGACGGACGGATGCCCGGACAGGACGGCGTCGATTTCGGACAGTTCGATCCGGTGGCCGCGAACTTTCACCTGGAAGTCGTTGCGTCCCAGGTATTCCAGTGTGCCGTCGGCGACCTTCCGGACGCGGTCGCCCGTCCGGTACATGAGTCCGCCACCGACCGGGTCGGCGACGAACCGCGTCGCGGTGAGCTCGGCGCGATCGTGGTAACCCCGCGCGAGCCCCGCACCGGATACGTACAGTTCGCCCGGCACTCCGGTGGGCACCGGTTGCAACCGGTCGTCGAGAACCCTCGCGGACGTGCCGAGGACGGCACTGCCGATGCGCACCGGTTCTCCCGGCGTCATCGGACCGAAATGCGTTGCCATGATGGTCGACTCGGTAGGGCCGTAGGCGTTGAACATCGCCCGTCCCGGCGCCCACCGTGCCACGAGCGACGGTTCGCATGCTTCACCGCCGACGACGACCACCCGGACGTGCGGCAGCGTTGCGGGATCGAGTGTCGCCAGTGCCGCGGGCGTGAGGAAAAGGTGTGTCACGCCGGTGTCGGCGAGCACCGTCTCGAGTTCGGTGCCGCCGTAGATGCCGGTGGGGACGAGCACGAGGGTCGCTCCTCCACCGACCGCCATCAGCAGTTCGAGCAGCGACGCGTCGAAACTGGGTGACGCGAATGCCGCGACGCGGTCACCGGGCCGCACGCCGTAATGGCGTTGTTGCTCGGCGACGAAGGCTGCAAGGCCGCGGTGGGTGACGACCACGCCTTTGGGCACGCCTGTGGAGCCAGACGTGTAGATCAGGTAGGCGGGGTGGTCGGGGTGCGGTTCGCGCGCGGGAACGGGCCGCTCGTCATCGGTCCGCTCGTCATCGGTCTGCGCGGCAGCGTCGAGCCACCGCACGTCGTCGGGCAGGGCGTTGCGGTGCGCGTCGGTGGTGAGCCCGAGCCGCACGCCCGAGTCGGTGAGCATGTGCTCGATGCGAGCCGCCGGATAGGTCGGGTCGACGGGCAGGAATGCGGCGCCTGTTCGGGCGACCGCCCAGACGGCGAGTACCGATTCCACCGAACGTTCCACGGCGACCGCGACGACGGTCTCGGGGCCCGCGCCGGCCTCGATCAGCATGTGTGCGAGCGCAGCGGAGCGGCGGTCGAGTTCGCCGTAGGTGACGATGCGCGTCCCGGAGACGAGCGCGGGTGCGTCGGGGTCGGCGGCAGCCTCGGTGAGTAGCTGCGGGAGCGTGCGTACGCCGACGGATTCGGGACGGCGCAACAGGTCGTCGTGCTCGGCGTGCGAGAGCAGGTCCAGGGAGCCGACAGAGGCATCCGGATTTGCCACGGCCGACTCCAGCACCCGCACGTAACGGTCGACCAGCATTGCGGCAGTGGTGTCCTCGAACAGGTCGCGGGCAAAGGTCAGCGTGACGGTCGCGTGCCGCTCGTGCTCGGTGACGGCGAATTCGAGATCGAACTTGGCGATCCCGAAATCGACGGGCAGTACCTCGATGTCGAGACCGGGCAGTGTCACCGCACCGGGCTGCGGCACGTCGAGCGCTAGCACCGTCTGGAACAGCGGTTGGTGCGACGTCGAGCGCGCCGGGGCGAGCGCCTCGACGAGTTGCTCGAACGGGAGGTCGGCGTGGGAGTACGCGGCAAGGTCGGTGTCGCGCACTGTCGTCAGGGCCGCGGCGAACGAGAGCGAGGCATCGAACCGGGTGCGCAACGGAAGGGTGTTGACGAACATGCCCACCACGTCGTCGAGGTCACGGTGGCCGCGACCGGCGACGGGTGTGCCGACGGTGACGTCGTAGGTGCCGCTGGTCCGGGCGAGCAGTACCGCAAGGGCGGTGTGCAGCACCATGAACAGGGACGCGTCGTGCGCCCTCGCCAGCTCTGCCGCCCGGGCATACACCGGTGCGGGCACGTCGACGGTGACCGTGCCGCCCCGGAACGACGGGACCGCCGGTCGACGATGGTCGGCGCGCAGGTCCAGGACCTCGGGGGCATCGGCCAGGGCGTCCCGCCAGAACGCGAGTTGACGGGCCGCCACCGAGTCGGGGTCGTCGGTGCTGCCGAGAAGTCCTTGCTGCCACAGCGCGTAGTCGGCGTACCCGACCGGCAGCGGCTCCCACGCCGGGGCGGCGCCGGCGCTGCGTGCACCGTAGGCGGCAACCAGATCGCGGGCCAGGGCTTGCATCGACCAGCCGTCGATCGCGATGTGATGCACGACCAGCGCGAGGACGTGCCGGTCGGCGTCTTCGCGGACGACGTTCAGCGCGAGGGGGATCTCGCGGGTGACGTCGAAGCCGCGGGCGACGACCTCGAGGAGCCGTTCGTCGAGCGTCCCGTGCAGGTCGTCGACGGTCAGCGTGAGTGCGTCGATCGCGTCGGTGACCGGAAGGATCTCCTGCCGGGGACCGTCGCCGTTGTCCGGGTAGCGGGTGCGCAGCGTCTCGTGCCGGTCGACGATGTCGGTGACGGCGGTGCGCAGCGCGTCGATGTCGAGCGTGCCGGTCAGGCGTAGCGCGACCGCCACGTTGTAGGCACCCGAGGCCGGGTCGAAGCGGTTGACGAACCACATGCGCGCCTGCGCCGGTGAGAGCGGGATGTGCTCGGGGCGCGGTCCCGCGACGAGTGCCGGACCCACCTGCCGATCCTGCTGTCCGTCGATGAGGGTGGACAGTCCGGCCACCGTGGCGTTGTCGAACAGATCGCGGATCTGCAGCCGGGTACCGAAGGTGCCGTCGAGGCGGGCGAGCAGCCGCGTCGCGGTCAGCGAGTTGCCGCCGAGATCGAAGAAGTTCGCCGTCGCGCCGAGGCCGTCGCGTCCGAGCACGTCGGCCACGATCGCCGCCACCGTCTCCTCGGTCGCGGTCGCCGGCTCGACGTACTCGGCATCGGAGCCGAATTCCGTTGCGGGAAGGGCTTTGCGGTCGAGCTTGCCGTTGGAGGTCACCGGTAGCGCGTCGAGCACCATCGCGACCGTGGGAACCATGTGCCGCGGGAGGCGCGCTGCGGCGTGCGCGAGGACGGCCTCACTGTCCACGGCGCCGACAACGTACGCGACCAGGTGTTCCCCGGCGACGTCGTCGCGATGCAGCGCGACCACGGCCTGCGCGACGGCGTCGTGTTCGAGCAACGCGGACTCGATCTCTCCGAGTTCGATGCGCTGGCCTCGGAGTTTCACCTGGAAGTCACTGCGGCCCACGTACTCGAGGACGCCGTCGGCGCGCCACCGCACCACGTCGCCGGTGCGGTAGAGACGCGCTGGGCCGGACGGGTCGGCGACGAATCGCGCTGCCGTCAGCCCGGGTGCCGCGTGGTATCCGCGAGCGAGTTGCACTCCGCCGAGATACAGCTCGCCCTCGACGCCCACCGGAACCGGCCGGAGTCGCGAGTCCAGCACGCGCACAGTCGTATTCCAGACCGGCGCTCCGATGGGCACCGGGTTCTCCCCTGCCACCGTCGGATGAGCGGTGACGTCGACCGCGGCTTCGGTCGGTCCGTACAGGTTGTGGAGGGGCACGCCGAGGCTCTCGGCGAACCGTGCGACGGTGGTGGCGGGCAGCGCCTCCCCGCTGGTGAACACCTGCCGCATGCTGCCGCAACGCCCGAGGTCGGCACCGGCGAGGAAGACCTCGAGCATCGACGGCACGAAATGGAGTGCAGTGACTCCGTATTCGTCGATCACGCGGGAGAGGTAGCGCGGGTCGCGGTGCCCGTCCGGGCTCGCGAGCACCACCGAGGCACCGGTGAGCAACGGCCAGAACAGCTCCCACACCGACACATCGAATGTCGCGGGAGTCTTCTGCAGCACCACGTCGTCGACCGTGAGCGGATAGGTGTCCTGCATCCACAGCAGGCGGTTGACGATGCTGCGGTGCGAGATGGCGACACCCTTGGGGCGTCCGGTGGACCCGGACGTGAACAGCACGTACGCCAGGTCGTCGGGGTGGAGCGGCGCACGGCGGTCGAGATCGGTGAGCGGCGCGTCGGAGAACCCGGCCGTGTCCGGCAGAGCGCTGAGCACCCGGGCCGGGGCAGCCGTATCGAGCACGTGTGCGGTGCGCGACGCCGGTTGTTCGGGGTCGATCGGCACGTAGGCGGCACCGGCGGTGACGACGGCGTGGATCGCGGTGAACTGGTCGAGCGACCGCGGCATCGAGACGCCCACCAGGTCACCGGGGCCGATACCGTCGGCGACGAGGGCACGAGCGAGGCGGTTGACCCGCGACGCGAATTCCGAATACGGCAGTGCGGGAGCGCCCTCGACGAGGACGGCTCGCGCGTCGGGTGTCCGCTGCGCTTGGTGCGCGACAAGATCCACGAGCGTGGTGGGTGGCAGCTCCCGCTCCGGGCCGCGTTCGAATCCGGCGACGGTGTCACGTTCGCCGGGCAGGAAGACATCGACGTCTCCGACCTGCGTGTCGGGCCGGGTCGCCGCGGTCTCGAGCACCCCGACGAGTCGCCGCGCGATGCGGTCCACGGTGGCGCGGTCGAACAGGTCGGTGCGGTAGCGCACGCTCAGCCGCAACCGTGGTTCGAGGATCGCCATGACGGTGAGCGGGTAGTGCGTGGCGTCACGGGCATCGATACCCGTGACGCGCATGCCGGCGAAATCGGTGGTCTCGTCGAAACCGGCGCGGTCGACGGGGTACGACTCGAACACGGTGAGGGTGTCGAACAGGGTTCCGGCACCGATGTTCTGCTGGATGCTGCCCAGACCCACGTGGTGGTGGTCGAGCATCGACACCTGCGCGTCCTGCACGCTGCGCAGCGCGTCGGCGACGGTGTCGCCGGGCTCGAGCTTTACCCGCACCGGCACGGTGTTGATGAACAGGCCCAGCATGTTCTCCACACCGGGCAGTTCGGCGGGGCGGCCGGAGACGGTCGCACCGAAGACCACATCCGAACGCGTGAGCATCCGGCCGAGGACGAGCGACCACGCGACCTGCACGAGGGTGTTGACGGTGATCCCGGTCTCGCGCGACTGCTCGGTGAGCGCGGTGAGCAACTCGTCGTTCAGGTCGATGTCGATCTCGCCGGGGTTGTCCTCGAAGGCTGCCTCTGCGTTCGGCGCGACAAGCGTCGGCTCGCTGACGCCGGCGAGCAAGTCGCTCCACACCTGCAGCGACCGGTCCGTGTCCTGCTCGCGCCACCACCGGAGATAGTCCCGGTACGGCACGGGCTCGGCAAGCGCATCCCGGGATATGTAGTGGGTGAGGATCTCTCGCACGAGAAGGGGCATCGACCACCCGTCGAGCACGAGGTGGTGGTTGGTGAGCACGAGCGTCGCGCGACCGTCGTCGGTGCGGACGAGGACCGCCCGCAGCAGGGGCGGCCGGGCGGGGTCGAAGGGTGTTCCGCGTTCGGCGTCTAGTACCTCGGCGGCCCCACCCGCGGCGGCGCGCACCTCACGCCACGGCACCTCGACGCGATCGAGGACGAGTTGCACCGGATCCCCGGTCTCGTCGTGGACGAACGCGGTGCGCAGGCCGGCGTGCCGGGCGACGACCGCGTCGACGGCGCTGCGCAGCCGGTCGCCGTCCACGGCACCGGCCAGTTCGAGGGTCAATTGCGCGACGTAGACATCGAGCGAGCCGGCAGCGAGCCGGGTGTGGAACAGCAAACCCGCCTGGAGCGGTGGGAGGGGCCAGATGTCGCGCACTGCGGGGTACTCGGATTCCCACAGCTCGATCTGGCGCTGGCCCACTGCGACGAGCGGCACGTCGGACGGGGTCAAACCGCCCGCGCCGGGACGATCGAGGTGCGCGGCGAGACCGGTGAGAGCGCTGCGCCACAGTTCGGCGAGTTCGGCGACGTCCTCCGAGGAGACCACGCGCGGCACGTACGCGAACGACGCGGTGAGGTGTGGTCCGTCGGGACCGTCGACGACCATGGCGTTGATGTCGATCGCCGCTGCGGCGGCGAGCGCGGAGGTCCGGTTCGGATCAAGATCGAGGTCGTCGGGTACCCAGCCGATCTCGCGGATCTCGTCGGGTATGTGGCCCGAGGTCAGCCTGCCGAGATAGTTGAACGAGAGCTGGGATTCGGGCAGGTCCGCGAGCACCGAACCGGTCTCGTGATCGAGGTACCGCAGGATGCCGTAGCCGATACCGTGGTTCGGCACGGCGGCAAGCTGTTCCTTCACGGCTTTGACCGCGGCGGCCGCTGCGGATCCGCCGGCCAGGGCGTCGTCGAGGTCGCCGGTGACGGCGAGACGCACCGGGTAGGCACTGGTGAACCAGCCGACGGTGCGCGCGAGCTCTGCGGGGTCCGGCGTATCGAGGTCGCGCCCGTGGCCTTCGAGGGTCAGCAGCAGCGAACGCTCGGCACCGTGGTCCCAGCGTGCGGCAGCCAGTACGAGGGCGGTGAGCAATCCGTCTGCGGCACCGCTGCCGTAGAGCGCGGGCAGCCGGGTCAGGACGGCGTCGGTGACCGACGGGTCGAGTGCGACGTGGACGCGCCGGGTGGCGGCGAGCGTGTCGACGTGCGGGTCGAGGGGTTCGATCCCGCGCAGCGGACGGGCCCCGGCCGACGTGCGTTGCCAGTAGGCGAGTTCGTCGACGAACGTGCCGTCGCGGGCCGCGTCGTGCAGGGCGTGCGCCCAGCGGCGGAAGGACGTACCGACCGGCGGAAGCACGGGCTCCTGGGCCGC
The DNA here is from genome assembly GCF_042717545.1 of Rhodococcus sp. NPDC058639. Lineage (NCBI taxonomy): Bacteria > Bacillati > Actinomycetota > Actinomycetes > Mycobacteriales > Nocardiaceae > Rhodococcus > Rhodococcus sp. NPDC058639. Next base: position 147,595 of record NZ_JBHXRF010000005.1, read on the forward strand.
CGCGACCTGCATCCAGGCTTGTCCGAGGTCGGGGAGCAGCACCCGCCAGGACACCCCGTCGACGACGAGGTGGTGCGCGACGAGCAGGAGTTTGCCCTGTGTGTCGGCCGCGTCCACGTCGAACCACACGGCCTGCAGCATCACACCTTCGGCAGGATCGAGCGCCGCTGCGGCACTGTCGCACCGGGACGCGATCAGGTCGTCGATGGCGTCGATGTCGGCGACGGGAACGCGCGTGACGAAGGTTCCGGGATCGGCGGCGCCGGCACGGACCTCCCAGGTGTCGTCACGCATCACCGAGCGCAGCATGTCGTGGCGGTCGAGCACGGCGGCGAGAGCGGCAGAGAGGTGTTCGGCGGTGAGACCCGCGGGAGTGGTGACGAGTACCGCTTGCGCGAACGTGGAGTAGTCACCACGCCGGAGCATGTCGTGCACGATGGGCGTCAGCGGAATCTCGCCGGCACCGCCACCGGGCAGTTCGGCCATGACCGTGGTCGCCGACACCGCCGTAGCGACACGGGCCAGCGCGGCAATCGTCTTGTGCTCGAAGATCTGTCGTGCCGTGATGTGCAGACCGATGTCCTTGGCGCGGGCGGCGAACTGCATCGCCACGATGCTGTCGGCGCCCAGCGCGAACAGCGAATCGTCGACACCGACCCGCTCGACGTCGAGGAGCCCCACCGCGAGTTCGGCGAGCGCAATCTCCGAATCTGTCCGGGGCGCGCGGAATTCGGCCGACTCGAACCGTGGTGCCGGTAGGGCGGCGCGGTCGAGCTTGCCCGCGGGAGTCACCGGAATGTGGTCCAGTTCCATCAGCGCGGCGGGAATCATGTGCGACGGCAGCAACCGGCCGACGCCCTCGAGGAGCGTGGCTGCGTCGAATGGGTGGCCCGATTCCATCCGCACGTACGAGATCGGCACGCTCGAGTGCCCGGTGTCGTGGACGACGGACGCGGCGTAGTCGACACCCGGTTGTTCGAGAAGTGCCGTGTCGATTTCACCGAGTTCGATCCGGAATCCGCGGATCTTCACCTGGAAGTCGGAGCGGCCCAGGAATTCGAGTTCGTGGTCGGTGGTCCAGCGCACGTCGTCGCCGGTGCGGTAGAGCCGGCCACCGGGCTCGAACGGGTTGGCGACGAACCGGTCGGCGGTCTGTCCGGGCCTGGAGTGGTATCCCCTGGCCAGCGCAGGGCCCCCGAGATACAGCTCTCCCACGAATCCCACAGGGACGGGCCGCAATCTGCGGTCGAGGACGACGGCGGCGACACCATCGAGCGGCCGCCCGATGGTGATCCGGTCGCCCGATTGCAGCGGGCTCCCCGCGGTGACCACGATGGTGGTTTCGGTCGGTCCGTAGCTGTTGGTGAACCGGCTGACGGCACCGAAACGCTCGACGAGGTCGGGGGTGCAGACATCACCGCCCACCACGACGGCTTCGAGATCGTCGAGTCCGGTGGGGTCGACGGTGGTGAGCACGGTCGGCGCGGACACGATGTGGGTGACACGGCTGCTGCGCAGCAGGTCGGCGAGATCCTGCCCACCCAGAATGTGCGGCGGGGCGACCACCATCGCCGCGCCGGCGCTGAACGCCTGCAGCATCTCGAAGACCGATGCGTCGAAACTCGCCGACGAGAAGCGCAGCATCCTCGAGGCGGGGGTGAGGCCGAGTTCGGGCCGGGCGTCGGCGTCGAACGCGGCGAGCCCGGAGTGGGTGACCACCACGCCCTTCGGTGTTCCGGTCGAGCCGGAGGTGTAGATCATGTAGGCGGGATGCTCGGGCCTGGCCGCTACGACCGGCGGCGCATCCACAACCGGATGCGCGTCGTCGGCAGCGAGCCAGCGCGGACCAGCGGGCAGGTCGGGTATCCGGTCGCGCGTGCTGATGCCGAGTCGCGCCCCGGAGTCCCGGATCATGTACGCGAGACGTTCCGCGGGCAGCGCCGGATCGATCGGCACGAACGCGGCGCCGGTCTTCGCCACGGCCCAGAGGGCGACCAGCGCTTCGGCACTGCGTTCCATGCTCAGCACGACGAAACTCTCGGGAGCGGCGCCGGCGTCTGCGAGCACCCGGGCGAGCCGATCGGAGCGCTCGTCGAGGGCACGATAGGTCAGCGTCCGGTCTCCGTCGAGGACGGCGATGCCGTCACGGTTGCGGCACATCCCCTGCGCGAGGAGGTCCGGCAGCATCCGGACGGGGCGCGGCGGGCGGCCACGGAACGGGACGAGTGCGTCCCGCTCGTCGTCGTGCAGCACCTCGAGCGCGCCCACCGTGCCGTCGCACTCCGCGAAGTCGGCAAGAAACTCGATGAATCGGCTGTGGTGCGAGCGCAATTCGTCGATAGAGTACAGGTTCGGGTTGGCTTCGAGGTCGATGTGTGCCGGATCGCCGGGCTTGCTCGGATAGATGTTGAGCGAGAGGTCTTCGACCGGTCCCGTGCTGACCACGTGGAGACGGCCGACGAGATCGCCGAGACGGATCTCCGTCCCGAACATCATGATGTTGACGGCGGGACCGAAGAATCCCCGGTCGGCTCCACCCCTCCCGGTGTCGCGCCGCATGTCCTCGTGCCGGTACCGCTGATGCCGCAGTGCTCCGGTGAGTTCGAGTTGCACGCGAGACGTGATGTCGGGGGCGGTGTCCGCGGGGTCCACGCCCACGCGGATCGGCACGACGTTGGAGACCATGCCCCCGGAGCGTCGCAACTTGACGGTCGTGCGTGCCGAGACCGGCAGACTGAGCACGATGTCGGATTCACCCGTGACGCGGGCGAGGAACGCGGCGAAGGCCGCGATGACCACGCTCGCGAACGAGGCCTGCTCGTCGCGGGCGATGACGCGTTCGACGGACGCCGACACCTCGTCGGGCAGCGGCGCGCTGTAACGGACCGGATTGGGGCCGACCGGCGCCGCCCGGCCGGAGAGGCCGATCGGATGCGGCAGGTCGCGGACCCGCGCGGCCCAATACTCCCGATCTGTCTCGAACCGGCCCGAGTCCCGGTAGCGGTTCTCGTCGTCGACGATCTCGTGGAGCGCGCTGACGGGGAACGACGCGGGTTCGCGCCCTTCCTTGGCAGCGGTGTACCGCTCGGCGATGCGGTTGACGAAGGTTGTGGCGCCGAATCCGTCCAGTGCGACGTGGTGGATCCGGGTGTAGACGAAGTACCGGGCGTCGGCGATGCGCAGAAGCGCGCACACGATGAGCCGGTCCTCGAGCATGTCCAGCGGTGTGCGGTATTCGGCCCGCATCCACGCGAAGGCAGCGGCTTCGGGATCGGGACGCTCACGCAGGTCGAGGACGGTGGCCCGATCGTTGAGGTCGGGATCGATCACCTGGTAGGGCTGCCCGTCGTGCTCGAACAACCGGAGCATTCCGGTGCCGATTTCGCGGCCGGTGGCCGCACCGGCGTCCGCGAACGCCTCGACGTCGAGATCACCGTGGACGTCGATGTACTGGGCGATGGTGAGCGGGATGTCGCCGAGCAGATGCTGCGCGAACCAGATCCCGCGCTGCGCCGACGAGAGGGGGAAACCCGACTGCGGCTCGTGATCGATGACCACAGGCCCACGCGCATCCTGCTGTTTCACTCGGCTCCCGACGCTGGTGAAAAGATTCCGGATCGTTATTCGGACAAGATCGATCCGTAATATAGCTTCGCGTCAGTCGGAGAATCTGGCAAGGAGCAAATCTCGCTTCGGGGGGTGGATGTTGATGCGTGACAAATCCCGGCCGTAGTGCTCCAGCAACCTATGATCCATGATCCGTCGCCAGAGCGGCGGGACCAGGGACAGCAAAATCAGGACCGCGTATCCGGCGGGAAGTTGGGGCGCGTCGGGCATGGAGCGCAGCGTCTGATAGCGCCGCAGCGGGTTCGCGTGATGGTCGCTGTGCCGCTGGAGGTTGTAGAGGAAGACGTTCGAGCAGACATGATTGCTGTTCCAGCTGTGCTCCGGAGCAACCCGTTCGTACCCGCCGCCGGGACGGCTCCGCCGCAGCAACCCGTAGTGCTCGATGTAGTTCGCGCCTTCGAGAAACATGATGGCCAGGGCGGCCTGCACGACCAGCCACGGTGCGATCGACCAGCCGAAGACCGCGATGAGCGCCGCGTACAGCACCGTGCTCATCAGCCAGGCACCGAGCACGTTGTTGTGCCGCACATTCCACCACGAGAGGCCACGTCGCTTCAGCCGCGCGTTCTCGTACCGCACCGCCGAACCGAGGCTGCCGAACACCGAACGCGGCAGGAATCGCCAGTACCCTTCGCCGAAGCGTGCGGTCGCCGGATCCTCCGGTGTGGCAACCCTGATGTGGTGCCCGTGATTGTGCTCGACGTAGAAGTGGCCGTAGAAAGATTGGGCGAGCGCCACTTTCGCAAGGGTTCGTTCGATCGACGTGCGCTTGTGCCCGAGCTCGTGCGCTGCGTTGATGCCGACTCCGCCGACGATGCCCAAGGTCGCGGCCAGGGCGAACTTCTCAGCACCGCCCATGGGCTGCGATACCCAGAGCCAGCAGCCGAAGACGAACCCGGCGTACTGCAGCGGCAGGTAGAGGTACGTGCAGTACCGGTAGTACCGGTCGTTCTCGAGGGGTTTCATCGCCGCGTCGGGCGGGTTGCTGGTGTCGACCTTGGCAAGCGCGTCGATCAGTGGGCAGATCACCGCGATGATGATGGCGCCGGTCGCCCAGAACACCCCGAGGCGGAAGTGCTGCACCAGGACGTAGGCGAGAAACGGGCTCAACGGGATCGCCAGTCCGTACAACCAGAGGTAACGCTTCGGATCCCGCCATCGCGCACCCGAGCTTGCGCGCTCGGTGTCGCCCCCCACGCTCATTCCCACCTCACATCGGTTCCGTCTCCGACGGCTGATCGAATCCCCCCCGACCACAACGCGGGTCGCGCGCTGGATCGGCTACACAGTATCCATGGGGTCCCGTTTGCGGTGAGACCCGGATCGGCACCTGGAGCAGACACGGCGACGGCGCCGCACCCTGAGATGCGACGCCGTCGCTCGGTCAGCAGAGATGCGCTTCAGATAGGGCGCACACCCTGGGCCTGCGGGCCCTTCTGACCCTGGCCGATTTCGAACTCGACGCGTGCTCCCTCGTCGAGCGACTTGAATCCCGAACCCTGGATCTCGGAGTAATGAACGAAAACGTCCGCGCCCCCGCCGTCCTGCTCGATGAATCCGAAGCCTTTTTCTGCGTTGAACCACTTGACAGTGCCCTGCGCCATACCACTTGCTCCTAATCTTCCCGCACGTCACCCCGACGTGCGGCCTTGCTGGAATCCCAATCATCGCACTGATCCGGACATTCGTCGCGGTAGATCCCGCCTAAATTTTGCGTGTCGGGAAAATGCGGATGAAATCGGTTTGCGGGGCGGTGGCACCATAGAGCCGTGACTAACGAGGAACAGGGCCAGCTCCACCACCGCATGAGCCGCCGTCTGGAGCAGTCGTCCAAGCTCCAGAACGTGCTGTACGAGATCCGCGGACCGGTGCACGCGCACGCGGCACGGCTCGAAGCGGAGGGCAATCGCATCCTCAAGCTCAACATCGGCAACCCCGCACCCTTCGGGTTCGAGGCGCCGGACACGATCGTGCAGGACATGATCGGGTCGCTTCCGCATGCCCAGGGGTACTCGGAGTCCAAGGGCATCGCGCCGGCCCGGCGCGCGATCGTCACGCGCTACGAGTTGGTCCCGGGCTTCCCCAAGTTCGACATCAACGACGTCTACCTCGGCAACGGCGTTTCCGAACTCATCACCATGACGATGCAGGCGCTGCTCGACGACGGCGACGAAGTGCTCATCCCTGCACCGGACTACCCCCTGTGGACTGCGATGACGTCGCTCGGCGGCGGAACACCCGTCCACTACCTGTGCGACGAGACCAACGGCTGGAACCCCGACATCGAGGACATCGAGTCGAAGATCACCGAGCGCACCAAGGCGATCGTGGTGATCAACCCGAACAACCCCACCGGCGCGGTGTACTCCCGCGAGGTGCTCGAGCAGATCGTGCGCCTGGCACGCAAGCACCAGCTACTGCTGCTCGCCGACGAGATCTACGACAAGATCCTCTACGACGACGCCAAGCACGTCTCCCTGGCGACGCTCGCCCCCGACCTGCTGTGCATCACGTACAACGGATTGTCGAAGGCGTACCGCGTCGCCGGCTACCGGTCGGGCTGGATGGTCATCACCGGCCCGAAGGACCACGCCGCCGGATTCCTCGAGGGCATCGATCTGCTCGCGTCCACTCGTCTGTGCCCGAACGTCCCGGCCCAGCACGCCATCCAGGTGGCCCTCGGCGGCTACCAGAGCATCGACGATCTGGTGCTGCCCGGCGGGCGCCTGCTCGAACAGCGGGACGTCGCATGGGAGCGCCTGAACGCGATTCCGGGCGTGAGCTGCGTCAAGCCGCGCGGCGCGCTGTACGCGTTCCCCCGCCTCGACCCCGAGGTGTACGACATCCACGACGACGAGCAGCTGGTCCAGGATCTGCTGTTGCAGGAGCGCATCCTGGTCACGCAGGGCACGGGCTTCAACTGGCCCGCCCCCGACCACTTCCGCATCGTCACACTGCCGTGGGCCCGGGACCTTTCCGTTGCGATCGAGAGGATCGGCAACTTCCTCTCGAGCTACAAGCAGTAGCGGCACGCCGCGTCCGGACCCGTGACAACGATCGTTGTGGAACGGTGACGCGCGGGCGCTAGAGGCGAAAGTCCCTGTTCAAGCTCTCGGGTGCTGCGCGGACCTGGACGGTCCGTCCGATTCGTGAGGAGCGCCACAGAATCGCGGTCCCCGCGAGCCCCGAAAAGCAAGTAGCTTGGATTTCGGCACTCAGTGCCGGGCTCCCTGACCGACGCCATCCCCCCTGTGCGAGGTCAGGTGACGGTGGCGGGGACACCCCCCTGCTCCCCGCCACCCCCAGCCCACCTGTCTTCTCTTACCTCGTGATCGGCCACCGCCTGCGCGTGTCGCCCGGTGGGTGGTTAGCCTGTGGCCGTGAGTCACGGACACGGACACGGCCACTTCGACGGACCCGCACCACTGGGCCCGCTCGCCGCGAAGATCGTCATCGGATTGCTGGTGGCCATCGGCGCCGTCGTCCTCCTCGGAACGGTGCTGCTCTGGCCGAGCAGTCAATCCATCGACGTCCCGGCCCCGTTCCAGACCACCGGCGGTGACGCAGTGGTCACCGAAGCCGGAACAGTGGTGGAGCAAGGTCCGGGCGCGTGCGGTAGCCCGTCGTCCGGGCGCGTGTTCCCCGGCGACCCGCTGCCCCCGCCCGCGGGCGGCGCCTACGAGTGCGAGCGCAGCATCATCGCGATCGAGTCCGGGCCCAACGCCGGCGCCTCCACCTTGCTCGAGGTGGTCCCCGGCCCCGGGCAGCCCGAATTGAGCACCGGCGACGACATCCGGATCGTCCGCCAGACCGACCCCACCGGTGCCACCCAGTACTCGTTCTACGACTTCGCGCGCGGCCTGCCACTGGCCCTGGTCATCGCGGCGTTCGCGATCGTCATCGTCGCCGTCGCCCGCTGGCGCGGCCTGCGGGCGCTCATCGGCCTCGGCGTCGCCTTCGCTGTTCTCGTGATGTTCATGCTCCCGGCGCTCCTCGACGGAAAACCGGCCGTCCCCGTCGCGCTGGTCGGCGGAGCGCTGATCCTCTACGCCGTGCTGTATCTCGCCCACGGGGTCAATCTGCGGACCAGTTCGGCGTTGCTCGGCACCCTCGCCTCGATGGTCCTCGCCGCATTGCTCTCGTACGTCGCGATCCGGATGACCCACCTGACGGGTCTGTCCGAAGAACAGAACACCGACGTCCAGATGTACATCGGCACCGTGTCGATCAGCGGACTGCTGCTGGCAGGGTTCATCATCGGCTCGCTCGGTGTGCTCAACGACGTCACGATCACGCAGGCGTCGTCGGCATTCGAACTGGCATCCCTGGATCCGCGCGCGTCGCGCCGGGAGATCTTCACGTCCGCGATGCGGGTCGGCCGCGACCACATCGCCAGCACCGTCTACACGCTCGTGCTCGCCTACGCGGGTGGCGCGCTGCCGCTGCTGCTGCTCTTCTCCGTCGCGGGCCGGTCGATCTCCGACGTGGTCACCGGTGACGCGGTGGCCGTCGAGATCGTGCGCGCATGCGTGGGCGGTATCGCACTGGCGCTCTCGGTTCCGCTCACCACAGCGATCGCCGCCGTGCTGTCGCGGGCCGGAAGCCCGCCGGTCGCGCCCGGCCGGCACTCCCGCCCCAACGGGAGCGGGGAGCCGGGCCGGTAGGTCACAGACCGGGTACGCGGAGTTCCGGTAGCCGGGGCAGTTCGATCGTCGGGAGCGGCGGCAACGTCGGGACCGGAATGTTCAGGCCCGGGATCTGCGGTTCCGGAGTCGGTTCCGGCGCCGGAGGCGGCGGTACCGGTCGCGGCGCGTAGGTGGTCGTGGGCGACTCGGTGGTGGTCGTGGGAGCGACCGTCGACGGTGACACAGCGGGCGCAGGCCGCGGCAGCGTCGAGGACGTCGTCGGCTGATCGAACGACTGCGTAGGACTCGTCCCGCGCCCGTCTGCGGGCGCCCCGAAAACGGAGTTCCCCGCGCTCAAGGCGATACCGATCACCGCAACGACGGCCAGCGCCGACCCGGCCAGTCCGGCACCGGAGATCTGCTTGCCGCTGACGGAAGGTCCCCGCCACGACAGCGCAGCCCACCACGGCTTCGCGTCGTCGTTCGCCTTCTCCGCAGCCTTCTCCGGCGGTGGAGAGGACACCGCCGCCTTCACCACCGGAATGCGGTCGGTGTCTTCGCTGACCGGCGCGGGACGCGGAGGCACGATTCGGGTGAGCGGACTGATCGGCTGCGACGACGGCGGCCGCGCAGCGACAATCGCACCGCCCTTGGCCAGGACGAGTTCGGGTTCGTGCGGCACGACCAGCGGAAGCTTCAGCCACGACCGCAGCACTTCCTGGACCAGCGGCACGTGCGCGCCGCCCCCGAGCAGCACCACGGCCTCGGGATTGCGGTTCGAGCGAGCGATGACGTTGTGCACGAACTGCGCCGACGACTCGACGCACTGGGAGATCAGCGGGTCGAAGGTATCGCGCGACAGGAACACCACACCGGCCGCCCCGGGCACCGCCACGGTATCGCTCTCGGAGAGCTTCTCTTTCGCCTGCCGGCACTGCGCCGACAGTTCGTTGTCGGTGCTCGGGTCGTCGGGACGCCAGACGCCGTTGGTATCGAGCGCGTGTTCGCGGATGGCGTTGTCGAAGACACGGCCACCGATCGAGTCGGTCCGTTCGGCGAGGACCTGGCCGGCGCGCAGGTCGACCACGGTGACCGTCAGGCCCGCGTCGCCGAGGTCGTAGAAGACCGCGGTGTTGCTGCCCAGTTCGCCGGTCGCCTGCAGATAGGTCAAGGCCGCTTCGGGCTCGGATACGAGAGTGAAGCGGTCGAGCTTCTCGGCGGACAGCGCGGCACGCAGGCGTTCGGCCTGTGCCTGATCGCGGTAGACGAGCCCGACGGTCTCGATCGGATCGCCCGCCACGCCTGCCTGGAACAGCACGCCGAGCGTGCTCGCCGCAAGTCGCGCCGGATCGTCCTTACCTGTCTCCACGACCTGGAATTGAAAACCCGCGGAGGGTGCGGTCCGATCCACCGGACGCACGATCCGGACGGCGCTTTCCCCCACGGTTACACCGAGAACCGAACTCATGAGCCGCCTTCGACAGTTGTTCGCGCCAGCCGCATTGTGCTCTCCCCGGCGCCTTTCGAATCGCTCCGATGCTACCCAATGTCGGATACGACGCCAGGGCCGGTTCGTGGGACAACCCCTCGCGGCGGCGTCCCCTACGATCGGCGGATGCGGATTCTCTTCGTGTGCACCGGAAATATCTGTCGCTCGCCCACCGCCGAACGGTTGACCACAGCATTTGCCACCGAGTCGGGACGGGACGACCTCGACGCCCACAGTGCGGGCACCAGGGCCGTGGTGGGACACGGCATGGAGTCCACCGCAGCGCTCGTGTTGCAGCAGCTCGGGGGTGACCCGGAGGGGTTCGTCGCGAGACGGCTGACTCCGGATATCGCAGAGGACGCCGACCTCATCCTCACGATGAGCGAACAGCATCGGGGCGACGTGATCAAGCTCGCACCGCGGATGATGCGCGTGACGTTCACGCTGCCGGAAGCCGCGCGCGTGCAGCAGGCTTCGGGCGCCGCGTCCGTCGCAGAACTGGCAGTGGCCCGGGCGCAGTTTCCTGCGTCCGGGCCGGAAGATATCGTCGACCCGATCGGCCGCGACGAGGAGACATTCGTCGCGGTCGGATCGGAGATCGCCGACCTTCTGCTACCCCTGCTCGCCCGTATCCGGGCCTGAGCCATCCGTCGGACGCCGCGGTGTGTGGACCACGGGCCGCGGCTCCGACGAGTGACGACTCTCGCCGTCCCGCACGGTCGGCGGGAACTGACCACCTGGAGACCGGCCGTTGCCCGGGGACGGCCGCGGCGGGCTCGGTTGGCTCGGCGCGACGGGTGTGCCGGTGACGACGGGGTTTTCCACAGCCTGCGTGGGCGCCGCGACCTTCTGTTGCGCTTTGTCGGTGTCGTAGTAGTACCGGTACTCGTACGACGCGCCGCGTCGCTTCGCAGGGACCATCGTGAGAATCGTTCCGAGCACCGTCGCGTTGACCGCCCGCAGGTTGCCGACCGCGCGGGTGAACTGCTCCCGGGTGGTCTTCCCGTAGCGCGCGATGAGCAGGGCACCGTCGGAAATGCGTGTGAGGATCGCCGCGTCGGTGACGGGCAGCAGCGGCGGCGCGTCGATGATGACGTAGTCGAACCGCGACCGCAGATCGGTGACGACCTCCTCGGCGTGTGCCGAGCCGAGCAGTTCCGACGGATTCGGCGGCAGCGTGCCGGCGGCGAGCACCCACAGCGAATCGAATCGTGTCGACTGCAGCACATCGTCCAGGGACGCCTGGTGCGCCAGGACCGTCGACAGGCCTGCCTCGCCGAGAGCGCCGAGATACTTCGACACCCGGGGCCGCCGGAGGTCGGCCTCGACGAGGACCACCGACTTGCCCGCTTCCGCCAGCACGAGGGCTGTGTTGATCGCCGTTGTGGTCTTGCCCTCGGACGGAACCGAACTGGTGAACACCAGAACGCGTGGAGGGTTGTCCACCTCGAGGAACTGCAGGTTGGTGCGCAGTTCCCGGTATGCCTCGGCGTCACCGCTGCTGGAATCGGAGAACATGATGGCCGGCTCTTCGTGACGCAACTTCTCGAGCGGAATGACACCCACGACGCCCGTGCCCGCGATTTCCTCGATGGCGTTGCGATCTTTGACGGTGTTGTCGAGGCGGTCGCGCAAGACAGCCAGTGCGATGCCGAGCAACAAGCCCACCGCAAGCCCCAGCGCGACGTTGCGGGTCGTCTTCGGAGCGATCGGCGTCGACGGGGTCGCGGCGTACTGCTCGACGACCACTCGGGCCGTCGGCTCCCCGCCCCCTTCGGGTGTTTCGAGTTCGCGTGCCATCAGAACGAATTCGTCGGACAGGGCGTTGGCGAGGTCGCGTGCGCGCTCGGGCGACTCGTCGGTCACAGCAGTGTCGATGAGGACCGTGTCCGGTGTGGACGACGCGGTCACGTTGGCCGCGAGGTCGACCGGCGTGATGTCGGTGATACCGAGCTTGTCGAGTGCCCGCGAAGCGACGGTGGTGCCGGCCAGCAACTCCGTATAGGAGGTCACGCGCTGCTGCGAGAAAAGGTTGCCCTGGTAGATCTCCTGGACCGACGCGCCCGACGACGTCGACACGAACAGTCGTGTCTTCGCCTCGTACTGCGGCGTCGTCAGCAGAGACACGGTAAGTGCGGCGAGCACCGCGACGACGGTCACCACGGCGACGATCTTCCAGCGCGCCTGGAGAATTCGCATGTAGTCGTGTACTTCCATCAGGTCGTCTCCCTCATTGCGGTGGCAGTGCGTGCATGCTCTACCGGCGGGCTGTGGATGTCCTCGAAACGCGAAAGTGCGCTGCCCAGTATCGGCCCGATCACGCGGAGCGCGTCCGGATCGGCCATTTCCGAGTGCGCGAACGGAACCGGGTGTTCGCGCACGCGGCCGCCGACATAGCGTTGCCAGGAGGCAGCGAGGGCGGGATGCCGATCGAGATCAACTGCGGCGACGAACAACTCGATGTCACCGGCGTACACCTGTGGCGAGTGACTCCGAGCGGCGGTTTCGACCGCCATCGACGCGGCACGGCTGCGCCGGCGCACGGCGGCAACGAGTTCGCCGGGGATACTCGGATCGGCTACGACTTCACCGTCGGATTCGCCGGTTGTTTCGTCCCGGCGCTGCCGTTCGGAATCGTCCGGCAACGCCTCGGGGGTCAGGGTGTCGAGCAGCACGACCACGCCGACACGCTCACCGGATGCTCTCAGCTGTACTGCCATTTCGTGCGCTATCGAGCCGCCGACCGACCAGCCGAGCAGGTGGTACGGACCCTCCGGCTGCACCCGGCGGATCTCCTCGAGATAACGGGCGGCGAAGTCATGGACGGTATCCGGAAGTCCCTGGTGCGTCAGGTCGTCACCGAGTCCGGTCGCCTGCACCCCGTAAAGGGTGCGGCCGTCGAGAGAGGGCGCGAGCCCGGCGTACATCCACGACAGTCCGCTGATCGGGTGTACACAGAACAGCGCCGGCCGCGCCGGATCACCCGTCGCGAGAGGCACGACCGTACCGAGGGGGTCGACGGTGGTGCCGGGCTGCCCGTGCTCGATCCGGTCCGCCAGTTCCGCGACGGTCGACGTGGTGAAGATCCATTCGACCGGCACGTCCCGTCCGAGTTCCGCACGCAGGTCGGTGGCCACGGCCACCGCACCCATCGAACTGCCCCCGAGATCGAAGTATCCGCGGTCGGCGGAGACCGCGTGTGTGGGCAACCTCAGATGCCGCGCGTACACGGCTGCGACAATCGGCGCGATCTCCCCTGTCGGCGCGACGTAAGCGTCTGCGGCGACAACTATTTCAGGCTCGGGTAGCGCAGCTCTGTCGACCTTGCCCGACGACGTCAGCGGCAGGGAATCGACCACGGTGACGGAGGAAGGGCGCAGGTGCCGCGGGAGCCGAGCGGCGAGATCGCGGTGCAACTCAGCCCCGTCGACATCGGCGCGACTCGCCTGCACGTATGCGGCGAGAGCGAGTTCGCCGGCGGACCCCGACCGAGCGACGGTCACCGCGGCTTCGATGCCCGGCATGCCCAGCAGGACGGCGTCGACCTCGGCGGGTTCGACCCGGATCCCGCGGATCTGTACCTGATCGTCCACGCGCGCCATGTGCTCGAGCACCCCATCCACCGTCACCCGCACGAGGTCACCCGTGCGATACAGCCGCTCCCCCGGCACACCGAACGGGTTCGCCACGAAATGCCTTGCGGTAAGGCCGAACCGGTGATGGTAACCCTGCGCCAGCCCTGCCCCGCCCACATACAGTTCGCCGACCGTGCCCGGCGGGACCGGATGCAGGCGCGCATCGAGGATGTGGACGCACGCGCCCGCGACCGGCGTGCCGATATCCGGCTTCGTCGCGCCGTCCACTGGCCCACCGAGCGACACGGCCACGGTGAATTCGGTGGGGCCGTACCCGTTGAAGAGACGGTGCCGCGACCATCGCTGTGCGAGTACGGACGGTAATGTCTCGCCCACGGCGAGGACGGTCAGGTTGTCGCGTACTCCGGGGTCGACGGTAGCGAGAACGCTCGGGGTCGCCAACAGATGCGTGATGCCTTCGGCTGCAATGAGGTGCTCGAGTGGCGATCCCGCGAAGGTGTGCTCGGGTGTCACGACGAGCGTCGCCCCGTGAGCGTGCGCGGAGAGCAATTCGAACACCGCCGCGTCGAACGTCTGGGACGACGCGTGGAGCACACGCGAACCGGCTGTCAGGCCGAGCCGTTCGCGCTGGATCTCGAGCAACGAGGTGAGACCCCGGTGCGGCACGTCGACGCCCTTGGGCTGCCCGGTGGTGCCGGAGGTGTAGACGAGATAGGCGACGTCGTCGGGGGTGACTGCGGGTGTCCGAACGCGGTGATCGCCGTGGTCGGCGCTCATGTCGATCCACGGGAGGCCGCCAATGCCGGATACCCCGACGGTCAGGCCCACGACGGCTTCCGAGTCGGTGAGGAGTGCGGTGGTGCGGGCGGCCGGTTGTGCGAGGTCGAGCGACACCCACGTCGCACCGGCCTTGGCGATCGCCCACACCGCGAGGGGCCAGTACTCGCCGCGCGGAACCGCAATGACGACCACGTCACCCCGGCGCACTCCGCGGTGAGCGAGTTCACCGGCGATGTCGTCGGACCGGGCGTCGAGTCCGGCGTACGTCCACGCCACATTGCCGGTGCGCACAGCGATCTGCCCGGGATGCCGGGCAACGGTGTCGGCGAAGATCTCGGACAGCGTGCGGGGTTCGACGCCGGGCGTCGCGAAAGGTTCCGGGGCCGGTGCGGCGAGGTCGCCGACGGGCCGTTCGGGTTCGGCGAGTGCGCCGTGCAGGACGGCGACGAACTCGGTGAGCAGACCGTCGGCGGTGCTGCCGTCGAACAGTTCGGTGGCGTAGATCAGACGCAGGTCGATGCCCGCGTCGTCATGTCCGGTCCCTTGTTCGACGACTTCGACGACGAGATCGAACTGCGCGGCGGGTTCCCCGGCCGCGACGTCGGCCACGGTGATTCCCGGCAGCACGGCCGCCGGATCGGTTGCGCCCGCGGCCCGGTGGGTGAGCAGCACCTGGAACAGCGGATGGTGTGCAGGATCTCGGCGCGGCGCGAGCCGGGCGACGACCTGCTCGAACGGCACGTCGGCGTGGCCCACCGCACCGAGATCCGCCGCCCGCACGACCCGCAGCAGATCGCTGAAGGGCCTCGCCCGATCGACCGCGGTACGCAGCGCGACCGTGGCGACGAACATGCCGACGAGCTGCTCGAGTTGAGGATCGCTGCGCCCGGCGACCGCCGTGCCGACCGCGATGTCGTCGCGTCCGCTGCGGCGTGCAAGGAGCGCGGCGAGTACGGCATGGACCGTCATGAATACCGTCACGTCGTTTCTGCGGGCGACTTCCCGCAGACGACCGTGGGTTCCGGCATCGAGATGCGAGACCACTTGGGCACCGTGGTAGTTCGGGCGTCCGGGGCGTGGCCGGTCGAGGGGCAGCGGCAGCGGGGTGTCCGGCAGGCCGGCGAGCGTCTCCGACCAGTAGTCCAGTTGCCGCGCGGCGAGCGACTGTGGGTCGTCGGGATCACCGAGCAGTTCGTGCTGCCAGTGCGCGTAGTCGCGGTAGGTGACGGGCAGAGGCTCGAAGTGCGGGGCGCTCCCGCCCAGACGCGCAGTGTACGCAGTCGACAGGTCGGTGAGCAGCGGCCCGAGGGACGCGCCGTCGAAGGCGATGTGGTGCACGGCCGCGGCGAGAACCCAGCGGCCCGGCTCGACGTCGAACAGCCGGATGCGCAACGGTGCTTCGGTGGTGAGGTCGAACGGCGTGGCGACGGTCTCGGTGACAGCCTCGGTGAGGTCGGCGGGTGCGCGGTGCACGAGCATCGGGGGCCGGATCAGTACCTGTCCTTCGTCCGTGAACACCGTCTGCAGGATCTCGTGCCTCGCGACGACGTCGCCGACGGCGGCTCCGAGTGCCGCGGTATCGAGTTCGCCGGTGAGCGACAGCACGACAGGCACGATGTACGCCGTGGTGTCGGGTTCGGCGCGTGCGAGCAGCCAGAGGCGCCGTTGTGCGGGTGCGAGGGGTGCCGGGCCCTCACGCTCGTAGCGGCGCACCGGGAGCCGTCGCGCGTCGTCGTGTCCGATCCGCGCGGCGAGCGCGGAGAGCGTCGGTGCCGTGAGGATCTCCCGTACGGGAACATCCACCCCGAACGCGTCGGTGAGGCGGGTTGCGAACACCACCGCAGACAGCGAATCTCCGCCGGCCGTGAAGAACCCGCGGTGTGCGGCGGGACGTACGCCGAGCACGTCCTCGGCCACCGTCACCACGAGTTCTTCGGCGTCGGTGAGCAGGCGGCCGGGCTGGGCATCGTCTGCGTTCACGAGCGAGGCGTCGGCGAGTGCATCGAGTTGTTCGAGCGCATCGAGTTGTTCGAGCGCATCGAGTTGTTCGAGGGCACGGAGGTCGAGTTTGCCGTTGGGCGTGACCGGCAACGTGTCGACCACGTGGATGCGCGAGGGCATGCGCTGAGGCGGAACCACGAGCGCGAGGTGCGCGGTGACGTCCTCGGCGGTGAGTCCGGTCCCCGCGGCGAAGGCGACGAGGGCGTCGCCGACGACGAGCACTGCGGCCTGGCGGACCCCGGGCTGGGCGAGCAGCGTGGCCTCGAGTTCACCGGGCTCGATACGGACGCCGCGCACCTTGAGTTGCCGGTCGGTCCGCCCGAGGTACACCAGTGTTCCGTCACTGCGGCGGAGCACGCGGTCGCCCGTCCGGTACATACGCTCGCCGTCGCTCGCCGCCACGAAGCGTTCGGCGGTCTGCACCGGGGCATCGAGATACCCGGCGGCCAGGCCCTCCCCGGCGAGATAGAGTTCCCCGACTCCCCCGCTCGGCACCGGATGCAGGCGTGCGTCGAGCACGTGGGCAACGATCCCGGGCACGGGGCGTCCGATACCGGCGGTGCGGCCATCGGAAGTGGTGTCCTCGTCGATGTCGGCCAGCGTGGCGACGATGGTCGCCTCGGTGGGTCCGTAGGCGTCGAGCATCATGCGACCGGCTGCCCACCGCGCTGCCAGCGCACCCGGCAGCGGTTCGCCACCGGAGGCAACCACTTTCAGCTCCGGCAACCCGTCCGGGTCGAGGGTGCCGAGCACGGTCGGTGTCGACAGGTAGTGGGTGATGCGCTCTTCCACGAGGAGCCGATGCAGGTCCGGCCCCGCATACACGTCGGGGGGCGCGACGACGAGTGTGGCACCGGTGGTGTGCGCGAGCATCAGTTCGAGCAGCGCGGCGTCGAATGCCGGCGAGTAGCCGTGCAGGACGCGGTCACCCGTCCCCACCTGGTACCGGCACGCCACCTCGGCGGCGAGTGGCGCGAGCCCGCGGTGCGTCACCGCGACCCGCTTGGGGATGCCGGTCGATCCGGAGGTGGTGACGACGTATGCGACCTCCGGCGAGCACGTGCTGCCGACGTCGGACGAGTCGGTGAAGGCGGCACCGGTTTTGGTGATCGCCCAGAGTGTCCTGATGTACTCGGTGCTGCGAGGCAGGCCGATCGGCACGACGACACCCGGCCCGGCACCCTGTGCCCGCAGTTCGTCGGCCAGTTCGTCGGACTGCTCGTCGAGTTCGCGATAGGTCAGGACCGCATCGGCGCCGCGCAACGCCTCCCGATCGGGATGCGCTGCGGCCGCCGCCCGCAGCAGTTCGGCGAGGGTGTGAACGGGCGCGGGGCTGTCCCCGACGAGCGGATCGGCGGGCGCGTCGAACACCGCGTCGCCGACCAGGCCGTCCGGGGTCTTCACGAGCACGCCGAGCAGTGCCACGAAACGTGTCGCGAGAAGCCCTGCGGTGTGGTCCGAGAATCGTGATCCGTCGTAGAGCACCGTGCCCGCAAATCCGGACGACTCCGGTGCAAGCGCGAAATGCAGGTCGAATTGCGGAGCCGTGTCGACGATTTCGCGTGCGTCCACGGTGAGATCGCCGAGGTTCGCCGGATCTGTGCCGAAATCTTGGAGTGCGAGCGCCACCTGGGGAGACGGAACCTTCAGTTCTGCGAGTACGTCCTCGAACGGCACCGATGCGTGGTCGAGGGCGGCGACGTCGAAGTCCCGGACCTGCCCGAGCAGCCCGCTGAACGGCATGTCGGGTGCCACCCGGGCGCGCAACACGAGTGTGTCGAGGAACGGCCCGATGAGGTTTTCGAGTTGCGACCAGCGCCGGCCGCCGACGACTGCTGCCACGGCGATGTCGTCGTGTGCGGCGAGGCGCGCGAGCAGTACCGACAGAGCCGCGTGCAGCACCATGAACTCGGTGGCGCCGTAGGTGCGGGCCATCTCGGACACGGCGTCGCGCACGTCGGCGGGCACCGTGAACTCGACGGTCCGGGTGGTGTGCCCGGCACCGGTGGGCTCGGCGGGGAGTTCCGCGGCCCCGAGCCCGTCGAGCGCCTGCCGCCAGTGTGCGATGTCGGCTTCTGGAATACCGCGTTCGGCCTCCCACAGCGCGTAGTCGGCGTACTGCAGGGGCAGCGGCTCCCAGTGCGGGGCGTGCCCGGCCGTTCGTGCCAGATAGGCGGCGCCGAAATCCCGCAACAACGGTCGCAGCGACGTGCCGTCGGCTATCGAATGGTCCACGTCGAAATGCAGGACGTGCCGGTGGGTGCCGACGCGTTCGAGGTGTGCGTGCCACAAAGTGCTGCGGGGTTCGTCCCCGATCACCTGGTACACGTCGTCGCCGGTGACCACGTACTCGGTGCGCAGGATGTCGTGCCGGTGCGCGACATCGGTGAGGGCGGAGTGCAGCGCGGCCACGTCGAGTGGTCCGTCCAGCCGCACCTCGCTGCGCAACCGGTAGGCACCGGGTGCGAGGGCGTTCAGTCCCCAGAGGCGGCGCTGCGCGCGGCCGAGCGGGAGGCGCTCGGGGCGCGGCGACACCGCAACCGGTCCGGCGTCCACGTCGAACCCTCCGGCATCGAGCGCGGCTGCGAGCGCGTCCACGGTCGGGTGGGTGAATACGGTCCGCAGCGGCACCGCTGCGCCCGTCTCTTCCCGTAGCCGCCCGACCAGAACGGTGGCGAGCAGCGAGTTCCCGCCGATGGCGAAGAAATCGTCGGTCCGGCCCACGCGGACGGGTTCTGCACCGTCGCCGAGGATTTCGCCGAGTATCCCGGCGACCATCGTTTCGGTCTGCGTCGACGGTGGCGTTGTCCCGTCCGCCGGGTCTGCGGCAGGACGAGGGTCGGGCAGCGCGGCGGTGTCGACCTTGCCGTGGGCGGTGATCGGGATCGTGTCGATCGCAACCACCACCGCCGGTACGAGATGCGCCGGGAGCACGGACCGCAGACGCCGGCGTACGTCGTCGGTATCGACTGCCGCGGGAGCGATGTAGGAGACGAGCCGGCCGTCGCGCGCGACGGTGACGGCACGGTCGACGCCCTCGAGGGAGGTGAGCGCGGCGTCCACCTCGCCCGGTTCGATGCGGACACCGCGGAGTTTGACCTGAGCGTCGCTGCGCCCGACGAAGTCGAGTGTTCCGTCGTATCGCCACCGCACGAGGTCGCCGGTGCGGTAGCGGCGAGTACCACCGGGTCCCGCGACGAACCGTTCGGCGGTTCGGGCGGGGGCGTTGTGGTACCCGTCCGCGATCCGTCCGCCCGAGACATAGAGTTCGCCGGTCACCCCGACGGGTACCGGCCGGAACCGCTCGTCGAGGACATGGGCGGTGACGCCGCGCACGGGGACACCGATCCCGATACCGCCACCGGCCCGCAACGGCTGCGACACGGTGACGAAGACCGTCCCCTCCGCGGGACCGTATCCGTTGAGGAGCGCACGCTGCGGCCCCCAGCGTTCGACGAGGGCCGGTGCCACCCGATCGCCCCCGAGCATGATCATGCGCAGGTGGGGCAGGTCGCGGACGGGGACCGTGGCGAGCGTCGAGGGCGTCAGCACCGCGTGCGTGACGGCGTCGCGTTCGAGAAGGCCGCCGAGCGCGTCACCGGCATAGCTCTCGGAGTCCGCGACGACGAGGGTCGCGCCGGAGATACCCGCGACGAGCAGTTCGAGCATCGAGGCGTCGAAACTCGGTGCCGCGACGCCCAGTACCCGATCGCCGGGCACCGCTCCGAAGTATTCGGCGACGTCCTCGGCGAGTGCGCTGACTCCGCGCTGGGTAATGGTGACGCCCTTGGGGTTTCCGGATGTTCCGGAGGTGAAGACGATGTAGGCGGGCGAGTCCGGAGCGGGTTCGGTCACGACGTCGAGCGGTTCCTCGTCGTCGGCGTCCACGTCGAGCCAGACCACCGTGCCGGGCAGCGTGGCGGCGTCACCGACACCGACGGTGGCGTCTCCGAGCATCGCCGCGAGACGCGCCGCGGGCTGGTCCGGATCGACGAGCATCGGAGCAGCACCGCACCACACGATTCCCCACACGGCGACCACCGATTCGAGCGAGCGGGGCAGCGCGCAGGCCACCGCGTCGCCCGGCCGGACTCCCACAGCCTGAAGGCGTGCCGCGAGCGCGCCGGCGTGGTGCAGCAGTTCGGGATAGGTGAGGTCGCGATCTCCGTCGCGTACCGCCTGGTGCGCGCCTCCGAGTTCGGCTCCTGCCGTGAGCCACCGGCGCAACGACCGCACCGGTCCGGCATCGGGTCCGATGTTTGCTACGACGGCCGGCCCCGGGAGTTCGATGTCGCCGACGCGCACCGCCGGGTCGTCGACGGCCGCGGCGAGGATCGCGCGATAGCGGTCTGCGTACACGGCGATCGTCTCGTCGTCGTACAGATCGGTGCTGTAGAAGAATTCGAGATCGAGTCCAGCGGGAGTCTCGGTTGCGGTGAGTTGTACGTCGACGTTGGCGTATTCGGCGTCGAGGGGCAGTACCGTCGCTGCCAGTCCCGGCAGGTCCACCGTCGTCGGCGCCGGACGCGCGAGCGACAGCGCGACCTGGAACAGCGGGTGCCGGGCTTCCGCGCGGGTGGGGTTGAGCATCTCGACCAGCGTCTCGAACGGCGCGTCGGGCTGCATGTACGCGTCGAGGTCGCGGGCGTGCGCCTCGGCGAGGAGATCCGCGAAGGACCCTTCGGGGTCGATTGTGGTGCGCAGCACCAGGGTTCCGGCGTACATGCCGACGAGTTCGTCGAGTTCCGGGGCACCGCGGCCGGAGACCACCGTGCCGATCGGGATGTCCCGTCCCGCGCCGTGCCGGGTGAGCAACGCTGCGAGCGCGGCATGGAGCACCATGAACACCGTGACGTGGCGGTCACGCGCGAGGGTGTGCAGTCCGCGCGCGAACCCGGTGTCGAGCGTGATCGTGTGCCCCGCACCCCGACCGGTGGGCCGCGCAGGCCGGGGACGGTCCGCGGGCAGCGTCGCTTCGTCGGGGAGTCCGGCAAGGCGATCGGTCCACTGCGCCACCTGGGTGTCGGCGCTGCCGCGTTGCCAGCGAGCGAAGTCGGTGTAGTGCAACGGAAGCGGTGATAGGTCCGGGCTGGTGCCTGCGGTACGGCTCTCGTAGGCCGCGGCCAGGTCGCGCACCAGTGGCGTCAGCGACCAGCCGTCGGCCGCAATGTGGTGCAGCACCACGACCAGTACGTGCCGATCCGGTCCGGTGCGATACAACCGGATGCGCACCGGCCGGTCGACGGTGAGGTCGAAACCGGTGGTGGCGACGTCGCGGACGAAATCGTCGAGTGCGTCGGCGGG
Source organism: Rhodococcus sp. NPDC058639 (assembly GCF_042717545.1). NCBI lineage: Bacteria > Bacillati > Actinomycetota > Actinomycetes > Mycobacteriales > Nocardiaceae > Rhodococcus > Rhodococcus sp. NPDC058639. The sequence goes on from NZ_JBHXRF010000005.1 coordinate 169,017, forward strand.
AACGGCGATCGGGACGAGATCGGGTGCCTGGGCGGGCAGCATCGTGTACCGGTCGGCCGCGGGATAGATCGTGCGCAGCGTGCGGTGCCGCTCGGTCACGTCCGCGACGGCGGCGGCGAAGGCGCCGATGTCGAGGGCGCCGTCGAGCCGAACCGCGAAGGGCAGGTTGTACCCGGCCGACGAAGTGTCGAACCGATTGACGAACCACAGGCGCTGCTGGGCGGCCGACAGCGGCGCGGGAGCGGTGTCGTCAGCGACGATCGGCACCCGGCTTCCGGCACCCCGCCGCGTCGACACCCGCTCTGCCAGTTCGGATACCGTCCGTGCCTCGAAGACATCGCGGATCGTGACGTCGACGTCCGCCACGGCGGACAGCCGTCCCGCAAGCCGGGTGGCGAGCAGCGAGTGGCCGCCCAGGTGGAAGAAATCGTCGTCGGCGGCGACTGTCCCCTCGATACCGAGCAGTTCGCGGTAGATCTCGGCGACGAGTTCCTCCACGGGACCGTGCGGAGCAGTACGGCCGGTGGTGGATACCTCGGGTGCCGGCAGGGCCTCGTGGTCGAGCTTGCCGTTGACGGTGCGGGGTAGCGCGTCGACGACGACGGCAGCGGACGGAACGAGGTAATCCGGCAGCGAATGCCGCAACTCCCGCAACACCTCCGGGCCGTTACCGCCGACCAGGTACGCGACCAGCATGTCGTCGCGCAGGAGGACCGCAGCCTGGGTGACGCCCTCACACCGCATCAGGGCGGCTTCGATTTCGGCGGGTTCGATCCGGTAACCGCGCAGTTCGATCTGCTGATCGGCCCGCCCTAGATACTGCAGTGTTCCGGCGCGATCGCGGCGGCCGAGATCGCCGGTTCGGTAGCGGCGCGCGCCACCGGGCGCGGCGACGAACCGAGCGGCGGTGAGCGCAGGCCGGTCTCGGTATCCCCTGGCTACCTGAGCTCCCGCGACATACAGTTCGCCGACGGCACGCGGCAAGGCAGGCCGCAGCGACGCGTCGAGTATCGAGACGGTCACGCCCGGCAGAGGTGAGCCGATTCCGGCAACGGTGGCGTCACCGGCGGTGACGTGCACGGTGGTCTCGGTGATGCCGAACATGTTGACGGTGCGCACGTGCGGGTGTGCATCGGCCCACGGGGTGACGCGGTCGGGGTCGAGTGCTTCGCCGCCGAAGATGAGCAGCCGCAACGACGTCAGGTCGGCGGCGACAGTGGACAGTTGCGAGAAGGCCGTGGGTGTCTGGTTGAGCACCGTGACCTGTTCGCGGTCGATCAGCGCGGCGACGGCCTGCGGGTCGCGGACCGTGAGGTGGTCGACGATCACGAGACGGCCGCCGGTGGTGAGCGGGCCCCACATCTCCCAGACGGAGAAGTCGAATGCCGGCGAGTGGAACAGCGTCCACACGTCGGCAGGTCCCAAGCCGAAGTCGGTGGTCGCGGCGAGCAGCGCGAGCACGTTGCGGTGGGTGACGAGTACGCCCTTCGGCACTCCGGTGGAACCGGACGTGTAGATCAGGTAGGCGCCCTGATCCGGCAGCACGGGTGCGTCGAAGTCGGCACCGTCGTCCACCCGCGCGGCGACGGCATCGTCGTCGAGGTACACCGCCGGCACCTGTGAGCCGAAGCCGCGGTGAGCGATCAGGAGCGCCGGCCGCGCGTCGTCGAACAGAGCCTGCAGCCGAGCGGGCGGATGTGTGACGTCGACCGGCAGGTAAGTCGCACCGATGCGGGTCACGGCGAGGATTGCCACGAGCAGGTCTGCCGAGCGCGGCACCGCGACAGCTACGACATCGTCGGCCCCGACGCCCTGTTCGGCCAGGAGCGCGGCGAGGCCACCCGAGCGTGACCACAGCTGCCCGTAGGTCAGCGATTCTTCGTCCGCGAGCACGGCGACGGCTTCGGCGTCGTCGGCGACGCACTGCGCCACGAGTTCGGGCAGCGACTGTGCGGCCAGTGGCAGCGGTGCGCAGCCCGGCGCGTCGGCCACTCCCCCAGGCTCGATACCGCCCACGGTCACACCCGGATCCGAGGTGACCGCGTCCAGGATGCTCGCGAGCCACGTGCCCCACTGCGCGACGGTGTCAGCGTCGAACAGGTCGGCTGCATAGGTGAAGGTGCCGTCGAGCCCGGCGGGTGTTCCGGTGTCGGAGCGGCGTTCGCGGACCGCCACTTCGAGGTCCACGCGCGCGGGCGCGGCCGAGATGTCCCGGACGCAGGCCGTTCCACCGGGCAGATCGAGTGTGTCGACGGTGAACGTCTCGTACGCGAGGATCACCTGGAACAGCGGGTGGTGCCCGGACGGGCCGGCACTCACAGCGTCGACGATCCGGTCGAACGGCACGTCCGCGTGCGCGAACGCGTCGAGATCCACGCGCCGGGCTTCGGCCAGCAGTTCGGCGAAGGTGGAGCGGGGGCGGACGGGCAACCGCAACGGCACGGTGCCGACGAACATGCCGACCATGTCGTCCAGGGCCGCATCGATGCGTCCCGACACGGGAGTACCGATCGTGACATCGTCGGTCGCGGCGAGGGTGGCGAGCAGAGTGGCGAGCGCCGCGTGCACCACCATGAATGCCGTGACGTCGTGGGCGCGAGCGAGTTTATCCACAGCGGTGTGGATTTCGGCGGGTACCGAGAATCTCACCTGCCCCGCGTCACCGTCACCGGCGGACTGCCGGGGCCGGTCGGTGGGCAGGGTGAGCATCGGCGGCGCGGCGGCAAGGGTGCGCTTCCAGTACCCGAGTTGCCGTGCGGCGAGGCTACCCGGGTCTTGCTCGTCGCCGAGCAGGCTGTGGTGCCAGCGTGCATAGTCCCGGTAGGTGACGGCGGGCTCCGGCCAGACGGGAACGTGACCGTCCCGGCGGGCGCTGTAGGCAGTGGCGGCATCGCGTCCCAGTGGCAGCAGTGACAAGCCGTCGACCCCGATGTGGTGGAGCACCACCGCGAGGACGTACCCGTTCTCCCGTCGGTAGAGGCGCATACGGATCGGGGGGTCGACGGTGAGATCGAAGCTCTCGCGGGCGAAGCCGAGCAACTCGGTCTCGAGTTCCGGGTGCGCCTCGACGGGTGTGAGGTCGACGTCGACGGACGTGAGCACCCGCTGATACGGGCCGTCCGGCCCCTCGGGGAAGACCGTCCGTAGCGCGTCGTGGCGCCTCACCACGTCGTGGGCTGCGGCACGCCCCGCGTCCACGTCGAATGCGCTGTCGAACTCGGCCGAGAACGCGATGTGGTCGCCGCCCCCGGCACCGCCGGCGACGTCGAACCGGTTGAGCAGCCACATGCGTTGCTGGGCCGGCGCAAGCGGCGTCTCGTCGTCGGCGTCGACGTGGACGATCGGCAGGGTATCCCCGCCATCATCGCGCTCGCCGAGCAGGTGCGCGAGCGAGTCGATCGTGGTGTGTTCGAAGATGTCGCGAACCCCGATGCGGCGTCCCGCGACGGCACTCAGTCGCGCCGCGAGTTGCGTTGCGATCAAGGAGTTTCCGCCGACAGCGAAGAAGTCGTCGCGGCGGTTCACCGCGGGGATCGAGAGTAGGTCCGCGACGATCCGTGCGGCCAGTTCTTCGCCCGGACTACGATATCCGTCGTCCGGCCCGGACCGGACCGTGGGTGCGGGCAGCGCGGCGCGGTCGATCTTCCCGGTCGTGGTCAGAGGCAGCGCGTCGAGCACGGTGACGGTCGCGGGCACCATGTGCCTCGGAAGCCTGGTTGCGGCCCATTCCCGGACACCGTCCGGGTCGAGGTCGGTGTCGCGGGCCTGCACGTAGCTGACGAGTGTCTCGTCGTGCACCACGGTGACGGCGGTACTCACTCCTGCGTAGCCCTGCAGGACGGTGTCGATCTCGCCGAGTTCGATACGGAAGCCGCGAATCTTGACCTGATAGTCGGTGCGCCCCGCGAATTCGAGCGCAGCACTGTCACCCACTCGGGTCCAGCGCACGAGGTCGCCGGTGCGATACATGCGACCGTCACCGAACGGCGAGGCGACGAAGCGCTCGGCGGTCAGCCCCGGGGCGTCGAGATACCCACGGGCCACGCCTTGGCCCAGCAGATACAGTTCGCCGGTCACTCCCTCGCCGACGGGGCGCAACCGGTCGTTGAGGACGACCGGTGTGACGCCGACGAGGCCGGAGCCGATAGTGAGCGGATGCCCGGGCTCGAACGGCGCGGATGAGGTTGCCAGGACCGTTGTTTCACTGGGGCCGTACACGTTGAGCACCGTGCGGTTGTGCGCCCAGCGATGCGCGGTGTCGACGGGCCACGCCTCACCGCCGATCACGACCAGTCTCAGGTCGTCCAGCCCGGCCGGGTCGAGACGCGCGGGCACCGACGGCGTGGTGAACCAGTGCGTGATGCGCTCGGAGCGCAGCAACTCGAGCAACTCCTCGCCGCCGTACACGTCCGCGGGTGCGACCACGAGGGTGCCGCCCGATACCAGTGCCAGGACGTACTCCAGGACGGAGGCGTCGAATGCAGGCGACGCGAAATGCATCACGCGTGCATCGCCGGTCAGGTCGAACCGGTCGCGGAACGACTGTGCCAGTGGCCCCAGTCCGCGATGTGTCACCACGACGCCCTTGGGCGTGCCCGTCGATCCCGACGTGTAGACCACGTAGGCGATGTTGCCGACACGGATTGGGCGCACCCGGTCGGCGTCGGTGATCTCGCGGGTGTCACCGCTAGTGGTGAACGGCACCGCGCGCACGTCGCCCGGAAGCGACACACCCGGTCCGGCGATGGCGTAGCGGACGCCGGAATCGGTGAGCAACGTGGTGATACGGTCCGGCGGCTGATGCGGATCGATGGGCACGAAGGCTGCACCGGCGAGCGCGACGGCTGCCGCCGCCAGCATCGATTGCGTCGAGCGCGGCAGCAGCACGGCCACTCGATCTTCGGTTCCGAGTCCGAGACCGATCAGGTTCCACGCCAGCGGATGCGCGGCAGTGGCGATGTGTACCGGTTCTGCTCCGGGATCGGCGACCCGAGCGGGTGAGCCGTCGATGAGTTCCGCGAACGTCGCCTCGGGTCCCTCGGCAGCAGTCTCGACGTCGGGAGCGCCCAGGTCGAGGTCGCCCACGGGCTGTGAGGGGTCTCGCACGACCTGCTCGAGCACCGAGGTCAGGCGCGACGACCACTGCGCGATGGTCGCGTCGTCGAACAGCGACGAGTCGTAGACGAGACGACCGGTCATTGATCCGTCGCGCAGTTCGCGCAGCGAGATCTCGAGGTCGAATCGTGCTTGCATGGGGTCGATCTCGCGCGCCCGCACTGTCAGGTCCGGCAGTTCGAGATCGGGGACGTCGACATTGTCGTATGCGAGCATCACGCGGAACGGAGTGAAGCCGAGGGCATCGACGACGTCGTCGAACGGCACGGTCGCGTGCGCGAAGGCATCGAGGTCGGCGGCGCGGGCGGTGGCGAGCAGATCGGTGAAGGGCTGCGCCGGATCGACATCCACGCGCAGCGTGACCGTGCCGACGAACATTCCCACCAGGTCTTCCAGGTCGGGATGATCGCGTCCGGCGATCCCCGTACCGATCGCGATGTCGCGTTCCGCTGCCCAGGCCGAGAGCCACACCGCGACGGCGGCGTGTACGGCCATGAACGTGGTCGCGTCGTGGGCGTGCGCGAGGGAATGCAGCGCGCGGGCCGCCTCGGACGGGACGATCACGTCGACCGACGACGCCGGTCCGAGGCCGCGGGCGCGAGGCCGGTCGGTGGGCAGCGGTGCTGCTTCGCTCAGCCCCGCCAGAGTTGCACGCCAGAAGCTGAGTTCGACTGCGGCGCTACTGTCGGCCGAGTGAGGATCGCCGAGGCGGTCGCGGTGCCATCGGGCGTAATCGCGATAGTGCAGAGGTAGCGGTGTCCACGCCGGCATCTCGCCGCGGGTGCGTGCGAGGTAGGCGGTCGCGACATCCCGGGTGAGCGGTGCGAACGAGGCACCGTCGAGAGCGATATGGTGTGCGACCACGGCAAGCACGTGGCGGTCGTCCGCTACCCGGAACAGACGGACGCGGAACGGAATATCGGCGGTGAGGTCGAAGGGCTCGGCCGACCACACCCTGATCGTCTCGACAAGCGAACCTTCTTCGGCAGCAGACGGTTCCAGATCGAGGACGGCGCGCGCTTCCGATAGTGGCAGCACGTGCTGGAGCGGTGCGTCGTCGATCGGTGTGAACACGGTGCGCAGGCTCTCGTGCCGGCCGAGAACGTCGGTGAGCGCGGATTCGAGTGCATCGAGATCGAGGCGGCCGTCTAGGTGCAGCGCCCATGGCAGGTGATAGGCGGCGGGGTCGCCGTGCGCACGGGCGAGGAGCAGCAGGCGACGTTGCGCCGGGGCCAGGGGTGCCGATCCATCATCCGCCGTGGCGACGGGGGCGGGAACAGCGGCCGGTCGTTCGACGGCAACGGCGGCCAGCCTCGCGACAGTCGGATGTGCGAACACGTCGCGTAGGTTCACATCGCACCCCAGGGCGGCGCTGAGCCGGGCGGCGAGTTGTGTCGCACCGAGGGAGTGGCCTCCGAGAGTGAAGAAGTCGTCGTCGGCCGTGACGTCCGCCGTGCCGGTCAGGTCGGAGAACAGGGAGGCGACGAGGATTTCGACGGGCCCGATCGGAGGGCGCGAACCGGTCGCAGTGAGCGCGGGTTCGGGCAGGGCACGGCGGTCGACTTTGCCGCCCGGAGTCAGAGGCAGAGCGTCGAGGACCGTGATCGACATGGGTCGCAGGTATACCGGCAACTGTTCTGCCAGCCGCGAGGTGAGATCGGCCGGGTGGACGTCGCCCACCACGTACGCCGCGAGGTTCTCACCGCGCACTGCGACGGCAGCAGAATTCACCGAGGCGAAAGAGGCGAGTACTGCTTCGATTTCGCCTGGCTCGATGCGGTGACCGCGGATTTTGACCTGCTGGTCGGCACGACCGAGGAATTCGAGTTCGCCGCGCTCATTCCAGCGGACGCGGTCGCCCGTCCGGTACATCCGGCCGCCGAACGGCGAGGCGACGAAGCGCTCGGCAGTGAGGACCGGCGCGGCGCGGTAACCGCGTGCGATCCCCGGTCCTCCCAGGTAGAGCTCACCGATCACACCGGGAGGCACTGGGTGTAAACGCGCGTCCAGCACAACAGTGGTCATCCCGTCGATCGGTCGCCCGATGGGGACACCGCCACCCGGCCGCAGCGGATCGCTGAGTGTGGCAAGCACGGTGGCCTCGGTGGGGCCGTACGCATTGAGCAGAGTGCGGTCCACAGACCAGCGGTCGGCGACATTCCGAGGAAGGGCTTCGCCACCTGCGTCGAGCACCCGCAGGTCCGGCAACCCCGATTCGGGTGTCACTGCCAGTACGGCCGGCGCGGTGACGGCGTGGGTCACCGCTTCGGCTCGTAGCAGCGAAGTGAGCGCCGGCCCACCCACGGCCTCCGGCGGGCAGATCACCACGGTGGCGCCAACGTCGAACGCGAGAAGCAATTCTTGCAGCGACGCATCGACAGTGGGTGCGGCCAAGTGCAGCACGCGCGAATCCGAGTCGGCGCTGTAGCGGTTGCGGAGGGCCGCGACCAGTGCGGACAGTCCGCCGTGGCCGACGGTGACGGCCTTCGGAACACCGGTGGACCCCGACGTGTGGATCACCCAGGCCGGGTTGTCGGAACGCAGTGGGCGCAACCGGTCTTGGGCTGTGAACTCGTCGGCCGGGATATCGCCGGCCGGCGGGGCGACGCGCGTGACGTGATCCGGCAGAGCCACATCGTCCCGCGCGACGGCGACGCGTACCGCGGTCAGCATCTCGGCGAGGCGGCGAGCAGGTGTTTCCGGGTCGAGCGGGGTGTAGGCCGCACCGGTCTTCGCGACCGCCCACAACGCCACCGCCGAGTCGACCGAACGTGGCAGCAGCACCCCGACGAGATCCTCGGGTCCGGCGCCGGCGGAAACGAGTTGGTGTGCGAGGTGGTCGGAGCGTGCATCCAGTTCGCGGTAGGTGACGGACACGTCGCCGTCGCGGACAGCACTCGCATCGCTGGTGGCGTGCGAACAGAGGAGGTCGGGTAACAGTTGCGGCGCGGGTGCGTCGTCACCGCGGGCCGGGGTCAGTCCCTCGAGTTCTGCACCGTCTGCGAGTGGCAGGTCGCCGATCGGAGTCGTCCGGTCGTGGACGAAATGGGACAGGAATCCGAGGAACCGATTGTGCTGCAGATTCAGGAGTCCGGGACTGTAGAGAGCGGGGTTCGCTTCGAAGTCGATGCGGGTGGAGCGCCCGGCGATACCCGGATACACGTTGACGGACAGGTCGTCGATCGGGCCGGTGGACTGCACGTGGAAGTCGCCGATGACATCGCCGAATCGGATCCGGGGGTGGAACATCATCAAATTCACTACGGGACCGAACGCGCCACGCGTGTCGGCATATTCGCGGCCGAGTTCCCGCAGGTCCACGAGCATGTCTTCGTACCTGTAACGCTGATGACGCAACGCGCCGGTGAGTTCGAGTTGCACATCGCGGATGAGGTCGGTTGCCGACGCGGACGGTTCGACGCGCACCCGCAGCGGCACCACGTTCGAGACCACGCCTGCAGAGCGGCGCAGCGGCGCAGTGGTTCGCGCCGACACCGGCAGGCTGAGCACTACGTCCGTACTGCCGTTGGTGCGCGCGAGAAACGCGGCGAATGCGGCGACGACGACGGGTACATCGGTGGAGTTCGCGTCGTGAGCGAGCGCCGCGACGGCTTCGGCCACCTCGCGGGGAATATCGGCTCCGGCCTGGCGGGCCGGAACGGATGCCGGTGCGGCCCCGTCTGCGAGCGACAGCGGCTCGGGCAGGTCGGCCAGTCGCTGCGACCAATACTCACGGTCGCCCGCCTGCCGCGACGAACTGGCGTAGGCCGCTTCCCATTCGATGATCTTCTCGAGGGGCATGGACCTGAGCGGCGGAGTATCCATGCCTGTACTCCACGCTGTATACAGGTCCGCGCAGCGGTGCATCAGGGTCATCGCGCCGTGCCCGTCGAGGGCGATGTGGTGAACGTAGCTCGAGAGGATGTAGCGATCCTCTCCGATGTGCAACACAGCAGTCGCGATCAGACGGTCCCGAAGCGGGTCGAGGCGTCTCGCGAACTGCTGCGTCATCCAGCGATGGGCAGCGTTCTCCGGATCGTCGGCGGCACGAAAGTCGACATACGGGACATCGTCCTCGAGTTCGAGGTCGATTGCCTGTTCGGGAAGACCCTCTCCGGGAACAAGAAAGAGGAAGCCGGATTCGACGTCGCGGCCGCCCTGCACACACGCCTTTCGCAAAAGGTCGTGGTCGAGGACACCCCGCAATTCCACGTACTGCGCCGTAATGAACGGAATGTCCGAATTCAATTGTTGCGCATACCAGATGCCCTGCTGGCTCGGGGACAGCGGAAAACGTTGCACCGCACTCCCTCACCTCGCCCGATATGACAGTTTCGACTGATCGACGAGCGAGGTACACGATGGCCCTTCCCGCCCGAAACGTGCCCGGAGGCTCCCAACTCCCATTGTCACGATCGAATATCTGAAGTGTACTTACGCATACCGATAGCTACCACTTGAACGAACGGCCAAGAGAAAGTCGGGTTATCGTCAGCATCGGAACCAATGAGGGGGGTTCGAGCGTGAGCGATGCTACCGGTGAATCACATTCGGCCGATGCAGGTCGCCGCAAGGTTCGTCGCCGCCTGTCCGACGACGAAATGGTTGCTCGACGCAAGAAACGCCGGATCATCCGGATCACCTTCGGCGCAGCGATTCTCGTCGTTGTCGGCTTCGTCGGCTGGCTCGGATACGAGGGTCTCCAGGCGAGATCGGACCTCGAGAAGGCTCAGAACTTCGCAATGCAGGCCAAAGACGCACTGCTGTCGGGAGATACCGAGAATGCCTCACAAGCAGCCGACGATGCCGATCGATACGCCCAAAACGCCCAAAGTTCCGTCGATTCATTTCCCTGGCGAGTTACTTCCGCGGTCCCAATTCTGGGAGCTCCGCTCGATTCCACCCGTCAGATGACCACCATCGTGAGCGGTCTGACGCAGGACGTTCTGCTGCCGACGGTGGACGCGGGCAGTGCGGTGTCACCCGATCAGTTGATTCTCGACGGCGCCCGGATCAACCTCGCGGCACTGCGAGACGCCGCGCCCGTCCTCGAGACCACCGCGGCCGCGATCACCGATCTCGACGCGCAGGCCCAGGCGGTCGACAGCACCTACATCGGTCCGATCGACGACGCGAGGGTGCAACTCCAGGACCAAGTGTCCGAATTGTCTGGGCTCCTGAACAATACGTCCACCGCCGCAAAGATCGCGCCGGCGATGCTCGGCGCAGACGGACCGCGGAGCTACTTCGTCGGCTTCCAGACCAACGCCGAAGCACGCGGCACAGGTGGCCTGCTCGGCGGCTTCGGTGTTGTGCGCGCAAACGACGGCGCGGTCGGCGTGGACGACGTGACGAGCAACCGCCAGTTCCGGTTCGACTACGCGCCCATCGATCTCGGCCCCGAATTCCAGCAATCCTACGGCCACAGCCGTCCCACCCAGGACTTCCGCAACAGCAACATCAGCACCCATTTCCCTTATGCCGGTCAAATCTGGCAATCGATGTGGCAGCAAGAAACGGGCGAGCGGGTCGACGGAGCAATCGCAACCGATCCCGTCGCACTGAGCTACGTCCTCGATGCGGTGGGGGACGTGACGTTGCCGGATGGGGAGACGATCACCGCGGACAACGTGGTGGAACTGACCGAGTCAACAGCGTATACGCGATTCGGGGAAGACCAGGCAGCGCGCAAAGCCTACCTGGAGACAGTCGCGCAGACGGTCGTGCAGAAGCTGACCGGACGTATATCCCGCCCCCAGGCTCTACTCGAAGCATTGGGCCGTGCTGCGGGAGAGGGACGCCTCGCTGTCTGGAGTTCAGTGCCCGAAGAGCAAGAAGTACTGGCCACCACCCCGCTGGGCAAGGTGGTTCCCGATGATCCCGCGCCCTACGCCAGCGTGGTGATCAACAACCTCGGCGGCAACAAACTCGATTATTACCTGGAGCGCGAAATCGAGTACGCGGCAGGCCCGTGTGACGGAGAGAAACGCGATTCGACTGTCACGGTGCGTCTCACCAACAGCCTTCCCGCTGGTGACTACACCAATTACGTCGCGGGGATGTTCGACAATCCGGTGGGCGCACCGGTCGGCACCAACCTTTCCGACGTAGGCCTACTCGCCACCCAAGGCGCGAAGTTGAACAAGGTAACGGTCAACGGCACCTCCGCGTTCGGGTTCAACGGCAAGGAACGTGGCCACCCGATGTTCAACGTGCAGGTGCCGATTCCGCAGGGTGAGACGACAGAGCTAGTTTACGAACTGACCGAACCGACTGCGCCAGGTGAACCACGCGTGCCGATCCAACCGATCATCGACAAACCGATCATCGAGGCTGCTGTGCCGGTGTGCGGTTAGGGACCCTCTCGCCCGAGCCGTAGGAACCCAAAATGACACGCTAGGTCCGGACAGAGTCGATATTCTCGCGATACCAGGCCACCGTTGAGGCAATGCCCGACCGAAGGTCAATCTTCGGCTCCCACCCGGATGCGCGAAGTTTGCTGATGTCCAATAGCTTTCGAGGCGTGCCGTCAGGCTTGCTCGTATCCCAGTCGATCTGTCCCTCGAAACCCACCTCTTCGGCGACCATCTGCGCGATCGCCCGGATCGTCTGATCCTTACCCGTGCCGACATTCACCTGAGCGGAACCGTCGTAATGTTCCAACAAGTGAAGGCATGCCGAGGCCATGTCGTCGACGTGAAGGAACTCTCGCAGTGGTGAGCCCGTCCCCCAGTTGGTCACGGTACCTATTCCATCCCTCCGGGCTTCATCGAATCGGCGAATGAGTGCCGGGAGCACGTGCGAGCCCTGGGGCGAGAAATTGTCTCCGGGCCCGTAGAGATTGGTCGGCATCGCGGAAATCCACGGGAGTCCGTACTGACGCCGCACGGCCTGCACGTGAAGGATCCCCGCAATCTTCGCGATCGCGTATGCGTCGTTCGTAGGCTCCAGATGACCGGTGAGTAGATATTCCTCTTTGATCGGCTGGGGAGCTAGCTTTGGGTAGATGCAGGACGAGCCCAGGAACAACAACCTGTGCGTGCCGTTCATGACCGCGGCGTCGAGCACGTTGACTTGGATCCGCATATTCTCCGACAAAAAATCTACGGGGTAGGTGCTATTCGCAAGGATTCCACCGACTTTGGCTGCCGCAAGCACTACATTGACCGGGCGATACTTCGCGAAGAATGAGAAGACTGCATCGCGGTTTCTCAGGTCGAGTTCTGCCGACGACCTGCCTAGAAGGTTCCGAAACCCTTCCGCCTCGAGGCGGCGCCAGATCGCTCCACCCACGAGCCCTCGGTGACCCGCAACGTAGAACGGTGCGTCTCTGTCAAGCGCGGCAGGAACGAAGCCCTCGCTCATCATCACACCGCCAACCAGTCGTCGTGGGTGGGCTTATCGATCCAAGGCCGGCCTTCGTGGGCAAGCGCCTCGATATCAGCGTCGACCATGATCCGAGCGAGCTCGGGGGTGTGGACCTTCGCCTTCCATCCGAGCAGGCGGTGCGCTTTCGAGGCGTCGCCGATGAGCGCATCGACCTCGGTAGGACGAAGGTATCTCTCATCGAACTCGACGTGCTCTTCCCAATTCAACCCGGCGTGACCGAAAGCAACCTCTAGGAAGTCCCGAACCGAATGCGCCTCTCCCGTCGCCAAAACGAAGTCGTCCGGCTCATCGACCTGAAGCATCCGCCACATGCCTTCGACGTACTCGGGCGCATAACCCCAGTCCCGTACCGCGTCGAGGTTACCCATATACAGAGTCTTCTCAACACCCGCTTTGATTCGCGCAACAGCACGCGTTATCTTCCGCGTTACGAAAGTCTCACCGCGGCGGGGCGATTCATGGTTGAAGAGGATCCCGTTGACCGCGAACATGCCGTAGGCCTCGCGGTAGTTCTTAGTCACCCAGTACGAGTAGACCTTGGCCGCGCCATAGGGCGAGCGCGGGTAGAACGGGGTCTCCTCGTTCTGGGGAGGCGGGGTCGCACCGAACATCTCAGAGCTGGAGGCCTGGTAGTACTTACAGTTGACACCCGCAAGCCGGACCGCCTCGAGGAGCCTTATCGACCCGATACCGGTGGTGTTCCCGGTGTGCTCCGGCTCATCGAAACTCACCCGTACATGAGACTGCGCTCCCAGGTTGTAGACCTCGTCTGGGTCGATTTCTGACAGCAACGTGACCAATCTGGCACCATCACTCAAGTCCCCGTAATGAAGGAAAAGCCTTGCCGTCGGGTCATGCGGGTCTACGTAGAGGTGGTCGATCCTCGCAGTGTTGAACGTTGACGATCGGCGGATCAGCCCATGGACCTCATATCCCTTTGAAAGCAAGAATTCCGCAAGGTACGAGCCGTCCTGCCCGGTAATTCCAGTAATGAGCGCCTTCTTCATAACCTCTCCTAGTGTATCGAGCGAATGCCGTGACAGTCGCGTGCTCATTCGGAAGGATCGACCGGCGTCGCGCGGCGGCCAAACGCCGTTGCGGCGGAGACCAATGCGTATTTTACGCCGCTTCGAGGCCAATCACACCTCTAATCTCCTCCGTCCTTCACAGAGATCCGCTGCAAGCGGCGCCGAAAAGCGTGATTTCGAATGACCTACTTCTGGATCCTGTCTACCCTTCAGAACTGCTTGAGTACGAATTTCGAGCAGGAATAACACCGTACAAAGTAAATCGTATCGGGCCATCTTCTGCCTCAGAGCATCGTCCAACCGAGACCACACAGCATCAGAAAATCGCCTCCATCTGAATATCCCACACCACGCGCACTAAGCGCGTTCTCAAGTGAACCCCCTGTTCGGTTCAAGTGGGTTCGTCCGGCGACTTGCTGCGGTTCGTGGCCCCAGATACTGAGCCAGCCGCCGGCCTCTCCAAGATGGGGACCGAACCGGACATAGTTGTTTCCGGATAGAAAAGCCGAAAACATGGACAAGCTGGATATGGAGCAGATCAAAAGGTCGGATTCTGCCATGTACAGGATATCTGACAAGAGCGGGAGCCTCTGAAAAGGAAACTCGGTCGCCTGAAACTCCTGGGGATAACTGTGCGATATCCCGATCCTCGGGAGAATCGGTAAAACGGCAAACTGCGCATCCGAGCCAAATCGGTTTCGCACCAGTCTCAGTGCAGAGAAGTACCATTCAATCGGGATCACCTTGTTGAACTCACCCGGACGGGGAGTACCTGCACCCCCTGAAAAGTCCCCTCCGCGAATATGTACAGAAACCGTCAGCTTCTCTGGATCAGTTCTTCCACGCAGCTTGTACATATCATCCATCACGTGTGGTGGCCTGGTTACCATTGCCCTGAGGTAGTCTCGCGCCCGACTGATGCCAAGGTATCCACCCGACATTCCTGACGCGTGCCAAACCCCGAACGGACCGCGCTGCTCGTGGACCCTGCCCCTGACTTCCTCCATCGCGTTGGCGTAATCATCGTGCCCAACGACAAGGGCCTCGTCGACAACTATTTTCGGCAGCCCTCGAAGGATCTGATAACCGGCCCAGTCAAATGCCCTGCATTGAAGTCGCGCCGGTAACCCCTCCGATTCAAGAACCACGGAGGGCACCGCATTCTTAATCCCAACTCTTGCGCGCCTATGTACGCCGTTGCCCATGTAATCACCTCGTTTCCTAGCCCGGCCCCGCGCAGACCTTGCAATACAGGAACCGAATAACCCGCGGTTTCTCGTCTAGGCAACACCCGATTTCCTCCTTCGATCGCACCTCAGCAACCAACGTCTCATCTTTCGGACCACCCCATCTCTGGGGCGTTCGGTTTCTATTGCTTCCTCCACACCGTCAGCAAACCGGGCCGCCATCACCCGGGCGTCGTACTTAGCGGACTCGGCCAAACAGTTGCGCGATAGCCCCACAATCACGCTCGGATCCGACATCACATTCAATATGGCATCCCGATACACCATCTTTTCATCTGGAGTCACGATTGCGGTTTCTCCATGCCGGAGATACTCGAATTCCGGCGCGTGATGAGGCCACTCAGTAGTGATGATCGGCCGGCCAGCAACAAGACTGTCGACTGCAATGAGGCCCACACGCCCCGGATTGAGAATCGCCGAGGCAGAAGTCAACGCTCTGGCCTTGTCTGCCCCGAATAACCCGCCCAGATAGACCAGCCAGGGCTCTCGGCGAGAAAGCTCAGTCACTGCCCTCGCCTGGGGTCCATCGCCTACAACGATGAGCCGGAAGGATCGGTCGCAGGCATGCACATCTTTTGCAACATCTAGCAGGAATGTAATTCTCTTGGAGTCATCAACACCCCCGATATAAATGAACGTATTTGATGTCAGGTCATATTTGTCCCGAAACCAAGCAGAATCCTCTTCGGTCGTTTCCGCGAGACTTCGGCGTAACTCTACAGCGTCGATAGAGTTTTGCACTACGGTAGTGTTTCCGACCGGGAAACCTCGCTTAGCAACAGCGTCCGCGCCACCAGTCGTGTAGGCGAAAAACCAATCTGCCCGTGCCGTCAGCCGGTACTTCAACCACTCTTCGAATAAGGACTTCCTAACCGTATATGTCCGTCCGTGTCCCCAAAACGCCAGTTTCCGATACAGACGCCTAGAGAAAATAAGCCGGTAGGTCTCAAGGTTGCGAATAGCTTGTTCGAGAATCAGTAGGTCCACTTCTCCCTGCCGCGTCAGCAGCCGGATTTCCTTGTAGCTAAGGTTACGCCCGCCGACGGGATAAAATCGGGTGGGGAGCCGTATCGCGGAATCGCAGATGGCCGAGTCATTCCGTTGCGCCCATTCGGGCGGGGTGTCTCCGAAATAGACATACAATTCGATGTCCCGCGCCGCCAGCTCCTCTCTGAGGCTAGTGAAGAACTTGATACGGTACTGCGGCATCCAAGGGTGCACAATTGCGACGGACTTGGCCATTTCAGACACAGCCTCCGGTCGAACTCGCGGGTGCGACCCACCGTACGCCTTGTCTTCGCAGCAACGCCCAGTGCGATGCAAACTCGCCGTCCGTGAATCTCGGTTTAATGACCCTCGCGGGGGACCCCGCCACGATCGAGTTGTCGGGCACGTCTTTGGTTACGACTGCTCCGGCTGCAATAATGCTGCTGTTTCCGATCTTCAGTCCTGAGTACACCACTGCATTGAAACCAACCCATACGTCTGACCCGATAAAGGTCGAAAGAGAAAGATGTGGGTTGTCCCCAACCCACGAAGCATGCCGAACGGTGGTGCCTACCTGCCGGTAGTCGTGGTCGTTCTTCCCCACTACGCCAGAACCGTTCGCGAACAACACCCCGTCGCCAACGGTCCCGTCGATTTGAATAGTGACATTCTTACCGACGTACACATCTCGACCGATGCTGAGCGCATTCGGCGCCCACAGAATCGATCCGGGCCCTGCGTGAAACCCCTCTCCCACCGCGACATTTGCTCGAACTGCGAGCTTTCTCAATATGAAGCGCGTAAGGTTCGTCACCGGCGTTCTCCCGATCCGAAATGCGACACTTGACTGCTGGAGGAACTCTGGAAGATGGCGCAGTAAAGGAATTTGGAGTTGCCGATGAGATATCTCCGCCATAGCCGGCGGGGCTCAGATAATAGCCTGTATAACCACTCGAAGCCCGTCTCCCTGAGCCATACGGGGGCTTCCCCCACACGGCCTGCGACGAAATCAAAGGCCGCCCCCACCCCGACACACGGGGAGCCAACTTCCGGAGCCAGCCAGGAACTCACAAAGTCCTGTTTGGGAGTGCCAAGTGCGACCCATACGATATCGGCCTCCGAATCTCGGATCTTCTCGGCGAACTCAACAAGCGATTCGTTATCGATCGCATTGAAGCCGGGGGCGAAGGTGCCTGCGCACTCCATTCCCGGATAACGCCTGCCAAGTTCCGCTACGAGCGCTTCCAAGGTGGCGTCTTGTGTCCCTAGGAAGAAATGCCGGATTTGCCTTTCACGTCCCCGGTCGATGACGCGTTCGAAAAGCGCCGGACCACGGACTGTCCTAGCAGCCGAAATCCGGCGGCGCATGAACCATACGACCGGGGTTCCGTCGGGGAAGGTAATCCCATGCGAATTAAAGACTGAACAGTACTTTTCGTCACTCGATGCGAGCGCAACACAGTAGGCGTTCGCTAGACGAACCGGGAGTCCTTCGCGGGCGCTCGCAGCAGCCAGGACCGTGTCCGTCGCGCGTCCGAGGTTCGACACCGTAAATGGAACTCTCCCAACACGGACGATATTCACACCGTCACTCCGATCATCCTGGTTCGGCATCTTCCGCCACTTTCTTTCCGGAGGTTTGCGTGTGCAACACAATCACTACTCATCGTTCCGGACTATTCCGTAACGGCGCAAAATCACCAATGGCGGAAAACTGTCGCGGAAAGACAGGACACCCAATACTGCGCATGCCGCCGATAGCGCAATTGCGGCTACTCGAATAGGGCTATCAATTGAATTGACAAGCGTCCAACTCAATAGCCCTACGTAGGCGGTCCCCGCAACGACACGCAGATAACCGGATAGCAATCTCGGAACGTCGATATAGCCCGAACGACCGCACAGCCACACATACCAGGCCTGCCGCGCAACTGCGAGCACGCCCGTCGCAATGACTGCCGGCCATACGGAGTGCCGAAGTATTGTTGCGGCCACCGCCACGATCTGGATGCCAATCATGAGCACCTGCGATGCCCATATCCACTTAAACTTCCCCAGCGCTTCGACCGCACTCCCCAAGACGGTCGTGACAACCTGCACGCCGCAGATTAGCGATAGCGCGGCGGTAAGGGACGCCGCCAGTTCCCACCCGGGACCAAAAAGGACCGGAACAAGGTACGGAAGTATTATCGAACCTACGGCACCAGCAGGAACAGTCACCCATGCCACCAATATGAGCAGGTCGGGCCATGCCCGCTTTGCGCGGTTAGTATCTCCACGATCATGCCGAAATTCGGGGTATACGACTTGCGTTATCGCGGTCTGAAGCTGGTAAAAGGGTACCGCCGTAACAACGTCACTGCGGTTCCATTGGCCCAGTGCCGCTGCTCCGACCCATCTGGAAACAGACCACTTTCCGAGGTTGTTTGCGGTATACGACAAGACGCTCGCAAGCGTCACGCCCCAACTGAAGCTGATGTCGTCTCGTGCGCGGGCCGGGGCCCCGAAACGAACAAGCTTTCTCTCAGTCATATGGGTTAACGCCAACCACAGCGTGAGCTGCGCGATGATGGGCGCAGCAATCAAGGCTACGGGGCTGCCGGTCGAGATAAGGACGACCAACCCGAACACCATTCCCACAATGTTTGTGATAAATGTGCAAACCGCAAAGTGCTTGAAGTGGCCGAGTCGACGCATAAGGCCCGAGGTTAAACCAATGTGCGGTGCCAACAGCGCCGAGATCGCGAGCCATTTGATCGGCGCGGCGGCCGAGCCATCCCCCCATATCCCGGCCCAAAATTGTGCCGTAAAAAAGAGCACCACCGCCGCGATGAACCCAAGTATCAGCGCGTAGGTCGCAAGTCCTTCTAGGCGTGACTGGTCTAGAATCTGCATTCTCGCTACGGATTGCCCTAGTCCGCCGTTGGCGACCAATGTGATGAGCCCTGATACAACCAGGGCGATAGCATACGCACCGAATCCGTCCGGGGCGATCAGCCGCGACGTCACGGCTGCGTACAAAAACTGTGCAATAGCCGTTAAAACCTGAGCGCCGTAACTCCACGCTATCCCGGTCGCAAGTGGCTTAACGCCGGTCAACTGTGGGCCTCCGCAGCACCGGGCACAGACTTGGGGTGCGAACTGCCGATACGCCGAGAACGCACATGCCGGGTACGGGGGTTCCCGTCAGCGCCATTCGGGAAGGCCCCGCACAGTGCGAAAGCGAGTAGGGGGGCCAGGTACCACTGCAAGTTGTAGGCCCAGCCGTAGATAAGGATGAGCACTACTAGCGATAGGTACGGCGCGTGACGATGTCTGGCATAGAGATGCGCGACCGACACGGTTGCCGCAGCTAGCGCGCTCATTAGTCCTAGAACACCAACACGAAGATATGTCGCGATATACCAATTGTGCGGAACGTATCCTATTCGGAGCCCATCTTCTCTATAACGCCACCACCCGGACCCGGAAGGCATACCCAGAAGCAAGGCCTGCGGCCCCGATTCGAGACTCCGCTCGACCAGAACCACCCAGTCGTAAACACGCCCCTGATATGTTGCACTGTCAGTTGCCGACCTCGCCAGCAGTTCGGGAAGCCGGCCGAGCAGTCCCAAGTGTGCGGCCTGGGAGACAGCGAGTAGTCCTGCAATCCCCAAGAGTGCAACAGTCATCCTTTTTCCAGAACCGAGCGACATAACGGCCACCACAGCCGCGCAGGCAAAAGCGATCCAAACGGATCGATGCTGCACAACCACGACTGCCACCCCGCACGCCACGCCCAGGACCAGGTGAAGTGCGTTTCCGTGCGCGTGCCAGAGGAAGAGAGCAAGTATGGCGCAGGCGGCAAGTATCAGTGCCTGGCCCGACGCGACCGGCCTCCCAGCCTCGAGGATGTCGCCTTGCACGGAGCGGACAGACGTGCTCGCCCCTCCCAACCCATATCGGAAGATGTTGATAATGGCGACCATCAACACCAAGGCTCCCGTGGCGAGAATCCAGTTTTGCAACCACCTTCTCCCGTTCGGTGAGACAGCGAGAAGACGTGCCGTCCAGAACGATATAGCCAAGATATACAGCCATGGCCGCGCCTCATTCAAGGCGCTCGCTACACCGTTGGCGACAACGCCCCGGACCACTGATAACCCGAATAACGCGACAAACAACTGAAGCGCAATTTTAAAACTGGGGGCCAGTCCACTCGCGCTTCCGGTCGGCCTCGGCATAATGATGCTTGCGAGAAACAAAACTCCACATAACACATCGGGAAGCGAAACCGAGAGGCCGTAAACAGTCCCGATAGAAGGCCACGTTGGGACCTCCCAGCTCGCGGCTATCACGATTGAAATCGCCGCAAGTCCCAGTTGCGGCCAACGTACAACTGCTGCGCTGAAAGGCACAATTAGAGCGGCGCTCGCCACGCCGAGATATAACTGCTCGTTCACCCTCGCTCACCGCCCCGGCGGTTTTTGAACTTGTATTTGAGAGATGTCACTAGCACCCGCATGTACGG
Organism: Rhodococcus sp. NPDC058639; assembly: GCF_042717545.1. Classification (NCBI taxonomy): domain Bacteria; kingdom Bacillati; phylum Actinomycetota; class Actinomycetes; order Mycobacteriales; family Nocardiaceae; genus Rhodococcus; species Rhodococcus sp. NPDC058639. The sequence continues at coordinate 189,293 of NZ_JBHXRF010000005.1, forward strand.
GCTCATCGCAAGCAAGGGCCCGACTATCCCCCCATGGCGTATGCAGAACCGTATCCACACCCTCGGGGGTAGACCTTTGGGTCCGGCGAGCGTTTTAAATCGCTCGTTTAGCCGCAACCCCGGATCCTCCCAGCTTCCCGCAACGGGATTTCGAGAGCACAAACCCACCGGGTCAGGGTGCACAAGCACGGGAAAACCTGAGCGCCGTGCCGCGAAGCCGTAAGCAAGGTCTGCCATACCATGCACGTACCCGTGTGGGAAACCGCCGAGTTCCCTATCGATTTCGGCCGGAATCAGCACGACGTTGCCATTCAAAGTATCACATTCCATGACTTCCGAATCCGGGAGTACTGGTTCCAAAGCTAAGGGGCGCAACAATTTCGAGCGCTGCCTAAACCCAGAGTAAGTAACCTCACCAGTCACGGGATCGACAAGTGCGCCCACCGCAACTGCACGATGGCTGCCGCAATCCAGGGTATCGAGGAGCGTAGTAAGAGCGAGGCGTCCCAGAACGACATCATCGTTCAACCAGAGGATGTAGTCGTAATCGAGAGACTGCGCCTGCTCCCATGCGCTCCGCATTCCTTCAGCCCAATACTTATCGCTGGTCAGACTTATGGAAACGACATCAGGATGTGCCTCCAAAACTGCTTTAAGAGTTCCGTCGCTGCTCCCCGCGTCTGCAAGCACCACTGTCAATTCGACGTCGTCATCGGTCTCCACGGCGGCAAGCGCATTGAGGCATCGCAGGGTGACAGCTACGCGGTTGTGGGTAGTCATCAATACCGCGATATGCATGGCACTTTGACGCGCTTTGCCGCGCTTCTGTCTCGCTCTAGCGGTATGGCTTCTAGTGACGTGCATCAAGAATTCCTTCGAGCCGGGAGAGGTACCGGTCCACAACCCCTTCGAACCCGAAGCGAGTACGCATCGTATCGACGGCTCGTCGGCTGATTTCAGAATAGAATTTTTCGTCGCTTACGAGATCTACCATGGCGCGTGCCACGCTATAAGGGTCCTTGACATCAACCAATAGACCAATCGATCCGTAGGCTAGGGTGTACGCAACACCCCCTGATTTCTCGCCTCCCACCACGGGAATTCCATGAGCTTGCGCTTCAAGGATCGCCATACTGCACGCCTCCCACACGCTGGTATGTACCAGCACATCGACGTCGCGTCCCAAGTACGCGAGCAGTTCCTCGTGCGTAGTTGCGCCTATGAAGCAAACCCCGTCGCATAGATCGCGACTACTTGCCCACTCGTATGCAGCTTCTCCCGCACCGTGGCCGGTGCCGAACAAAAGAAGCTTCGAGTCAGGTAGTTTTCGGCGGGCCAACGAAAAGGCCACGATGGCAGAAGACGTGTTCTTTCGTGCATCGAATCCATTCGCAACGCACGCAAAAGTCACCGGCGGGTTCCCCACCTTTGGCCGGCCTGTGAATCCAGAAGGAATATCGATACCGTTCGGGATCAACGCCACATTCTTGCGGCGTATCCAAGACTCAGGAATCTCGGTGGACAGGCTAGGCGAAACTACGCTCAAGTTTCTTAGTCTGTGAATAGTCCTGAGACCCAAACCTGCCCGGAACCACCAGTACGGGTGTTTGTAGTTGCGAACAAGAGCACTTGGTGAGTCGTGAGCGGTTACCAGCGAGTCGTCCTGGTATGTCAATGCGGCTGAGCCAAACTCGTACAACCAATGGGCGTGAACCACGTCCGGGGCAGCCGCTTCCATGAGCGCGACGAGGTCTGCCCTTTCTGTGCGAAAAAAATCGAGCCCTCGTTCGCGGGCCGAAACTCGCCGTCGTCCGACATGTACGGTGAGCTGACCGCCACTAATGGACATCGGCTGGGAGACCGTTTCCGAACAGGTGAACACATCTACGGAATGCCCCGCTTTTAAATACCCCACTGCGAGCTTGCTTAAATACGGAAAGGAATATGTGGACATCTCGGCGCTACCTGCAGGAAGGTATCCGGAGAGTCCAGAGAGAGTTACTGGGCCGGCGAGTCCAATCCTCATTGCATCACCCTCCCGATGGGTCGGGCAGGATTTCCAGCTGCAATGGTCATCGGAGGAATATCCCGCGTCACGACACTTCGGGTACCCACAACTGCGCCGCTGCCGATGCGCACTCCCTTGAGTACGTGCGTGCCAGCTCCGATGAATACGTCGGATCCTATGCATATCCGGTCCTCAGTTCGAGCGCCCGGTAACGGTGCGTTTCGTCGCCCCGTCGCGGGTGATATTGGGTGAAAGTCGGTATCCGCAATCGTTACGTCGGCCCCGATCAGGCAGTTGTCTCCGATGGACACCGAGCTCGCCGAACAAATCACGGTTCCGCTCAAACCTACATTATGTCCAATTTCTATTGACGCGCCTGCGGCCAATGTCCGGAGTATGACAGGTTTCGCTATGCCGAGCGCGGTGTATTCAGACCTGCTACATAGGACAGCACGGTCGCGAATTATTATGACGCTGGAGGAATGCACCGTCACAATCGGTCGGCCGATTATCTGGACGTGTAAACCTACGTTAACACCCTTGTTGATCAGGTGACGCTGCCACAAAGACTGTCCGACAAGCCTACCTGTCTTGCCAAGCGCCTTTGCGATGAGATCCGCCGATTTCCCGTAATTATTCATCGGCTAGTTTCACACTCATTCCCGGCGTGCACTGGAGGACTCGTCGCAAGTAGTTTCTCGAAGCACTTGGTCCATTTGGTGATATCCGCATGGTTTATGGAGATTCTTGTGTTCTGTTCGCATAACTGCGCGAACCGCTCTTCGAACGCTGTGATGCCAGCCTCTCGCTGAACGACCGGGAACCCCGTATCTCGACCAATCTCGACGGCGCGATTGTCGACCGCGACCACAAGACTTGGCCTTCCAAGTTGCGCGGCCCGAATACCTGCGTGTAGCCGCGTGCCTATATAGTCCCGGTCGACAAGAGCATTGTCGAGCGATTCGATGCCACGGGGAAGAAGGTGCGCATTGCGGGGGAGATTCATTTTTTGTACATTTTTTTGGTCATCAGATCCCTGAGGCCATATGTGGACCATCTCATATTTAGCACAAAGCCTTGAAATCAGCTCCGGGTCGTGGTTTCTATCCGGATTATACGAAGTGAACGTGAAGACACACTCGGAGGAATACCCAATTGGACCCATAACCTCAGGCAGCCCCCAAGTGGTCGGGCACCCTGTGTTCAGGGAATCGATTCCTATGCGCTTGAGCTTAGAATTGGTGTATTCGTCCCGGGCCGAAACCGGCAGGTCAGGATGAAGAAGGCTGTTCAAAAGGGAAGTGTTTAGCTGGTCAGGATCGGGCTGATACTGTCTCCAGCCCACTCCTAAGAACACGACTTTCTTGCTGATCGCCTTCAGCGTCATAGTCGACAGTTTCCACTGCCGGTCAGGTCGCATTTGAGATGAAAGGATATTGGTCCCGGTGACGACTAGCGCGTCCGACTGCGCAGCGATCCTCCGTTCGGTCCACTTCAAGTGACGGTGCGTCGGCAACCGTGGGCCGCGGCGGAACGATGGGAAGCGGTTGAGGATTGCGTCGACAATAATCGTGTCTCCATCATTATCGGAGCCGTAGGATGTATCGAGCAGGCCGACCTTCACTGTTTCCCTTCCGAGGTGTTGAAAAAACTTCGCGCTACTGCAAACTTGTCGGGCTCGAATGGATCATGTTGGCGTCGCCCGCTCTCGCAATTCCGCCCGATCCCTCGGTACTGCCACCCCGCCCGCATCCATTCCCCTGGGTCAAGGCAATTACGACCGTCGAGCACGGTCCTCGACCTGACAACTGGGTGCAGGCTCGCCGGGTCAAGCTCCTGGAATTCGGTCCATTCGGTCAGAATCAATAGCAAGTCCGCGCCACGACATGCATCAAGCGCAGTGGCGGCATAGTCGAGGGTCGGAAATAGTTTGCGGGAATTCTCGATTGCTTTGGGGTCGTAAACTGTGACCGAGGCGCCCTGTAATTGAACCTGGCCCGCGATATTCAGCGCCGGCGAATCCCGGACATCGTCGGAGTCCGGCTTGAATGCCGCACCCAAAACCGCGACGCGAGTCCCGAGTAGCGAGCCCCCGACCATATCACGTGCAAGTTCGACGACCCGCGTGCGACGACGCATGTTTATATTGTCGACTTCACGAAGGAAGGTAAGCGCTTGATCGGCACCCAATTCGCCAGCTCGAGCCATAAATGCCCGGATGTCCTTCGGCAGGCATCCCCCTCCAAATCCGATGCCAGCGTTGAGAAACAGACGGCCGATGCGCGTGTCGTATCCAATTGCGTCTGCAAGCACTGTTACGTCCGCGTCTGCTGCCTCACACACCTCGGCCATCGCATTGATGAAAGATATCTTCGTCGCCAGGAAAGAATTTGCTGCAGTTTTTACGAGCTCTGCCGTCGCGAGATCGGTCACCAAAAAAGGAATTCCTTCTTGCAGAAGTTGAGAATAGATAACGCGCACAACTTCCTCCGCTCGTCGCGACCTCGTGCGGTCGATGCCCAAGACCAGCCTGTCGGGATGCAGGGTGTCGTGTACTGCGTACCCCTCACGCAGAAACTCTGGGTTCCAGGCCACTTCCACGCCCTCGCCGGCGGGGGCCAGCGCCCTCGCTCGCTCTCCAATGCGCTTGGCAGTACCGACCGGCACTGTCGACTTTCCCAGGATCACGGTCGGGCGGCACAATTTGGGGGCGAGCCCGTCGATCACCGCGTCAATGTATTGGAGATCTGCCGCGTACTCGCCCTTTTTCTGAGGCGTCCCTACCCCGATAAAATGTATGTCGGCAAACTCGGCAGCTTCTGCATAAGACGACGTGAACCGGAGACGACCATTCGCCAAGTTTCTACGGAGTACCTCTTCGAGTTCCGGTTCGTAGAACGGCACCTCGCCGGCTTCGAGCTTGGCCAACTTCGCGGGGTCAATATCAACTCCCAGAACCTCGTGCCCCAACTCCGCCATACACGCCGCGTGAGTTGCACCCAGGTACCCGGTTCCAAAAACAGTCATCTGACTCGCCATGAAACTCTCCGGCCTGTTGTCTCTCGTCAACGATCGTTTGGTTCTTCACGTTCGAAACAGACATGCTCAGATCCCCTAGCCCCAAGACCGGCGTTTTCCTGCACGTTCAGCGCCGCACCTGACTGTGCCGCTGGCTGTCTCGCCTCGCACTTACGTCGGCAGGCGCGGTCCCACATCACCGCTCGCGGCGATGTTCTAGACGGCGTTGTCGACGTAAGTCGCCCAAGACAGGCTCGGGACATCGTCTGTGGGCCGTGGATTGCTTTCATACCGGTACCCTGGAAGTGCATCTCATTAGTACGCGCCTTCACTAACCAGCACGGCCTTGACCGTCTTACCGATAATCAGCACATCACTCACCATCGACCAATTTTCGACGTATGAGAGGTCCAGTCGCACTGCCTCATCCCATGACAGGTCCGACCGGCCGCTAACCTGCCACAGCCCCGTCAAACCGGGCCGCACCAACAGGCGCCGCCGGACCCGGCCGTCGTAACCTTCCACCTCACGACGCAACGGTGGGCGAGGCCCGACGACGCTCATCTCACCCCGCACCACGTTGATGAACTGGGGCAATTCGTCGATACTGAAGCGGCGGAGGATCCGTCCCACGCGGGTCACCCTCGGATCTTCGCGCATTTTGAACAGAAGGCCGGCGCCTTCGTTCTGGGCCAGCAACGTGTCGACCTGCGTGTCGGCGTCGGTCACCATAGAGCGGAACTTGACCATCCCGAAGGGTTTTCCATCCAACCCGATGCGCTCGGCACGGTAGAACACAGGTCCCTTGTCGTCGAGCCTGATCGCCAGCGCCACCAGCGCGAACACGGGAGTCAGCACGGTTAATGCGGCGAACGAGAAAGCGAGGTCGAACAAGCGCTTCCCGCTGCGCTTCGCGCCGTGGTACCGGGGCTTTTCCACGTGGATCAACGGCAGGCCGGCCACCGGACGCATTTCGAGTCGGGGTCCGGCGACATCCACTACGCCGGTTGCGACGACGAGATCCGCATCGAGCGGTTCTAACTTCCACACGAGGTCTTGAATGCCCTCGTGCCCGAGGGTTTCCGTCGCCGTCACCGCTACGGTGTCGGCACCGGAGATGCGCAGAGCCTCGACCACCGAGGACTCGTCCCCGTAGATGGGGATCCTGCGGTTGCCGACATCGATATCTTCGCCCGCAATACCCGAATACCGGGGGACGCACACGCCGACGACCTGGTACCCGTCGGTCTTCTTACGCTCGAACGTCTGCGCCATGTGCCGCACGGCCTGGGCTCCCCCGACCACGAGGACCGGGGTGCTGAACTTTCCCGCGCGGCGCTTGCGTGAAATCAGCTTGCGCCAAAGCCATCTACTGACCAGTAACGTCATCAACCCTGCCGGCAACGCGATCGCAAGGTATCCGCGGGCGAGTTCCATCCGGAACACGAGTGCGACGATGGCCACGAGGCCGAACAACCGGAGGGTGCTGGCGATCACGCGCTGGTATTCGTCGTAGCCTGAACCGATCACGCGTCGCGACCGTGTGCGGAATGCGGCAAGAAATCCGATCCAGACCGCGGCCAGCGCGAGCGAAACCAGGGAGTAGTTGAGCGCGTGCGCCGTGTCCATCGTGAACAGGCTGTCCTGTCCGAAACGCACCACGTGTGCCAACACCACGGCGAGAACAACGATCGCGGCGTCGGTCCAGAACAGCCAGCGGACGTACGCCCGTTGCCAGTTCCACCGCGTCGCCGGCGATTCTTCACGTCGATCGCTAAGCACATTCTTGCCGTGCGCCCCCCGACGGTCGAGAGTCGCTGTAGGACGCCGTTTTTCGGGTACCGCGGTCATCGTGCCCTCGTCCTCATGTGTCTCCTCCCCGAGACAGCGTCATCCCACTCGCGTCCGAGTCGCCATTGGCTAGGAACGAGCTGGGCAAACCTCCCCGAATGCCCTCGCGATGCCCGAGAAGTCTCTAATGCCCTCGCGATGCCCGAGAAGTCTCTGCCGGGCGCGCTATCGCTGCCGCAACTATAACGGCACTTACAACTCGCAGCACCCCGAGGAAGGCCAAATTTGCCCCTAAATTTCGCCCATTCTTCACCAAAGCCCCGTATCGCGCCCGTTTACGGTTAACTGGGTGTAACGCCTCGAACATGCACGGGCGCAACGGACCTCCGCGTCGTGTCCCCCCGGGCGAATTTACGAACTTCGGAGCACCCGTTGAAACTATTTACACCGTCCCAGTAATACGACATTCGGGCGTAATCGGACTTTGCCATATACCATCACGGGTTATTTTGTACGACTATTTGCGCGGCCGCATGAGGGACGAACAGCGTCGCGCCCCACCACCGCACTACTCGATGGGGACGAGTGGGTGCGCGGGCACGTATACCGACTGGTACTCCGGAGCGTGACGCACCTGGTTGGACACCGCAGCGCCGATAGCGACACCGAAAGCGGTCAGGAGGACGATCAGGCCCCCGATGAACCAGAGACTCGGTGTCTTCTTTGCGACTACGGCCGTGCGACGACGCCTGCGCACACGGACGAGCTGCGAGGCGCCGGCCTGTCCGGCTCGGTGAGCAGGGAGTCCGGCCGGTCGAGGCGGAGCGGCATCCGGTAGAACGCGTGGGATCGGGGTGGTGTCGGTCGAATCGTCGACTGCGTAATAGTTCGTCATCCGGGACCTCATTCGGTGTGGGTAACTGCACCGAGGATCGCGGCATCCGGATGGTCCGTTACCGACGAATCGCCTTGTTCGCCCGTCTGTAATCCGAACGGTTGAACCTGACCAAGGTATGCCCCTGAGGAGTAACGGGAATCGTGGGTCAGAGGATAGACGGTGTGTCGCAAGTGAATACGCAGAACATCTGCGGAGCGGCCAGTCTCGGGGAGGAGACTCGGATGGAGCCGGGGCGTCGGTCGAGGCTGTTCAGGCCTCACGACGGCGGTCTTGGTTGTCGGTGACGCCCGGGGCGGTGCGCCACATGACACGGACCTCCGACCGTCCACGCGGCACACGCCTACCACGTCGTAGGCGTGTGTCCGCGGGTCGTGCAGGCGCAGCGAGTGACCATCGACGGTGCAGGCGCACGGAGTGACTACGGGGACGGCATCCCACCGTTGACGTGGATCGTCGATCCCACCACGTAGCTCGATTCCGGCGACGCCAGGAACACATACGCCGGCGCCAGTTCCGTGGGCTGCCCCGCACGCCCCAGGGGTGTGTTCTGCCCGAACTCGGGAAGTTCCTCTTTCGGCTGCCCATCGGAAGGTTGCAGCGGTGTCCAGATCGGACCCGGCGCGACAGCGTTGACGCGGATACCCTTGCCGGCGAGCTGGTTCGCCAGACCCTTCGTGAAGTTGTTGATCGCCGCCTTGGTGGAGGCATAATCCACCAGCGTCGGCGACGGCATGTAGGCGACGATCGACGTGGTGTTGATGATGGTGCTCCCTGCTTCCAGATGCGCCAGCGCGGCGCGAGTGGTCCGGAACATCGCGAGGATGTTCGTTTCGAACGTCTCCTCGAGTTGCTCGTCGGGCAGCTCTTCGAGACTGGTCGTCGCGATCTGCTTGCCCGCGTTGTTGACGAGGATGTCGAGCCCGCCGAGATGTTCGGCTGCATCGTCCACCACACTGCGGCAGAAGCGGGCGTCCGTCAGGTCGCCACCCAGCGTCACCGCCTTCCGGCCGCTCTCCGAGATGATGCGGGCGACGTTCTCCGCATCGGATTTTTCCTCGGGCAGATGTGAGATCGCGACATCGGCTCCCTCGCGGGCGAACGCGATCGCCACAGCCGCACCGATTCCGGAATCACCGCCGGTCACGAGGGCTTTGCGACCCTGCAGGCGACCGGTGCCGCGGTACGAGAACTCACCGATGTCCGCTCGTGGCTCGAGGTCGGATTCGTGCCCCGGTTCCGGCTGGTGCTGCTCTGGAGGCGTGATCGACGGATAGCGAGTCACGGGGTCCTGGAAGCGGAGTTGATCGGTCCGCGTTGTGTGGGCGTCCTCTTCAGCCATCAGTACCTTCCTGAGCTATCCGGATGCTGGTCCGCATGTCGGCTTCCCTCTGCATGCGCACCCAAACCTCGCGCGCGTGCAGAGTCCGGTAAGGGTCAGACTTCGCGCGCTTCTTCGAGTCTGCTGATCAAGGTCGCCGCGTCGAACGGCCCGGTGTGCAAGGGAAGACCCGTGCCGGTGGCTCCGAGGTAGAACGTGGGTGTCCCGGACAGGTTGCTGGTCGCGGCGTCGAGATCGTCGTCGTCGACTCGGTGCCGGTAGCGTTCCAACCGCAGATCCTCGTCGAAGCGGTCCATGTCGAGGCCCAGTCGCTCGGCGTAGTCGTAGATCTCCTCTTCCGACAGTGCGTCGCTGTGGGCGAAGAGGACGTCGTGCATCTCCCAGAACTTGCCCTGCGCCGCGGCCGCCTCGGAGGCCTCGGCCGCGAAACGCGCGTGGGGATGCACCGCATCGAGCGGGAAGTGCCGGAAGACGTACCGGAGGTCGTCACCGAAGTGTTTGCGCACGTCCTGGATGCCCCCGGTGGCCCGGGTGCAGAACGGGCACTCGAAATCGCCGTATTCCACGAGCGTGAGCGGTGCGTTCTCCGGTCCCCTCACGTGATCTCGGCTCGGATCGACCGGACGTAACAGCACGAGTCCGGGGACCCCGTCGGTGGGGCGGCGGCGGTCCGCCAACCGGAACAGCGCCCAGCCCAATCCGGTCGCGAACACGGCTGCGACGAGTACACCGAGGCGCGCATCGTTGGCCGCCTCCGGCGATTCGAACGCCAGGTCCACGATGAACAGGGAGATGGTGAATCCGATGCCCGCAAGTGCTGCACCACCGCTGACCTGAGACAGAGTCAGGCCCGGCGGCAGGCTCCCGGGTCGCAGACGGGAGAACACTGCGGTCGCAGCGGTGATCCCGACCAGTTTGCCCACCACAAGACCGAGGACGACACCCCACGTGATCGGTGAGACGAGCGCGTCGCCGATCGTCTCACCGGTGATCACCACACCGGCGTTCGCGAGAGCGAAGATCGGCACCACGAGAAAGGCGGTATACGGCTGATAGAACCGGAGCAACCGCTCGTTGACGGACACCGCGCGGAGAACACCGAGTTGCGCCGCGCGCGCGTAGTCGGGATTGGGTGATTGACGGAACGCCCGCGTGAGCTGACCCGCCCGTTCCACCTCGGCGCGGCGCGGCGGGTAGATGGGAAGGATCAACGCGATCAGCACACCGGCAAGAGTGGGATGCACGCCCGACTCGTAGAAGGCCACCCACGTTGCGGCCGCAACCAAGAAGTAGGCGACGCCACGCCACACTTCGAGTCGGCGGAACTGCATGATCAACAGCAAACCCACGAAGCCGAGCAGCAGGTACCCGAGCCTCAGTTGCTCGGTGTAGAAGAACGCGATGATCGCGAGCGCGCCGATGTCGTCGGCCACCGCGAGCGCCAGGATGAACACCCGCAAGCGGGCCGGGCACCGTGGTCCGACGAGCGCGATCGCGCCCAGCACGAACGCCGTGTCGGTGGAGACCACCACACCCCACGCACCCGCAGCCTCCCCGCTGGGGTTGAGCAACAGGTAGAGCACAGCAGGCAGCGCGAGACCGGCAACGGCGGCTACCAGGGGAACAGCGGCGCGTGTGCGGTCGGTGAGTTCTCCGATCGTGAGTTCGCGTTTCACTTCCAGTCCGACGACGAAGAAGAACAACGTCATCAGGCCGTCGTTCACCCAGTTCTTCAAGTCGAGGGTGATGCCGTAGTCCCCGATCCGGATGCTCAGTGGGGTCTGCCAGAACGACTCGTAGGAATCCCCCAGGTTCGCCCAGACGAGCGCCACGACCGTGGCGGTGAGCAGGAATCCCGCCGCCAGCGTGTCGTCATCGGTGCCGTCACGAATGGCGGCAAGCAGCCTGGACACCCGGCGGAGATTCGTGGGATTCTCGTCGACCGTCATGTGCCCTCACTTCGAAGTCCGTTCCGAGTCTCCTCCGGAACACTCCAACGTCCCCTCGAAAGCGTAAAGACGACGGCGCGACATGGCAGGGTACGAAACAGACACCGGTAGCGAGCGATGAGGATGCCCATGACCGACCGGACCGAGCGCGCAACAGTCGGCGACCTCGAATTGGCCTACGAGACGTTCGGCGACGCAGACGCCCCTCCCCTTGTGCTCATCATGGGTCTCGCCACCCAGATGCTCGCGTGGGACGACGAATTCTGCGGACTGCTGGCCGGCCACGGTTTCCACGTGATCCGCTTCGACAACCGCGACATCGGATTGTCGAGTCACCTCGACGAGGCCGGAGTTCCCGATCTGGGTGCGCTGCTGGGTGGACAGAGCACGCCTGCACCGCCGTACACGCTGGTGGACATGGCCGAGGACACGGCGGGGTTGCTCGACGCGCTCGGTGTCGAATCCGCGCACATCGTCGGTGCGTCGATGGGGGGCATGATCGCCCAGCAACTCGCGATCGATCACCCCGGCCGAGTGCGGAGCCTGACGTCGATCATGTCCACTCCGTCACGGGAGGTGGGGCGGACGCGACCGGAGGCGACAGCGGCGCTGTTCCTTCCGCAGCCGACCGACCCGGACAGCGCCGCCGAACGCTCCCTTCAGCTGTACCGGGTGATCGGTTCGCCCGGATACCCGCTCGACGAGTCGCGTGTCGCCGACCTCGGGCGGCGCTCGTTCCTCCGGAGCCACGACGCCGCCGGTGTGGCGCGCCAGTTCGCCGCGATCGTGGTCTCCCCCGACCGCACTCCGGGACTACGCAACCTGACGATCCCGACCTTGGTGATCCACGGCGAAGACGATCCGCTCGTCGAGGTGGACGGCGGAATCGCGACTGCCGACGCCGTCCCGGGAGCCCGCCTGGTGGTGGTTCCGGGCATGGGCCACAACCTGCCCCCGCAATTGTGGCCACAACTCACCGGCGAAATCGTCGGCCATGCGCGGGCGGCAGAGAAGGGCTCCGCTACTCGCGCGTGACGACGGTGCGCCACGGGTGTGCCGAAATACTCAGAGCGGCTTCAGGAACGAGAAGAATCCCGGTGTGTGCACCTGACGGAGACGAGTGAGCTTGCGGTACGAGATCAGCCATACGCCATCAACTTTGGTATAACGCTCGTGGTAGTGACCCCACCCGTGCAGTGATTCCTCGGTGCCGGCGTTGTCCCACCACAACCGGTCTTCCATCGCCCAGATACCGCGGGCGGTGGTGTCGGATTCCAGCACGATCTCGGGGCAGTGCCCGTGATGCGCCGAGGTCACCGGCACCGGGCCGTCGAGCAGGTTGCTGATGGCACGCGTCAGTGCCGCACGCCCCACCACACGGCCCGATTCACCGTCGGTGCTGGGGCGTTTGTCGCCGGGCAGGCCCTGCCACGTTTCGCTGACGACGTCCTCGGTGTGCAGGGTGGGGTAGTACTCCCACTGCTTGTTGTCCATCACTCGGAGTCGGGCGGCGAAGACCCGCTCGATTTCCCGGATGGCGAGAAGTTGCTCTGCGGCACCGAGGGTGAGGGCCGCTGATTTCGATGCGGGGTCCCGTGATTCGTTCTGCGACACGACATGTCCTCCGGTCGGTGTCAGCGGGATGCTCGCGCGAGCAACTCGCGCGCTGCGGCGCTACCGTCGAGCAGCCGGGCGGTGCGGCGCGTGATCTTCCAGGTTCCGTCGATGCGTGCCAGCTCGAAGCGGTTGGCGGTGACGCGCCAGACGCGGAAGGAATCGGCGTCCAGGTTGCGGCGCAACAACAGTGAATGGCAGGTCGCGACGGCCGTGTCGCCCTCGACCCGGATGTGGACGGGATCGAGAAGGTGGCCGCAGCCCTCGTTGATGTAGTCCTGGTGGGGACGGGTGCGGACCATCTCGGTGATCGCGTCGCGGCCCTCCATCACCCGGATGTCGATGTCGTAGACAGCATCCTCGGCCCACAATTCGCCGACGGCGTCGGCGTCACCGGCGTCCACGGCCGGCCCGTACGCCGACAGCACCTCCTGGATCGCTGCCTTGTCTTCGAGTGCCTGGACACGCTCGAGCAGGGAAGCCACCAGAGCTGCGGTGTCGGTCATCTTGCTCCTTCGGAAGGTGCGGGCACGGACGGCCGGTGCGTTGCCCTCGTTGTACCGCGCCCCCGCAGGTCCCGCAGTTGCTGTCCCGTTCAACGGAAACATCGATGCGGGTGGGTGTGGTCCCTGCCACTGTTCGGGGTAGCGCATCGGCACACTGTGTGCGCCGGTCCCCACCCCCTCATCGGGACACCACCCCACCGCTCGGCTCCCACAAGCCGATACCCAGGAAGAGTCACGCCATGGGCCACGTTTTGGACAGAATCATGCAGCACGCGGACGAGATCCGCACCGAAGGCGTCGAGGGCGACAAGCTCATGCGCCTCACCGACACGACCGCGAAGCACCTGCGCGAGTCCGGCATCATCCGCACGTTCCAGCCCAAGGAGTACGGCGGATTCGAGGGCCATCCCCGTGAGGCCGCCGAGACCGTGATGGCGCTCGGTGCGCTCGACGGCGCGACGGGCTGGGTCGCCGGCATCGTGGGTGTCCACCCGTGGGAGCTCGCGTTCTTCGACCCCAAAGCACAGGAAGAGATCTGGGGCGCGGACAACGACATGTGGATGGCATCGCCGTATGCGCCCATGGGTGTCGCGGTGCCGGTCGACGGCGGTTACATCCTCAACGGGCGCTGGGCATTCTCGTCCGGCACGGATCACTGCGGATGGATCATGATCGGAGCGGCAGTCGGAGACAAGGACGGCAACCGAACCGACAAGGTTCTGCACGTCGTGCTCCCCCGCTCCGATTACGAGATCGACCAGGACAGCTGGAACGTCATCGGCCTGCGCGGCACGGGTTCGAAGGACCTGATCATCAAGGACGCCTTCATCCCCGAGCACCGCACCCTCGACGCCGAGATCGTGCTCAGCGGCAACGGCTGGCGTCACGCCGGGCGCGACGAGACGCTGTACAAGTTCCCGTTCTCCTACATCTTCCCGCTGGGCATCACGTCGGCGCTGATCGGCATGACCGAAGGCGCACTCGCCTGCTACATCGCAGCCCAGAAGGAGCGAGTGCAGGTCACGGGCGTCCCGATCAAGGAAGACCCCTACATTCTCTTCGCGATCAGCGAGGCCGCGTCGGAGATCTCCGCATCGCGACTGGCTCTGCTCGAGACCGTCGACCGCTTCTGGGACAAGACGGACCGCGGTGAGGAGATCAGTTTCGAGGAGCGGGCCATCGGCCGGCGCACCCAGATCTCGGCGGCGTGGCGTGCAGTGCGTGCGATGGACGAGGTCTTCGCCCGCGCCGGCGGTGCGGCCGTTCACCTGAAGACGCCGATGCAGCGCTTCTGGCGCGACGCGCACGTCGGCTTGACTCACGCCATTCACGTGCCCGGCATGATCTACCACTCTGCCGCCCTCACGCAGCTCGGCGGCGAGCCGCAGGGCGCATACCGCGCAATGATCTGATCCACCTACTACTTTCGAGGAACAAACTGACATGACAGAGTTACGGGGTCTCGGTTACCTCAGGATTCAGACACAGGACGTGCCGCGCTGGCGCGAACTGCTGCTCGACGGCCTCGGCATGGCCGAGGGTTCCGGTCCCGAGCAGGACGGGTTCTACGCGCGCGTCGACGAGCGTCGCTCCCGCATCCAGGTGCTGCCCGGCGATTCGGACAAGGCACTGGCCGTGGGCTGGGAAGTACGTGACGAGTTCGCACTCGAGCGTGTGCGTGAAGCGGTCGAGAAGTCGGGCCGGACGGTGGAGGTGCTCTCCCACAAGGAGGCCACCTACATCGATGCGGAAGGTGCCATCGCGTTCGAGGATCCGTCCGGCACGCGCCTCGAGGTGTTCTTCGGCCCGGTTCTCGACCACAGCCCCGTGGTCACCCGATTCGCGGGACGCTGGGTCACCGGACGCCAGGGCCTCGGTCACGTGGTGCTGCCGTCGGCGAACTTCGACGAGACGTACGAGTTCTACACGCAGGTACTCGGATTCCTGCCGCGTGGTTCGATCCGTCTCGACGAGGACGGCCTCGCCCGCGTGCGCTTCCTCGGCATCAACGAGCGCCACCACAGCCTCGCGTTGTGCCCGGCGCCGCCGAACGAAGAGCCCGGACTCGTGCACCTGATGACCGAGGTCGACACCCTCGACGCAGTGGGTCAGGCCCTCGATCGCGTCAACCGCATGGACTTCTCGATCTCCTCGACGCTGGGCCGCCACACCAACGACAAGATGATCTCGTTCTACGTCCGTGCACCGGGCGGATGGGATCTCGAGTTCGGTACCGAGGGCATGCTGGTCGACGAACGGTTCTACACGTCCGAGGAGATCACCGCCGACGCGTACTGGGGCCACGATCAGACGGGCTCCGAGCCGTTGAAGGCATTCGCCCCGCCCGCCGGATAACGCGGGTCACCCTAGCCCGCAAGCACACTCACAGAAGCGGGGGGGGCGGGCGCGGGGGGGGGGGGTGGGGGCTGCTCTAAAAGGGTAGTATGGGGTAAAGAGACACGATGAGAATAATAAACAAACAAAACA